>JAFUNS010000022.1 GCA_017472925.1 Bacteroides sp. | reverse complement strand
AATATGTTTAACTGCACCCTGTTCAGCTGTGAAGCGTCCGTAAGTACCTGTTACTTTCTTCAAAGCTTCGTTAGCGTCTGTACCCTTCTTGATTTCGTCCATGAACTTACCCATGTGGATGAATTCATAACCGCAAATCTGGTCGTTCTTGTCAAGGGCGATACGGTTGATGTAACCTTCGGCCATTTCCAAGTAACGAGGACCCTTAGCCAATGTACCATACAAAGTACCTACCTGGCTACGGAGACCTTTACCCAAGTCTTCCAAACCTGCACCGATCATCAAACCGCCTTCAGAGAATGCTGATTGAGTACGACCGTAAACAATTTGCAAGAACAATTCACGCATAGCTGTATTGATAGCGTCGCACACCAAGTCAGTGTTCAATGCTTCCAAAACTGTCTTGCCTGGGAGGATTTCTGATGCCATAGCAGCAGAGTGAGTCATACCAGAGCAACCGATAGTTTCTACCAATGCTTCCTGGATGATACCTTCCTTCACGTTCAATGTCAACTTACAAGCACCTTGTTGAGGAGCACACCAACCAATACCGTGTGTCAAACCTGAGATGTCCTTGATTTCTTTTGACTTTACCCACTTACCTTCTTCAGGAATTGGAGCCGGTCCATGGTTAGGACCCTTCTTTACAACACACATGTGTTCAACTTCATGTGAATAAACCATATTCTTTAAGTTTTAGTGATAAAAATGTATTCGTAACCACAAGTGAAAAGGGCATGTGCCCAAATCGCCTACAAAGATAACCTTTTTATTCGTTTCTACAATTACATGGGCAACACTTTTTGATATTAAATTTTAATAAAAAGAGGTAAACCTGATAAATTGTAAAGTGGAGTTGCCAAAAATACTTGGTAGTTTTCAATAAAAAGCATAATTTTGTTGCCAGATAAAGTGCGATGAGTTACAGATTGCAAAACGCCGTTTTCTATGAGGTAAAACGTCGTTTTATGAAACGTAAAACGACGTACTATTTCTTCAAACCTAAATGTATCGAGCAGATATGGAAGCAAATAAAATAGAAGTAACGGATGAAGCCCTCCGCAAGGGAGCCGAGGAAGGGATGGACGGATTCTTGAAAGTGTTTATAGACAGGTATCTGGAAGTAACGGGAGGTGAAATCAATAGCGAGACGATGCCACTTCTCAATGGCCATCAACACTCGTTGTTGGGCTATCATTTCTTTCGTGAAGAAGTGAACGAAGGCGGATTTGTACAACTCATCCAAAACGGATATGGTCCTTATATTTTCGATAATCCGTTTGCCAAGGCCATGCGTCTTTTTGGTGCAAAGAATTTCTCCAAATTGGTTTATGCGGCCAAAGAAATCTATGATGCCAATCGCAAGGATTTGGAAAAGGAACGCAATGATGAAGAATTCATGGCCATGTACGAACAATACGAGGCTTTTGATGACTTGGAAGAACAATTCATGGATATGGAAGAACTGGTGACGGCTCAAATAGCTGAATATGTGGATGAGCATTTGGATCAGTTCGCTACTATTAAATAAAGGGGATAATTAATAATTGTTAAAGATTGAAAAGAACGTGCAGTATTTTAGCACTTCTTTCATTTATTCCTAAAACATTTAAAAAAATGGGCTAGATGGTGTGTAGCTCATTCTTTTTATGTAACTTTGCAAACAATTAAAAATTAGATTAGAAAAGATGAAGAAAATGAAATGGGCAGTGTTGTTCGCTGCGTTAGTATCAGTGTTTGGTTTTAGTTCTTGTTTGGACAGTGAAGAAGGTACAAGCTATGATTTGTATGAATATGTAACAGTAGACAGCTATATGGGAGCAGCTACTTTGGTGGGTGACCAATCGGGTATCACTTACATTCCTACTACAAAAGATGTACTTGCTTCTTTGGAATTGAAAGATGGTGGTTATTACAAGCGTGCTTTGGTTGCTATCAAGTTGGCTGAAGAATTTGTAGCAGGTAAGACTTCTTATAATATTTCAGGTATTCAGGTATATAACTATATCCCTTATAAGAGCTGTACAATGAATCCTGATACATTGAAAGGTGATTACAAGTTTATCAATTTGGGTGCAGGTAATGAAAAGCCTTGGGTAAGATCTGGTTTTGCCAATGTATCTTTCAGCATTCAGATTCCTAATGCTACTCCAAGCTTGAATGATTTCAATATGTATATCACAGGTGCATCAAACGATACATTGTATGCCAAGTTGCATTATTCAAAAGATAACTCTGCAGCTTATACTTCTATGAGCGAGATGATTAGCTTCGAACTTCCACAATACGATCCAGCTTATAACCAGTTGAATCGTGGTGACTCAATTGTTCTTACAGTAGTGGCTACCGGTGCTAATGGTGAATTGAAGACTACTTCATCTAAATTCTCCTTTAACGACTTATATTAATTATAAAATAAGTGATATTTATCCTCTACTTGTTATCAAGTAGAGGATTTTTTATATATTTGCACTCCATTAATCAAATAGATAGAGGTTAACGTTGTGAATTATAAAGAGTTGTTCAATAGAATGGTATTGCTGATATCAACTCCTGCCAAAGCGTGGGAAACAATCGGCAAGGAAGCGGTAGGGCAAAAGGTTTTGAATAATTTTGTCTATCCATTGATAGGTATATGTGGATTGGCTGTGTTCATAGGTTCTTTCTTCGGAAATACAGCCGAAGCAAACGATGCGTTTACCTTGGCCATGAGGAATTGTTGTGCAACTTTTATTTCATTGTTTGGTGGTTTCTTCTTGGCTGCTTATCTATCGAATATGGTTGGAAAGAATTTGTTGAGTCGTGAAGACGAGGTTGAACTAAATCGCCAGTTTGTGGGTTATTCCATGGTAGTGATATTCGCCTTGGAAATAATCAGTGGGTTGTTCTCCATTTCCATCCTTCATTGGATATTGCAATTCTATACCGTATTTGTGGTATACGAAGGGGCTCGTATTCTCATGAAAGTAGATGAACAGAATTTGACACGCTATTCATTGATTATAGCCGTTATCATCATTGTTTGTCCGGCGCTGATCTCTACATTGTTTACAAAACTCTCTTTGATATTGAATTGATGAAAGCTGCTAACATAAATATTAAGAATAAACGTGCTTCGTTCGATTACGAATTTATAGATACCTATACTGCCGGAATTGTTCTTACGGGTACGGAAATTAAATCCATCCGTTTAGGAAAGGCGAGTTTGGTAGATACCTATTGCTATTTCATAAAAGGTGAGCTTTGGGTAAAGAATATGCATATAGCCGAGTATTTCTATGGTTCGTATAATAATCATGTGGCACGTCGTGAACGCAAACTGTTGTTGAGCCGTAAGGAACTTCGTAAACTTCAAGATGCCGAAAAGAATCCGGGCTTTACCATTGTACCCACTCGTTTGTTTATCAATGAAAAGGGATTGGCTAAATTGGTCATAGCCTTGGCAAAGGGTAAGAAACAATACGACAAGCGTCAGTCACTTAAGGAAAAAGATGACCGACGCGAGATGGATCGTATGTTCAAGCATTGATGTGTTTTTCGGCTAAAGCCAATGTTTCCGGCTTGCCGATGTCTATAAGCTGTAGACTTTCTTTGGCGTAGCAACCTATCGCTGCTTTGTGGCACGTTTGTAGATAGAAATCCATAATTGGGAATTTGCCTGTCCATTCTTCTCCCATATAGTTGAATAGGTTGGGAGAAATGACGTGTATACCGCTGAAGGCATATTCCTGTAGCTTCTCTGGAGCGTAAATAAAACCTTCGGGCTTGGTTTGTAGCGTTTCCTTGTTTATCCAACCACACAAATGGTTTGCATGGTCGAATAACAAATAGCGTGTTGTCTTGCGGGGGCTGACCAACAAAGTGGCATCGTTGCCACTGGTTAAATGATATTCATACAATGCTTTTAAATCTACATTGGAAAGAATGTCGACATTGTGTACCAAGAAAGGTTCGTTACCTGTAAAGAAGGAAGCAGCTTTCTTGATTCCGCCACCCGTATCGAGCAATAAATCCGTTTCATCGCTGATGTGAATGGTTATGCCAAAGTCGTTCTTCTCTTTTAGGAATTCAATGATTTGATTGGCAAAGTGGTGTACATTGACAACAATCTCGTTGAATCCCGCAGCTTTCAGTTTCAATATTACATGTTCTAACATGGGTTTACCAGCTACAGGAACCAATGCTTTGGGCATTGTATCGGTCAGTGGCTTCAAGCGTGTGCCCAAGCCTGCTGCAAATATCATGGCTTTCATAACTTCGCTTCAAACGTTTGTTCTATGTTCTGTTCGCGGTGTATCAGTTCTACTTTGACACCAAATTTCTCATTCAGATGCTCGGCCATGTGTTGGGCGGAATATACCGAACGGTGCTGGCCTCCGGTACATCCGAAACATACCATCAGATTGCTGAATCCTCGTTCTATGTATCGTTTTACATGGGCATCTACCAAAGCATATGCATGTTCAAGGAATGGGAAGATTTCGCCATCGTCCTCCAAGAATTTGATGATAGGTTCGTCAAGTCCGGTAAAAGGTTTGTAACGTTCGTATTTACCGGGATTGTTCACCGCGCGACAATCGAATACATATCCGCCACCATTACCGGTTGGATCATAAGGAATACCTTTCTTGTAAGCGAAACTCATGACTTTAACGGTGAGTTGGCGTTTTTGAAGTTCATCTTTGAATTGCTTCATATCGGTCAGTTCGCGAAGAACGGAACAAAGGTAGGGATACTCAGGATAATCTTCGCGCAACAATTGTCGGAGATTTTCAATGGCAAAAGGAACACTTTGAATAAAGTGCGGTTTCTTTTCAAAATAACCTCTGAATCCATAAGCTCCTAAAACTTGCAGGGTACGGAAAAGTACGAAATGACGTAATTGGTTGAAGAAATACTCGCGGTCTACAGGCTTGTATTTGCATAAGGCCTTGATGTATTCATCCAACAATTCATTGCGTAGGGTCTCAGGATAACGGGCTTTGGCTTGCCATAAGAATGAGGCTACATCGTAGAAGAAGGGTCCTTTACGTCCGCCTTGAAAATCGATAAACCAAGGTTCACCATCCTTAATCATGACATTACGGCTTTGGAAATCCCGATACATAAAGGTGGCCGACGAACTACGTAGTAATACATCACTCATCTTTACGAAGTCATCTTCCAACTTATCTTCCTGAAACTCTAAACCAGTTGCTTTCAGGAAACAATACTTAAAATAGTTCAAGTCCCAAAGGATAGAGCGTTGGTTGAACTCCGGTTGCGGATAGCAATGGCTGAAATCAAATCCATCCGCTCCGGCAAATTGGATGCTCGGAAGCAGGCGGATAGTCTTGCGGAGCAATTCTTTTTCTTCTTCAGAGAAAGAACTGGTAGCTCTTCCTTTTTCTATAGCATTAAATAATAAAGTATTTCCCAAATCTTCTTGCAGGTAATATGCTTTGTCGGGCGAAACGCAAACTACTTGTGGTACGGGCAAGTTTTTCTTATTGAAATGCTCGGCCATGTAGAGGAAAGCCTCGTTTTCCTCAATCGAAGTACCATATACTCCAATCAAGTTCTGTACACCGGTTAGTCTGAAATAGCGGCGGTTTGACCCTGAAGCCGGCATTTCGTCAATAGCTTCGGGCATAACGCCTGTATGTTGTTGGTATAGTTTCTGAAGTTCTTCGGTTATCATAAATTGTTTATTTTTGACAAAGATAACCATTCTGATTTAATGTAAAAAAAGAAAGGGAGTGATTTTCTTGTTGAACACTCCCTTTCTTATTATTTGATTTCGATTTCCTCTTTCATGTCTATTTCTTCTCCTTTCGGATCAGTAAATTTATACTGAAGGAAGGCAAGGCTCTGATCGGGGATAACCTTGATGCCGAATCCGTACTTCATCTGCCACTTTCGTTTCATGGAAACGAGGCCTTGGTTGACGAAGGCAGCGATGTACGGGTGGATGTACAAGGTAAATTTCTTTATCTTCAACTTGTTGACCAGGTAGTCAATTTTACTTTCCAGCGTGTCGGTAAACAGGATGGACGATTTGATAGTACCTTTACCAAAACAAGTGGGGCAGGTTTCGTCGGTAGTAACATCCATAGCAGGACGTACGCGCTGGCGTGTTATTTGCATCAAACCGAACTTACTTAAAGGGAGAATGTTGTGCTTCGCCCTGTCTTTCTGCATGTTTTGGCACATGCGTTCATAAAGTTTCTGTCGGTTTTCGGCCAAATTCATATCAATAAAGTCGACAACAATGATGCCACCCATATCGCGAAGTCTTAGTTGGCGAGCAAGCTCGTCGGCTGCTCCTAAGTTTACTTCCATAGCATTAGCCTCCTGACCGTTGGCGGATTTGGCACGGTTACCACTGTTTACGTCTACTACGTGCATGGCTTCGGTATGCTCAATGATGAGGTAAGCTCCGCTCTTGTAAGAGATGGTCTTTCCGAAGGAGGACTTCAGTTGCTTGGTAATGGCAAAGTTGTCAAAGATGGGAAGTTGCCCGGTGTAGAGCTTTACGATGTTTGCCCGTTCAGGGGCGATTAGCGATACGTAATCCTTGATTTCGTGGAAAACGGTTTCGTCATTTACATAGATATTCTCGTACGATGGGTTGAACAGGTCTCGTAGCATACCTACCGTGCGACTGGTTTCTTCGTGTACCAATGTCGGTAGTTTATCATGCTTTTGTACCTTGGTTATCATTTCTTCCCAATGTCTAAGCAAGACTTTCAGCTCAGCGTCGAGCTCGGCCACTCTTTTACCTTCGGCCACGGTACGTACTATCACACCGAAGTTCTTCGGCTTGATACTTTGTAATAATTGCTTCAGGCGGGCACGTTCTTCGCTCGATTTAATTTTTGAGGATACGGAAACCTTGTCGTTAAAGGGGATAAGTACTAAATAGCGTCCGGCGAAAGAGAGTTCGCATGTCAGACGCGGTCCTTTGGTCGAGATGGGTTCCTTTACAATTTGTACGATGACTTCCTGTCCCTGTTGGAGGGTATTCGATACAGTTCCTTCCTTGTCGATATCGGGCAACATGGAAGCCTTCGCCATGGGATAAAGTTTTTTGCGGTCGCTGACTACTTGCTTCAGATACTTCTGATAAGAATGAAATTGTGGACCTAAGTCAAGATAGTGAAGAAAAGCGTCTTTACCGAAACCTACATCCACGAAGCATGCATTGAGGCCGGGCATGAGTTTCTTTACCTTGCCTAAATACATGTTGCCCACATTGAAAGAAACCGTCTGGCTTTCCTTCTGAAATTCCACAAGCGCTTTGTCTTCCATGAGCGCGATGGAAATCTCTTTGGGCTGTACGTCGATTACAAGTTCGCTGGTCACTTTTCCTTACTTTTTAAATTGTTGCTTAAACAAAGAACAAACCTGAAAGGCGATTGTTGCTTTGCAAGGTTTGTTCTTTATTTGTTGTCTCACACAGACTACAAATGTTTATTTGCTTTTATGTCTGTTCTTTCTCAGTCTTTTCTTACGCTTGTGAGTAGACATTTTATGTCTTTTTTTCTTCTTTCCGCTTGGCATAGCTTCAAAATTTATAGGGTTAATACTAAAATTATTGTTTCTCTCTTATTTCTTCACTGACAAAGTGAAAGTCTTGGCCGGCTTGAATGCCGGAATATTGTGTTCAGGAATAATGATAGTAGTGTTCTTTGAGATGTTGCGGGCAGTCTTTTGAGCTCTCTTCTTTACGATGAAGCTACCAAAACCGCGCAAATATACGTTTTCTTCTTCAGACAAAGATTCCTTCACTACTTCCATGAATGCTTCGATGGTATTGAGCACTGTTTGTTTGTCAGTACCAGTCTTCTTCGTAATTTCGTTTACGATATCTGCTTTAGTCATTTTATTCTATTATTTAGTTGTTATACGTTATGTTTCAATTTTCGGACTGCAAATATACAGATTTTCTGTAGCTTAAAGAAAAATATTTCAAAGAAATTTTAGAAAAATATCGTGATGTTGCTTTTCTTCGCGTAATTTTGTGGAAAAATTAGGAATGATGAGCCGTTTTGCAAATATATTGATAAGTTGGTATGACAAAAACAAGCGCGATTTGCCTTGGCGACATACCAGGAACCCATACCTTATTTGGATATCCGAAATCATTCTTCAGCAGACAAGGGTGGCCCAAGGATATGATTATTACCAACGTTTTGTACAACGTTTTCCCGATGTGTATACATTGGCCGAAGCGCACGAAGATGAGGTAATGAAGTGTTGGCAAGGACTGGGCTATTATTCGCGTGCCCGTAATCTGCATGCGGCTGCTAAAAGTATGGCCGAAGCAGGTGGTTTCCCGGATACATACGAGGGAGTGAGAGCTTTGAAAGGGGTAGGGGAATATACAGCAGCTGCTATCTGTTCTTTTGCTTATGAATTGCCTTATGCGGTAGTCGATGGCAATGTTTATCGGGTGCTTTCCCGTTGGTTGGGCATAGATACTCCAATTGACTCGACGATAGGAAAGAAACAGTTTGCCGAAGCGGCATCCGAATTGCTTGATCGGGACCGACCTTCGTTGTACAATCAAGCCATCATGGAGTTTGGCGCCTTGCAATGTACCCCCTCAGCACCCCGTTGTACCGATTGTCCGTTGTCCGATAGCTGTATGGCCCTTCAACAAGGAAAGGTCGATGACCTCCCCGTTAAGCAGCATAAAACCAAGGTAACCAACCGCTATTTCAACTATATATATGTACGCATGGGTGCGTATACCTATTTAAATAAAAGGACCGGCAATGATATCTGGAGAAATCTCTACGAGTTTCCGTTGATTGAAACCGATGAGGATATCACCGAAAAGCCTGAGCTATTGTTTACAAAGATAGAAGAAGTGTTTGGTAAAACAACGTTTCATGGGGAGGAACACGACGTTTTGTCCAGAGGAAACCATCGTGTTCTTCGTTTGGTAAAGCAAGGAGTAAAGCACGTGCTTTCGCATCGGGTTATTTATGCCAACTTTTATGAATTGGTTTTACCCGAAGAAACATACCCCATGAAAGGCTTCCAACGGGTACCTATAAAAGAATTGCATAAATTTGCGGTACCAAATTTGGTATCTCAGTTTTTTTCGCTAATTTTGGAGCCTAATCTTTAAAAAACGGAAAAAGAAGTTATGTCAGTAAATAAAGTCATATTGATTGGCAATGTGGGTAAAGATCCCGATGTAAGATACTTGGATAGTGGTGTAGCAGTAGCAACTTTTTCGTTGGCTACTACCGATAGAGCCTATACATTAGCAAATGGTACTCAAGTGCCCGAACGCACAGAGTGGCATAACATTGTATTATGGAGAGGCTTGGCGCAAACTGCCGAAAAGTATGTTCGTAAGGGTGATCGTCTTTATATTGAAGGTAAAATCAGAAGCCGTTCGTATGACGACCAGAATGGAATAAAGCGTACTATTGTGGAGATATTTGCCGACAATATGGAAATGCTTACTCCGCGAAGCGCTTCACAACCGCAGGCACAGGCTGCTCCTGCGCCACAACAACCTACCCAACAACCGGTGGGAGGCAATCCTTCTGACGACTTGCCGTTTTAAGATTTACTCTATGTCTAACTAAAATTATATTCCTTGGACCCTGACTCGTATTTATGCCGCTTGACGGAATTGTTTGACGGTGTTACCGTTATGCCTCCTTCTGTAGAGGCTATTGTTGCCATATCATTGGCTGTACTTTTGTTGTTTGCATCGGGCTTTTTGTCCGCATCCGAAATTGCTTTCTTCTCCCTGTCGCCCGGCGACTTGAATGAAATTGAAGAAGAAGACCATCCTTCCGACAAACGTATTAAGGATTTGTTGGCCGACTCAGAACGATTGTTGGCTACTATTCTTATATCCAATAATTTCGTGAACGTAACCATCATTATGCTCTGTAATTTCTTCTTTGCCGAAGTGATTGATTTTGGTGGTTCGGTGATTGTGGAATTTATTGTCATCACTGTAATCCTTACTTTCTTATTGTTGCTTTTCGGTGAGATTATACCGAAGATTTATTCAGCGCAACATACTTTACAATTTACCCGTTTTGCTGCTCCGGCTTTGACGGTACTTCGTAAGGTATTCTCACCTTTGTCGGCCTTGTTGGTAAAATCTTCTTTTTTAGTCAACAAATGCGTGTCCAAAAAGAACTACAACATCTCTGTAGACGATCTTTCGCAAGCGCTTGAGTTGACCGATAAGGACGAAATTTCGGAAGAAAGTAACATTCTCGAAGGTATTATCCGTTTTGGAGGAGAAACAGCAGTAGAAATCATGACTCCCCGTCTCGATATGGTAGATTTGGATATTCACACTCCATTCTCCGAAGTGTTGAAATGTGTAGTCGAAAATGCTTATTCACGTATTCCTGTTTACGAAGGTTCGCGCGATAATATCAAGGGTATCTTGTACATAAAGGATTTGCTTCCACATTTGGGTAAAGGGGATAATTTCCGTTGGCAGACTTTGGTGCGTGCCGCCTATTTTGTACCCGAAACCAAAATGATTGATGACCTTCTTCGCGATTTTCAGGCCAATAAGATTCATATTGCCATTGTGGTGGATGAGTTTGGAGGTACATCGGGTATTGTTACCATGGAAGATATCATCGAAGAAATTGTAGGTGAAATCAACGATGAATACGATGAAGAAGAACGTTCATACGTCAAGCTCAACGATCATACCTATGTATTCGAGGGCAAGACTTTGTTGACCGATTTCTATAAGATAGCCAAGACCGACAACGATGTGTTTGAAGAAGTAGAAGGCGAGGCCGATACGTTGGCCGGTTTGCTACTTGAGATTAAGGGTGAGTTCCCTGAACTTCACGAAAAGTTGGACTATGGAAAGTTCCATTTTGAAGTGCTTGAAATGGATGCCCGTCGTATCTTGAAGATTAAAGTAGTGATGGATTGATACTATGGCTTTATTCCGCATATATCATAAGATTGATTTGATGGTTGGTGTCTGGAAAATAGAAGAGACCATCGAAGAACTTCGTAACCTGTTTACCCACTTTGAATTCTACGAAGAAGGACTGTCTCGTTTTACTTCCGACAAACGGAAACTGGAATGGCTGGCCGTACGTGCACTGCTTAAAGAATTGCTTGGAGGAGAGGAAAAGGAAATAGCCTATCATCCTTCGGGCAGGCCTTATCTGGTAGATGGTAGTGGAGGTATCAGCTTTTCTCATACTCAAGGGTATGTAGCTGTAGCCTATTCCCCTTACGAAGATGTAGGAATTGATATTGAACGTTATAGCGATAGAGTGAAAAAGGTAGCAAGTAAGTTTATCCGTCCCGATGAAGAAGACTCTATCCGAAAAGCCGAGAGTGAAGTGAATGCTTTGCTCGTTCATTGGTGTGCCAAAGAAACCTTGTACAAGCTGATTGATATGGAAGGCATTGACTTTTTGAAGGATTTGCGCATTCTCCCTTGTCATCCTTTGGAAGGTGGAAGCGTGAAGGGATATATCTATCGTCCTGAAAAGGAGGCGATGATTTATGTTGACTTCATGACCCATCCAGATTATGTCCTGACTTATGCTACTATTCCTTGGCCAAGGAAAAGATAAACTCAAGTCCGCCTTCCGGATTGTTCTTGGCAAAAATAGTTCCACCATGTAATAATACGGCATTCTTCACAATCGCCAGTCCCAATCCTGTACCTCCTAATTTGCGTGAACGTCCTTTGTCCACTCGATAGAAACGTTCGAAGATTCGGCCTAAGTGTTCGGCTCCGATCCCTATTCCCGTATCTGCAAAGCTGAAATAATAGAATTGTTCATCCTGACGGAAACAGCTGACGGTTATGCTGATGTTTGTACCGGCATACGCTATGGCATTATCTGTCAGGTTCCGGAAAATGGAGTATAGCAAGGATGAGTTTCCATGAATGGATATATCATCGGGAAGCAGATTGCGGGCTGTTATTTGTTTCTCTTCCAATTGCAGCGCTACTTCGTCGAAGATGTTTTTTAACATCAGCTTTAAGTCTATATATTCTTTTTCAGCCATGTTAGGCGCTTCTTCCATGCGTGTCAATAAAGAAATGTCGCGTAGCAAATGAGTAAGTCGGTTGCTTTGGGCATAACTCCTTTCCAGAAATACATTGATTCTTTCGCGTGGCAAGTCCGGATTGTTTACAATGGTTTCCAAATATCCTTGTATACTGCTTACCGGGGTTTTCAATTCATGGGCAATGTTTTGTGTCAATTGTCGTTTCATACGAGCCTTTTCTTCCTCTTGCGTCATGTCGTTGATGGATATTTCAAAACTGTCGTCTTGAAAGATAATGCATCCTATGGCAAAGATTCTTCCGTTTTTCTCCACTTCAAAAGCCATTCGTTTTTCTTCGTCGGCCATACTCATTTCCTTATTTTTCATGAGGAAGTCCGAAATGGGTTTCAGTTCAGGTATGGAAAAAAATTCTTCTGTACTACCTAAATTCTTGTCAGATATGAAGTCAATGTATTGAGTAAACAAGTTGTTTACTAATATCTCCTTTTTCTTTTGGGTGAATACTCCAAGCCCTTCGTGCGACATGCGCAAGTGGGTAATCAGCTTCTCGCGTTCTATATACAAGTTTTCTTTGGTCTTATGCAAGCGATGATAAATCTGTATGATGTGTTGCGATATCTCACCAAGTTCATTGCGGGGGAAGGCATGTTGGATATCGGCATCAATGGGTTCGTTACGGTCGGCTTTCAAAGCAAACTGTTGCAATTGTTTGATAGACATTCCCAGTTTATGGGTAAAGCTATAGAAAATACCAATCAACACCAAACTGATGATAAGCGCAAACCACACATAATGAGAATCGGCCTTCAGATAGCGGGTCAGGCTGACCGAGTAAGGAAGCGCCGAACGGATAACCAACCCTAAATCCTTGTAGTATTGGGCAGAATAGAAAAAAGATTCGCCCACACTTTCCGATTGCCGGTTGATGGCAAAACCACTACCTTGTTTCAGCGCTTGTTGAACCTCTTGACGATTTAAGTGATTGTTGAACTGGTAAGGAGCCTTACGCAGATTGTCGAATACCACTAATCCTTCCTTGTTTATGACTGTAACGCGCAAGTCTTCCAAGTGATGTGTCTTTACATACACATTCAGCATGTTTACATCCATTGAATCCTGAATTCGTAAGAAATCGCTCATCCGGTCATTGTAATTCTGGAGTTGGGTGTTGAGCAATTCCACCTTGTAATCCTTTTCTCGTCTATATTGGAAGGCGATGAAACAAATAACGAATGCTACGAATAGGGCAATGACAGAGAGGAACAGCTGACGGCTGAACGACAATAGGTGTTTAGGCAGGTGGATTGTCATTGTTCATTAATATTATTCACATTCAAAACAGTAGCCGTATCCCAATCGGGTAACGATGCATTTACCGTATTCTCCCACTTTTTTCCGTAAGCGGGTAATGTTTACGTCTATGGTGCGGTCGAGTACAAAAACTTCCTCTTTCCATACTTTGCCTAAGATGTCTTCCCGTGAGAATACCCGTCCTTTGTTTTGCAAGAGCAGGAGCAGAATTTCAAATTCCTTTTTGGTAAGCGATACTTCATTACCGTCTATACATACTTTCTTTTGGGTGACATTCAGCGACAACCCTTTATAAGACAGTTCTTCCTCTTTACCCTTTTCTTTCACTATGGCAGTACGGCGAATAACCGCTTTTACCCGTGCTATGACTTCCCGCAAGGAAAAAGGTTTCGATATATAGTCATCAGCTCCAATATTGAATCCCGTAATGGTGTCATTTTCTGTATCTTTTGCCGTAATGAAGATAATGGGGATGTGGGCAGTATCTTTATTTTTCTTTATCATACTTGCCATTTTGAAACCGGATATTTCGCCCATCATTACATCTAATAGAAACAGATGATAGTTGGTCAAATTCATCATCAGTGCTTCTTCGGCGGAGTTGGCTGTATCAACTATATACCCTTCGTTCTCTAAATTGAACTTGAGGATTTCGCACAAGTCTTCTTCGTCGTCTACGACAAGGATTCTGTAATCGTTCATCTTATTTCTATTTAATAGTACAAAACTAATCTTTTCTGGATTCTTTTGCAAAGATGAATGGAAATTATTTCGATTTCGTGAAACAGATGTTACATTTATGTTACAATTAAAGGGATAATAAACTAAGGGAATAATATACTTGTTGACACTCCATTGTGTCATCCTGAGCGTAGTGAAGGATCTGTACGCATTTACAAGTGTGTATACAGATTTTTCGTCACTCCGTTCCTCAAAATGACACGTTGTGTTAATTGGTATATTGTT
>JAFUNS010000051.1 GCA_017472925.1 Bacteroides sp. | reverse complement strand
TATAAATACTCATCTGCAGAGGGAACGCCATGCGGCAAGGGGCTGGGCAGTCAGCCCCGACGAGCTTTCCGTAAACGACAACTTGCATGATTATGCCAATTATTGTTAACCATATTCAATTTTTCTATTATAGTTCATCTTAATCATCATTTATTGTTCCAAAAGTAAGCAAAAGTATATGAACGGTCCTAATCGATTAACAAACTTTGTAAAACTATCACTTCAAGAAAGCCTTCAGCTGCTCCATCGATTCGGTAAATTCAGCTGGTTTGAAACCATGGCCGGCACCGGGAATTACGTGCAGACGGGCATTCTTATATAATCCTACAGCACGTTGGGAGTCTTCCATTGAAACAACAGGGTCCTTGTCGCCTTGTACAATGAGTACCGGTTTTTCAAACTTCGTCATTTCCTTGAAAGGATCAAGGTCACGTATTTCCATAAAGAAACGACGGCCCATAGGTACATTCCACAACTTAGTCACTTCGGGAATATCACTTACATTAGGATAACGCTGGTTCCAATTGTCGGGGATACAAATAGCGGGGAATATCAAGACCAACTGACTTACTTCTTCCGGCATAGCTGCTGAAGCCAAGACAGATGCCAAACCTCCCTGACTTTCACCAATCAACACAATGCGCGATGCATCTACATCGGGATGGTTCTTGAAATAATTGACAATGGCTATCAAATCGTTCCGTTCGTCCATCAACGACATGTTCATGGTGTTATTGTCGCTCTTACTGTTCACCGAGCCGCAAGGGAAATCGAATGTATAGCACATATAGCCCAACTGTTTCAAAGTTTCAAAATAGTTACGACCATGATGATGAGTTCCATTAAATCCATGAGCAATGATGGCTATCGGCATCTTTCCTTCTTTATGTGCCGGACGGAACAATTCTCCATAAATCTGACGGTCACCATTGGGAATCCACACAGGCTGTACATCTTCAGGCATACCATCTTTCGTTACATCAAGCACCACTTCCGTACCTTTCAACAAAGGAGAAGTAAATTTAACAGTAACCTTTCCTTCCTCACCGGTAGTTTGGATGTAAGCCAACAACCGACCGTGATATATGCGATGGCTGTTATCTGTATAATCACTCATATCTCTATTATTGGAACCTTCCAAACCTAACAAACGGGCAGGTCCCTCTACTCTGCAAGTGATTTCATTATCGGCCAACTTCACAACAGCACCATGTTCATCCACCACCTCTACTGTGAGATGAGCTACACCAGGCTCTTGAGAAAGAGTATAGCGATCGGCTTGTACGCGGATGGCATATGGGCGTTCCGAACTACGGATTATATAATGGGACAAGACTTTTCCCGAAGCATCACAACCTTCGGCCTTCAGTTCACCGGCCTGATAAGGTATATCCCAATAAATAACACCCGTTTCTTCGTCATAAGGCTTCATTTCACCTACCACTTTACCATCGAGCAACAAACGGGCTTGCGGTGCATTTGTGTAGCATACCACGCGGATTTCCTGTCCTTCTTCATAGTTCCAAATATCCCAAGCATCAGTCGACAAGGCTCTGCGTCCCATTTGCTTCATCCGTGGATGCATCGGATAAGTTCCAATATAAGTCACTGGCTTGTCACTCCACAAAGAAGCACGGAACCAACCGCGAGGTTTGGGGAAACTACCGAAATCGAGCAAACCGGTATAAAGTCCACGCGAAGGCCAACGACCCGATTCACCCAAATAATCGGTACCTGTCCAAAGGAATTGGCCAAAGATAAATTCCTTATTCTTGACCGCATACCATGAATTCAAGCTCACACTGGTTTCACTACCATAAATAATACGGTTAGGATAAGTGGCATGGTCTTCATCGTAACGATTTTCGGTATAGTTATATCCCACAACATCTACCGCTTCGGGATATGCTGTCTGATTGGACATCACCACACCCGCCAAAGCACCTGTTACAGGACGTGAAGTGTCTACCGCACGGATACAAGCAGCCAAACGCTTGGCAATTTCACCAATACGCATTGCATTCGGAGCATCGGGCTTATAACCGCCAAACATCGGTTGATTGATGGCTGCGCCATCACCATCCAAGATAGGATGCGAATACGGATCGTTCGGATAATCCACTTCATTACCAACACTCCATAAGAAGATAGAAGTATGATTACGGTCACGACGCACCATGTCTGTAATATCGCGTTCTATCCATTCTTCAAAGAAATCATATGTACCATCAAAACTGGGTGTACCTACATTCCATCCTTCTACCCATTTGCGTTTGGGGAACTCCCATTCATCCGAAACTTCATCCATCACCAAAAATCCCAATTCATCACACAAATCGTAAAGCACCGGAGCTTGTGGATTATGGCTCATACGGATGGCATTTGTACCAATAGCCTTCAAGTTTTCCAAACGACGTTTCCATACATCACGGGGTACTACAGCTCCCAATACACCGGCATCGTGATGCAAGCATACACCTTTCACCTTCATCCAATTACCGTTCAATGCAAAACCCTTATTGGCATCAAACTGCAACGTGCGCAATCCAACACGGGTTTCCGAAGCGTCAATACAAGTACCATTACTATACAATTCGGTTTTCAATGTATATAGATAAGGTGTATCCAAATCCCAACGATGTGGCTTGGCAACCTTCAATGACAATGATTTCTTGGTGATGCCTTGTCCTGCTTTACCAACAGTCATGCTTCGTTTGGCTACCTGCTTACCATCGGCATCAAACATAGTAGCACGTACTTCCAACTTTTCGGCATCGGCTGTATGCTTTTCTATTTCCACATCTACCGCTACAGTAGCCTGGTTCTTCGTAATGGAAGTAGCATGCCAGCCTATCCCCCATTGTGCAAAATGAGTATCGCCCGATGCAATCATCCATACATCGCGATAAATACCCGAACCCGTATACCAACGCGAATCGGCATATCGGCTATGGTCTACACGTACAGCCAACACATTTTCACCTTCTTTAAGATAAGGTGTCAAATCGTACATGAACGACACATAACCATTGGGACGCTTACCCAAAAGCTGTCCGTTCAAGTAAACTTCACTACGATTGTACACTCCTTCGAAATAGATATAATGACGCTTGGCATCGTCTTTCACTTCAAAGGTCTTGCGATACCAGGCAATTCCCGCCGGCAAATAACCGGTACAACTGGCCAACGTAGGCGACAATTGTCCCTCTACCGACCAATCATGGGGCAAATCGAGTTTCCTCCACTTGCTGTCGTCAAAATCATTCTTCACCATCGACGGATCATCCTTTAAGATGAACTTCCAGTCGTCATTGAACTTTTCGGCCTTACCGAAAGAAACTTGTGCTTTCATTGCCGGCGCCATAAGCCAACAGGCCAAGCATACTAACCATGTAATTTTCTTTACCATAACCAATAAATGTATTTTACCGACAAAAATAGTAAAATATTTCACATAATAACAAAATATTGCATAAATAATAAAGATGAATTCATTTTGTAATGTTAGTGTAATATAATAATTATAACTTTGCAACATCATTAACGATTAAAAGAATGAAAAAAGTAAAATTTATTGTAGCAAGTATCGCTATTGCCGGCTGTATTTCAGCTCATGCACAACAATCAACTAAAGAGGAACCAAAAGGAAAAGCCATCATCCAAGTTTTCAGTAATTTCCATACGGGATTCGGACAAAACAATGACGACCGGGGATTTGAATTGGACCGCAGTTATTTAGGCTATCAATACGATTTGGGCAAAGGATTGCAGGTAAAGGCAGTAATGGATGTCGGCCAATCGGACGACGTGAACGACTATCACCGTATTGCTTACATCAAAAATGCACAGATTACCTGGAAAACAGGCAATTGGACACTGAACGGGGGACTTATTTCTACTACCCAGTTCAATATGCAGGAAAAGTTCTGGGGATACCGTTACATCATGAAGTCTTTCCAGGATTTGTATAAATTCGGAAGCAGTGCCGACTTGGGTATCTCTGCAGCATACAAGTTCAACGATTGGCTCTCGGCTGATGCCATTATTGTCAATGGTGAAGGTTACAAGAAAATTCAGAAGAACGACGGTCTGATGTACGGTTTGGGAGCTACCCTTACTCCCGTCAAAGGACTCTCGATGCACGTATATTACGGATTGAACGAAGGTGCAGACAACAACAAAGAGAATAAGCAGAATCTGGCTACCTTTATCGGTTACAAAGGCGACAACTTCTCTATCGGTGCCGAATACAATCTTTACAAGAACGATGGTAATGTAAAAGGCAACGACATGTCCGGTATTTCAATTTATGGCACTGCCAATCTGAGCAAGAACACTTCCATTTATGCACGTTATGATAATCTTTCTTCCAAAGACAACTGGAACGAAACCAAGGAAGAATCCGCATGGATGGCCGGTGTACAGTTCAAGATTGGCAAATACGTAAAGTTGGCACCCAATTTCCGCATGAACATGCCTAAAATGGATGGAGCAGAAGACCAATACATGGCATACATCAGTTGCTACTTCGGACTATAAAGCGAAAAAATCCGTGCCTCAAAAAAAAAGTGGATGCGTCTTTCAACACATCCACTTTTTTTTTGAGCCTCTTGTCGGATTCGAACCAACGACCCCGAGATTACAAATCACGTGCTCTGGCCAACTGAGCTAAAGAGGCGGGTGGGTAAGCTGACTATATCGCGCCGCTACAACCTGCTACCTTTGCTGCGATCAAGCCCTGGAGGATTCACAGGGAGCTGGCCGTATAGGACTTCCCATTTTTGTTTTGCGAGTGCAAAGGTAGGCATTATTTTCAAATAAGCAATAACATGCCGCCTATTTTTTTGTTTTTAGCATAAAAAAAGCAATTTTTCACTCCGATATTATAGGCTATTAGTTTAAAAGCAGTAATTTTGTAGACTTATTAAATATAGAAATGACAGACAATAAACCTACACTTCAAGAACATGCCATGCGATACGGCACTGCCATGGGAATCTTTTGGGCTCTCAAGTTCATCTTGTTTCCATTGGGCATGAACACGCCTCTCTTATTGGTGTTCTTTTTCATATTGACGCTCTCCGTTCCCGTACTCGGATACAT
>JAFUNS010000005.1 GCA_017472925.1 Bacteroides sp. | reverse complement strand
GTTGGGAAGAGGTGGTATATTTGCATTGTGATTATTAACTTAAACCTTAATTATTATGGCAACAGGAATTTTAAAGTACAAGAAAGTGACTCGTATCAACCCGAACGACAAGGAAGCTGCCCCCATGTGGTATGCCAAGGCGGTACAGGACCGCACCATCGACTTTGAAGCATTGGTTACCCACATGAGCGAGCACAACTCGCCCTACTCCCGTGGCGTGATTCACGGTGTGCTCACCGACATGCTGGACTGCGTGAAGGAACTGTTACTTGATGGCAAGAGTGTGCGCCTGGGCGACCTCGGCTTGTTCTCGGTTGGCATCCGAAGCAAGGGTGCTCTTACCCGTGAGAAATGGGCGGTAGCGAGCCACTTGAAAGGGGTAACACTGAACGTGCGAAACACCAAGACGTGGAGCAACTCCGAACTCCGTAAGAATACCGTTTTGGAGGAACTCACCGGATATGATGACGGTAAGTTGAGTGAGGAGGAAAGTAGTGAGGAAGAAACTGGTGCATAATTCCTCCTTTTTCGCTCAAGCCGCGAAGGCTTCTTTCATTTTTCTTTTGCACGAACAAAAGAAAAACGGAAACAAAAAGAAAATTCGCCGGCTACGTTCCCGAAGCTAAAATTTGCACCTTTTTTCTAAAGAAAAAGAACTCGCTTCGCTCAAACAGCTTTTTCTTCTTCACGAAAAAAGTCACAAATTTCTTCACGCTTCTCCACTCATGCCGGATGTATTTGGAGTGGATGTTTATTAAGCGTTGCTTCGCTCGTTTTGGAGAGCCTGTGCGGCTTGAGCACAACTGTTAACAACTTAAACTTAAACAATTATGGAAAACAATAACAAAAACGTGTGGAGCAAGATTCTCCACATAATCATTACCGTTCTTACAGCAGTGGCAACCACCTTCGGGGTATCGTCCTGTATATCATGAGCAAGGCTATTCTGAACAGCTGCCAGTACCAGAACTACCGGCGCATAGAACTGATAGTGGTGCATTGCAGTGCTACCCGGTGCAATTCCCCTACACCCTTGGAGGCCATTATCGCATGGCATCAGGCCCGCGGATTCGCTACCATAGGCTATCACTACTACATTACACGCGACGGGAATGTGCATGCCGGGCGCCCTCTCCATCAGGAGGGGGCACATGCCGCCGGCTACAACCGATACTCCATTGGGGTGTGCTACGAAGGAGGTCTGCTGCCCGACGGCACACTGGCCGACACCCGGACACCCGAACAGAAGGACAGTCTGCAAAAGCTGCTGCAACGACTGAAGGAGGATTACCCCGAAGCGCGGATAGTGGGGCACCGCGACTTGCCGGGCGTGCATAAGGAGTGCCCGTGCTACGAGGTGAAAGAGGTGTGATACAATAATAGCCGTCTGAAGTAAACCCCTTCGGACGGCTATTTTTTAATACACACTTAGTTCTCCTCAATATTAGCCAACAGTTTTTCCAACTCCAGCACAGCCGCACTTACCGTTTGGCTTTTCTCTTTGATGTTGGTCATCAGTTCAGCCAGGGTTCAATCGTCGGTTTCTACACCTTGCTTCATCCAAGTGATGTCGAGACTTGTTTTATCGCAGGCAATTTCGTTATTATTTCATATTGTTCATATTTCAAAAATACGTATATTTGCCCAGTTTTTAATCTTATGCAGACAACAGAAGACAACATAACAGGTAAGAAACTTCATGTAGATACCCTCTACCGTGATTTCTATTTTCCTTTGGTAGAGTTCTCGCAGAAAATGGTAATACGTCAGGATATTGCCGAAGACATTGTGCAGGAACTCTTCGTAAGTTTGTTGGACAAACCGTTGTCTTTTTCGAACGAAGCAGCTTTGCGTTCATATTTATTCGTCTCAGTAAAAAACCGTTCCATAGACTATCTCAAGCATTTGGAAGTGGAACAAAATTACGTCAAGAATATGCAGACAGAAGAGACGCTGACCGATGAAGAATGGGAATCGGACTTCGATGAACAACTGATGAACATGCTGTTTGCAGAAATAGACCGATTACCCGAACGTTGCCGTAAAATATTCCTCCTTTACCTCGACGGCTTGTCAAACGAAGAAATTGCCGATATTTGCCAAGTATCCATAGAAACCGTCAAAACACAAAAAAAACGAGCTAAGAAAAAAATAAAGGAACATTTAGAAACAGAAAAGAAAAAGAACTATTTGATGTTACTACTTTTTTTAAGAATCATGTACCCCTTTTAACGTTTACTGTCGTTTTATAAGAAACGAAAGTAAATATGGACATCAAGAGTATCTTATTAAAATACATTATAGGGGACCTTTCGGATCAAGAGAAAGAAACCTTGAAGCAATGGACAGACAAGGATATACGTCATGCCAATTATTTGCAAAAGCTACAATCCCGTCACAATTATTCAGAACTTTATATACAATATAAAAAGAAGCAATCCCATAAGCCCCGACGTATCCTGCGGTTCAATCGTACACTATGGCAACGAGCAGCCTTCTGGGTACTTCCTTTCCTATTTGCTTTGGGCATAGGATACTGGACTTACATTGACCAACAGAAATCCAACATTTTTCCCGGATCTTCCAAAGCCAACCTATATTTGGCCAATGGCACCCAGCTAATTCTTGATGAAACGATGGAACCCGGCTGGATTTTAGTGGATAAAGACCAAATGGTCAAAAACGAAAAGGGGATTCTACAGTATGTTTCTCCAGACACCCTGAAAACATCAAAGGCCAAAGAATACAACCAATTGAAAACTCCAAGAGGGGGCGAATACCGCATCGTATTGCCCGATGGCACCAAAGTACGTCTGAACGCACTCTCATCATTAAACTACCCTACTCATTTTATCGGCGACAAACGCATCGTAGAATTGGAAGGTGAAGCCTATTTTGAAATTGCCAAAGACTCAACACGTCCCTTTATAGTTAAAGCAAACGGCTTGGAAATAAAGCAATACGGGACCAAATTTAGTGTAAATGCCCGTTCGGCACAAGAAACAACCGTGGTGCTCGAAGAAGGAAGTATTGGAGTATCATCAACCGACATAGAGGCAAAAGAACACATCATGATTCCGGGAGAGGTCGTAAAATGGTGCGAACCTACCAGTGAAATGACCATATCCCAATCGGAAAAGGAATCGGAACAACTGACCGCTTGGCATAATGACCGTTTTTCTTTCGACAATGAAACATTGGGAAAAGTAATGGGAAACATTTCTTTATGGTATGATGCCGACATCTGCTTCCAAGATGCAGAAATAGCTTCTATGCACTTTACCGGGAATATAGGAAGATATGCCGACATACAAGTGCTATTGGATGCTATCGAGAACGCTGCCAATATCCATATTAAGGTAGAGGGAAAACAAATTGTATTGATGAATGAATAAACAACTAAATAATCTATTATGAAGAAAAAAGAGATTTACGGTGCACTACTGTTATCGGGCTTCATGTTGTGGCCTCTTATGGGACATTCCACAACTTACCCCCAAACGGAGCAAACATCCGTTATGCAGCAAGAAACAGAAAAAATCACACTCAACCTGAAAAACGCTACAATGAAAGAACTATTGGACGAAATCCATTCACAAACGGGATTGGACTTCATGTACAGCAACGAACAATTCGCTGACATGAAAGAAATAACCCTAAAAGTGAAGAATGAGTCTGTAGAGAAAGTATTGGAACAAGTGTTCGGGAACAACGGTTATGATTATCAAATTAAAGGCAAAATTGTAACATTAAGAAAAAGGAAACTAAACGCCAACCAAGCTTATGAAGTACAAGGTACCGTATATGACGCCGAAGGTATTCCTGTTATAGGAGCCACAGTCATGGTAAAAGGTACACACACCGGAGTTATTACAGATGCAAACGGACACTATCAGATTAATGTAAAACCTAATCAGACACTGTCATACAGTTATTTGGGGATGGAACCCAAAGACCTAAAATATACCGGTTCCAAGTTCTTGGATGTAATCCTTACCTACGACAAGAAAACAGTACTCGACAACGTGGTGGTAACCGGTATTTTCAGGAAATCAAAAGAAAGCTATACAGGGTCTGTATCTACAGTAACCAAAGAACAATTGGAAATCAATACCGGCCAAAACTTGTTACAGACACTGAAAAATATGGATGCAAGCATCAACTTCTCCATAGACAACCTGAACGGAAGTAACCCGAACAATATTCCCAACATCAACATCCGAGGCAATTCTTCTTTGCCTATGAGCGTGGAGGAATACAACGAAAGCAACCAAAACAACCCCAATACCCCCTTAGTGATATTGGACGGTTTCGAAATATCCATTACTAAACTGATGGACTATAATGACGAAGAAATTGAGAGCATCAATATTCTGAAAGATGCCGCTGCTACGGCTATCTATGGTTCGCGAGGTGCCAATGGTGTAATTGTGGTCGTAACCAAACGCCCGGAAGCAGGCAAACTAAAAGTGAGTGCAGAAGTAGGACTGATTATGGAAATACCTGACCTATCATCGTACAACATGTTGAACGCTGCTGAAAAGTTGGAAGTGGAAAAACGAGTTGGTTTGTATGATGAAGATTATTCCATCAGTGGAAACAACGAATACAAATTGAAAGAAGCTTATAACAACAGACTGAAGACTGTTCTTTCCGGAACAGACACTGATTGGTTGTCCAAGCCCTTGCATACCGGAGTAGGTTCAAAATACAATCTTCGTTTGGAAGGGGGAAGTGACCAGTTCCGTTGGGCTACCTCCTTACAATACAAAAATACGGAAGGCGCCATGAAGGGAAGCAGCCGCAAGACCTTCAACGGCTCCATCACTTTGATGTACCAATTGCAGAATTTGATTTTCCGCAACTACACTTCGGTAGATATCAATCACGGACAAGAGAGTAAATATGGCTCGTTCAGTGACTATGTAACCCAGCAACCCTACAACGCTCCATACGATGCAGAAGGTAATTTGGTGCGCTATTTCGACCCATTCATGTCCAATTACTCCAAACCTCAGAATCCTTTGTATGACGCCAGTCTGAATTCGTTCGACAAGACGGCATACACAACATTAACCAATAATTTCTCTATAGAATGGAATATTCTGAAAGAGTTGACGTTGCGCGGACAATTCGGTATATCGAGTGACAACAACACATCGGATTATTTCCTTCCGGCCGAACATTCTTATTTTACGGTAGACAACCAAAGCACCTACGAAGGAGATGAAGGGTTCCTGCGCCGGGGACTCTATCGATATGGGAACAACAAATCGTGGTCATATAACGCAAATGTAACCCTGGCATATAATAAAATATTCAAGGATGTACATTCGCTGTATGTAGGTTTGGACTGGTCTATCAGAGAAAGTCGTACCGATGGATTCAATATTGCATTGGAAGGTTTTACCAATGATAATATGGCAAACATAGGGAATGCTCTTCAATACGCTGAAAACGAAATGCCATACGGTTCCAATTTCAAGAACAGACAATTCGGTATTACAGCCAATGTGAACTACACCTATGACAATCGCTATTACATAGACTTGTCTTACCGTATGGACGGAAGTTCGGCCTATGGCAGCGACAAGAAATATGCTCCGTTCTGGAGTGCAGGCTTGGGTTGGAATTTGCATCAAGAGAAATTTCTAAAGGCCAATCCTGTTATAAACATGCTTCGTCTGAAGGCATCGCATGGAGAGACCGGTGCAGCAAGTGGAGCATCGACCACCGATGCCTATACCTTATATAATTATGTGACAAACAATAAATATATGAATTGGATAGGTGCCCAGTTGGCTGGTTGGGGAAATCCAAACCATACTTGGCAAACTACAAAAGAATTCAATGTAGGAATGGAATTCGGCTTGTGGGATAACCGCCTGCGTGGTTCCTTTGATTGGTACCAAAAGAACACCAGCAATCTGCTCTCCAATATGGACATTCCCCAATCCATGGGATTTTCTTCTTATTCGGCCAACGTGGGTGAAGTACGTAATACCGGATGGGAAGCCATGTTGAGTGCATACATTATTCGCAACCACAAACGCGAATTCAATTGGATGATAAGCGGACAGTTGGTATACAATAAGAACGAAATCACCAAACTCTCGGATGCCATCAAGAAACAGACCGAAACCTATATGAATAGTACGGGAACTGGTAGTGACATACAAAAACTGTTTTATGAAGGTAATCCACAAAACGCCATTTATGCAGTAAAGTCCTTAGGAATTGACCCAAGTACCGGACGCGAAATCTATTTGGACAAGAACGGTAACATCACCGACGAATGGAAAGCCTCCAACAAAGTATGTTTAGGATCGGCCGACCCACTCTACCGTGGAAATGCAAGTACCATGCTCCAATATAAAGGTTGGACACTGAATGTATCGTTCAGTTATTACTGGGGTGGAAAGGTTTACAACCAAACATTGAGAGACCGTGTGGAAGTTACCGCAAATACACTGATGAACAGTAATGTAGACGAACGAGTATTGACCAGTCGTTGGTATAAGGCGGGCGATGTGACTTTCTTCAAGGCTATGTCCAATAATACTTCCTATTCCACCTCGCGTTATGTAATGGATGACAACGTATTGGAACTTTCATCTGTCAGTTTGCAATATAAGCTGAAGAGCAAATGGTTACAGAAAACAGCCAACCTGAATACTATAATTTTCAGTGTAAATGCCAACGACTTGTTCCACTGGTCAGCCGTTAAAATGGAACGAGGTACCAGTTATCCTTATTCCCGCAATGTACAAGGCAGTGTAAAACTTTTATTCTAACGTTCAAACTATTGAAATCATGAAAAAATATATATTGTTATTGACCACGTTTGCATTTTGTTTCAGTTCTTGTGACGACTGGCTGGATGTACGGAGTGAAAATTCACAAAAAGAAGAAGAACAGTTCAGTGAATACAAAGGATTCAAGGATGCTTTGACAGGATGCTATATGAAAATGGCTGAAGAATCGACTTACGGGCAAGCTTTGACAATGACACATATCGAAACCTTGGCAAATTTGTGGGAATGTCCGGATGTATTAGAAGAGAATTCCCCGGGGCGTTACCAGCTGAACAGTCATAACTACTCTGGAAATGATGCACAAACGGCCATAGAAGGCATCTATGCCGGACTATTCAACATTATAGCTCAGGCAAATGTCATCATCAAACATACCGAAGAAGAGAATGCTGCTATCAGCAATACTTATCGTTCCATCATAGCAGGTGAAGCGTATGCTATCCGAGCTTATTGTCAATTGGATGTACTTCGCCTTTTCGGTCAGTTACCACAAGGAGGAAGCCAACAAATCGAACTCCCCTATTCTTTCTGTACAGGGATAGATGAAATGCCTGCATATTACAACTATGCAGAATATGTAAAATTACTCAAAGCTGATATAGAAAAGGCTTTGTCTCTACTGAAAGACAATGACCCTATTTTCGATTATACATTCAGCGCCTTGAATTCGTCATCGACTTTATTAGAAGACGATTTTTACTATTACCGGCAATCACGATTGAACTATTGGGCAGTAAAAACAATGCAAGCACGCATGTACCTCTACATAGGTGAAACGAGCAATGCTGCCACAACTGCAATGGAAATCATTAATGCAAAAGACGCTGACGAAAAACCGCTAATGCCACTAAGCGGACTTTCGGATATGCCTAACAAATATTATGGACTTCCAAGCGAATGTCTGTTTTGTTTAAGCAAATATAATCTGAAAGAATCGGCCAATGCTTATCTGCTAGGAGGAGAAAACGGTATTACCGCCTATGAGACCTCGTATGTTTTGACAGAAAGCAGACTGGCCGACTTATATGCCTCAGTCAGTTACTCCACAGGTTCACATAACCGTTACAACAATTGGTGGAACAGAACGGTCAAAAATAATTCAGCCATTATCAGCCCGGCCTTGAAAAAATATTGGTATACTGATGACGCCACCAATTTGATGCTGAAACATCAGATAATTCCAATGCTACGTATGTCGGAAATCTATTTGATTGCCATAGAAACAGCGACAGATTTGACTACGGCCAATTCACTCTATGCAGAATATATGCGTGCATGTGCAGTGACCAATGCACCAACTTTTACTTCTTTGGAGGAAATCAAGGAAGAAGTCATCAACGAATACCGACGTGAATTCTTTGGAGAAGGCCAAATGTTCTATACCTACAAGCGTAATTTCGTAACAAAGATGCTTTGGAACAATAACGAGGTGACAGAGGAGAATTATATAGTTCCACTTCCATTAACAGAATATAATCCTAACAAATAAAAATAAGGTTGACGATGAAGAAGATTATAAAACATATTCTATGCGGAGCATGTCTTTTGACTATGACTTCCTGCGAAAAAGAACTTGAACTTTATAACACCCAAGACTGTTGGTTGAATTTCTATTACGACTGGACTCCGGAAGAAGGTGATTGGAAGGAAGAATGGACACGAAACAGCTATTCTTTCGTATACGACGGTTCAGATGCCACGGAACATACAGAATATTACACTGTAGAAACCATGGGATTTCTATCAGACCAAGACCGTCTCTTTGAGTTAGAACAAGTCATGACCGGGAATAATGATGCAAAGGCTGGAATACATTACGTACCTTTTGACGACGCTACTTTAAAAAGTCTATATGTCATTCGGGCAGGAGAGACCAAAGCGGAAATCCCTATTATATTAAAAAGAGATGCTTCGCTGAAAGAGACAGATGTCATCCTTCAATTCCGTATCAAGGATAACGGTATCTTCAAGCCAGGATACGAACGTTTCCAAATGCGAACCCTTACCATTTCGGACAAATTAGTCGAACCTACAGCTTGGAATACGACCTACTTTTTCTATTACTTCGGTAGTTATGGTCCCGTAAAACATCAATTCCTGATAGACCAAACAGGAGAACGTTTTGATGATGAGTATATCAACAACCTGATGAACGGTGACAGCGGATACGTAAACTATATATATGAAAAGTTGGTCAGACAATTGGCCGAATACAATGCCGAACGTGAAGCGCAAGGCTTGGGTGTATTATGTGAAGCCGACGGCACACCGGTAGTATTAAGTTATTAACAAATCTAAAAAGGCTACTATATGAAAAAATATATTTATCAATTAATATGTATTATCGGAATGTTTGGAATGTCTTCCTGCTTCAGCGATGACAGTAAACAAGGGACTCCAATTGGAGAAATTAATGTAACAGGTATCGAAGAGAGTTACCTAAGCACATCATACGTAGGTGAAATATTGAAAATCAGCCCTGTAGTAACTTCAGGCTATACGGACAGCGAGTTGGAATATACGTGGACACTGCTAAATTCAAAAACAGGGACAAAAGACGAAAATGGCAATCAAATAGAACCTGAAATCATAGGTCGTGAAAAAGACTTGGATTTTGAAGTGAACGTTGCTCCCGGCACTTATCAAATCAGGTATGAGGTAAAAGTTACCCATAACTCATATACCGTATTGTCGAAAACGGATTTATTCGTTGTGACAGAATTTTCACAAGGATTCTATGTCATGAAAGAAACGGAATCGGGAGATACGGACTTGGACTTGTTGGCTTCAAGCGGAGCCTTTTCGGAAAATTTAATAGCCCAGACACAAGGAGAATCATTGAAAGGAAAGCCCTATTGTTTGAATCCGCTTTACGGACATTATTATGTAAATCCGGAAACCGACCAAATGGAAGCAACCAACATGATTGCTGTCAGTACAGAAGCGAAAGAAATAAATATATTCCGTTCTTCCGACCTTATGAAAGTATTCGACCGCAGTAATTTGTTGTACGATGATATGGAGCCCGATGAACAACCGGTAAGCATCTATCGGGTAGGAATGATGGGTATGAATATGGCCTATCTGTCTTCAAACGGTGTTCGTTATACTGGTGCAGAATCGATGTACGGTTCTCCATGCGTGGGAAAATACGGATTTTCTTTGGACGAAAGTATTGGTATAAGCTGTTATGCGTTTTCCAATATCACAGCTCATGGAGGCATGTTTTGTTGGGATAATAAAAATCATAGCTTAATTTATCTGGATTACAACTTGACCACTTACCCTTTGCTTGATATGTTTTGGGAAGGATATGAAATCACACAAAACCTCTATGACTATGAATGTATAGGAGCAGGAATGAATATAGCAAGCGGTACATTGGCTAATTTCGTATTGGAAAACCAAACAAGCCGGGAACGTTATCTTTATCTGGCTACAGACGACGGTTTTATGAATATGTATTTCGACCGGAGGATTAAGATTTCTCCTGACTCACACATGGGAAAATCAGATGTATTTGCCACCAATGGACTGACAGCCAATTATATCTATTGCATTGACGAGAACAAATTATGGGCCTGCAATACCAACTCTGATGACTTGGGAGAACAGGAAGTAGCCTTGACCGGCATTTCGTCCAACGAAATATTGACCTATGTATCCAATCAATATTGGAATGCCAATTTTGCCAGTTCCAACAATTATGATTACCTGATTGTAGGAACTCAAGAAGGAGCCAATTATCATTTATATATGTACAACATGATTGGGGGGATGCCGGATGGTGAACCCATACAGAAGATAACCGGAACCGGAAAAGTGAAATCAGTCCGCTTCCTCTCATCGAATTTCAGTGATTATGATTTAATGTTCGGCTATAAAGTATATCCGGAAATAGATTAATCCATTACAAGAAAACAATATGAAAAAGATTATTATGAGCTTATGTATCCTATTAGGTACATTAACCTTATGGGGACAAACCAATTTCCGATCAATCAATTATGCGGAAGCTTTGAAAGCTGCAAAGACAGAAAACAAGTTAGTATTCATTGACTTCTATACCACATGGTGTGGCCCATGCAAAATGATGATGAAAAATGTCTTTCCACAGCCACAAGTCGGTGAATATTTTAACAACAAATATGTATGTATCAAGCTGGATGCCGAGAAAGAGGGAAAAGATTTGGCCAAGCGATTCGAAGTAAAAGCTTACCCTACCTTCATTGTAGTAGATTCATCGGATAAAGTCGTATTCAAGAAAGAAGGAGGTAATTATGACGGAATGAAATTTATATCCGAAATAGAAGCAGGCATTAACCCGAACCTGACACCGGAACGAGTCAAAGAACGTTATGCAGCAGGTGAACGCACACCTGAACTTGTAGAAAGTTATGCGAATTTGAAGTTGAAAGAGGCACGGCAAGGACGCCGTATGAATCAGGAACTCATAGAAGAAGCTATGAAAGTTGTCTCCGACTATTTCAACGGTTTGTCAGAAGAACAGAAATTATCTGCATCCAATACTTTTGTATATTCATATACTTTTACCCAATCAATAGTTGATCCAAAGGCAGAATATATGATTAACAATTGCGAAAAGTTTGACATTGAAGCTAAAAAAAGCATTAATTCTTATATTACTGAACTCTATCAAATTGAGTTACAGAATATCATGAACGGAACTAATCCTTATGATGAATCTGTATATTCGAAACTTAAAAGTCTAATGATTGACTGTGGGATGAACAAAGAAGGAAAATGGAATATACCTTTCAAGTTGATTGAAGCTCACGCTACCGGTGACCTAAATAGCTATCTGACAGTATGTGAGAATGAATTTGGACAAATGCCTGAAGAATTAAAAGCGGCTCTCTATCCCTATTTCCATCAAACCATTAATACGAAAGATAAGGAAATAATTAAAAGAGCCATTCGTTTTATGCGTGCCCAACTTCCTGATTTACATACTTCAACTATCTACTTTGGAGTCACTTCATTGATGCAGTTGGAAAAGGAAATAGAAGCTACAGAATAACTTTACGTTACAACTCTCTCTTAAAATTTAAAAGGTTTCAAGTGAGGGGCACTGGGATTGTGCCCCTCACCTATATCTGTACTATTTGTCCCCATTAGTCAATAACAGATGTTGGTCATCAATCTTTCAACGCATCCGCTATGATTTCTGCCATGCGACGTGCACCATCTGCGTTAGGGTGGATACCGTCGGCTACCATCTTGTCACCATCATTGGCAAAGAGGGTGTGGAGGTCTATCACTTGCAGACCATATTCTTTGGCCACTTCTTGCTGAACAGGAATGACTCCATTCACTATAACCGAGTCGTTGATGTTCCACGTAGACTTGAAAGCAGGAATGGGGGTGCAAAGGAAAATTTGGGTCTTTACTTCGGCCAGAGCCTTTGCACGCTTTTTCTTGTTCTTCGGCAATTGGGCCAATTCCGGACAAAGTTCGATAATCATCTGCACCAAATCTTGCTTGAACTCAGCTCCATGTTGCCAATTCTGAGGTTTCGAGTCATTGGTTCCTAACTTAATGATTACAATATCGGGCTGGAAAGCCAAGGCATCGCGCCAAGCCAATTCATTCATATAAGGGCGGTCCCCTTTATTAAGCATGGTGCGTCCACTTACACCGAAGTTTTTCACCCAATAGTCTTTTCCCAACTTCTGCTGTAAGATAGCGGGATAGCCATGCTGAGAAGCCATATCAATGCCACTTCCGTCGGTAATACTATTGCCGATACAAGCTACACGGATGGCATCGGGAGCCGGTGTCTGCAGGTTGTCCAGCCAAACTCCCAAGTCGGCCAACAATTGATCGTGATACTTGAACCAATGTCCAAAGCCGAAACCATGGTCGCCTGTGGGATACACATGCATGGTACATTCATTACCTGCTTTGCGCATGGCTGTATAATAAGCCAATCCATTGGTTACAAAAGGAACCAGACGGTCATCATTAGCAGTAATGATAAGAGCCGGTGGAGTCAAATGACGTCTTACTGCATTGTTTGTAGAGAAACGGCGCACCAAATCCTTGTCCTTTTGGCCTTCTTCGCCCAAGAAATTGCGGCAGGAATACTTGTGCGTAACTTTTTCGTCCATCGAAATGACCGGATAGAACAATATGCTGAAATCGGGACGTACATCATATTCTGAATGAGTAGAAATGACCGACGCCAGATGTCCTCCGGCCGAGAATCCCATGATACCCACATCGCGCGGATGAATGTTCCAAACAGCTGCCGAGTCGCGTACGATTCGTATACTTTTCTGTACATCACCCATCGGAAGCGTGCGGTCACCGTTCGGCAAGCGATAATTCACCACAAAATAAGCAATTCCCCGTTTGTTGAGCCATTCGGATGCCAAATACCCCTCGTGCGTATTGGACAATACGGAATATCCGCCTCCCGGTACACCTACAATGGCTTTACCCGATGGCTTTTCGGGAAGGAAACACACCATTTGAGCCTTGCCGCCCTCGGTAAGGTCAATCGTAAACTTTCTCGCAGTTTGTGCCTGTGATGTGACAAACAGCATCGACAGGACGAAGAATAAAAACTTTTTCATGTCAGTTTATTTAGATTAAGTAAGATAGTCTAATGCACTACGAAGAGCCACCAATTCTTCGCGTACCGCTTTCAGGCGGGCCACTACTTCCGAGGAGTTGATGGTCTTTTCGCGGCTGGTCTTCAAACGCAGCTTTGCACCTTGCAGTGTCATACCTTTTTCTTTGACCAAATGATATATCAAACGAATGTTTTCAATATCTTCCTTGCGGTATTGGCGTACATTTCCACCGGCCTTACGAGGAGCAATGATAGGAAATTCCTTCTCCCAGTAGCGAAGCAATGATTCGTTTACGCCAAACATCTTCGCCACCTCACCAATGGAATAATACATTTTCAGTTCCTTATTGGGATTATATGCCATAACATCCTTATTTTTAATCGAATACTTTACCATGATTGGCCGCAATTTGAATCATACGGTCATAATCTTCGGCATTCAAGTCCATAAAGTAATAGTTTACCGGATTTACCACCCGACCTTTTACATGCACTTCATAGTGCAGATGGGGACCGGTACTTTTTCCTGTATTCCCCACTTCGCCAATGGTTTCACCGCGTATCACCTTCTGTCCTACCCGCACGCCAATCTTGTTCATGTGGGCATAAAGTGTTTCGTAACCATAGCCGTGATTGATAACTACTACCCTACCATATCCACTTTGCCATCCGGCTTTGGTTACCGTACCATTACCCGTAGCATAAATGGGCGTACCGATGTTGGCCGAGAAGTCCATGCCTTCGTGAAACTTGGTAGTCTTATAGATAGGGTCTATACGGGTTCCGTATCCCGAGGCCGTCTTCTTCAAGTCTTTATTGGAAACCGGTTGGATAGCCGGAATACATCGTAACATATCGTCATGTTCCTTACATAATGCCACCACCTCATCGAAAGATTGGGATTGGATATAGAGTTGGCGATCAAGCATATCCATCTTTTGCGTAGTATTAATTACCAAATCGGAATTCGCCATATCCATCAGTTCCTCGTAACGGTTGGTTCCTCCATACCCGGCCATCCGGACAGCATCGGCTATCGGGTCGGCTTGCAGCACCACGCGGTAAAGGTTATCATCCCGCTGCTGAATATCACTCATCACCCCCAAAGCTTCATCCAACCGATGGGACAATACATTATATTGTGCCAACAAACGGGAATTCTCAATACGGAGTTCTTTTTCCGAAGGAGAGCCGAAGATCCATAGCAGCAAAATAAAGCTGACAGCTCCCAAACCCATCCCCACAAACAAACGACGGGCAATGCTCCATGCCCGTTGCTTTACGGTAGGATAAATCCGATCGTAAGTACGGGTCTTAGGATTATAAATATAGTATACTTTACGCATTCAAATACTGTTTTTTAAGTTTTTAAGGCACGAGGCCTCAAGATTTTGCATCAAACTTAGCGACAAAATTAATAAAACCAATTATCTTTGCAAATCATTTTCGAGAATATTAACTACAAGACTATATAAGCAATGATGACAGCTAAAGAAATTAGAGATTCTTTCAAAAGCTTTTTTGAGTCGAAGGGACACCAGATTGTACCTTCAGCTCCGATGGTCGTAAAGGACGACCCCACTTTGATGTTCACCAATGCAGGGATGAACCAGTTCAAGGATATTATTTTAGGTAATGTTCCTGCCAAATATAAAAGAGTGGCAGACTCACAAAAGTGTCTGCGCGTAAGCGGTAAGCATAACGACTTGGAAGAAGTAGGTCACGATACCTATCACCACACCATGTTTGAAATGCTGGGCAACTGGTCGTTCGGCGACTACTTCAAGGAAGAAGCCATTGCTTGGGCATGGGAATACCTGGTGGATGTATTGAAACTGAACCCCGAAAACCTCTATGCAACCGTATTCGAAGGAAGCCCTGAAGAAGGACTTGAACGCGATAACGAAGCTGCAGGATTCTGGGAAAAATATTTGCCAAAGGATCACATCATCAATGGTAACAAGAAGGACAACTTCTGGGAAATGGGTGATACCGGTCCGTGCGGTCCTTGCTCGGAAATCCACATCGACCTCCGTCCGGCTGAAGAACGTGCCAAGGTGAGCGGTCGCGACCTCGTGAACCACGACCATCCACAAGTGATTGAAATCTGGAACCTCGTGTTCATGCAGTTCAACCGTAAGGCAGACGGTTCACTCGAAGGTCTTCCTGCAAAGGTTATCGATACCGGTATGGGCTTCGAACGCTTGTGTATGGCCATGCAGGGCAAGACATCGAACTACGATACCGATGTATTCCAACCGATGATTAAGGCTATCGCTACTATGGCAGGTACTGAATATGGCAAGGACGCTCAACAAGACGTGGCTATGCGTGTAATCGCTGACCACATCCGTACCATTTCGTTCTCTATCACCGATGGTCAGTTGCCAAGCAACGCCAAGGCCGGTTACGTGATTCGTCGTATCCTCCGTCGTGCCGTTCGTTACGGTTATACCTTCCTCGGTCAGAAGCAGGCATTCATGTACAAGTTGTTGCCGGTGTTGATTGACAATATGGGCGAAGCTTATCCGGAATTGAAGGCTCAGCAGACATTGATTGAAAAGGTCATCAAGGAAGAAGAAGATTCATTCCTCCGCACTCTTGAAACCGGTATCCGCTTGCTCGACAAGACCATGAACGAAGCCAAGGCAGCCGGCAAGAAGGAAATCAGCGGTGTAGACGGCTTTACCTTATATGATACCTTCGGCTTCCCGCTCGACTTGACCGAACTGATTCTCCGCGAAAACGGCATGACCGTGAACGAAGAGGAATTCAAGGCCGAAATGCAAAAGCAGAAGGAACGCGCCCGCAACGCAGCAGCCGTTGAAACTGGCGACTGGATTGTATTGAACGAAGGCGAAACCAACTTCGTGGGCTACGACTATACAGAATACGAAACCTCTATCCTCCGCTACCGTCAGGTGAAACAGAAGAACCAGACTCTCTACCAGATTGTATTGAGTGACACTCCGTTCTATGCTGAAAGCGGTGGTCAGGTAGGTGATACCGGTGTGATTTGCAGCGAATTCGAAACCATCGAAATCATCGATACCAAGAAGGAAAACAACCTTCCTATCCACATCGCCAAGAAGTTGCCCGAACATCCGGAAGCTCCGATGATGGCTTGTGTGGATACAGAAAAGCGTGCCGCTTGTGCCGCCAACCACTCTTGTACTCACTTGTTGGACGAAGCGCTCCGCGAAGTGCTCGGCACTCACGTGGAACAGAAGGGGTCGTTGGTTACACCGGATTCATTGCGTTTCGACTTCTCGCATTTCCAAAAAGTAACCGACGAAGAAATCCGTCAAGTAGAACACTTGGTGAATGCCAAGATTCGCGAAAACGTGCCTTTGCAGGAATATCGTAACTTACCGATTGAAAAGGCCAAGGAACTTGGCGCTATCGCCCTCTTCGGCGAAAAGTATGGCGATGAAGTACGTGTTATCCAGTTCGGCAATTCCATCGAATTCTGTGGCGGTACCCACGTACCGGCTACCGGTAAGATTGGTATGGTACGCATCCTCAGCGAAAGTTCAGTAGCTGCCGGCGTCCGTCGTATCGAAGCCATCACCGGCGAAAAGGTGGAAATGATGATTGACAAGTTCCAGGATACCATGGCTGATTTGAAGGCATTGTTCAACAACGTGCCTGACTTGAAGTCTGCCATCCGCAAGGCCATCGACGAAAACGCAGGCTTGAAGAAGCAACTGGAAGAATTCATGAAGGAAAAGGCTGCCTCGTTGAAGGCTGACCTGATAGCCAATGCCAAGGAAATGAGTGGTGTGAAGGTCATCAAGACTGTCGCTCCTATCAGTGCCGACGTGGCCAAAGACATCGCCTTCCAATTGAAGGGTGAAGTAGCCGGTAGCTTGTTGGTAGTTATCGGTAGCGTAGAAAACGGCAAGCCAATGTTGACCGTGATGTTGAGCGAAGACCTCGTGAAGGGCGGTTTGAAGGCTGGTAACCTTGTGAAGGAAGCTGCCAAGCTGATTCAAGGTGGTGGCGGTGGTGCTCCTCACTTCGCAACAGCCGGTGGTAAGAACCCCGAAGGTTTGCTTTCTGCAGTTGATAAGGTTATTGAATTGGCAGGACTGTAATAATAAATGAGTGGATGTATAGAAATATGCATCCACTTTTTTTAGGCACGGATTACACGGATTTCACGGATAAATTGTCGTAAACAGACACTAAAAAACCGTGTTAATCCGTGTAATCCGTGCCTAAAATTTATCATTCCATCTGCTCCTTCGGCCAATTCACCAAATAGAGTGTTTCCGTGGCACGGGTAAAGGCCGTGTAAAGCCAACGGAAGTAATCGGGTGAAAGCATATCTTCTGTCATGTAGCCCTGGTCGAGGAATACCCGTTTCCATTGTCCGCCCTGAGCCTTATGGCAAGTCACGGCGTAGGCATATTTCACCTGCAACGCATTGTAATAAGGGTCGGCCTTCATTTTTTTCATCCGTTCACGTTTCGTGGTGATATCCACATAATCCTCCAACACCGAATAGAAAAGCTTGTCGTTCATTTCCTTCGGCAAGGCAGGACTGTCGGTATGAAGCGTATCGAGCAAAACCGTTACATCCAACTCCATTTCATCATAATCGGGGAAACGGAGCGTGACATCGGCAAAACGGAAGCCGTACATCTCCCGCTCACGACGTACCCTACGCACCTCGGCAATATCCCCATTGGCAATAAAATCCATCTCCTTACATTGTTCCGCCCAAAAATAATTGTTCTTGGCCACCATCAACCAATCGCCCGACTCCAATTCTTCTTCCCGATACAGAATCGTATTCCGGATACCTTTATTATATATATTGGCCCGTTTGTTGGAACGGCACACCACAATGGTTTCGTCCAAACCCACTTGGTCATAGCATTCGCTGATGGTTTCTATCAGTTCGTTACCATTCACCACTTTGACATCGGGAAATCCTTCTACCCGAATGGGTGGTAAGGTAAAATAATCCTCTTCGGCAATGTAACGACGAAGTTCGGTCGCGTTCCACAAAATACCCGAATCATTCATCTGGCGGACAACCTCGGTCAGCAAAGCCTCGTGTACTATCAATCCATAGCCTTTTAAAGCATCGGCCGAAAGAGCCGGACTCTCCTCCTCACCCACCGGTGGCAACTGTGCCGTATCGCCAATCAACAACAACCTACACCCTATACCCGCATACACATATTGAATCAAATCATCCAACAATCGTCCCGTACCAAACATGGAACCCGACAAGCCTTCATTAGCAATCATTGAAGCCTCATCGACAATAAAAAGAGTATGCTGATGCAAATTGTCATTCACTGAAAAATTATCCGTTTCATTGGAAAAGCTACGTTGCCGGTATATTTTCTTATGAACCGTGTAAGCCGGATAACCCGCATAATGAGAAAAGACCTTGGCAGCCCGTCCAGTTGGAGCCAACAAGACACACTTCTGTTCCAATTGATAAAGTGTCTTCACCAACGCCCCTACCAACGAAGTCTTTCCCGTCCCTGCATAGCCCTTCAACAAGAAAACTTCATCGTTTTGGGGAGAAAATAAGAACTGTGCCAACTTTTTTATTGCATTTTCTTGCTCTAAAGTTGGTTTATATGAAAAATTTGCCTTAATTTGCTGTCCTAAATAATTTTTAATCATATTTAATTATTAAAAAGTTCAAAGAACTGTGCGAAATTAGATTTATTTATCTTATTTTTGCGATGCGAATATAAACTAAAAAAATAACATATTATCATGAAAACAGTTTTTAATATTGTATTGGCACTTTGCGCTGTCGGTTTGGTGTACATTTGTTATGGAAGTATCATGGGTCCTATTAACTTCGATAAGGTTCAAGATGCAAGAGAAAAAGAAATTATTGCCCGTTTGATTGACATTCGTAAGGCTCAAGTTGAATGGCGTCAATTACACGAAGGTAAGTATACTGCTGACTTCGACAGTTTGATTGACTTCGTAAAAACAGCAAAACTTCCGTTCGTAAAGAAGGAAGGTTCTTTGACCGACGCTCAATTGGAAGCCGGTATGACTGAAAAGAAGGCTATGAAGATTATTGAAAAGGCTAAGAAGACTGGTAACTGGAAAGAAGTTGAAAAAGAAGGTTTGATGAACTTCAAGCGTGATACTATGTGGGTATCAGTATTGGACACTATCTATCCTGCAGGCTTCAACCCCGATTCTTTGAAATATGTTCCGTTTGGTAACGGTGCTATATTCGAAATGGCTACCCGTAGCGATACAACCAAGTCGGGTGCACCTTTGAACTTGTTCCAAGCTCAGACTCCGTATGAAACTTACATGAGTGACTTGGACAAGCAATTGCTTATCAACTTGAAAGACGTTCAAACTAAGTTGGGTAAGTACTGTGGCTTGAGAGTAGGTGATATCGAATCTCCGAACAACAACGCAGGTAACTGGGAATAAGAATGACTGGAATTGATTTTAATCAATCTGAACAACACCTATTATCCATCCGCCTGAGTGCGGATGGATTTTCTTTTTCTATCTGTCACCCTCAACAAAAGGGAGACTGTTTCTTTACAACCTATCCGGTAAATGTATCTTGTTCCATGACGGCCAACCTCAAGGAAATGCTTGCTTCGACAGAAGCCTTTCGGCATTCCTACCGGAAAGTGAATATTCTGATAGATACTCCTCGATTTACAACGATCCCGTTTGACTTGTTTGAAGATGAACAATTAGAGACTTTATTCTATCATAACTTCTCCCGCATAGACAATGAAACCGTTCTATGCAACATCTCCGGAAAAAGTAATACGGTTATCGTGTTTGGGATGGACAAACATACCCATTCTTTACTGAACGAGCATTTCCCTCATGCACGAATTTTTGCATCTGTCAGTCCTTTGGTAGAATTCTTTGCACAAGAAAGCCGAACGTCCAACCAAAAGACATTATATGCTAACCTCAAAAGGAATTCCATGGATGTAATTGGATTAGACCGGGGCAAGCTATTGTTCATGAATACGTTCAATTGCAAACAAGTATCCGATCGGGTGTATTATCTACTTTATGTATGGCAACAATTAGGATTCAGCCAAGAAAATGACCACCTCCGATTGGCTGGTGCTGACAAATGCCAAGAAATAAACCAAGAAATCCAAAAGTTCTTGAGGAACGCTACCCAATGTTCATCCGAACAAGACAATATTCCATTTGACCTGAAAACCCTATTTATATGCGAGTAATCAGCGGTATATACAAACGGCGCAGATTTGATGTGCCCCATTCATTCAAGGCACGTCCCACCACAGACTTTGCCAAAGAAAATCTGTTCAACGTACTAACCAACAACTATATTGATTTTGAGGATGGCATCACCGCCCTCGACCTCTTTGCCGGGACTGGAAGCATCAGTATCGAATTGGTATCAAGAGGTTGTGACCGTGTCATCTCCATCGAAAAAGACCCACAACACTTGGCTTTCATCAATCAAGTCATGAAAGAAGTAAAGACCGACAAGTGCTTTCCTATGCGTGCCGATGTATTCCGTTACATAGAGAGATGTAGCGAGCAGTTCGATTTTATATTCGCCGATCCTCCATACGCCCTTAAAGATTTGGAGAGCATCCCTACACGCATCTTTGAAAAAGGCATCCTAAAAGAAGACGGATTGCTTGTTCTGGAGCATGGGAAAGAGAATCATTTTGAAGACGACCCACACTTTATTGAACGTAGAGTATATGGTAGTGTAAACTTCTCGTTTTTCAGAGCAAAGGCGCAAAAAGACGAATAACCGACTCCTGCACTTTTTGATACCAAGGACGCTGCTTCCATAGTTTGGGTGTTAACAGGACAGCGTCCTTCTGATCATTCAGAAAGACATCTTTCAACGCCAGGGCTGAATGTCTATCATACATAAAAGCATTCACCTCAAAATTATGTTCAAAGCTTCGGAAATCCACATTACTTGAACCTACCGTAGAAAGTATATCATCGCATACCCACAGCTTGGAATGCAAAAAGCCCTTTTCATACAGATAAATCTTAATACCTGCTTCCATCAATTCGGCCAAGTACGACAACGACCCCAAATGCGTGATCTTGGAATCGGCCCGTGCCGGAATCATGATTCTTACATCCACACCGGCCAAAGCCGCTGTTTTCAATGCCCAAAGAATAGGTTCTGTAGGCAACAAATAAGGTGTTTGAATATAAAGATACTTACGGGCATTAGTAATCACAACCAACAAGCCCTGCATGATATCCCGCCATCTTCCTACAGGGTCGGAAGTAACAATTTGCATCACGGCATCTCCGTAAGCGGGCATTTCCGGGAAATAAACGGATGAAGTAATCAATGAACGATCCACCGCATACCAATCGGTCAAGAAAGCGGTTTGTAATCCATACACAGCCTTCCCTTTCACCCGAAGGTGCACATCACACCAGTTCCCCCACGATACACCTTCTACATACCGTTGGGCTATATTCATACCTCCCACAAAACCTACACAACCATCTATTACTGTAATTTTCCGATGATTGCGATAATTCACCTTACTGGTAAAAAGCGGAAAGCGTACTTTCAGAAAACCCCGTGTCTCAATACCTTCTCCACGCATGGTTTCCACAAATTGATTAGGTAATTTCCAACACCCCACATCATCATAAATAAATCTGACTTCCACACCCTCTTTCGCCTTCTTGATCAAAGCATCACGCACTTTGTTTCCGACCGCATCATCCTCAAAAATATAGAATTCCATGTGAATATGATGCTTGGCCATTGCTATAGCTTCCAATAAAGCATGCACCATATCCTTCCCTGTTGTATAAATAGTCATATCATTTCCGCCAAAAGGCAGCGCATGATTCACATTATAGAAAAAGCGCATAGCTTGATGTTGTTCATCCAAGGAAGCAAAGGATTGCTGTTGCTGAAACTCTTCCATGGGATGCTTCAGTAAATGCACATACCCCTTTTTACTTATTAATTTCTCCTTACGTACATCCCGACCGAAGAAATAATAGAATACGAGTCCCACAAATGGCAAGAAAGTCAGAATCAGCACCCATGACAAAGTCTTTACCGGGTTTCGATTATCCAATATCACCACAATAATGGTTGTCAATACCATCAAAAGGTACAATAGTCCAAAAACGGTAGAAAAAAAGCCTTCAAACATACTTTCTATTCCAAACATATCAATGCAACAAACTTATAAAAAAAATCCCAACCTATAACAATTATAGGTTGGGAAAAGTTATTTGCTATCAAAAATTTAGAACGGACGTCTACCGCCTCCCATGCCACGGCCTCCCATTCCCGGACCACCGAAACCAGGGCCACCAAAACCAGGGCCTCTGTTCTGCATCATCTTGTTACGTGCTTCCTTGCTTCCGAAAATATTAAAGCGATAGATTACACGTACCATACCGTAGCTATTTACACCATTATAAGTGTAAACCGAACGTCCTGTTGATGTCAACGAACGAGTGATGTTGCTTTGTTCTCTCAAGATATCGTTCCATTCCAAGCTCAATGTCAAAGAACCCTTCAAGAAGCTCTGAGCTACCTGTGCATTCCAAATCAACTCATTACGATTCATATTCGAATCCGAATAACCACGACGTGCCTGATTGGTTATATTCGTAGAAATGGTTGTACCCCAAGGAGCATAAATCTGTACATTACCACCATAAGAGAAGGTGTAAGGTTCCTGATTATTTTCCGGATTCAGTTTATCTTTTTCAAAGCTATAGTTGATGCTACCATTCAAACCGATTTCCAACCAATCGTTACGATAACGACCACCCAAACGTTCACCTAAAGAAAGATTGGTTGTGGTATTCTTCTGTGCCTCTTTCATACCAGCCATTGTCAAGTAACCAACATTATTTGCATAGCTAAGATTAGTAAAGGTGTCAAATGTAAACTTTGGATTAGCCTTCAACGCTGTATTCATACCAAACATACCGAATACATTCCAGTTACCATTGATATTTTCAGGTTTAGATGTCCATCCCCCTGTCTTTTCATTATATTCACGGATATTACTGATAGAGTTTTGAGTAAACGAGCCACTTACATGTGAGAATACGCCACGTTGTGCATCCATATTAAAGGTATTGTAACGAAGTTCCAGATTATGCGAGAACGACGGTTTCAAACCAGGATTACCTGTACGGATATTCAATGGATTGGAGTCATCGGTAATCGGCAACAAGTTTTCCATGCTTGGTGAACTAGTACGTCCACGATATGAGAAGCGCAACTGTGTTTGTCTTTGAGGTTGATAACGGAAATCCACTTCTGGAGAGAAATTGAACACATTACGAGTAGTATCAATATCTGCAGCACCCTTCTGGTAAGACAACTTAGTCTGTTGTGGGCGGAATGCAACACCAGCCGACAAGCGCCAAGTCTTTTTATTAATACGCAACATTACTCGGGCATCGTGATTGAAATTCTGATATTCAGCATACTTGCTTTGTTCCGGATCTAACCATGAATTCGAGAAGTCATTCGGAAGAGTTCCAAGAACAAATTGATTATTCTTATAAATAGAATTCAACAAATCATAAGTAGAATTATCACTTTCGCTATAACCATATTGGAAACGGTAACTGAATTGCAAGTATACTTTATCAGCCAAAGGTTCACTATAGCTCACTTCTGCGCCCAAATTATAGTTATTGGTTGGAGTAGTAATATAGCGACGGATTGTATCTTCACTGAAAGTAGGGATACCGTCTACAGCAGTATAATAACGAGTCAAGTTATTGGAATAACGGTCACTTTCACTATCACCGTAGCTACCAATCAAACGGAGGGTTATATTACGGCCTTCATTATTCAGTTTACGTGTCAATTGCACATTACCATTAGCCGATAACGACTTACTTTCTGATAAAGAGCCCACCTTAGATGCATTCACACGGATAGCATCCAATTCTTCATTGCTTTCTGAATCAAAATCCAAATAATTGTTAGGATCAGCCACTACTGCATAGGGGTCTGAATTAAAGGTAGCCGACAATGAATTGGAACGGCCATCACTATCTCCCCACGACATATTACCTCTCATAAATAAAGTGGTCATACTGTCCGGTCTCCATTCCAAACGCATATTGGCATTCATATTCTGATTCTTATTTCGATTCCAGCCATTTGAATTAGAGAAAGAGCTATTGCCAGTAGGGAGGAAGTTTTCCACTTGACTTACACTAACCGCATCATTATCTCTATAGTTATAACGAGCACTGATACCAAATTCAAATTTTTCATTTTCCATGGCATAATTCAAGCCAAATTCCTTACTGGCTGTTAACCCATTGTTTCTTCTCCAACGTGGGCCACCACCGCCACCAAAGCGCATATCATTTACATTGTTGGCTCTACCAATAAGAGTAAACTGACTGGAATTATCTCCATGACTGCCAAAACGGTTGATATTCACATTTGCTGTATAGCGATAAGGAGTATCACTTCCATCTTCACTCTTTCCATCACCTATACCGGCATCCATATTACCAATCCATCCCTGGTTCATCCCTTTCTTAACGGTAAGGTCGAGTACGGCTTCTTCTTCACCATCATCAATACCAGTAATACGGGCATTATCCGACTGACGGTCATAAGCGCTAATCTTTTCCACCATATCGGCAGGCAAGTTCTGCAAACCGGTCTTTACATCACCGCCAAAGAATTCCTTACCATCCACCAACAACTTGGAAATGGACTTACCATTCAACTTCACATTACCATCATCATCCACTTCGGCACCTGGAATCTTACGTACCAATTCTTCCAATGCAGCACCTTCGGGAGTACGATAAGCCGATGCATTGTAACCCAAAGTATCACCCGATACAGTTACAGGAGGAGCTTCGGCAGTAACCACCGCTTCACTCAACATCACCGCATCTGTACCCAAAGCAATTTTTCCTACATTTACTGTGGCTTTGGAAGAAGTAAGCTGCATTTCCTTCATATACGGAGTATAGCCTACAAAAGATACTTTCAGCACATATTTACCCGGACGGGCTTCAAGACTGAATCTACCGTTGTTGTTTGTCACATTACCCGTCGCCATTGTACTGTCGGGCAAAGAAAGTAATTGTACTGTAGCTTGCATAACGGGCGAATTATCTTCCTTATCGATAACCGTACCGCTCACTGTAACACGCCCTTTTGTCTGGGCGAACGCAACTGCTGAACTAATACCTATCAGCAACACAAAAAATAAAAACTTTTTCATTATAATAAATCTATCCTTTTTACCAATGAATCAATTAGTCAACGTCCTTTGGACACTCTTTAAATTAAAAAGTTTAAAGCGGGATTTTCTTAAATTTTGTATAAATCGACCAATCCGCTGATTTTGACTACAAAATTAGGCATTTATTTACCAAGTAAGTCTTTTCTTTTTACATTTTTAGTAAATTTGCAGCCAAACTTTTGAATTATGAGCAAACAACAAGTGATTATTTGTGACAATCTGAACGAGAATCTGAGTGCAGCCATTAACCAATGCCCACACGATAAATTGTTTGTCCTGACCGACGAACATACCCGAAGACTCTGTTTACCAATCATTGCCCAATTTGATTGCATGAAAGATGCTACCGAAATATGCATTGGTGCCGAAGATGTAAACAAGACTTTAGAAACGCTGGCAACAGTCTGGAAAACCTTAGGTGATGAAGGAGCTACCCGCCATTCACTCCTTATCAATTTAGGTGGAGGTATGGTAACCGATTTAGGTGGATTCGCCGCTTCTACATTTAAGAGAGGAATCAAGTACATCAATATACCCACTACCCTATTGGCCATGGTCGATGCATCGGTAGGTGGAAAAACAGGAATTAACTTTAATGGACTGAAGAATGAGATAGGTGTCTTCTCACCGGCCGAATTTGTTCTTATCGATACCGAATTTCTGAAATCGCTCGATACATATAATCTGCTCTCCGGATATGCCGAAATGCTGAAGCATGGCATCATCAGCACTACCGAACATTGGGCAGAACTTTTGAATTTCGACATGAACCGTATTGATTATCCTGCCCTACAAACATTAGTGGCTCATTCGGTACAGATCAAGGAAGATATTGTAGCGCAAGACCCCTTTGAAAAAGGTATACGGAAGGCCTTGAATTTAGGTCACACTGTAGGCCATGCTTTCGAAAGTCTGGCATTGGAAACCAATCATCCTGTTCTTCATGGATATGCCGTAGCATGGGGTATTGTCTGTGAACTTTATTTCTCACACCTCAAAGTAGGATTTCCCCAAGACAAGCTCCGCCAAACGGTACGCTTCATCAAAGAGCACTATGGAGTTATGCCGTTTGATTGCAAGCAATACGAACGCTTGTACGAATTCATGACTCACGACAAGAAGAATAGTGCGGGCATCATCAACTTCACGCTGATGGGTGAAATTGGCGATATCCGAATCAACCAATCGGCCAATAAAGAAGAGATTTTCGAAATGCTTGATTTTTATCGGGAAGCAATGGGATAAAAACGAATGTGTCTTGTTAATATAGGCACGGATTACACGTTTTTTTTCGCTTTGCTCAACAACACGTCACGGATAAAGAAATGTTTTCACACACTTAAACCGTGTTAATCCGTGTAATCCGTGCCTTTAAAATATCAACCTCCAATCTTACAGTCAAATCCGTTCGATTGGAATAGTTCCACACAATGGTCTTGCCATTCTTGCGAAGGGGTAGACATTACCAACTCATCCGGATTATAATCCGTACCCAAACGTTTGTGCTTACCTATACCTATATCATGATAAGGCAAGATATTCACCATTTCGGGAGAAGTAGGCAGTTCCTTTAGGAACGCAATGCACTGACGGATATTTTCCTCATCGGCATTTACCCCTTCAATCAAAGGGATACGAATCCAATAACGGGCACCCTTTTCAGCAATCATACGAATGTTTCTAAGTATTGGTTCGTTAGGTACACCCGTATACTTCTGATGCAACTCACTGTTCATGTGCTTCATGTCCACCATAAAAAGGTCAGTATGAGGCAACACCTTTTCCACAGTAGCTTCCGAGGCATAAAGCGTAGTATCTACCGTACGATGCAAGTTACGACGACCCAATTCTTCCAATATTTCCACCAGATAATCAGGATGCATCAATGGTTCACCCCCACACAAGGTCACTCCACCCCCACTGGTTTCCATCACCAATCGGTCTTTTTCCACCAACTTCATCAATTCCTCCATGGAATACGCCTTACCAGCCATTTCCATAGCCAAAGTAGGACATTCCTCTACGCACTTGCCACAATGGGTACACTCAGCCGTTTGTTTGATGCCATCAGGCGTCAACACCAATCCATGTTGCGGACAAGTTTCTACACACGTCTGGCAACCGATGCATTTCTTCTTGACATACATCCTCTGCTGACGGCTTTCCAGTCCTTCCGGATTATGACACCACACACAACGGAGCGGACACCCTTTCATAAACAAGGTTACACGGATACCCGGTCCGTCATTAATGGCAAAACGTTTAATATCAAAGATATACATGCTTAAAATTCTTCGTTTTCTGTACGTGCAATGATTTCATTCTGAAGTTGTTCGGTCATATCATTGAAATAGTCCGAATAACCGGCAACGCGCACCAACAAGTCCTTATAATCTTCCGGCTTCTTCTGTGCATCAAGCAAAGTCTGAGTATCGACAATGTTGAACTGTACATGGTGACCGCCCATCTTGAAATAAGCACGGATCAATGATACCAATTTGTCGAGGTCTTCTTCACGCTTGAGCAATGCAGGGATGAAACGCATGTTCAACAAAGTACCACCTGACTGAGTTTGGTCAAGTTTACCCAATGATTTGATAACCGAAGTAGGTCCATTAGTATCAGCACCGTGAGCCGGAGAAGTACCGTCGGAAATAGCGAAGTGTGCCAAACGTCCGTTTGGTGTAGCATGACAAACGCTACCGAAGTAGTTGTGGCAAGTTGTTGACAACATGTTCAACTGAGTTTCACCACCACGAGTATTAGGATGTCCCTTGATAGCCTTCACCAAGTCTTCGTATACCTTCACAGCAATGGTATCAGCATATTCATCATCGTTACCAAAGAACGGAGTACGATTCATGATGTACTGACGCATCTTTTCGTGGCCTTCAAAGTTGGCTGCTACAGCTGTCAGCAACTCATCCATGGTATATCGTTTGTCTTCAAACACATGCTTCTTGATGGTAGCGAAGCAGTCGGTAGTAGTTCCCAAACCGGTACATTGAATATAGGTAGTATTATATCGGGCACCACCATTGTAATAGTCCTTACCCTTAGTGATACAATCGTCGATGAAGAGTGACAAGAAAGTAGCCGGTGCATAAAGCGCAAACATACGTTCAATGTAGTTGTTTACCGACAATTTCAAGTTCACAAAATGCAACATCTGCTTGTGATATGCTTCATACAATTGTTCATACGATGTAAAGGTACGTGGGTCACCAGTTTCCAAACCAAGTTTCTTGCCTGAGTTCGGATCCCAACCATTGTTCAAGGTAATTTCCAGAATCTTCGGAGTATTCAAGTAACCGGTCAATACATAAGCTTCCTTACCGAATGCACCTACTTCGATACATCCTGAGCAACCACCTTCGCGAGCATCTTCCAGACTCTTTCCTTGGTTTACCAATTCCTGTACATAGCAATCAGGGTTGAATACCGAAGGATAACCATGTCCTTGACGGATAACACGACAACCGGCCTTCACAAATTCATCTGGTGTTACTTCAGCTACGTGAATAGAAAGACCCGGTTGCAATTCGTGCAATTCTTCTTGAATTTCAAGGATGATGAATGAAAGTTCGTTACTACCATCCTTACCATCGCGGGTTACACCACCGATGTTGATATTGGTAAAGTCATTATATGTACCCGATTCAAGGGCAGTAATACCTACCTTCGGAGGAGCCGGCTGATTGTTGAACTTAATCCAAAGACAAGAAAGCAATTCCTTAGCCTTTTCACGGGTCAATGTACCATCAGCAATGCCTTTCTGATAGAACGGCCACAAGTGCTGGTCAATGTGTCCCGGGTTCATACTGTCCCAACCGTTCAATTCGGTTACAGTACCCAAGTGTACAAACCAGTACATCTGGATGGCTTCATGCAAATCGCGAGGAGCATGAGCCGGTACCCAACGACATACATCGGCAATCTTTTCCAATTCGGCCTTGCGTTGCGGATTGGTTTCTTCTGCAGCCATCTTTTCAGCCAATTCTGCATGACGTTCTGCAAAAACAATGGCAGCATCACAAGAGATGTCCATCGCACGGAGTTCTTCCTGTTTGTCGGTAGCTTCGGGATCGTTGATGAAATCCAATTTATCCAATTGTTCTTGAATCAACTTCTTTACATCCAACAAGCCACGCACATAGAGTTTTCCGTCCATGGTTGTATGACCGGCAGCACGCTGTTCCATAAATTCGGTAAACACACCGGCGTGATAAGCTTCTCGCCATTCTTCGGATACATGGTTAAAGATACGTTCACGCTGAGTACGTCCTTCCCAGTAAGGGATGACTTCGCGTTCATAAGTATCGATATCTTCTTGTGAAATGAAATAAGGTTGCAATTCACGGGTATTCAGTGTATGCAAGTCTTCTACGGTATGGCAAGTCAATTCAGGGAAAGTAGGCACCGCCTTGGGCTTGGGTCCTCTTTCGGCCACAATCAGTTCATCGTCGCCAATGTAGATAGTCTTCTTCTTGCAGATTTCCAAGAAATTCATGGCACGCAATACGGCATTAGGATACTTTCCGTAGTTTTCCTTATAGAAAGCCGTTTCGATGAGTGCACGTTCAATAGTCAAAGTAGTAGGAGTTTCTACACTCTGCTGACGCAAACGCTTGATACGATCGTTCATACCCCCTTCATTTTCGGGATATTTGAGTGCAAAATTCATCTTGCTGTTAGCTGCACGATGAGCAGTTTTCATTTCTTCCATATTTATTCAATAATTAGTTAACAACATTCTTTAATTTAATCATGCAAATATAGGATTTTATTGCATATCCCCTTACTCATTTCGCTAACAATATTGTCCATTTGAAAGAAAAATCGTCCAAAGTGTTGCAGATTCAAAAATAAAACGTACCTTTGCACACGCAATTCGGGATGTAGCTCAGTCCGGTTAGAGTACACGTCTGGGGGGCGCGAGGTCGCTGGTTCGAATCCAGTCATCCCGACTTCAAGAAAGGCATTGATAATCCAACGATTGTCGATGCTTTTTCTTTTTTGCCCTTTTCATCGAAAAATATGGTGGCTGACGCTGTGGTTGACGCGAAAAGTCAACCAAGAAGTCAACCTGATTATTAGATCCATCTAAATACATCCTGAACATCTTTATATTTCTTGATCATTGGGACAATCTTAACGTTAAAAAATACAATGCTGAAAAAAAAACGATGTCCGGATTTTGTATAAAAATATAATCCATTGTCACATCTGGCTATCTTATCTATTTCATTCCACGACATTTCCACCGTTCGATTAGCTATCAAACTCTCTCTAAAAACAATCTTTAGCTGACTCCAGAAATTATCTTCGAATGTCTTTACAGGACCTTTTAGAGTAATAGATTGGGGATTCAAGGTAATTTTCGACCCAAGAAATGTATACGAATATAACACAAACAAGGTAAGAATTATTCCTGCTACAGCCAAAACAATCAAATCTGTTGTACCTGATAATTTACAACCCAAGTATACAATTAAAGCAAGACAACCGCCTAAAAGGGAAATAAAGAATATGGCACCTCTATTTCCAGTATAAACAATTTCTTTATCATTTATTTTAAGACGTTGTTCATAATACTTTTCAAGTAGATTTGTTGCTAATCTGGTAAATCTTTGAATAATCATACTTCATTGCTTTTGGTTTACAATACTTTCACAAAGATAACGATTTTGAATGTCCCCAAAACTAAAATGACGATTTATTAAATTGACTCGTAAAAATAACTTTTGGTCAAGCAGTAAATTCGATGATGTCTTGACGGAGTGGCAACTTATAGTTTGCTATTTTTTACTAATAACATTTGCACGTACGCAATTAAGTACATATATTTGCACTATATTAATAAGAGAATAATATGAGGACAGCCAATTATACAGATTTCAGAACCAATTTGAAAAGCTACATGGATGCCGTAATTGATGATTGCGATACCGTTATTATCAATCGTGGTAAAGACACTGGAGTGGTACTTATTTCTTTGGAAGAATACAATTCTCTGAAAGAGACAGAATATATCATGTCTTCTCCCGAAACAATGGAAGCTATTCGCAAGGGTGATGATGATATAAAAAATGATAAAGGAATCAAGGTTGATATAGACGATTTATGGAAATAATCTTGCTAGAGCAAGCTCAAAAAGACCGTGATTATTGGAAGAAATCGGGAAACAAAGCCATAATGAACAGGATTACCGCTTTGTTGAAAGATATTATGGAACACCCATATACAGGAATAGGAAAACCAGAACCGTTAAAATATGATTTAGCTGGAAAATGGTCAAGAAGAATCAATTCTGAGCACCGATTGATTTATTCAGTAAATGAAAATATCATAACAGTTTATATATTCTCTATGAGATACCACTATCCCAAGAAATAAAATTATGTACGGAGTATTTATAAAAGCAATTCTATCAGGATTCATGATAGCTTTCGGATGCATCATCTACCTGATGTGTCCCAACAAAATGGTGGGCGCCTTGCTCTTCTCGTTCGGACTATTAACCATCGTATGTCGTGAATTGTATCTGTTTACAGGCAAGATAGGCTATATCCGTCAAGTAGGTATTGTAAACATTCTATTGACTATCTTAGGTAATTTTGTGGGAACCTATATCATAGGAACCGTCATCCAACTCACCCGACTTCCTATCGCAGAGAGTGTAAGCAGTGTAGTATCGACCAAGTTGAACGATTCTATCCCCAGTCTCTTTATCCTCTCCATCGCTTGTGGGGTGATGATGTATCTGGCGGTTGATTCGTACAAGAAGAGCCGTTCGTGGTTGTTTGTCATCCTCCCGGTGGTAATCTTTATCTTGAGCGGATTTGAGCATAGCATTGCCAACATGTGCTATTTCACCTTGGCTAATGCATGGGAACCTCGCACCTTCCTGCTTATCGGGGTGATGATTCTTGGAAATGCTGTAGGCAGTTGGATTATGAACCTCGGCACTTATTTTGTCAAGGAATAGTTTTTCCCAACGCTTCTCGCAAAACAAAACGTCGAGTTATTGTCCATAAAACGCCGCTTTTCGAAGCACAAAACGCCGTTTTCCGAGCAACAACTCGACGTTTTACTTTTTAAGGATAATTGTCGTGAAAGGTAAAATGAATTCCGTAACCTTTTCAAATGTATATTATTCCTTAAAAATAAAGTGGATGTACTTTATAGCACACCCACTTCATTATATACTTTAGACAATCGTATTATCTGTTCTTTCCTTCCAGACGGTTGATGGTCTTCTTCACTTCGTTCATTATCTTTTCGTTGGAAGTGTTGAACGCCTTCAAAGCCTTGATAATTTCAGCCTTGTTGTAGTGATGGCCATACCAGCCTAAAGTTTCTGCAGCTCCTATACGAGGTTCTTCACCACGTGCCTCGTTCTTGAGGATGCTCAACAACGGTTCAATGGCCGGAGTAATGGGGTTGTTACGGTAAGTCTTGATTTCGCTGCTTACTTTCTTGTCGGTTGTTTCGGGATTGGCGATAAAAGCCATATCCTTTTCTTGTCCCTTTTTATAGGAATCGAAACGTTTGATGAATTCATCCACACGGTTGCGGTTATACCAAACCCATTGTGCGGCATGTTTTTCCAACTCTTCCTTGCCGTTGATGCTGGCAAAGGCGTCGATGGCACTCATCACTCTGAAAGCGTGACGCTTTTCATGACCACGCATCAAGAAACTTTCGGCCCAAGCAGAAACCAATTCCGGAGAACAGCTCAGTTCTACATATTCGGTAGCGAAACGACGAATCAATTCGTAGGTATCGTTCAAGGCTACGCCCAACACCTCTATTGTTTCGGCTGTAGTCGGATAATTCAAAGCCAACAAACGCATAGCTTCGAGACGCACCACAAACTTGTCTGATTCAAAATAGCTTTGCTTCAGCAAATTTACCATATCGGCATAGTTGGCCATGTCCAACTGGCGTAAAGCCATAGCCTGCATATCAGCAGAGACTGAATTCAATTGTTTCTTCCAGAATCCGATATTACCTTCCTGCAATACAATGGCTTGGTTTACATCCATATCCAACGAACCATTCGGAACGAAGTGGAAAGTAGGGTCACCTGCCAAATGGTTTTCAAGGAAACATGTAAAGCGGGTGAACTGACCAATACGCATACCTTCGGCCATCAAGCCAAGGAATTCATCGGGCCACTTGTCCTGAATTGTATTTACGGTACATCCCATGGCAGCGATAGTCTTACCTTTTCCAAGGATGTAAGAACCAACAATATTGTCGTCCATATGGAAAGAACCGTTATAACAAGCATCCAACAATACGAAACGGGCATTCGGAGTAAGTTTGTGGAGGTCTTCGGCATAAATGTCCATATTGGCATTATAAATGGAATCTTCCTTCAAGCAAGCTTCATCGAAAGCTGTTTCGCACCATTCGCGAGGCACATTATACTTCTTTACATAGCTGTCAATCGCAGCTTCCTTACCATTCTTTTCGGCCAGTCTCGGGAGTTTGCTACGCAAGAACCGTTTGATATTTTCAATATTCAAATCAATGCCCGAACCGTTTTCATAACCATTCAGATACTGGGTAGTAGGACCACCATGATGGTGGAACAACATGATGTCCAATCCTTCGCGTTGGATTTCGTTCAGATAATCGAATTTGGCAGGATATTGGGTTTCGAAGTCGTAGAACTTCACCACATTGCCAGCCTTGAACAAATGCGGCATCTGTTCACGCAAAGCAAGTTGTTCGCCACTCCATGCAGCAAGGTCTTCGGAGTTATAGCCGTGTCCACGAGCCATAGTCAGTTGGTCGAGTACATTTAGGCTTTGCTTTTCGGCTACCACTTTCTTCAAATAGTCACGAATCTGTTGGTACTTGTCCATACCTTCCACCTTGAGCGGACGGATACGGGCCGAATAGATATCAGGCATGATGTACTGCTTACCATCGGCACGCAAACTTACGTAGTGATAGTCAGCAATAACACTATCTTGCTTGATATAGTCGAAAGTCAAACCGAAGTCATCGTAATAACGGTCGGAAGGAATACTTGACCTTTGCCAATCCATATTAGGATTCATCTTAAAGGCAGACGACAAATGATGGGCGTCGCGTACCATAGCGATAGGAATATCGCCAACCAATACACAACCTTCGAGAGGAGCTTTCTTATCAGCATGAAGCTTGATTAATTGTTCGCGAATAGGTTCAGGGCGCTTCCAGTCATCAATTAACAGGTAAGTACCCAAGCCTTCGTTTTCCACGCTGGCACGATAAGCATCGATTTCTGCCTTAGCGGCATCGTAGCTCTTCTGGTCGACTACAATAGCAAATGTAGTCTTTGACTTCACTGTGGGTTTTACCACTGTTTGTGCCTGCATACCCTGCAAGCACAAAGCGGTCATCACTAAAAATAAATATTTCTTCATAATTAGAATGTCAAACGATTGATAGTCTGTTCAATTTCCAATCTCAAGTCTTCCGGCAAGGAAGCGTTTTGATATTTCTTCAATTCGCTTACAATGTAAGGACTCTTCACCGATTGAGTAAACCAGCCCAAAGCTTCGGTCATTACTACACGAACTTCGAGTGGATTGGCCTCGTCACGAATCAAATTCAAGTAATCATCTACATTCACGTGGGCTGTATAGTTACGTACGGTACGGATAGCCATGATACGTTTGTTTTCTGTAGCATTCTTATCCATAGCTAACGTATGATTCTTGGCATCGTTCTTATAGCCATTGTTCAATCCACGGAGTACACGAGCCTTTTCATCCTCTTCATTCACACGGTCAACCTTAGCATAGAAATCGTCAACAGCCTTCAACACCTTGTCCTTCGGGAAAAGTGAAAGAGCCTTTTGGATACCCATCTGTACACGCAAACGTTCGTTATGTTCAATCATACCTTCCACAACATAAGGAATCAACGACTCGTCGCCATTGAATGCAACATAGTTGGCACTCAAACGGGCAGTCAGTTCGTAGGCATCGTTCACACTTTCCTTCAATACTTCGGTAAAGCTACCATCCTTATAACGGCTCAACAACTTGACAGCCTCCATACGGGTAGTGTTAAACGGAGTGGTGCGATACATTTCGAGGAACTTGGCAGACATCTTCTTGTCAGTATCCAAATCGGCCAACATACGCATAGCCAAGCTCTGGATATCTGCATACTTGCTGTTCAGCAAACCTTCCCAATATGCCTTGTCGTTCTTACGCAAAGTCATGTCCACACTCCAAGTATTAGCTTCTATCGGAGCGAAACGGAGAGTGGGGTCGCCAAACAAGTGTCCTTCCAACGATGCAATGATGCGGTTGTACTGACCGGCACGCACACCGTGTGACATCAAACCAATCATTTCGATAGTCCAACGGTCTTGCAATACGTTACGTGTATTACCCTGTGCTACCAAGGTCTGGCCATCGTTGAAGATATATTGACCGGCAATGTAATCTTCTTCGTGGAACGAACCGTTGTAGCAGGCATCGAACATGATGAACTTGGCGTTGGTCTTAAGGTTACGCTTCATCAAGTCTTCAGTGACAATGCGTTCATCGGCATAGTGTGTAGAGTCGGCAGCCCACCATTCAGGGTTATCCAAATCCTTGAAGAATGTTTCGGTTACGTGACGTTTTTCCTGCATTTGGATACGTCTCTTGTCTGTGCTTTCTCCTTCCTTGGTATGACCTACTACCGCATTGTAGAGAGTACTCTTCAACATCTTGTAACGGTCTTCAAGTGAAGTACAAGCCAATTCATCGTTAATCAACTGACCGGTAGGCATACCATGTTCGTGGAACATGAACACATCAAGATTGGTACGTTGCAATTCATCAAACAAGTAGTATTTCATAGGGTGACGCATGCGGAAGTTCCAGTGCTTGAAGCCCATTTCACGGCCAAAAGCCAAGGGGAAGTTCTCCATATAAGCCTTTTCATCGTCCATCCATACAATCAAACAGTCTGAATTGTACGAACCACCGTTGAACGAGAACACCTGGTCGAGCTTGTTGCTCTTGTCAGCCTTGGCAGCAGCTGCCTTCTTCAAATAAGCGGCAATAGCCTGATACTTGTCACCACCCTTCTTTTCCGGATACTTGATACGTGCCGAATAGAAAGTGGGGTTCAAGTGTTGAGGGCTGTCTTCTGTCAGCTTATAATAATGATGCTGCGGATTGACAGAATCTTGCTTCAAGTATTCAAACTTCAAGTGCAAGTCATCGTAGAAGCGGTCGGTCGGGACAGATGATTCCGGCCAAGGGAATGACTTTTCATTCATCTTGAAAGCCGTAGTCATGTGTTGGGCATTGCGCACCAAGGCAATAGGTATATCACCGACTAACACGACACCTTCCAAAGAAGGACATTCCTTATATACTTTGATGATTTCATCCTTAACTTGATCCGGAGTCTGAAAATCACCGTGAATCAAATAAGTGGCCAAGCCATCGGCTTGCACGGCATCCTTATACAGATGCATAGCTTCCTTGGTATTGGCATAAGTCTGGTTGTCGGTCACGATAGCAAAAGCGGTTGCTTGCTTGGCCGACGGCTTTATAACGGTTATCTGTGCATTCCCTGCCAATGGCAAGAGGAACGACAAGTAAATTAATTTCTTCATCATGGCCAATTAGTCTTTAAGTCTGTAATACGTACGTTTTGCTTCTTCTCGGAGTTCGGCAGACAATTTCTTGTCCTTCATCAATTGGTCACAAGCCTGCATAATGTCAGCCTTGCGGTAAGAATGAGTGAACCAGGCAAGCGACTGAAGAAGTCTGATTTTCAACTTTTCGCTTTCAGTTTCATCAGTCAAGACTCTCACGTAACCGTCTACATAAGGATGTGCCATATAGTTCTTCAGGTTGTTACAATACATCAAGCGCCAGCGTTCAGTTTCTTCCTTATTATAGATATCCTGCTGCATACTGCGGCTCTTGTTGCATTTTTCCAATGTTTCACGCATCTTATCCTTGTTGATACTGATGTGTGTTTCGGCAAACACCTTTTCGATAGCAGCATCTACAGCTTCCTTATCGAATACGGTCAAGCCCAATTCCACATTGAATGCCACACGTTCCGACAGTTTGTCTTCCACATAATTCTTGATTTGCGGATATACATATTCGTTCAAACCCACGTGCTGCATCATGCGGATGGAAGTACGACGAATAAATTCGTAAGAGTCATTGATAGAAAGCAACAACACTTCCTGGAAGTTCTTGTCGTTCAACTTTTCGAGCAAAGCCAAGCTGGTGAAACGAGTCATCATATACGGAGAAGTTTCGTAAGTCTTGCGCAACAAGTCAGAAATACCAGCATACTTGTTACGATACAAACGGTGCAAAGCCAAGTTCTGTACATCGGCATATGGAGAGTTCATCAATTCCAACATCTGTGCTTCGTTATACGGAGCCTTGAGCAACGCATCACAATCCACTTCGTTGATAGACTTGAAACGGATAGTAGGGTCACCGGTGATATGCGATTCCAGAATGTTAGTCAACTTGGCCCATTGTCCTACACGGGCACCCATACCGAGCAAACCAAGCATTTCGTTGGCCATCTTGTCTTGAAGTACATTCACAGAGTTGGCGAAGGTTACCACAGTCTTGCCTTCGGCCATAATGAAACGTCCGGCAATGTAATCCTTTTCGCGGAAGTCACCGTTGTAACAGGCGTCAAAGATAACCATGCGGCTATTCGGTTTCATTTGAGTTACTTCAGGCAAAATGATACCGGTACGGAGATCGAGCAAAGAATCTTCTTCAATTACCTTCGGGTCGTTCCATCCGGCAATCCAAGTAGAATCCAATCCATATCTTTTCTCCATACGTTCCAGCATTTCCTTGAAATCCTTCGGACGGTTTTCGTAACGACGGGCCAACCCACGCCAATAATACTTCATGGCATCCATGTGAGCATTCCAAGTTTGGGTAGCAGCCGAGCCTGAAAGATACATACGTTCGGGTACTCCATGTTCATGGAAGATAGAGAGGTCGAGATCTTCTCGTTTCAGCATATTGATGACATCATCCTTTGGATATTCACTGAAATTGTAGCGAATAAAGCGGGCACGTCCTTCACGGTCGAATACCTTCGGCATCTGTTCGCGTATGGTGTGAGTTTCGGGAGTCCACGCTACCAACGAGTTTGAATAAGAACCGTCACCGGTATACGAGAAGAACTGGTCAAGTTTATTACCCGACTTGTGTTCGGCAATGGCCTTCTTCAAGTAACGGCTGATTTGTGCATAAGCATCTTCTCCGTTATCGATAGCCTTAATACGGGCTGAATAGATATCGCATTGAATCTTTTGTGGAGATTCGATAGCCAAGTTGTAGTAGAAGAAGTTATTTTCTACGCTGTCCTGCTTCAAGAAATCAAACTTCAAATCGAAGTCATCATAGAAACGGTCACTGGGTACAGATGATTCTCTGAACGGATGTTCCACTTCGTCCATCTTGAAGGCAGAAGTCATGTGCTGTGCCTTGCGAATCATGGCAATGGGTACATTACCCACGAAAACCACGCCCTCCAGATTGTTTTTCTTGTAAAGTTTGGCAATGACCTTCTTTACATCTTCGGGGTTCTTCCAATCGTTATACACTATGAACGTAGGCAACCCCTCGGCTCCCAAAGTTTCCTGATAGGCTTTGAGGTCGGCTTCACAGGCCTGATACGTTCCCTTATCAGTAATCACGGCGAACGAAGTTTCAGTAACCTTCATAGCCGGTTTTACAAAAGTCTGTGCTTGCAAGGCCAAGGCTCCGCAAAGCAACAAACCGCTTGTGATTAGTTTACGCATATTTTAAAATGATTTAAGATTTAGTTCTTCATTTAAACTCTCATGTCACTCTGAGCATAGCGAAGGAATTATCTTCACTACGTTCAGAATGACACGAAGTTAGTAAAATGTATTTTTAGAAATTACATCCTAAGCTTACAGACAGGAACGAACGTCCGTCAAAATCATAGTCTGAAGTATTCACACGGTCGAATGCCAATTTACCGAACAAGTTCATGCGCTTGTCTTCCTTCACTTGTTGCGAGTATGTTACCGAAGCACCGAAACGGTAATAGTCGCTGGTGTAATAATCTGTCATTCCCTGATGCAATTCTGTTACGGTTATATAATCGGCATGACTACCATTGTAAACGTATTCACCACCGATGTTATTGTTATAGGCACCGTGAATGTCTACCAACAAACGACGGTTCATTTCATCACTCAATGCAAAGTTCTTCTTGAAGCCCAAGTTGAAAGTTACATTTTCTGCATTCTGTACCGAATTAGGCATCAAGTATTCATCATCCTGGTTGGTATAATTCACACCCACTTCAGCCTTCCAACTGTATTCATTGCCACGGTTCTTGCTCAAAGCATAGTTGAATGCCATATTCTGAGTTTTATAGGTAGAACGGATGTTCTGGTGCAAATCTACCCAACCGCTTTGACTTTCCGAATTGTCACGTTGAGAAATGTACTGAATACCATCCATATCCATATTCACATAAGAAGCCTTCACATAATTGGTGAAGTTTTCTGTTTCCTTCACAGCAGTCAAGGCAAACTGCATGGTCTTGTCCTTTACACCGAACACCTTCTTCGGAGTCTTGTAAGAACTTTCTACCTTTTCTGCACGTTCATCGTAGCTGGCTTCGAACAACAAGTTGAATGTTGGAGTGCTGAAGTTGTATTGGAAAGCAGCGCCAATGCGGTCACCAATGTAATTAGTAGTAGGTCCATCACCTATTCCATGAACAGCGGTTCCCAAACCATACATTACATAATAGTCCTGGTCCACATAAAGGTTGACACATTCCATTTCGGAGTCTTCCTTGATAGAAGCATACTTGATGTTCACACCGAATTTATGAGAATCATTAAGTCGATAGGTAACACCCGGAGTCAATTCCAATGTATAGAAACGGGTATCTACACGAGGGTCGCGTTGCTTGGCTGCCAAAGTAGACACGTAATTACCTTCTATACCAAATGCCCAATGATTGCCTATGAGCGGAGTAGCGGCACGGAACTTCAAGTCATAATATTGGTTGCGCCAATCGCTGTGATGCAAGTCAGCCACATAATAAGGCATTCTGCGGAACGGATCAGCTATAGAAGCATTGTATCCGGCATCTGTCAAGTTTTCTTGCGCAAACTTGAACGAACCCCAAACGTATGCATTACCTAAATTGATAAAACCTTCACTGGACACACCGATAGTAGATTCTTTTTCACCGTCTTGTGGGCGAGCAAAATTACCATCCTGCAAATCATATCCCAAGATAACATTGGAATAGTTCTGTGTATCGTCAAACACTGTACCGGCCGCATTCTGTGATTGGAACCACAGACGCTTCATTTTCAATTGTTCCATAGCGGCAGGCGAAAAGCCTTGGGCAGCAACTTCCATTCCGGTAAGACAGGCTACCATCAACAAACCGCACTTTACAAATCGTATATATTGTTTTTTCATTGTTCTATTCTTTAAAGATTATTTCAATGTATGATTCCATGACGGCATCTTGGCACCGTTACGACGCATTACAGGGTCAACACCACGTTCAAAGTCGTCGGTACTGTTGTTGGTATCCTGATAGATATAGGTACCAGTTTCTTCACGTACAATCGGTTCACCGTTTTCATCTACAGATAACTTACGGGCAACACCCTTCGCACAATAAGTAGCACCTACCCAAGTCATACCGGCATCAAGTACACCAGGTACACGCTTGGCATTGGCCTTTGACTCATTGTCAATAGCTTCTACAGCATCAAGTACATACTTGATAGGAATCTTAGCATAATAGCTCTTGCTATTTGGCTTGCTAAGGTCGGTTGTCTTCATCGATGCATCGTTCACCGGATCCCAAGTTTCACCTTCAGGCACACGGAAAATCACGTATGCTCCACCAAACACAGCAGTCAGATATTGAGGAATGGTTCCCATCTCTGCCTTACCATTATAGAAAACATGTTCCATATCATAAGCGGGCTGATCGGGGAAGTTGGCATTATTCATATTGAATTCAAATTCCGAACTGCTTCCGTCTACCGGACTTTGTGGATTATACTGCTCCAATTGGTGGTTAGCGGCAAACTGAGAAATGATGCAACTTTCACCAGGTTGCAATGGATAGTCGGTACCATTGCCGGGGAATTTCCATACTCGGTCACCATATGCATAGTTATCACCATCTTCTTCCGGCCAAATAGGCAATTTGGTTGTAGCAGTACCTGGGTATAAATTAGCGAAGTGCACACCATCCAAATATTGCACACTACCCGAATTGTTGTAGATTTCATAGAACTGGTCACGGAAATATACCCCACCGGCCGCAGGACGACTACCACAGAAATAGATTTCCTTGAATACCAACGGACTAACCTTCAAGCCTTTTACCTTGATATCCAAACCGATTCCATTTTCGAACAACGCAGCATTAACAATATTACCGTTTACATAATATTCGTTGTTATCCGAATCGAGAGCAGTACCAGATACCGATACGGTATAGATACCAGGCAGTATACCGTCCATATTTACACTTTCACCCGAAATTTCTTTGGTATAGTGTAAAGCCTCATCGTAATTGTCAAATTTCACAGTCAAGCCTTTCACCGCAGCCAAGTTTTCTACGGCAATATCCAAATCCACATTGACAGCAATGGGAGCCACTTCCTTGGCATCGGACAATTCGCTGAATGTATCACATCCCACCAAAGGAGTGACAGCCAACGCTAACAGATATATTAATTTTCTTTTCATAAATGATCTATATATTATAAGGTAAGTGATAATTCCAATCCAAAGAAGTAACGGTTGTTCAAGACTGTAAAGTCACCCGGATTACGTTTGGACTCTCTACGTGGATAGCTTCTGAACATGTTGTTGGCGAAGAAAGATACACGAAGCATATCGCTGATTTCCTTCGTAACATTCAAGTTGAAACAGAAATAAGGACTGTAAGATTCCTTAATAGCCTTGTTGTGGCTTACATTTTGAATCATGTAACCATAACCATCAGCCTTCAACTGGTCTTCAGTAGTGTACTTGCCTTCTTCAAACTTGTTGAACTTGGCATCTTCCAAAGCCAAATAACCTACAGGAATGGAGTCGTTGCCAAAAGTTTCCCAATCAGATTGGTTCCAAATGGCCTGTGCAGTCATAGTCACTACGAAACCAATACGAGGAATATTATGAGTGGCACGAAGGGTAGTGACAAACTGTTGTCTGTACTTGGCGTTGCCTTCTTGTGAGAATACAGCTATAGGCTGACGTACAGAAGGTTTTTCACCACTACTATCATAAAAATCATAACCGTCACGCCAGCTCTTGGTACGCATCCAAGAACCGTTTATTTGGAAAGCGGTACGAATCGCATCGATACGACCGATGTTCAAGTCAAATTCCACACCCTTGGTTTCAAGATTCAAGTTGTTAGTAGGTTTGTTATAAGTAGACAATACCGGATAAGCACCTGAAAGAACCACATCACCGTTTTCATTACGGGTATATTCATTAAAAGTAAATGGAATAAAGGTATCGAAAGTCTGACTAAGTGCATAACCGTTCTTCAAACGTTCCTGATAGGCGGTAACGTTCAAACGGGCCTTACCTAACTGGAGGTTGAAGCCTACTTCAGCCTTATGGTTACGGGCAATCTTTAAATCAGAATTGTCCACTTCGTGTACCTTAGTAGTAGTAATAAACAAGCGTTGGTCTTCGGGTATGCTCGTATTAGCCAACTCGTTCATATTAATATATTCAAAATATGCGTTTTCCGGATACAAGTATACCAACGAAGGCATTTTAGCTGCAATACCATAACCACCCTGGATAGCAAATACATTCGGGATGATGTCCAATGAAGCGTTCAAACGCGGAGAAACGATACCACCCACTACAGAAGCATGATCGTAACGAAGACCAGCCTGGAGGTTGAAATCATGTGTTCCACCAATAGACCACTTGAAGTTGTCTTCGATATAGGCACCTACCTGATTTACAAACGGAATATCCTTGTAACTGCGCGGACGGAAAGAAGAGTTATGTCCGTACTGACTGCGATGAGGAGGAGTGGTAGGATCAAACTTCGCACCATTACCTACGTTACCATCGCTACGGAAATCGGCACCAATCAAGATACGATTGTTTACATCACCGCTTTGTTTGAACAAAGTAGCAGTCAACTTGGCAAACACATTCACTTCACGGCTATCGATATCGCGACGTCCCAAATAACTGCTCGGCAAATAATATGCATAATTCAATGCATCGGCACCGCTGAAGTTGGTAATTTCCCTACCATCGGCATCATACACATGCTTACCGGCTACATTACTCAATATAGCACCGTCGGTATAGGTCATGGAGTAAGGAGCTGTAGCCGAGCTTAAAACACTTTCATAAAAACTTTGCTTATCGGTATAAGTACCGCTCAATACATACTTGATAGTCTTCAACCAACCCTTGTTAATGTTCCAAGTACCGTTGGTATTCAATGTAAAACCTACATCCTGTCCTTCTGAAGCGGTCTTAGTCTGTTCATCATCCGGATTACGCTTGCGTTGATCCAAACCATAGATAAAGTCGAGACTGGTATTGCTACGCAACTTGTTATTAAAGAAAGTATTCGAATAGAGCACTTTTGCTGTAGCACGTTGGTAAGTATTGTAGCTGGCAGTTGGTTTGGTGGTATTGTAAGCATAGTCGGCACTAACGTTCAACGCACCCTTCTTTTCGCCCAATTCAAAACCGGTACCCATAGATACTTGATAAATATGCGGATTGGCCTTAGCCTTTACACGAAGCGGTTCACGACCGGCCTTGGTATTGATAATTACCGCACCCGAAGTCAAGTCACCGTATTCTACCGATGGAATACCACGGATAATCTGAACAGACTCAATGTTTTCTGTAGAAATGCTACGTACGTCGGTACCTCCGGCTGGAGAAGCGCCTGAACCGTTCATTGCAGTTGGTACATTTTCTGAATTACCTAATACCGTTGAACTCATGGCCGACATATTGGCGTTATTGGAAATAGGAGCACCGTCACGGATAACGGCTGTACCCAATGCATTCATCGGCGATTCAGGGCCTACACCGCTTGAAAGCTGACGGATATTGATTTGCTGGGCACTACTCATATCCTGGTTTTCACTGATACCGCCCGGCATCAAAGCCATCAAGTCATACAAACTGGTAGCCTGCATGTGGTCCATGGCCGAACGTGAGATGTGAGATGCAGTAGACTTACCCGAACGGCTGTTTGTAGCAGTTACGGTTACTTCCTTCAAACGGAAGTCTTCGTTCTTCAGTGTAAAGTTTAAAGTCAAATCACGGGTAGCATTTACCAATGTATCGATAGACACTTTACCCAAATACTGAATAGACAGACGAACTTTACCGGCTGTAATGCCATCCAATTCATACTTACCACGGTCATTTGAAGTAGTTCCCAATGCTGCATCGGGAATAGACACGGTTGCAAAACCCAAAGGCACACGCTTATTGTTCGCATCGTACTCATAAACGGTACCTGAAATTTTAACTTTCTGATTGTTTTGTGAATAAGAAGGAAGAGTGCTTCCTAAACCCACAAACACGAGCAGGCAGACTATAGCGTACCTTACTCGCCAATTTTCACTCATTCTTTTCATCTAATATATAACTAGTAATAATTATTCTCCTCGCTAAGAGACTGCAAAAGTACATTAAAGTTAGGTTCTAAGCTATCCCTATTTTTAGGTATTTTTTATTTCACCCCCTCAAGTTATAGTCCGCATATACTTCGCCCTCTCAGGTTATAGCTCGCAAATATACAACTACTTTTTGATTTACCCTTTCAAGTTTATACATTTTCTTTCGAAAAGTTTAACATTTAACGTTTTTCCTCCGCTTTTTATGCAATATTCGTATAATTATGCAAAAACGAGCTTTATTTGTCACTCCCTTAAGCAACAAACAAAGCTCTTTCAAAAAAACTTTTTTCCAATTTCACTTGCATCTTACACTCACCACTGGTTATCAATAAGTTAAGGTGTGTAGGTAGCGTGTGTAGGGAAATTACCTACACACATTACCTACACACCCTCCAATATATAAGAAGCGGTACAAGCAGCCAAACAGCAAAAAGAAGCTTATAATCAGCTAAATACAACGATTCATACTTCGTACTCCACCGCAGTACAATCGTACTACGGTGGAGTATAATTGTACTACGGTGGAGTTTTATCGTACTGCGATGGAGTACAAAGGATGCAAACCGTTATTTTTCAATTATCATCTTGTCCACATAAAAAAGTCTCCACCTTTTCCTGAGCAATAACACCTTTTAAACAAATTCGTTATCTCGACGTTACTTTACCGTATTGATTACACAGATACTCAAGCGGTTCCAAGTGGGTTGTGGGAATACATCACCAATGCCCTTACCTTCGGCTGTAATACGGTCGGCATTAATTTTATATTGCTTTACCAACATATCCTTTACCGTATTTGCACGATCTTGTGAAAGTTTCTGGTTGAATTCCAAATTACCTTCCGGTGAAGCATATCCCTGAATCACAATCTTTGCATCCGGATTGGCATTCAAGAACTTGGCCACATGTTCCACATCGGGGAGCTGCAAGTTTTCCACTTCTGCACTACCTTGACGGAAGGTAATGATGGTTTCGGGCAACGGATTTACAATAAATGTTTCGTTTACATCCACTTCGGTCGGAGTGTTGGCTATCTGTTCTTCCAAAGCTGCAATCGTTGCAGCAGTAGCTACCAGCTCGGCATCTCTTTCGGCCACTACTGTACGCAGGCTATTGATTTCATCGTTCATGGCAGCCACTTGAAGAGGGTCGCATACCGGAACCATCTCAAAATGGTGTTCACCCATCGCATTCGGAATATTATAGGTAAGTCCTAACAAGGCTTCAAATTCGGCATGATTGATATTGAACTGTACCTTCTTTTCCGGGAAACCACCTGTCAGGTTATATGCTAACGCAGTTTTCAAGCTCAATACCCAGGCTTTGCTTTCGCCCAGATTGAAATTGAAATTCAAGCCCACACGTGAGGTCAAATCATTACTGTCACCTGCACCATCCTTATAATTATGCAGCCAACCGATACCGGTTACAGTTTCCACTTCAAAAAATCGAGGTTCACCCCAATAACCACCAAAGAGGTTCATCAGGTTCATCTTTCCCAACAAGCTCACATCGGTTCCATCAATAGCGGTAGCACTGTTACTGGTATTGATAAATCCCAAGCCTTGGATTTCGGTTCCCATAATAGGTGTCCATTGTTTATTGATGGTCAATCCAAATACCGGTCGGGCACTCTTGAAGAAAGGTTCGCTTTTCAGTTTCATGGTTCCACCCGCATTCAGACCTACCGACCAATTATCGAAGAATCCACCGTTTTGGACCACCATGGTTTGCGCATTTACTGTCAGTGCCACGAAGGCCAAGACTGACAACAGAATAGTTTTTTTCATAATCATCTCAATTTAGTTAATACATTGACTGTTGGAATAAATAACAAGTTCGCAGGCTTTCGGTTCATCCAAACGAAAAATTATTCTATCTTTGCAAGGTTATGAGCGAACGGAAAATCATACATATCGATATGGATGCCTTCTATGCGTCGGTGGAACAACGGGACAATCCCGAGCTCCGCGGAAAACCTATCGCCGTAGGCCATGCCGAAAAACGAGGTGTGGTAGCTGCCTCCAGCTACGAAGCACGGAAATATGGGGTACGGTCGGCCATGTCTTCCTTGAAAGCCAAACAACTTTGTCCACAACTGATATTCGTACCCGGAAGAAGGAATGTATATAAACAGGTATCGGAACAAGTACATGAAATATTCCACCGATATACCGATGTGATTGAGCCTTTATCATTGGATGAAGCTTTCCTCGATGTAACCGTGAACAAGCCCGGCATTCCTTTAGCCGTGGATATAGCCAAAGAAATCAAACGGAGCATCCGCGAGGAGTTGAATTTAGTGGCGTCGGCCGGTGTGTCGTACAACAAGTTTCTGGCAAAAGTAGCCTCCGACTATCGAAAGCCCGACGGACTTTGTACCATCCATCCCGACCAGGCTTATGAGTTCATTGCCCAACTACCCATTGAAACCTTTTGGGGAGTCGGCCCTGTGACCGCACAGAAAATGCATGCACTGGGTATTCACAAGGGATACGACTTACAGAAATGCCCGCTCGACATGCTGGTACGTCAATTCGGGAAGGCAGGCCAACTCTATTATGACTTTGCTAGAGGTATTGATTTACGTCCGGTAGAAACGGAATACATCCGTAAATCGGTAGGATGCGAATGTACCCTCGATAAAGACATCACCAAGCCCTCTTCTGTCATCATTGAATTGTATCATGTAGCGGTAGAGCTAACCGAAAGATTGAAAAGAAACCACTTCAGCGGTAATACGCTGACCTTAAAAATCAAGTTCTATGACTTTACACAAATCACCCGAAGCCTGACGCAAGAAAAAGAGCTTCAGACATTGGACGACATTCTTCCATTAGCCAAGCAGCTATTGAAAGAAGTGGATTACTCCATCCGTCCCATTCGTTTGATAGGCTTGACGGTATCTCATCCCAAAGAAGAACAAGAGGAAACAAACAAGCACATCCAACTTTGGAAACAGTTGGAACTGGAATTCCGCGAATGGTAATTTCGCAAGTAAAATATTGTTCAACTCCCACAAAGTTCGTATTTTTGCACGTTATATATTAATCATGGAAACAATATACCAATTAACACAACGTGTCATTTTGAGGAACGGAGTGACGAAAAATCTGTATACACACTTGTAAATGCGTACAGATCCTTCACTACGCTCAGGATGACACAATGGAGTGTCAACAAGTATATTATTCCC
>JAFUNS010000021.1 GCA_017472925.1 Bacteroides sp. | reverse complement strand
TGGGGATTGATACGTTCTACCATTTTGTACTTCAAAATTCCTGTTGCCATAGTTGTTTAGTTTTTAGTTTTAGTTAGTTAATAATTTAGTTTATTACAACGCGTCGTTTTGCGGGGCGGAAAGCGTCATTTTACGGCCGATTAAACGTCGTTTTCTCCCTTTCGTAATACAAAGATACAACATCTTGCAAGCTCATTGTCCGCCAATGTCCGGCAATGTCCTTCAATGTCCGCCAACGTCTTTGAAGTATTTGTAAATGTGGTAATTATTCATTATATTTGTACATCATTCAACAACCATTAAAATCTCCTGTTTTTGCCATGTTTACACCCCGTACTTGTCTTAAAAGCGAACTCGCCATGCTCTATGCACCCGATAGTTGTATAGAAACCGCCGTAAAAAACCTTTATCGATGGATTCACCATTGCCAGCCCCTTTGCCGCGACCTGGAGCGGATGAACTACAATCCCCGCAGGAAGCATTTCATGAAACGTGAAGTAGAAGCTATTGTCCATCATTTAGGGGAGCCTTGATAGGCTCTCTTTTGCGTTCAGATGTTCAGTTGTTCAGATGTTCAGATAGATTTTGCGCCATACCCCTCATGTAAAACAAAAAATATTGTATTATATATATAATAATATTATATATATAATACAATGAAATATATTTACAATTATAAAATTGTATGGAGTGGCGAAAGGATAGAGGTGTACCTATGCGAAAAACTAATTGAACATCTGAACAACTGAACAATTGAACACCTTACCGGTCAAAGTAATTTCCTTTTTTTTGTTTGCACCGATTGAAATAATCACTACATTTGTGGTATAACTTTCAATTTCGCATCTTTGAGCTGAATTGAGAGTTAAACACTTTTTAAAAAGTTAAATCTATATACCGATGATAACCGGAGAAATTAAGAATAAACTCGATAGGCTTTGGGATGCTATGTGGAGCAACCAAATGACCAACCCCTGGATAGACATCCAACAAGTTACTTATTTGATTTTCATTAAGATGCTTGATGATAACCAAATCAAGCAAGAACGGAAATACAATGATATGAAGGCCAATGGCATAGACATTGCTATGGATGAAAGCAAGTTGACCTTCAAGAGCGGGAACTATGTGGACGAAGAAAAGGGAATCAATGTGCCTTATAACAACCTCCGTTGGTCGGTGTTCAAGGAATTTGATAGCCGATTGATGTTCGACAATCTGCGCGATCATGTATTCCCCTTCATTAAGTCCTTGCATGGCACACGCCAAACGGCCTTTGCCAATTTCATGAAGGATGCTCAGTTTGCCGTGACCAATCCGTATATCCTTTCGAAGATGGTGGTTTCGTTAAGCGACGAGACATTAGGCTTCAACAACAAGGATATGATGGGCGATTGCTATGAATACTTGCTTTCCAAGATGGCGACCAGTGGTGATAACGGGCAGTTCCGTACACCTCGCCACATTATTGACATGATGGTGGAATTGGCAAGCCCCACACTTAAAGATACTATTATAGACCCTGCCATGGGTAGTGCCGGTTTCTTGGCCGAAAGTGCCAAGTTCATCAAGGAACATTATGCCAAGGAATTGATGAACAAGGACAATAACAAGCATTTCCATGACACCATGTTTACGGGATTCGATACCGATACCGATATGCTCCGTATCGGTTGCATGAACATGACGCTTCATGGGGTGGAAAATCCTACCATCCGATACAACAATTCATTGGCCGAAGAATATGACGAAGCCAACAAGTATTCCTTGATTTTGGCCAATCCGCCTTTTGCCGGAAGCCTTGACCCCAGCACCGTGGCTCCTTCCATCAATCAGATTAGTGGAGGTACGAAGAAAACGGAACTTCTTTTCCTTTCGCTCTTCTTGCGCTTGCTCAATACGGGTGGACGATGTGTTTCCATTATCCCGGTAGGTGTGTTGAACAATACCAACGAGAGTGCCTATACTCGTTTGCGTAAGGCGTTGGTAGAAGAGCAGAAGCTGGAAGCCATTATTTATATGCCGTCAGGTGTGTTCCAACCTTATTCGGGAGTACAGACGGGTATTTTGGTGTTTACCAAAACCAATTCGGGTGGTACAGATAAAGTTTGGCTCTACAATATGGAAGCCGACGGTTTATCACTTGACCAAAAGCGTACTCCCGTTGATGCGAATGATATTCCTGATGTGGTGGCTCGTTGGAAGAATCTTGCAGAGGAAGTCAACCGTACCCGTTACGAAAAGTCGTTCTTTGTGGACAAGCATGATATTGTGGATAATGATTATGTGTTCTCTTTCAACAAATATCAGTTGCGGAAGATTGAAAAGAAGACTTATACACCTACATCGGAACTTTTGAAGTCGATTGATGAGCTTGAAAGAGAGTTTAAGTTGATTATGGAGGAAATTAATGCTTTGGGTTGATTATGGAATGTAGTTTGGAAACATTACTAAAGTACGAGCAACCAACTAAGTATATTGTTGCTTCAGAGGAATATTCTGATGAATATCCAATACCTGTTTTAACGGCAGGTAAATCCTTCATTCTTGGATATACCAATGAAGAAAATGGTATTTGTAGAGCATCAATAAGTCCTGTTATAATTTACGATGACTTTACAACTGATTCAAAATATGTTGACTTTGATTTTAAAGTTAAGTCATCGGCTATGAAAATTTTGCATCAGATAAACAAGGAAGATAATCTAAGGTATTTATTTTATGTGGTATCTTATTTGAAATATACCCCTTTTAGTCATAAGCGAACATGGATTTCTGACTTTAGTAAATTTCGAATTAAATACAGATTACCAATAGAGCAAAATGCAATTGTTTCTGAACTGGATAAAATCCAAGCCGCATTAGACAACAAGAAAGAGCAATTGAAGAAACTTGATGAATTGATTCAATCGAAGTTTTATGAAATGTTTGGTGACCCTGTGGTGAATGATAAGGGATGGAAAATGAAGAATCTTGGAGAAATATCAAAAGTGAAAATAGGACCATTTGGAAGTTTATTGCACAACCATGATTATATCAAAGGTGGTATTCCTTTGGTAAATCCTATACACATGAGTAATGAGAAGATATGTCCTGATTACAATTTTTCAGTTTCGAATGAAAAAATAAAAGAACTACAAAACTATATACTACAAACTGATGATATATTATTAGCAAGAAGAGGAGACATTGGAAGGTGTGCTCTCGTAGGAAAAGAAGAGAATGGTTTTTTGTGTGGAACGGGAAGCCTTTTTGTAAGACCTATAAAATCAGTGAATTCTATATTTATAGTTAAACTGATAAGATGTAATTCTATGATAAAATATTTAACGTCATTTGCAAAAGGGATAACAATGCTAAACATCAATTGTAAAATTGTAGAACAACTACCTATAATTCTTCCCCCTCTACCTCTCCAACAAGCCTTTGCCGCATACGTGGAAAAAGTAGAACAAGCCAAAGCAATTGTCAATCAAGAAATCGCTCATTTACAAGAACTACTAAATTCGAGAATGGATTATTATTTCAGAAAGTAAATAAGACAACGATATGATGAACTTCGAATTTCTAAAAGGTAAGAAAGGATTCCGGATGCTCGCACACTTTACGAGCGATGCCGAAACCTTTGCCGTATCGCATCCCGATATGTCGGCCATTTCTGCCCGTAAGTCATTGGAATGGATTGTCAAGACCTTCTATGTAAAGAAATACGGGAAGTGCCGTGAAGCCACGTTGTTCGACCTCATTCAGGACAATCGCTTTAGTGGCTATATCGATGCCACAACTATTTCGTGCATCCACTTGGTGCGCCAAATAGGGAACAATGCGGCACACGGAGAGCGTATCAAGAAAACGGAAGCCATCAAAGCGTTGGAAGCCCTATATTACACCATCCGCGAAATCATGCGATTCTTTGGAGAATCGGAGACTTACCCCGACTTCAACAAAGAAGCCTATGTACCTATTGGAGAAAAGCCGGTTATCAAGTTAGCGGATATCCAATTCAAAGGAATCAAGGAAGAAGAAATCAAGGAGGAAGACATCAAGGCATCGGCTTCGGAAATACCGACTATCTCTACCGAAGGCAAGAAAACGAAGACGCCGCCCATTGATTTCACGGAAGCCGAAACCCGAAGAATCTACATCGACCAAGCACTAAAAGAAGCCGGTTGGCAAGTGTTCCATACCGACGGAGCTATCAAGCCCGGAATGGCCAGTGTGGAAATCAAGTTGGAAGGTATGCCCAACGAATCGGGTGTGGGATATGCCGACTATGTATTGTTTGACGATGACAATCGCCCGTTGGCGGTGGTCGAAGCCAAGCGTACCTGTAAGGATGAAAGAGAAGGAAAAATACAAGCCATCCGCTATGCCGATTGCATCGAACGGATATGGGGAATACGCCCTGTGATATTCTATACCAATGGCTATGCCATTCGGATGATAGACGGAACGGGCGCACCTTCACGGAGGGTATTCGGTTATTATACCAAGCAAGAACTTCATTCGCTCATCGTGCGGAGAGATTTACGCAAGATTGAAGATACCCGTATCGACCCCAACATATCTGACCGCTATTTCATCCAAAGCGCCACAACCGCCGTATGCGAAGCATTCAATGCGTTCCATCGTAAGGCATTGGTGGTGATGGCTACCGGTACGGGAAAGACACGATGCGCCATTTCCATTGTAGATGTGCTTCAACGTGCCCATTGGGTAAAGAATATCCTTTTCCTTGCCGACCGTAAGGAATTGGTACGGCAAGCGAAAAATGCGTTTAAGAAATATTTACCCCATTATACCATATCGGCTTTCTCTGAAGAAAGCAATGAGGATAGGGATTACAATGCCGACATTGTGCTATCCACTTATCCCACTATGTTGAAATTGATTGATGGGGAAGAAAAAAGATTTGGTGTCGGTCGGTTTAACTTGGTGATTATCGACGAATGCCACCGTTCGGTTTATAACCGTTACAAAGCCATATTCAACTATTTCGATAGTATGCTTTTGGGACTTACCGCCACTCCACGCGAACAAGTGGATGCTTCTACCTATCAACTCTTTGATATGGAAAAGGGGAAACCAACTTATTCCTACGATTATCAAACGGCAGTAGCGGAAGATTATTTGGTGAATTATTTCTTGCTCGACCGGACAACAAACCTGTTGAAGAACGGATTGAAGCACGATGATTTGTCGCCCGAAGAACAGGAAGAATATGAAAACCTGTTTGTGGACGAGGATGGAAATTTCCCTCAACAAATCAATAAAGAGGACTTCATGCGCAATGTAATGAACGTCAATACCATTGATTTGGTACTGAATACATTGATGGACGAAGGTCTTTATATCAAGAGTGGTGAACGGTTGGGGAAGACCATCATCTTTGCCGCTAAGCATGAACACGCCCAAATGATTGTCGATAGATTCAAACATCTTTATCCCGAATTGGCGGGTAAAGGTTTTTGTGAATTAATAGATTACAAAGCTGACAAATATGTCCAGACGTTGATAGACGATTTCAAGAATCCTGAAAAAATGCCGGTGATTGCCGTTTCGGTAGATATGCTCGATACGGGTGTGGACATTCCGGAGATTACCAACCTGGTATTTTTCAAGCGTGTGTTCTCCGTCATCAAGTTCTGGCAGATGATAGGTCGCGGTACACGTACTTGTAAGAACTTGAATGTGTTCTCGCCAACGAAAGCCTTCTTCAAACTGGAGGACGAAGATGCTACGGTGTCCAGACATGACCATAAGCAAGGATTCTATATATTTGATTTTTGTGATAATTTCGATTTCTTCTCCATGAATCCGGATGGGCGTAAGTTGGGAACAAGTCTATCGCTTACCCAACGCATTTTCAATTTAAAGTTGGAAATGGTTTACGAACTCCAGAAGTTGGAACACCAAGAAAACGAGGAGCACAAGAAGTATTATGAAAAGTGGCGTGAAGAATGTTTCTCCATCGTCAAGGGATTGAACCGTAACCATATCAATGTACGCTATAACCTGAAATACGTAGAAAAGTATTCGCAAGCAGAAGCATGGAATTACTTGTCGGTAATTGACTTGAAAGAGCTGCAAAAGGTTATCACTCCATTGGTTTCTTCCGAAGATAGTGTGGAAGATGCCAAGAGCTTTGATGTATGGTTGTTCAATATGGAACTGACCGAAATTATCGGTGAAGATGACTATTCCAAAGCTATTCAGAAAGTGACGGATGCTTGTGAAAAGTTGTTGGACAAGACTACCATTCCGGATGTGAAAGCAAAGGTTGGTTTCCTCAAAGAAATACTGACCAATGAATTCTGGTCGACCATTTCGGTTTCCAAACTTGAAAAGATAAGAACGGAATTACGTGACATAATCCATCATATCAAGGAAGAAGCAAAACCGATTGTGGAAACCAATTTTGTGGATGTGGTCATTCCTAAAGAAAGCAAACATCTGATACCGCAATTCAAGAATTACAAGCGTAGGGTTTTGGATTACTTGACGGATAATATGAACCATCCGGTAGTTCAAAAGATTCGTCATATAGAGAATTTGACCAACGAAGATTTGAAAGAACTTGAACGTATCTTCTGGGAAGAATTGGGTACACAAGCCGACTATAATGAAACCTTCAAGGGTGAGCCGATAGCTGCTTTTGTGCGCCGAATTGTAGGGCTTGATAATAGCGCCGTTCAGAAGATGCTTGGTAGATTCCTTCAGATTTATGAGTTCAATTCCATGCAAGAAGAATTCATTCATCAAATAGTGAATTATGTTCGTCAGAATGGAGATATAGTACCCAGTAACCTCATCAATAACGACCCGTTCAGATCTGTAGAATATACAGAACTCTTTGAGGAAAAGACAAAGGTAGTTTATGACATTGTGAAGACATTACATAATGCTATTTATATTGGGGCATAGTATATTAACGATATAATTTAAGCCTTTTGCTCTTGGATATTAACGTAAGAGTACAGATGGTGGAGATAGTGAAAGTATTAGTGATATTGAAATTTGATTAAAAATTACGCCTATGGCACAATTCGATATATATACATATCAGTTTCAACGCATTTTAAAGTGCTCGCAAACAGAAATTGAATTTGAAGGGATACCGAAATCGGAATGCACTGACGAACAATGGGAGAATCGGCAAAAACTTTTCGGGAAGCTTTTTAAGCCTGGTGTGAAATTGGAATTTAAAGCAGGAAGATCGCCATTGATTTATGAAATTGTTTATGATGATTACGACATTATTGTAATGCGTATAGCAAATGAAAAAATTAAATTCATAAACGGGGCAGACTTTAAGCCGAAAACCATCATGGATTATCCATGGTGCTATGTGGTATTCGACAATCGGGACGGCATCCAGCGTATGCTGATAAGCCGTAACAAGAAAGCCTGGGAACGGACGGACATACCTGCACGCATATTCTATCGTACTTTCGACAAACTTATGGTGAAGCAAGGAATGCACTTCAGTTCCGGTGATCGTCCTATCTATCCCAAGCATGAATTCTGGGATGTAATAAAATCGGCACACCAGGGTGTGAATCGAGTGTTGTTCAAGTTTCCACCTACGAACCTAGGACGGTTACTTAACTTGGCCGACAACATAGATGCAATCCGACACGAAACGGGTGCAGCCATAAATGTGGATATGATTGCCCCCAAAGGGGGCGTAGTGAACCTTCAGCAGGACATGGTACAAACAGATGCCATGGTAAGTCTAGGAGCTGCAGCCGGGCACGAAGTGAAGGTATGGCCTAAAGGAGTACGCACTCCGCAAACCGTAGGTAAACAATCGGTAACGGTAGAAATACTTGATAGTTTGTTGAATAGATTAGGAGAAAAGGACATGTTCAATTCCGAAATCATCGAAAAACTAATAGTGGAACTTAATCGTATCAAAACACTTTATGCTTAATGATGTACCAGCTATTGACATGCGAGGAACGAAGACGTATAAGACAACTATACGGTAAAAACAACTTGTTTAAGATGCTTTACAAGGCATTGTCTCTGCATGCAGGGAAATCCTTTTCGCCCGAAGATGTGTGGTATGAAGCACGAAGAGCCATAGTACAGATAGGTGAAGCAGATGAGGATGCACGTGACATTGAGATACAAGCCATATTCGCTGATTTACCTGAACGGTATGGAGAAGGTAAAACAGATGATGTAATGTGTGTGATGCTTACCGTTTTCTTTATGTTATTGGACAAGCACGATACGGTAGAAGGACACCCTTATAAGGAGCTTTGTTATGAAATAAAGCAGCTATTGAAACCTATGGTAGGTTTTGATGAACTTTATGAAAATTGTCGGATAGAAGAAGATAAAATGGAAGCAAATGGGAAATTCATTGAGGTAATGGATTACCTAGATTGTTTCCTGTCCGACACATTATCATCTGATGCAGGTATAAATACTTGTAAAGATTTGAGTATAATCATCGAAAAAGCTAAGGCTTTAGATGTAACCGAAATGAAAGCTATAGAATTAGTATTATCCAGAGCCAATGATGATAATGGACATAAATTTCAATGCTTGTTGGATAGTCTCCGTAAAATGATAGATGAAAAGGTTGGCTTGCAATATTTACCTACCTCTGTTGACACTCATGGCGGAGCTTTTGTAACAGGAGGTCACTTCCAAACTGGAGTTGAATTTGTCGCACAAAAAAGAATTGAATCGAAATGATGGATGAAAAAAATATAAACATATACACACAAGGAGGACCAGTAATCAATGGTGGTACTTTCTCGAATGTAGAATTTGTAGCCAATAAATATGTGGTGGAAAACCAGAGGGAGGAAAAACAAATAATGGAAGCCGAAGTGTTGGAAGTGGATTCAGAAGTCGTAAAAGAATCTCCCTTGCGCAACCACATTTTTAACGAGAAAATCTTCGACACCAACGATCGTTTGATAAGACTTCGCAATTGTATAGCCTCGGCTATCGATATGGGTGATGCTACCATCATGTATGGTAAGCCTCAGGATTATCGTATCAATCCGGAAGCACAAAATGAATGGTATTATATCGTGAAAGCCATTGAGGAGTCGGGCGTTGCCAAAAAATTTGCCGTTACCCAGTTCATTGAGCAAATGCAAGAATGGTTTCCAACCTTGTTCCCTAGCGAATCAAAAGAGGAATGGGAAAAGTTCAAACGGCGTTTGTCCAAATCCATATCGGAAGAAAAGGGACTTTGGAAGCATGGTAAAATGAAAGAAGTCATTCCGTTGCGTGATATGTGGGCAAAACAAAGATCCCTTGGCATGGATGCCGCCAAGATGGAGCGGATTTATGCCATTGCGCATCAAGGACTTCTACGGAATTTAGATGATTTGAAACAAGAAATAACAAAAGAAAAGAGCCGTTGATGCGGCTCTTTTCTTGTATTAGAAGGATACGTTCATCAGCGATTGTCCTATCTCGTGAATAGTATCCAAAATGAATTTTTTCCGTTCGGGTGAAGGGGTTTTCGTACCTTTGATATAGCTGGCCAACAGGCTTTGCTGGATGCCCATACGACGTGCTACGGCCGAGATATTCAATTCGGGATTAGAGAGGAAAGCATCTTGTATGCCCGGTGCGGGTTCCTTGGTGTCATCGTAATAGAAACTTTCATAACTCATGTCTTCATCTATTTCGTCCCAACGGATGCCATATTCCCAACACTCATAATCTGCCCGTTGTTCGTCTGTGGCCACCAACAATCGGGGGTAAAACTTCAAGGATTGATACAAGGTCTCTCCTTTATCATTAGTGACGTAAATACGCCCGTTTTCGAACCATAATTTTTCAACTTTCATATTTACCTCCTTTCTTTATTTCAAAACATTCAAAGCTTAAAAGTCACCATGATACTTTTTCCATGCTTCTTGAATGTTTTCTAAATTTTCTTCAAGTATATATTCCGCTAATTTCAGTTCCTTGGGTTTCAAAGAACTTTCTATCAATCTGACTTCATCCTTGATTTCAAACTTGGCTGAACCATTAACACTCTTTACATGACAATGGGGTGGCTGATGGTCGGCCGTAAAAATAATGAACTTTAATCCGAATAAATCTAAAACGGTTGGCATACTGATTTTGTTTAATTATAATGCAAATATAGGATATATTTTTATATCCTACAAATAAGTAAACATATTTATTTCGTTTTGTTTGGACGGACATATTTTTGGACACGTCGGACAAAAGTATATTTTCTTACCGGACACATCGGACAAGCGATTGTCCTTCTTGCATATTGTCCCTTCATTCTGATTCTTATGCTATACTTTTGCTTCAGCTTCTGAGATGAGCAGCAAGGTTGCGGGCTATCCTTTAGACAAGCAGAGGCTTATATTATCAATGAAAAATAGTTTTAAAGTAACCGCCCAAGGCGATGCCTATGCGGTACAAAGCCAGAAGGCCGAAGGTGGCCAACTGATGAAGTGTGAATACAACGGGCAAGTTTATCAGGATATTGTGGTAAACGAAATCGTGAAACTTAACAACTAATTAATCATTCGGGCTTGAAGTGAGCGGAGATGTATCGATGAAATGAGCTCAACAACCTTCGCTTCTCTTGCTCACAAAAACAACTCGAATATGTATATTAAAATTCAAATTAGCGATGCAACATACGCATCATTGTTGAACGGCACCAGCCGTATTCAAGGAAGTATCGGTTTGGTAAATCCAACCGAAGGTAATTTCAACGAACATCGTCGTTGGAAACCGAAACCGGGTACGCACTACATGAAGTTGCCTCACGGGAAAGTGAGTGTCAACGACGACCGGGTACGCATGAATCTGTGCATCAGTCGCGACGAGATGGTGGATGCTTCGCGAGCCATTCTGGACGAGAGTACCGATGCAATAGGTTTTGTGGAAATAATGACGGACGATAACTTAATGGAGGAATTGGTATGAGTTTCGGCATAGGTTATAACATCAAGAGCAAGGTTCGGGAATGTACTCCCGAACTGCTCAACAAGGTGCTCGATTCACCCTCGGTGGCGAAGACGTGCGCCGAACTGGAAGATGCCTTGGAGAAGTGCCGTCGGGGTGAACTGACCAAGGACGAGTACGAAACCTTGAAAGGAGAATTGAAAAAACAGTTGCCTATCATGACCTTTCACGCTACGTTTAAACATGGGAGGAGGAAGAACGAGGATGCCATCCCAAGCGGACTTTCTATTTACGATATCGACCATATTCCCAATCCACGTGCCAAGTGGGAAGAGATAGAGGCTCGCAAGGAAGAATTGGGAATTGTGATGGCGCACATCACACCAAGCACGGAGGGGTTGCGGTTGGTGTTTATCATCCCCATGGCTCCTGGTACCAACCGATTGATGAGCCTTGCAGAAGCGCAAGCGTGGATGGCTTCTATGTTGGGAGATACTCAGTACGATGCTTGTGTGAAGGATTATGCCCGGTGTTCGTTTGGGGTGATGCGGGAGTATGTGTTGTTCTTGAGTGAGGGATTGTTTGATTTTAGGCACGGATTACACGGAACCCATCCGCTGCCTAACAAGGCCTCCGGCCATAACGATGACGCTGATTCTCCCTCTATAAACAGAGGGGGAAATGGTATGAAAGAAAATCCGTGCAATCCGTGTAATCCGTGCCAAAAAAAGTATCCCGAAACCTACAACGGAATACCGTACCCCAAAATTGTGGAGACACTGGAGGAACAGATGGGTGGGAGGCCGGAGCATGGGTCGAGGAACAATTTTATC
>JAFUNS010000001.1 GCA_017472925.1 Bacteroides sp. | reverse complement strand
GAGCAACGGAAAAGGATGTAGGGAAAAGTTCTCTACATTTTCTCTACATCTATATTTTGATTCGTTATTAGTTTATTATCAATGAATTATATTAATTCATGTAGAGATGTAGAGAAAATGTAGATAAAACTTTCTATTTATAATATACGTCTCTAGAATTACGAAATAAGCTATTTTTTACCGGATGTATCAATTTGTTTGGAGGGAAATGTTCAAGAACAAAGAATATTCAATAGAATGATAAAAGGACTATTAACTTTAAACCATCAACCAAAATAAGGATGATACAAACAACTATTAGATACAATTTTCCCTCTAAAATTTGGTTTATATTATAAACTTAACTAAATTTGCACCTAGAGGAAGTGGAAAGCTATGCCGGCACATGAGGTTTTCCACTTTTTAAAGCCATCGGTGGTTTATTTTATAAACCAAATTGTTCAACGCTTTAAAACACCTAATTATGGGAAAGAGTACAATTGCAATGATGGTAGCCTGTTTCTTTACAACATCCATGGCTGCCCAAACAGATGAAAGTATCAAAATCAACGTAACCAACATCCCGAGTTCAACGGGAAAGATACTTTTAATGACCGACAAAGGACAACAAGGCATGGCAGATGCCAAAGAAAAAGAAACAACAATCGAGATGAAGAGTCTCCCTTTAGGGAAATACAGATTCAATGTCATACATGATGTCAACGAAAACTGGAAGTTGGACATGGACGAAAAGAACATCCCCGCCGAGAGTTGTGCAAGCGTGGAAATAGACATCAAAGAAGACACAAATCTCATCACCATCGAATTACAAGATTATAAAAAGAAATAACACTTTAATTAATATGGAAGAAAGAAAATTGAATGAAAAGGAAAGTCTGGAACTCATCACACAGATGATTCAGAACAGCAAGAAGAACTTGCAAGTGGGACGCGGAAACCAATTCATCCTTTGGGGATGGTTGGGCGCGATTACCTCCTTGGCGGTCATGTTCATGCTGATGTGGACAAAGAATCCCGTGTGGAACTGGCTATGGTTTGCCATCCCCGTCATCGGTTGGCCGATCATGATGTGGCAACTGAAGAAAGCCGAGAAGCCCGTCGTGACCTTTACGGACAAAGTACTGAAAGCCGTATGGATGTCCATCGGGAGCGTCGGGATGGCAGGAATATTCCTCATGGCCATTTATGCCAAAAACATGATGCTCATGCTTCCTGGAGCATGTATCCTGATAGCGATTGGAGTATTTATTACTGGAGTTGTTTTAGACGACCCAAAGACAAAAACATCCGCTTGGAGTACGTTGTTTGTCATCATGATGGCATCTTGCCACATCGTATTCATGAAAGACCACTTCATATGGTATTACATTGTTTTCTCCCTCGGGTTTATCGGGATGCTGGTCGTCCCCGGCTATCATTTAAATAAGGAGGCAAAGAAACATGTTCAAGGAGCTTAACCCCCTACTACACAGCGAACTTCGCCTGGCCGTAATGTCTATGCTGCTTTCAGTAGAAGAAGCCGAATTCACCTACCTAAAGCAAGAGACAAAGGCCACTGCGGGAAACCTGAGCGTGCAAATCGACAAGCTCAGCAAAGCGGGGTACATCGAAGTGACCAAGACCATGAAAGGGAAGATGCCTTGTACCCTCTGCCGGATTACCCCGAAAGGTGTGGAAGCCTTCGAAGAATATGTAGAAGCCTTGAAAACGTATATAAACAGATAATCATGAAAGAAGAAAAAGAATGAAAGCTGCATGGGATGAAGATTATCTCAAAAGTTTACTAATTCATTGGTTAAAAGCTTTTTAATTCATGCGTTTTCCCTGGTTGATTATCAATAGTTTATATATTTATTCACAAACTTATAGCCACAAGAGCAACGTAAAAGGATGTAGGGAAAAGTTCTCTACACTTTCTCTACATCTATATTTTGATTCGTTATTAGTTTATTATCAATGAATTATATTAATCCATGTAGAGATGTAGAGAAAATGTAGATAAAACTTTCTATTAATTATAAACGTCTCCTGAATTATGAAATAAGCTATTTTTTACCGGATGTACCAATTTGTTCGGTGGGAAATGGCGAATTCAACTTGCAAATGCTATCGAATTCTAACCTGTTAATAAAAAATTAAATTTCTCATTTGGCGTGAGATAACTAAGTCGCTTTCTGGGTCTGTTGTTCAGTTTGTTTTCAACCCAGTTGACAAACTCGTCAGTTATTTCACTGAATAATTCTTTCCTTGCCAACTATCCCGCTCGCGCATCCGCTTCTTTACCTTATCGGTAAACTCGTGGTTCTTCAAACCCCAGTCGGGAGCAATGAGTAATTCCTTGGGAGATTGGGAAACAAAACGTTCCAAGACCATATCGGGACGGAGATGTTCGATGTAATCGATTACTAAATCAATGTATTCGTCGGCCGTATAGAGATGAAAATCTTGCGGCCGACTTTCATATTCGGCAGCCATGCGGGTACCTTTTATCAATTGCAACTGATGAAGTTTCAACGTAGTAAGCGGAAGTGATGACAAGACTCCTGCTTGTTGAATAAGCATTTCCCTGGTTTCACCGGGTAGTCCCAAGATGATATGAGCTCCCACGCGGATATTTCGTTCGGCTGTCTTCCGAATGGCATCAGCTGCCACTTCAAAAGAATGTCCCCGATTAATACGCTTCAGCGTATCATTATCCGTACTTTCCACACCATATTCCACTATAAGGAAAGAACGACGATTCAGTTCCTCCAAATAATCCAACAACTCATCCGGCATACAATCGGGACGAGTGCCAATCACAATTCCCACCACATCGGGCACTTGCAGAGCCTCTTCGTATTTACGCTTCAGTTCTTGTAATTCCCCATAAGTATTGGTATAAGCTTGGAAATAAGCCAAATATTTCATATCCGGATACTTTCTCGCAAAGAATTGCTTTCCTTCTTCCAATTGTTGCGTCACCGTTTTCTCTGTCTTGCAATAAGCAGGATTGAAGGTCTGATTGTTGCAATAAGTACATCCACCATAACCTACTGTTCCATCCCGATTGGGACAAGTAAAACCGGCATTCAGAGAAATCTTCTGTACCTTAAATGGGAAATGTGCCGACAAATAGGCAGAAAGTTCGTTGTATCTTGGGGTGTTCATCGTTTATATTATTGTTCTTATTGTCATCCTGAGTGAAACGAAGGATCTGATTACATTATCTTTACGGACTCAGATTCTTCACTACGTTCAAAATGACACATGATAATTAATTATGAGCAAAGATAGACAAATCCGAACAAAAGTTCTATCTTTGTGCCAATTAAAAACAAAAACATCCAATCGCATGAAGAAATTAAGCCTACTTATGATACTTTGCTTGTGCGTATGCCTCGGCTACGCCCAGCAAGTGACTTTGAATGATGTAGCTCGTGGTACTTACCGCACCGAAGGAATCTATGGTATCAAGCCTATGCTCGACGGGGAACATTATACCCAAATCAGCCGAGACGGGAAAAAAATTGTGAAATACTCCTTCAAGACCGGCAAGGAAGTAGCTACCGTTTTCGATGTGGAGACCGCCCGTAACCACACTCTACGCTCGTTCGATGACTACATCATGTCGCCCGACGAAAGCAAGATTCTTATCCAAACAGAGACAAAGCCCATCTATCGCCGCTCATTCACAGCTGTATATTATATCTATAATGTACGAAACAACACACTGGAACCTTTATCGGATGGTGGCCCGCAACAAGTACCCTTGTTCTCTCCCGACGGAAATCAGATAGCCTTTGTACGCGACAACAACTTGTTTTTAGTCAAGCTTTTGTTCGGCAACAGCGAATCGCAAGTGACCAAAGACGGCAAGTTCAATGAAGTATTGAATGGTATCCCTGATTGGGTATACGAAGAAGAGTTTGGTTTTAACCGTGCATTCGACTTCAGTGCCGATAGTCAGATGCTTGCCTATATCCGCTTCGATGAGAGTCAGGTACCTATGTATTCTTTCCCTTGGTACAAAGGAATGGCACCAGCCTTGAATGAATACGAAGTTTACCCAGGAGCATACGAATACAAATATCCGATGCCTGGCATCGACAATTCCAAAGTAACCGTACATACCTTCGATATCAAATCCAGAGTGACCCGTCAAATGGATCTTCCGCTTGATGTAGACGGATACATTCCACGCATCAAGTTTACCAACGACGAAAATGCATTGGCCATCATGACACTGAACCGTCACCAGAACCGTTTTGATTTGTATCTGGCCAACCCACGAAGCACTTTATGCAAACTGATTATCCGTGATGAAGCCGACCAATACATCAAGGAATCGGCTTATGCCGACATCCGTTTCTATCCCAATCACATTGTCATGATGAGTGAACGAGATGGTTATAACCATTTGTATCTGTATACCGCTGGCGGAAACTTGGTAAAACAGATTACTCAAGGGAAATATGAAGTGAAGAACTTCCTGGGTTGGGACGAAAAAGCCAATACCTTCTATTATCAGAGTAATGAAGGTAGTCCCCTCCGCAGCGCCATTTATAAAATAGATGCTAAAGGCAGAAAGACCAAATTGTCAGCTAAAGAAGGTACCAATAGTGCTATTTTCAGCCACACCATGAAGTATTACATCAATACCTTCTCGAATATGCAGACCCCACCGGTTATCACCATCAATGATAATACAGGTAAGCAACTCACCACATTGGTTGACAATCAGAAGTTGGTACAAAAGGTTGCTACATTAAACATGCCCATCAAGGAATTCTTTACCTTCACTACTCGTGATGGTGTAGAGTTGAATGGATGGATGATGAAACCGGCCAACTTCAACCCTAATCAAAAATATCCGGTTATCATGCACCAATACAGCGGCCCCGGCTCACAAGAAGTTCTCGATGAATGGAGAATCGGCGCCCGCAGTGATGGAGGTATGTTCGAAGCCTACATGACTGCACAAGGCTTCATTATGGTCTGTGTAGATGGACGAGGCACCGGTGGACGAGGAGCCGAATTCGAAAAATGCACTTACCTGAGCATTGGTGTGAAAGAAGCGCGCGACCAAGTGGAAACCGCCCTCTATTTGGGTACACTTCCGTATGTAGACAGTCAGAACATTGGCATTTGGGGATGGAGCTATGGTGGATATAACACCTTGATGTCCATGAGTGAAGGAACTCCTGTATTCAAAGCCGGTGTAGCTGTAGCTGCACCTACCGATTGGCGATTCTATGACAGTGTATATACCGAACGATTCATGCGTACTCCCAAGGAAAACATGGAAGGGTACAATGCATCTTCGGCTATCCTCCGAGCCGACAAGTTGAATGGTGAATTGCTGCTTATACATGGTACAGCCGATGACAATGTACATCTGCGCAATGCATCTGAATATAGCGAAGCCTTGGTACAAGCCGACAAGCAATTCGATATGCACATCTATACCAATCGTAATCATGGCATTCGTGGTGGTAATACCACCAAGCATTTATTGACAAGGGTAAGCAATTTCTTTATTGAACATTTGAAATAATTAATGTTTAATTGAACCTTTTCCACTCTCTATTGTTCACATTATATAGTTATATAAATGTAAGAGATAGAGAGTATGGAAAACCCGCTTTTAACCCCTTGTAAGAATATGCCTATTATACGAATAGCACCGGTTTGTAATGGTAAGATATATGTAACTCCTCGCCATTTATCCAACCAGATGGACCTTCCACTGGAGGAGTACACTGCTGTTGCTCCTGCCAAATCTTCCAATAAGTTGGCCCGGTTGCTAACAAGTAAGTATGAGTCTCAAATCCAGACTGAAGAACATCCGCGGTTCAGTGTAAAGTATACCTCTCCCCACAACCAACAAGAGGAAGTATACTTGTACATCCTCCCCCTTAACCACGAGAAAGAAATTTCTTTTGAAGAAGGGAAATTTGTTACGGCCAACGAGATTACTGCCAACAACCAGTTGTTCAGCAAGTATCTGCAAAAAGAAAGCGGCCTCCTGGGGATGGCCGCTGAACTATGGAATGATTATTTATAAATCAAGAAGATACAAGGTATTTTCGATAAGTCGGGCAGTTTACCCTGCCATTCCTTAACAGTTTTAGTCTTGATAAATTCCCCTTCACAAGTAATGTTGGCCGCAATGCATAGTTTGGTTTGCGGCCGACAATTCTTGAGAATATCTTCCATCATTTTTTGATTCCGATAAGGTGTTTCAATAAATAATTGAGTCTGGTCTTCGGCATAAATCCGTTGTTCCAATACCTTTATGCGCTTGGCACGCTCAGTAGGTTCAATGGGCAGATAACCATGGAAAGCAAAGCTTTGTCCATTGAAGCCTGATGCCATAACCGACATGATAATGGAAGAAGGTCCCACCAAAGGAACCACCTTCAAATTCTTCCGTTGGGCTATGGCTACTACATCCGCACCCGGATCAGCAACCGCCGGACAACCGGCTTCCGAAATCACTCCCATCGATTCTCCGGCCATCAAGGGTTTCAGATAGCCGGAAATCGCTTCGGGAGACGTATGCTTGTTCAGCGGATAAAAAGTGAGCGAATCTATATCGATACTCTTTTCTACTTTTTTCAAGAATCGGCGGGCCGACCGCACATCTTCTACAATAAAATGCTTGATGCCTAAAATGATTTCCTTATTATAGGCAGGCAACACCTTTTCTATAGCTGTATCGCCAAGTGTCACCGGTATCAAATATAAAGCCACTTCCATCACACTGTTTTCTATTATTTATCCGTAAATAATCTTACCGTTTTCGTCCATATATTCTTCCAATCCTTTTTCATAAGTAGCCATAGCACGCAAACTCATCCCTACACTGGAGAAACCACCATCGTGGAAAAGATTCTGCATAGTTACCTTACGAGTCAAATCAGAGAACATCACAATACAATAGTCGGCACATTCCTCAGCCGAAGCATTGCCCAATGGAGACATGCGATTGGCAAAGTCGAACAACTTGTCCATTCCCTTTACGCCCGCCCCTGCAGTAGTCATGGTTGGCGATTGAGAAATGGTATTGACACGCACATGATGCTCACGACCATAAATATAGCCAAAGCTACGGGCAATGGATTCAAGCAAAGCCTTAGCATCTGCCATATCATTATAACCATAGAATGTTCGTTGGGCTGCGACATAACTCAATGCCAAAATACTTCCATAATCGGCAATGGCATCCAATTTCTTGGCAGCTTGAATCATCTTGTGGAAAGATACAGCCGAAATATCGAGTGTCTTCGACAACATATCATAATCCAAATCATCGTATGTACGCTTCTTGCGGACATTAGGCGACATACCAATGGAATGCAAGACAAAATCAATCTGACCGCCCAACACTTCCATCGAACGTTTGAATACATTTTCCAAATCTTCCACACTGGTTGCATCGGCCGGAATCACTTCGCAATTCAACTTGGTAGCCAAAGCCGAGACCTCGCCCATTCGAACGGCAACCGGAGTATTAGACAATGTAATGACGGCACCATTTTCAACTGCCTTTTCCGCAACTTTCCAAGCAATGGATTGTTCGTTCAATGCACCAAAAATAATACCTCGTTTTCCTTTCAACAAATTGTAATTCATACCTTAAAAATTTAATTCGGGGGGCAAAGATACAAAACATTTCAAGAAATAGCGCTAAAAACTGCACACTTTTGCCCAAACTATGCAATTTTGAACAATTATTCCATGTGATAGGTTGTTCTCTACATCTTAAATAAACAAAAAATCCACCAATTCTATCAATTTATCCACACTACTTATTAAAATAACAAATATCTTTGCAACCGAATTAAGAGGTTTTTTCATAATATTTATTTAAGGTTAGAATTAGGTTAACATGAATTATTACTTACCCCGTAAAATGCCCGTGAGGGTCTTTTACGGGAGGGTAATAAAAACTTCTTGAATCATTTCCCCCTTAGAAAAGATTATTAATTATAAATTCAATACTATGATGACCAATCTAAAGAATACAAGTACACTCCTTATTGCGTCTTTATTTGCTTTAAGCAGTTGCTGTAACTCATCTACCTCCTCTACAGGAGCAGAACAATTAATCGATCCAGCTATTTATTCATCGTTGCCATTCCAAATGGAACAAGTTCAACAACCCACTTTCCCTGATTATTCAGTGAGCATTGTTGATTTTGGTGCTGTAGCCGATGGCAAGACTATCAATACTAAAGCTATCAATGATGCCATCAAGCATGTCAATGAAAAAGGTGGTGGTAAGGTAATTATTCCTGCCGGCTTGTGGATTTCTGGTCCTATCCAACTTTTGAGTAATGTAAATTTGTACACGGACAAAAATTCATTGGTACTTTTTAGCGAAGACCACTCATTGTATCCTATTATAAAGACTTCATTCGAAGGTTTGAATACCACTCGCTGTACTTCTCCTTTGTGGGCCAATGGTGCAGAAAACATTGCCATCACTGGTTATGGTACATTCGATGGAAACGGTGATACTTGGCGTCCTACCAAGAAAGAAAAGCTCACCGAAAACCAATGGAAAAAATTGGTTGCATCAGGTGGTGTTGTAGATGAAGCCGGCCGTATCTGGTATCCCAGCAAGGCTGCTTTGGAAGGTTCTATCTTGTCTAAAGGTAACTTCAACGTTCCTCGTGGTGTAGAAACTCAAGAAGATTGGGAATACTTCCGCGACTGGTTGCGCCCTGTTTTGTTGAGCTTCATCAAGTGCAATAAGGTATTATTGGAAGGTGTTACGTTCAAGAATTCTCCGGCTTGGTGCTTGCATCCATTGTCTTGTAATGACATTACTATTAATAAGGTAACCGTTTCCAACCCTTGGTATTCACAGAATGGTGATGCCCTTGACCTGGAATCTTGTAACCGCGCACTCATCATCAACAACTCATTCGATGCCGGTGATGATGGTATCTGTATCAAGTCAGGTAAGGACAAGGATGGACGCGAACGCGGAGAACCTTGCCAGAATGTAATTGTCAAGAACAACATAGTATTGCATGGCCATGGCGGTTTCGTAGTAGGTAGCGAAATGTCGGGTGGTGTGAAGAACATCTATGTAGACAATTGTACTTTCATGGGAACTGATGTAGGCTTGCGCTTCAAGAGTACTCGTGGCCGTGGTGGTGTAGTTGAAAATATCCACATCAGCAACATCAACATGATCAACATTCCGAACGAAGCTTTGATTTTCAACCTCTTCTATGGTGGCAAGGGTCCGGGTGAAGCTGGTTATGATGACAACAAGGGTGCCGAAATTGTTCCTCCTGTTACTGAAGAAACTCCTTGCTTCAAGGATATCTATATCAAGGATGTAGTATGTAATGGTGCCGGTAGAGCTGTTTACTTCAACGGTCTTCCCGAAATGCGCATCAGCAACATCAACATGGAAAACATGATTGTAACCAATGCCAACCGCGGTGTTGAACTTAGCCAGGCCGATGGCGTGAACATCAACAATGTGAAGGTTTCCCTGAAGGGAGAAGGCAAGACTTTGAAGATGCAGAACGTTGCCAATGTAACCATCGATGGCAAGAAATACGAAAATGTTGCCAACGAAGCGCAAGAATTAGATTTATAATTCATAAATTTGTGTCATTCTGACGATTGTAATGAGGAAGAATCTGCATACTTTTCCGTTTTGGTATTCAGATTCTTCGTCACTACCTTCCTCAGAATGACAATTTATTTATATATGAAATAAACCATTTGAATCATGAAAAAACACTTCTTCCTTTGTCTGGCTCTCCTCATGGGAGCATCCGCTTATGCACAAAGTGGCGAAAAGACTATCCAAGTAACCGTCAGCAATGACTGGAAAGAAAGCAAGACCGATGAACCTGTAGTCATCGACCTGAGAACCTTGGATCTCGGATTTACAGTAAAATCAGCAACTGTTTGGGATGGTTCCACTGAAATTCCTTCCCAATTGGACGATATGAACGGCGATGCCCGTGCCGACGAATTGGCATTACTCGTCAATATGCCTGCCAAGTCATCCAAAGACTTGCGCATTGTTTTGTCATCAGCAAAGAGCGACAAGCAATATCCGGCTCGTACTTATGCTCAGATGATGGCTTATGGCCACAACAACAAGTTGGCCTATATTTCTGGTTTCTCGGCTCCAGGAACCGAAAATGTCTATAGTTTTGTTTATCACCACGGTCCTGCTTTTGAAAGTGAATTGGTAGGTTATCGCATCTACTTCAACGAAAAGCAGACTGTAGACCCTTATAGCAAGGTTCACAAGCGCCTTGAAATTAAGGAAACCCGCTTCTATCCTACCAAGGAACAATTGGCTGCAGGCTATGGCGATGATGCCTTGAAGGTATACAACAGTGGTGGTGTAGGTGCTTTGAAAGGTTGGGATGGTAAGGAAGCCACTCACATCAAGCCAGTATTGAACCGCACAGAACGCGTCATTGCATCTGGTCCTGTTCGTGCCATTGTCGAAGTGGAAGTATTGGCTTGGGAATACCAAGGCAAGGAACTCAACATGACCAACCGCTATACTCTTTATGGAGGCCACCGTGATATCCAGGTTGACGCCTTGTTCGACCGTCCATTGGACAAAGAAACCTTTGCTGCCGGTGTGCAGATTTTGAAGGAAGGCGACCACATGAGCGACCACGACGGATTGTTGGGTAGCTGGGGAACCGACTGGCCTGTAAATGACACAGTTTATCATAAGAAAGAAACCACTGGTATGGGAACCTTTATTCCTAAAACCATTCGCGTAAAAGAAACTGAAGATGCTTCAAACTATCTGTATACTATCCAGGCTCCAAACACCTATGGTTTCCGCTATTATACTACATTCACTTCTATGAAGGAAAGCTTCGGCTACAAAGGCATGAAGGAATGGTTTGCCTACCTGAAGGAATGGAAGAAAGTGTTAGAACATCCTTGTAAAGTGACAATCAAGAAATAATAAAACGAATAAGCATATGAAGAAATTAATGACTCTCTGCCTGTTGGGCGCAAGCCTTCTGACAGGAAGTGCACAAAACAATGTATCAAAGACTTGGGTATCCGATTTAGGAAACGGAACCTACAAGAATCCGGTATTGTATGCCGATTATTCCGACCCGGACATTTGTCGTGTGGGCGATGACTATTACATGACTGCTTCCAGCTTCAATTGCTTGCCAGGTCTTCCTATCCTTCACTCCAAGGATTTGGTAAACTGGACCATCATAGGCCATGCTGTGGCTTCTTCATTGGCTCCTCATAGCAATACTCGCCCACAACATGGTAACCATATCTGGGCACCTTGTATCCGCCATCACAATGGTGAGTTCTATATCTATTGGGGTGACCCCGACCAAGGTGTATACATGGTTAAGACCAAAGACCCCAGAGGCACTTGGGAAGAACCTGTATTGGTAAAGGCAGCTAAGGGTATCATCGACACTACTCCTCTTTGGGATGAAGATGGCAAAGTATACTTGGCTCACGCTTATGCGGGCAGCCGTGCCGGTTTGAAGAGTGTGATTGCTGTATGCGAAATGAATGCCGAAGGAACCAAGGCTATCGGTCCTTCACGCATTATTTTCGACGGTCACGAAGCTCATCAGACATGCGAAGGTCCTAAGTTCTACAAGCGTAATGGATACTATTACATCTTCCATCCAGCTGGTGGTGTTCCTACTGGTTGGCAAGTGGTGCTCCGTTCCAAGAATGTATATGGCCCTTATGAATGGAAGACTGTATTGGCACAAGGAAATACTCCAGTCAATGGTCCTCACCAAGGTGGTTGGGTAGATACTCCGGAAGGTGAAGACTGGTTCATGCACTTCCAGGATGTAGGTGCTGCCGGCCGTTTGGTTCACTTGCAACCTGTTAAATGGGTGAACGATTGGCCTGTTATCGGCATTGACAAGGATGGTGATGGCTGTGGCGAACCTGTATTGACTTACCAAAAGCCAAAGACAAGTGCCAAATATCCTATCTGCACTCCACAGGAAAGCGATGAATTCAACACCAACATCCTTGGCTTGCAATGGCAATGGCATGGAAACATCAACGAAAAATGGCATTATTGCAATCCAACCGACGGTTACATCCGCCTCTATTCTCATCCGGTTCCTGAAGATTACAAGAGCCTTTGGGATGTATCCAACTTGCTGATGCAGAAAGTTCCAGCTCCAAGCTTCACAGCTACTACCAAGTTGAAATTCTCGCCCATTGAAAAGTACAAAGGCGAACGTGCCGGTTTGGTGGTAATGGGTATGGACTATGCTGCCCTGGCCATTGAAAATACAGAAAATGGGTTGGTTCTTTCTCAAGTAGAATGCTTGAAGGCCGACAAGGGAAATACTGAAACTGTAAATGAATCGGTTACACTCAAGAACAACGAAGTATATCTTCGTGCCAAGGTAACTACTACTGGCGAAAAGATTGGCAAGAGCGAAGGTGGTCACGATTTGGTAGTGAAATGCCAGATGTACTATAGCACCAATGGCAAGAAATTCCAGAAGTTGGGCAAGGAATTCCAACTCAGAGAAGGCAAGTGGATTGGTGCCAAAGTGGGTGTATTCTGCACTCGTCCGGCTATTGTCACCAACGATGGTGGTTGGGCTGATGTAGACTGGTTCCACATGGACAAGTAATCCATCATTTATAAATTCTACAAATTAAAGTAGTGTATCAAATATACATACACTTATTTTATAGGCACGGATTACACGGATTTCACGGAAAATAGTTGATGTAAACATACATTAAAACCGTGTCAATCCGTGACGTGTTGTTGAGCAAAGCGAAAAAATCCGTGCCTTAATTTACATTATGATAGAAAACAGACTCACCCCACTCATCAGCAAGCGGTTTCTGAATGAGGAGAAATACCGGCAAGGACATATTCGCATTGTCAATGCATTGCCCGAAAGAAGGATCATGGGACTTCATTTGCCCGAAATGAAACAAGTGGCCAAGGAATTGGCCAAAGAACCCGATGTATGCCTACTGTTGAAAAGGTTTGAGAAAGTTCACCAAGCCAACCGATTCGAGCTGGCTTATGAGGAGACCTTGGTATGGGGACTCACCATCAATGCCTTGAAATGCCCCCTTGAAGAACGAATGAGTTTCCTGCAAGCCTATATCCCTGTGCTTGACAACTGGGCAGTGTGCGATTCGTTTTGTTGCAATGCCAAGTGGGCACAAAAGATGCCAGCCCATGATTTATGGATATTCCTGCTCCCCTATTTTCATAGTAAGAAGGAGTTCGAAGTGCGCTTTGCCATTGTGATGAGCATGTGTTACCTCATGAACGAAGAATGGCTCCCAACGGTCTTTCACCAATTGGAAGCCATCCAGCTTTCTGAAGTCATTTCCGAGTATGATCTTCCCCATTCTCCTTATTATGTCCGTATGGGGATGGCCTGGTTATTGGCCACAGCCCTTGCCAAGTATCCTGATGCGACTCGTGCTTTTATGAACCGCATTTCACTGCCCGAGGATGTCAAGCGACTCTATGTACGCAAGGCCAGAGAATCTTTCCGAACTCGGAATGTTTCACCTTATTAACCAAAGAATACATTTGTCATCCTGAACAAAGTGAAGGATCTGAATACATCCATGTTTATGTATTCAAATCCTTCGTCACTTCATTCCTCTGGATGACACAATGGGGTGTCAACCAGTTATTATTCTTAGTTACTTCTTTTCAAAAACCAGTTTGTAAGTCTTCACCATGCCTTTGTAATCGCAATCATAGGCAATGGAGCCATCGCGGGTCGTCATGTCAATCTTGACTTCCGGATGAGTTGATGTAACTTCAACAACCGGCCATACACTACCAGTCACCGGCACTTTTACTTCGTACAAAGTATTATCAATCAAGCCATTCTGATTAGTAGAACGAACCGGATAGACTGGTGTTTCAAGCCATTGCTCATTGGCTTTGAAGCGCATTTGAGGCACTACAGGGCCTTCAATGTCCTTGTTTTTGGAACTGAATCCCAAACCCATCAGTTCAAACAAGCCTTCTCCTTCTGCACCTTCGGCAACCAAATAAATGGCATGCTTCTTGCCCAATCCATCCACATACTTAGCTACATCCAACTTGAAGCGAGTCAATTCTTGAGCAGAACCGGTCGGCACATTGATTTCACCAATCTTCTTGCCCTTCCAAACCTTGTTGGGCCAAGGTCCATCCAACCATACATTAATCTTGAATGCCTGATTGGTCTTCGGAGTAAGAAAAAGATTCAATGTAGTCCTATTGCCTTTCTTGGTTCCTTCAAACGGTTTCAAACCCTTCTGGGCTGTCTTCAAGCCACCAAAGCCAAAGTATTTGAAACCGATAATCTGTCCGTTCTTCACGGTTCCTACAGGCATGTTGTTGTCCCAAACATCCCATGAATCTTGTTGCAGACTGATATCCGACAAGTAACAGGCAATCCCTGCCGAATAATATTTATAAGGATCAAGACCAAAGATATGGAAACCTTCCGAGGTTACTTCGGCACCCTTGTATTCATTGCCTTGCTTGTCCTTGGCTGTCCACAAATTACCCTTGGCATAAGGGTCGTAAGCACGGATTCGCACTTCACCACCATCGGCCACCAAGGCTTCGTCATACTCTATGAATACTGGAGCCACCACCGGCTGACGGGCATTTCCAAAGCCACGAGGAGCACGATGATAGAACACATACCACTGATCATTGATATATTCAATGCTGCCATGTGTATTGTGTCCCGAATAGGAAGTCTGCAAGTGAGAGCCATCCTCGTTCAAGATGGGTGCACGGGAGTCCACCAACACACCACCACTCTTCCAGGGACCTAATGGAGAATCGGCAAAGGCATAGCGCAAAGCCGAATTAGTGCTGCTCAGACCATAGTCAGGACCTGAATAACCACTATATACCCAAACATATTTGTTGCCCACCTTACGGATAGAAGCAGCTTCGAAGAAATTGAAACGACCTAAGTCTTCGCCTTCATACACAGCCGGATACTTGGTTCCTTCAGGGTCTCTCAACACACCATAACGGAGGCTGGAAGGAATGAACGGACTATGAATCTGTGTGCCTGGACGAACAGAATACATGGTGTTTGGATCCAGCTCAGCAGCATTGGAGTGCTGGAAGCCCCAGAAACCATAAGCGCGGAAACCTGTTTCGTAATCTGGGTCGTTCGGGTCAGTGATATAATCAATGTAAACCGAAGGGTCAAATCCCATGACACTTCCCTTCACAACACCTCGGCCATCCCAGCTCACATTGACAGGTTCAAACGGACCATCCGGACGACTGCTCTTGGCCACCATAGCTTCGCGTCCAAATCCTCGGCTGTGTGGATAGAGATAATATTCCTTGGTTCCATCCTTGCGTTTCACTTCCACCAAGTCGGGAGCATACATCACATCCCATTGATTGTCAATAGGGTATAAAAACAACGGACCTTCATCCCGCCAATTGGTCAAGTCTTCCACCGGAGCCGACCATGCGCGGATATCCGGACCACAATAACTGTTAAAGCGTACATCGTGCGAACCAATGATATAGATGCGATATTTGCCTGGATTGTCAGGATCTTCAAACACACGCGGTTCGCCATCGGGTAAATGTTCCCACAAAGGCAGATAAGGATTCATACCACCCTCGAAGGTCTTCTCTTCGTAAGGTACATACTTGGCGATAGCCGCTTGTCGTTGTGCTTTCCATCTTTGTGGAGGTTGGGCCATGGCAGTGCCGGCCAACATAGCGGCAACAAAGAAACAAAGGATAGATACTCTTTTCTTCATATTCGTTTTAGTTTAGATTATTTCATGTCACAAATTTAAATAAACTATACATTGTTTCGTGTTATTTTTGTCACCAATACTTTCGCTTGTATTACATTTCGTAGAAATGTTCCTTTTTTCTTTTGCTGATGTTACATCTTACCTGTTTTTAGCACCTGATATAAAAATTAGGCACGGATTACACGGATTAACACGGTTTAGTACATAGCATCACAAAATCCGTGTTAATCCGCGTAATCCGCGCCTTATAAATATAATGTCTTTATCCCAAGAACGAAATCAGCACACCGGCTGCTACGGCCGAACCGATTACACCCGAGATGTTGCTCGACATGCAATAGTTCAACACATGGTTCTTCGGGTCGTACTTGGTGGCAATGTCATTGGCTACACGACTGGCCATAGGCACAGCACTCAAGCCGGTGGCACCCACCAACGGATTGATTTTCTTCTTGCTGAAGAGGTTGCAAATCTTCACCATAAAAATACCGCTGGCGATAGACAAGGCAAATGCCAAGAAACCACCAATCACAATTCCGATAGTATTCCAGTTCAAGAAAGCATCTACTGTCATGGTTGCACCCACGCAGAGTCCCAAGAAGATAGTGGCTGCATTCATGATGCTGTTCGATGCGGCATCAAACAAGCGACTGGTGTCACTACCTATTTCCTTGATCAGGTTACCAAACATCAACATACCCACCAACGATACAGCTGTCGGCACAAAGATGGCCACAACAGTAGTCACGGCGATAGGGAAGATAATCTTCAGTACGCGCAAGTTCTTGATTTCAGTCTTCGACGGATAGAGCTTTTCCTGCTCCTTCATGTTGATCATCAGTTCCTTCTTGGTACAAAGCAACTTCACCACCAAAGGGATGATTACCGGCACCAATGCCATGTAAGAATAGGCTGCAATGGCGATAGGGCCCAACAAGTGCGGAGCCAACTTGATGGTGGTAAAGATGGCTGTAGGACCGTCAGCACCACCGATGATGCCCAATGAGCCTGCTTCTTGCGGAGTGAATCCCATGAGGATAGCCACCAACAACACCGAGAAAATACCCATCTGTGCAGCTGCACCAAAGATAGAGAGGCGCAAGTTACGGAGCATCGGGCCAAAGTCGGTCAGCGCACCTACACCCATAAAGATTACAGGTGGCAGGAAGCCGGTCTTAATCAACATATAATAGAGGAAGTTCATGATGCCGAGGTCGTGTGCAATCTCGGGCAATGACATTTCCCAGATGTTCTTCATCACACCATTTACCATCACCATCCCGTTGGAATCGGCCTGCACCACACCCATTTCCCCGCCGGGGAAGTTGGCCAACAGCACACCAAAGGCGATGGGCACCAACAAGAGGGGTTCATAGTGCTTCTTGATTCCCAGATAGAGAAGGACGAAGGCAATGGCATACATGATGAGGAACGACGGATTCGCAAAGATGTTGCTGAACGCCGTCATCTCATACAGTTTTACAAATATATCTTCCATTACAATACTTTCATTAATACATCATCTTCAGATACAGTATCTCCCGAGTTGGCACAGATGGCGGTAATGGTTCCGTCAAATTCGGCACGGATGGCATTGTAGGTCTTCATGGCTTCTACATAGCACAGCACATCGCCTGCAGCAACCTTGTCACCCACCTTCTTCGGAGTTTCCTGTGCATTCTTCACCAAGAAGAACTTGCCTTCCAATGGCGAGAGAATATCCTGACCTTCGCCTGCCGGCACAACAGCTGCCCCACTTGGAGCCGGAGCCGAACCTGCCAGTTCAGCTGGGTCTACTGCACCATAAGCCACTGTTACACGGTAAGCCTGTCCGTTCACATCCACGGTGAGCACCTTCGGCTTGCTATCCTGTGCATCAGCCGGAGCAGCTGCATTGGCTATATCATCGCGGCGCTTCTTCACATCAGCCAGGAAGTCTTCCTTAGCCTTTCCGCTCTTATAGGCTTCATACTGAGCCGGATGCATGGCATATTCAAAGAGTTCTTCATCATCTTCACCTCTATCCCATTGCTTTTCCAGCATCATCTTCTTGTATTTTTCCAATTGGTCAGGATAGTTGTCCTGCGGATTGCCTTCGTAGAACTTGCGACCTTCGCGCACGGCCTTGTCGATAATTTCCGGAGCCAATTCGCCCGGCAATTGTCCGGCCTTACCCAAAATCATGTCCCAAATGTCATCGGCTATCATACCCCAACGAGGCTTGCCCTTTTCCAGTGCCATCACGTTCATCATGGCCAGGTTCTTTACATACTGGCTGAACGGAGTCACCAATGGAGGATAACCTACGCGAGGCCATACATAAGCCACTTCGTCGAACAACTTGATGAGGAGTTCATCTTGTGTCATGAACGGCAAGTTGCGTTTTGCCTTATACTTATTGATGGATTCGAGGTTGGTTTCCAAGTCGGCCATAAGGCTTCCCATCATACCGCCGGGGAGTCCTGGAGCAATGAGCAACGAGTTCATCAATCGGTTCTTCGGGCTGATGTAGAGTCCCAAGAAATCGTCCATAAATTCCTGAACCAATGAGCGCACCTTCATGTAGGCTTCCATGTTGATTTCGGGCACCTTGAATCCGGCATCCTTCAACATAGCCTGCACACTGATTACATCGGCATGACCTGTACCCCATGAGAGAGGTTCCATACCCACATCCACATAGTCGCAACCAGCCTTACAAACTTCGAGGATAGAAGCCATGTTGAAGCCCGGACCTGCATGAGAGTGATATTGGATAGGAATGTTCTTGATTTTCTTGATGCCTGCCACAATCTTTCCGAGGAATACCGGGCGACCGATGCCTGCCATGTCCTTGATACAGATTTCATCAGCACCTGCATCAATCAATTGCTTGGCCATATTGAGGTAATATTCCACGGTGTGCACCGGTGAGTAGGTAATGGAGAGGGCACATTGCGAAATCATGCCAGCTTCGTGAGCATAGCCGATAGAAGGGATGATATTACGCACATCGTTCAGTCCGCAGAAGGTACGGGTGATGTCTGTTCCCTGCACTTTCTTTACCTTATAGAATAGCTTACGCACATCGGCCGGCACTGGACTCATGCGGAGGCCGTTCAAAGCGCGGTCAAGCATGTGAGTCTGAATACCTGCTTCGTGGAAGGGTTTTGTCCACTCGCGTACAGCTTTATTGGGATTTTCGCCAAACAACAGATTTACTTGTTCAAAGCCACCGCCATTGGTTTCTACACGGGCAAAACAACCCATTTCAATGATAGCGGGAGCCACTTTAACCAACTGGTCTACCCGTGGCACATATTTTCCGGCGCTTTGCCACATGTCACGGAACACCAAACTAAATTTTACTTCTCTTTCCATTTTAAAATCTTTGCGTTTTTTCGGATTACAACTTCTCTACCTTCACAACTTGACCCTTACCGGCTGTAAGAATATCCACAGCTGCCTTGATGGCATCCAGGGTAGCAGCATCGGGAGTAGGAACGGCCGATGCAGCCTTCTTTTTGGGCTCATCTTCAGGGGCTACCTTATTCACCACCCAAATGAGTCCGCGGCTCAAGTTAATGACGATGAGGAGAATGACGAAAACGGAGGTCATACCTACCACCATCAGCATCAATGCAATGTCTAAGTTCTCCATACGAAATTCTTAAATTATAAATCTATTAGCACAATCTTAGCAAAAGCAAAAATTGCGTTCAAATTTACGCATTATTTGTGATAGTTTTGTAGTGAAAAATCAAAAAAAACATTAAATTGTTTTCGTGCTTTGGCTGCACAGGCCTTTCATTTCTTTTGTTCTTTTGCGTAGCTTGAGCACAAATTACTATCTTTGCATCGTCTTAAAGAAAAAGAAAATGAAGAAAATAGTGATATTCGACCTTGACGGAACTTTACTAAATACGATAGCCGACCTCGCCACCGCCACCAACCAGGCACTGGAGCACTTCGGCTTCCCCACTCACCCCACCGATGCTTATCGCTTCTTTGTGGGCAACGGCATCAACAAGCTGTTTGAACGGGCCCTCCCCGAGGGAGAACGCACCGAGGAGCAAATTCTCCGCATCCGCTCACGCTTTTTACCTTATTATAATGAGCATAATGCTGACCTCAGCACGCCTTATCCCGGCATTCCCGAGGTGCTTCACATACTCCAGTCGCATGGCATCCTGTTGGCCGTGGCATCCAACAAATACCAGTCGGCCACCGAGAAGCTCATCTCCCACTACTTCCCCACCCTTCGTTTCGAGATGGTTCTGGGCCAGCGCGAAGGCATCCCAGTCAAGCCCGACCCCACCATTGTAAACGATATTCTTCATGCCACCGGCCTCTCTGTCACCGATGCACTCTATGTAGGCGATTCAGGTGTGGACATGCAGACAGCCCTTCAGGCCGGAGTCGATGCTGTGGGAGTAACCTGGGGCTTCCGTCCGCGCACCGAGCTCGAAGCTTTCCACCCTAAGGCCATCATCAATCAAGCCGAAGAACTACTGACCCTCTGCGGGCTGAATGGTCTTTAAATGACAGCCGGTGGACGTTCCTTTTTAGAACACATCGTTTTACAAATAAGAAAACGACGTTTTACGGCCGATAAAGCGTTGTTTTCTTGATTACGATGCAAAGATACAACATCCTTCGCGCCCATTGTCCGCCAATGTCCGCCAACGTCCGCCAACTCGTGCAACTATCTGTAAATATTAAAAGATGCACCACCCAACAAACAAATACAAAAACACTCAGTACACTCAGTATACTCAGTATACTCAGTATATTTTTGCTACCCCTATCCACTAACATTAAAACTAACATTAAATTTACTATAATATAATATATAATATTTATATTATATTATAGTAAAATATTTTTTACATTACAAAGCGAGTAGTCAATACTCAAAAAAAATACTGAGTATACTGAGTGTACTGAGTGTTTTTTGTGAAAAGAGTGTGTTTTGAGATTAAGACAATTTTCGTACATTTGCATTTAAATGGGACTTCTGTCACCCATTCTGTTTTAATTTTTTTGAATAATTGCCGTGCTGTGCTGGGAAGTGATTTTCGGCACAGTATTTTTTATGCATTATTTCCTACTTTCTTTGTGGGTGCATTGGTCCATAACAGTCTTTATGAGTACATACTAAATAATAGTTGAGCATATTCTAATTTAGGATCGCTTTCTTGAGGTTATTATTTAATAATTACTAGAAGGTTTGTATTAAATAATGAAATAACATATCTTTGTTAGCAGAAACGGATAAAATAATAATTAAACAAGAATTATTATGATTCAAAGATATTTTTACGGCAATAGTATAGAACAATTTCTACTAGATTCTCAAGAACAAATCATAGGTCATTTAAGTGTTCAGCATACCAGTTCATTTTCTTTGCAAGGGACACAAACCAATGCATGGAAAACAGAAATTGAATTATTGAAGGAAATTTTACCTGAATATATAGGTCGTGGACATGTATACTTTGAATATAATATTCCAAGAATGGGGCGCCGAATTGATGTAGTTGTATTAATTGATGGAATATTATTCTTACTAGAATTTAAAGCTTTTAATGAACAATATACTAAGGCAGATACCGTTCAAGTTTGGGATTATGCACTCGATTTAAAGAACTTCCACGAAGAAAGTCACAACAAGTATATTGTTCCTATTCTTGTAGCTACAGATGCACCTGTATCTCAAAATTGTTATGTACCATACGACGATCATGTATTCTACCCATTATTTGCTAACTATGACAATTTACAACAAGTTATCCAAGGCGCTTTAGCTGTATGCGAACCCAGTAGCAGTAGTGATGATGAGATGTGGGCCATAAGCAGATATGCACCTACACCAACCATTATTGAAGCAGCCAGTGCCTTATATAACAATCACTCGGTAGAAGATATCTCACGTTCGGATGCAAGCGCTGAAAATTTGACCAAAACCTGTGGATTCATATCTGAAATAATAGAAAAGGCCAAGGCTGAAAAATTCAAAGCAATCTGTTTTGTTACTGGTGTACCAGGCGCTGGTAAAACTTTAGTAGGACTTAATATTGCTACTCAACAATTTGCTAAAAACGAAGTTGCCGTATACTTGTCGGGTAACTTCCCTTTGGTTCAAGTTCTAACAGAAGCTTTAGCTCGTGATAAGGTGCAACGTATCAAAGCACTGGGTGAAAAGATTACCAAGAAGGAGGCTACATCCGAAGTAAAGACATTTATACAAATGATACACCATTATCGGGATGCATGTTTGGAAGGCACCAAGGTGGTTGATGGAAGAATTGTGCCAGATGAGGCTTATTTCTTGAATCCAAAAAACCAGAAGAAATCCTATATACCAGTCGACCATGTGGTGATATTCGATGAATCGCAACGTGCATGGACCAAGGAGCAATTGGTAAACTTTATGAAGCAAAAAAAGAATTACCCCAACTTCCCTTGTTCTGAGCCCGAGTATCTTATTTCATGTTTGGATAGACACGACGATTGGGCAGTTGTAATTTGCTTGGTAGGTGGTGGCCAGGAAATTAATACTGGCGAAGCGGGTATTAGTGAATGGATTGAATCATTAAATCGAGAGTATAAAGATTGGCATGTATATATTTCTGATAGACTTCACGATGCAGAATATGCAGCAGGTAAAGCGCTTGATTTATTGAGTGAGCATGAGCATGTAGAGTTTGAAACCTCTTTGCATTTAGCGGTATCTATGCGATCTTTCCGTGCTGAAAACCTTTCAAATTTTGTACACAAAGTTTTAGACTTAGATATTGAAGGAGCCAGAGAAATTTATGGAACCTTAACTAATTATCCGCTTGTGCTTACTCGCTCATTAGACAAAGCAAAGAAATGGTTAAAGTCTCAATCACGTGGTACAGAACGCTATGGCATGGTTGTATCTTCGCAAGCCTACCGGTTAAAGCCCTTAGCCATCGATGTGCGCTACAAACCGAATGTAGTAAACTGGTTCTTAGACGATGAAACCGATGTACGTTCATCGTACTATTTAGAAGATGTAGCCACAGAATTTGATGTACAAGGATTGGAATTAGATTGGTCGTGTGTAGTATGGGATGGCGACTTCCGTTATACACCACAAGGATGGACGCATCATTCATTTGTAGGTAGTAAATGGCAAAATATCAATAAAGAAGAACGTAAGAATTTCCAAAAGAATGCTTACCGCGTGTTGCTTACTCGAGCTCGTCAAGGTATGGTTATTGTTGTACCCGAAGGCAATCCTGAGGACCCCACTCGCTGCTCGGCCTTCTATGATTCTACTTATGAATATTTTAAAGAAATTGGTTTGAAGGAGATTTAAACGGATCGTAAATCAAAGTTATCGTACATAATTGTAGGTTCTTCTACATAAATGTCCGTTATCTTATTGTGATAAACTATAAGATGTCAAATATAATGAAAAATGGTAGTTTTAAAGTATACATATGCATGGGATGAAACCAAGACAAGTCTTGTCCATATAAATGATGCTCAAAAGGGTAGAGTATATTATTGCTTAAATCCAGATTGCGATGAACGTTTGTCTGTCAGAGAGGGTGAAGATAGAAGAAAACATTATTATCATATAAAGAATGGAGATAAGTGTTCTTATGACAATTATTTACATACATTGGCTGAAAAAAGAATTGTTGAATGGTTTAATTCGGGAGATAAAATAGATTTAAAACTTAAAGCTAAAACTATATGCTCAAATTATGATGAGTGTATTTGGAGAAGTGGTAATATAAATGATAATAATAATTGTTTTAAATTTGAATCACGCTCATTTGTTCTAAATAAACTATATAATAAAATTGAACGTGAAAAGAAACAAAACGGTTTTATCTGGGATTTATTATTGACGAACACGAATTTAGTAGATAGACCCCCTATAGCAATTGAAATATTTGTTACACATCAATGCGAGATTGCTAAAACGAAAACCGGAATCCGTATTATTGAAATCAATTTACAGAGTGAAGCTCATCTTGATGATATAATTAGTTCAAATACACTGATTGAAGATAAGGATTTTGTATCATACAATTTTGAAGTAAAGCCACATAGACATGATAATTTTAAAATTAGACTGAATAAGGTTTTTATTAATGATAAAATGGAATCAATTTGGAAATTGATGGATTGTAAATCATATACGAAAAGACTTCCTAATTCAATCCTTGAATTTACGTTTGATTATTATTTATTAGCAGAGAACACAAGCTACTTTAATTCATATTATTGGGGGTGTGCTATTTTATATAGAAAATTCCCTACTTTCAAACATTGCTCGTTGTGTAAATACTATAAATATAATACATATTACAATGAGCATATATGTATGTTATACAAAACTTTAAATTTACAAGATAAACATAGAGCTACCAATGCAATAAACTGTCCCAAAATTCAAATTGATGAACAACGCATAAAGGAAGCTATTGAGAAAATGAAGTATTTATCCTTTAATGTATGGGAAAAGAAAGATAATATAGAAGGAAGAAATTTTAAGAGAAAATTTGAAATATTACAATGAAACATTATCAAGTAGTTGCAGCCGTTGTTCTTCACAAAAGTAAATACCTTTGTATGCAAAAAGGGATTACCAAGTACACTTATACCAGCCATAAGTTTGAGTTCCCTGGTGGAAAGATTGAGCCGGACGAAACGCCCCAGGAAGCTGTGATACGCGAACTTCGCGAAGAAATGGATTATGAAGTTTTCGTAGAAAAGGAACTAGTAACGGTGCATCACCAATACCCGGATTTCTCGTTAGACCTCACTGCTTTTCTCTGCCGGGCTTCGTCTACCGAGTTTACTTTGAAAGAGCATGCTTCATATCGTTGGGCTACCAAAGAGGAATTACCTCTTTTGGACTGGGCGGCAGCTGATGTGGGGATTGTGAAAGCACTTCTGCCTATGATGGCGGTAGAGGAACAAGTGCATGGCAAGCATCAAGAGCAGGAATACAAGGCCTGAAATACAATGAAGCACATATAAAATGAAGACTCGGTATAACACCGAGTTATCTATCACGAGGGATGTCGGATGAACCTTTTATTTCTTATAATAACGCCATGTAGGAAAGATTTTGTCCAAGTTAATACAAAATTGAAAATATTGATATTCAGCCAGTTATATTAAATACATCCAAGTCGTATCCAAGATATGTCCAAGATATGTCCAAGATGGAACTTGAAAATATAGCTATTTGTTTGCTTCGTACAATTGAGGAAGTTACAGCTCAGGATATGCTTAAAGGAATTGAAGATGTTTCTTATAAACATTTGCGAAGAAAATATTTGGATAAACTGATAGCTATGGGAGCTGTAGTAATGACTATACCAGAGAGCCCCACAAGTAGTAAAAGAAAATACATATTGTCGGAATTGGGGCAGAAATTAATAAACAAATAATCGTTTATGTGTAGATCAAGACGTTTGCGTATGAAATATACCGCAAACGTAAATGGACTTGCTGGAGGACGATTTCGACCGTAAAATAATGAAATTGATGGATTTGAAAAAACAAAATGGCGTGAGCATGAGGGATGCAAGTATTTCGTTCTGCCAAAGACAAATACAGAGTTCCGGCATAGAAAATTGAACGGAACAGAGAGTGCAAAAATAAGAAAGGATACTAGTTGCAAAATTCAAACAAGATTGTTATCTTTGCAACCGATAAAGTGCCGATGTATGCCCTCGTCGCTGCATATTGCACTATAAAATAGGTTTAGAGCTTCATTCCCTTGTCGATTGAAGCTCGATTTTTTATTATCATGACCTTGTATATCTACCGACAAAATATTATTTTCGCATAGTCATAAAACCATCTTTCATGCCTGACAAATTAACTCTCGAACAGCGCCACAAGTGCATGGCAAGCATCAAGAGCCGGAATACAAGGCCTGAGGTGCTGGTCAGGAAGTTTTTGTTTGCTCATGGGTACAGGTTCCGCATCAATGTGAAGCGGTTGCCGGGCACACCGGACATCGTATTGCGAAAATATCGCACTTGCATCTTTGTAAATGGGTGCTTCTGGCATGGGCATGAGGGGTGCAAGTATTTCGTTCTGCCAAAGTCAAATACAGAGTTCTGGCAAAAGAAGATTGAACGGAACAGGGAGCGTGACCTGGACAGACGAATCAAGCTGCGAGACATGGGATGGCACGTCATCCAGATTTGGGAATGCCAGCTGAAGCCCAAGGTTCGAGAGGAGTATCTGCAAGGATTGCTACTCACCCTGAACCGCATCATGCTGATGAACTATCAGCCTCACCCATACCCACAGAATGAAGAAGAAATTCTGTCTATGGTGGCGGAGGAAGGGTAAAGATTCGGTAAAACACCGAGTTATCTATTCTTAGGAAGAAAACATTCAACCACCTTCATCAACAAAACCGAAAGCTACTAATCCACTAGCTGCTAAAAGATGCAGACCACACACATCGGGGGTTTCAGATACTCAGATATTTTTTCGAAAAAATAGAAAATAATTGAAAGGTGTAACACGATTTTTGACACCTTGCGCATAATTTTGCCTCGTAATCATTAAAATTTGGAGGTATTATGGATTTATTACTTGTCCTTTTAGCGCTTTTTATGGCGAGTAACCCATGGATGTGGGCAGTTCTTTTCATTATTATTCTTTTCGTTATACTATACTATATGTCGGAATTGGCATTTTGGATAGTGGTGGGAATCCTGGCGGCGCTTATCATTGCAATTGCAATATGGAGTAGCATAGAGGATGCTAAATTAAAAAAGCAGTGGGCCGCAGAGGAAGAAGAAAGAGAAAGACGCAGGTATAAGTATCGCAAAAAGAAACAAACTTTGAACGAAAACGAATCATAAATTATTAAACTGAAGGTATTATGGGAATATTTATTCTTATGATTATTGGTCTCATCATAGTGGTTATCATCGTTATGAGCATCGCCAATATAGCAACTGGCGGTAGATTTCTTGGCACAAACCAGGAACTGGATGATTGGGATGACGAGGAAGGTTATCTGTGGAAAGGCTCTGAGAGGGATTCGGAAAGTCAGGCTAAAAGGGATTCGCACTCGTTTAGCGATCCATTTGACAATCATTGGGAAACCAGCTTCGACTGGAAGGATGAAGACAATGATGGGTATGATGACCGCGATGATGGTTTCTGGAACGAAAGAGAGTTCTAACATTACGAAAGAAAATTATTATTGGAATAAAAGACATATTAATATTGATACTATTGGATTATTATGGCAGAATTAAAAATTTACAAATGCAAAGCATGTGGCTATGAAGTGATGACGGAAAGTAGAGGACATTACAGCATGATGTCGGGTAAATATTATAACTTTTCGTGCCATGCATGCAAAGAGATCGTCTCAATTTCGGCAAATGAGTTAAGCAAAATGGGGTATGATCTTCAATGCCCTGAATGTGGGGAAGAGGAGGAACTATTTACTTGGAACCCTAAAGAGGGACATTCCCCAAATGTAAGGGGAAAATGAAACCCGCTCCTGAGATTATTCTTGCCGACTGAAAAGCATATGCAAATAGGAAGAGTAATAGTGATTGACACATATACAAGAAAAGGGGCACTTCACCAAGGGGTGCACCTTTTTTTTGTTAATCCAACCTTAATGATTCCAAACAAACGGAACCTTTCGGGGAGAAGGGTGTTACTATCCCGTCAGACAAAGAGGTCTGAAGAACCAATCATTCACCTAAAACAACTGGACTTATGCATTTATCACCGAAAGAAATAGACAAGCTGATGTTGCTTTCCTTAGGCGACATAGCCGAAAGAAGACTCAAGAAGGGGCTGAAACTGAATTACCCCGAAGCAGTGGCCTACATTACCAGTGCTGCACTGGAAGGAGCACGCGAAGGAAAAACGCTGGAAGAGGTCATGAACCAAGCATCTAATGTACTCCGCAAGGAAGATGTGATGGAGGGCGTGCCCGACATGATCAAACTCCTGCAAGTGGAAGCCGTATTCACCGATGGCTCACGGTTAGTGAGCATACACAACCCTATCAAATAATCCCCCCTAAAACCTGAACCATTATGAAGAATGAACAAAACGCACTCCCCCAACCCGTACCGGTGGGTGGCGTGATACTGGCCGAAACGCCCATAACCTACAATTGTAACCGGAAAACGGTAAAGATTACCGTAAGAAATACGGGCGACCGTCCCATACAGATAGGCTCGCACTTCCACTTCTTTGAAGTGAACCGATACATGGAGTTCGACCGTCCACAAGCCTTCGGCATGCACCTCAACATACCTGCCACCACGGCCATCCGCTTTGAACCGGGCGAAGAACGCGAAGTGGAACTGGTAGCCTTTGGCGGAAAACGACGCATCATAGGCTTCAACAACCTGGTGATGGGATATGTCGGCGAAGAGGATTATCCCACCTACTACCCCATCCGAAGCAAAGCCATCACCCGCATGGAGAAACGCGGATTCAGAAGCATGCCGCAAAAAGAATTGGAAGAAGGGAAATACTAACTTTAAAAGAAAAAATTATGGCAACCATATCCAGACAAGAAAACAATAACTTGTTCGGCCCAACCGTAGGCGACAAAATCAGATTGGGCGATACAAACCTGTATATAGAAATAGAAAAAGACCTCCGCGTGTATGGCGACGAAGCGGTATACGGAGGCGGAAAGACCATACGCGACGGCATGGGACTGGCAAACACCATCACCTCCGAACAAGGCTCGCTCGATTTGGTCATTACCAACGTGACCATCATCGACGCCAAACTGGGCGTGATAAAGGCGGATGTAGGCATCAAGGACGGAAAGATAGCCGGCATAGGCAAGGCTGGAAACCCCAACACCATGGATGGCGTGAGTCCGGAACTTGTTACGGGAGCATCGACCGATGCCATCAGTGGCGAGCACCTTATCCTTACCGCAGGGGGGATAGACGGACATGTGCACTTCATTGCCCCCCAACAGGCGTATGCCTGCTTGAGCAATGGTATCACCACCCTGATAGGCGGAGGTATAGGACCTACCGACGGAGCCAACGGAACCACCATCACCAGTGGCAGATGGAGCTTGGAACAGATGTTCCAGTCGGCAGAAGGATTGCCCGTGAACATCGGCTTGTTGGGCAAGGGGAATTGCTCGGTAGCCGAATCGATTGACGAACAAATCATAGCCGGCGCCTGCGGAATCAAGATTCACGAAGACTGGGGAAGCACACCGGGAGCCATCCGTGCCTCGATGACAGCAGCCGACAAGTACGATGTACAAGTAGCCATCCATACCGATACGCTGAACGAAAGCGGATATGTGGAAGATACCATTGCCGCCATAGACGGACGCACCATCCACACCTATCATACGGAAGGTGCCGGTGGTGGACATGCACCCGACTTGCTGAAGGTGGCAAGCATGGCCAATGTATTGCCCTCGTCCACCAATCCTACCCTACCCTTTGGCATCAACTCGCAAGCCGAACTGTTTGATATGATTATGGTTTGTCACAACCTCAATCCACAGATACCCAGCGATGTAGCCTTTGCCGAAAGTCGCGTCCGTCCCGAAACACAAGCCGCCGAAAACGTGTTGCACGATATGGGTGTGCTCTCGATGGTGACCAGCGACTCGCAAGCCATGGGACGCGTGGGAGAATCGTTCATGCGTACCTTCCAGATGGCCTCGTACATGAAGGATGTTCGTGGCAAACTGCCCGAAGACTCTCCCAACAACGATAACTTCCGCGTGCTTCGCTACATCGCCAAAATTACCATCAATCCGGCCATTGCCTTCGGGGTATCGGATGTAATCGGCTCGGTGGAAAAGGGAAAGATAGCCGACCTGGTATTGTGGGAACCCGCCTTCTTTGGTGCCAAACCGAAGTTGGTAATCAAGGGTGGCCTCATCAACTGGGCGAATATGGGCGACCCGAACGCTTCGCTTCCTACACCACAACCCGATTATTACCGTCCGATGTTCGGTGGATTTGGCAATGCCATGCCGCAAACCAACATCACCTTTGTATCGCAGGCAGCCCACGAATTGGGCATCAAGCAACGCTTAGGCTTGCAACGTATGGTGTATCCGGTGCGACGCACCCGCCAACTGACCAAAGCGGATATGGTACTGAACAGCTTCTGTCCGAAGATTGAAGTGAACCCCGAAACCTTCGAAGTGATGGTGGACGGTGAGAATGTACGCATCAGTCCGGCCAAGCATTTCGCCCTCGGACAATTGTATTTCTTCAGTTAGTAATCCACTCTTGCTGCCATCGAGAGGAATCTTCCTTCCTATCCCTTCCACACCTTGTCATCCTGAGGAACGAAGTGACGAAGGATCTGAAGACATAAAGTAAATGTAAACAGATCCTTCACTACGTTCAGGATGACAAAAGGGAAAAGGATAACCCGAAGGAAGAATGTAATAATAAAACAAACTACACAACCATGGGAATTTATAAAGAAATCATAGGAAATATCCACCACCCTGAATGGGAAGAGAGATTGAAAGGACTGGAAAGGATTGAACTGGTCCTCGACCAATGGACCGCACAAAAGAGCCGGTTTGTAGCCACCGATGCTAACGGTGAGGAATACGCCATTGCCCTAAAGCGTAACGAAAAAGTGAACGATGGTGACATCATACACTATCATCCCGAAACGAAGAAGGCAATCATTATCCGCATTGAACTGAATCCGGTGCTCGTTATCGACTTGTCGGGACTGGCTTCGAAAGACTGGAGAGACATTACACGCATCAGTATAGAATTGGGACATGCCATAGGCAACCAGCATTGGCCGGCCGTGGTCAAAGGTACCAAAGTTTACGTGCCACTTACGGTGGACAAGAAAGTGATGCAAAGTGTGATGGACACCCACCATATAGAAGGTATTTCCTACCATTTCCATCCGGGTGCCGAGGTGATTCCATACTTGGCTCCTCATGAAATAAGACGCTTGTTTGGTGGAGCAGGACAAGAAAGCCACTCACATCACCATTAATGCACTTTTGAGAATGAAAACAAACCTAAGCCCTCTGATGAGGATGTTACAACTGGCCGATTCAGCCTTTCCGGTGGGCGCATTCTCCTTCTCGAACGGATTGGAGAGTGCCGTCCATACGGGAGTGGTATACGATGCCAGGACGCTACAGGCATACACCCGAACCATCGCTTTGCAAGCAGCTTTTACCGATGGTGTAGCTGCCCTACATAGCCTCCGTTCGGCCCAACGGAAGGAGTATGAAGGCATCCTCCAAGCCGACCGTTCCTTGCATCAGCTGAAACTGAACAATGAGGCCCGCACCATGCAACAACGCATGGGAAGAAAGTTGGCCGAGTTGGGAGTGCATCTCTTTGCCTGCGATACCATGGAGCGCTGGTTGGCCGATGTCAAGGAGGATATCACTCCCGGAAATTATCCCGTGGCACAAGGTATCCTCTTTGCATCCTTGGGGCTGAACGAAGACATTCTATATACGGCCCACCAATATGGAGTAATCAGTATGGTACTGAATGCTGCCTTGCGATGCCTCAAGGTATCGCATTACGATACACAACGGATTCTGTACCAACTTAGTGACGAATCGTTACAATGGCTTCCTGAGATAAGGTATATGGCTCTGGAGGACATGAATAACTTCAATCCGCAAGCCGATATTCTGGCCTCACTTCACGAAAAAGGAGCCATGCGTATGTTTATGAATTAATAAAGAAGAAAAATGAGCAATACTTGTAGAATAGGTGTAGGCGGACCCGTAGGATCGGGGAAAACCGCTCTGATAGAAGCCATCACCCCATACCTGCTGGCCAAGGGGATGAAAGTGCTGATCATTACCAACGACATTGTTACTACCGAAGATGCCAAGCATGTACGCAAAATGCTGAAAGGTATCCTGGTAGAAGAACGTATCCTTGGCGTGGAGACGGGTGCTTGTCCGCATACTGCGGTACGAGAAGACCCCTCGATGAACATCGCCGCCGTAGAGGAAATGGAAGCCCGATTCCCCGATACGGACATTGTACTGATAGAATCGGGAGGCGATAACCTCACCCTGACCTTCAGTCCCGCATTGGTGGATTTCTTTATCTACGTAATCGATGTAGCTGCTGGCGACAAGATTCCGAGAAAAGACGGCCCAGGCATCTCGCAATCGGACATATTGGTTATCAACAAGACCGACCTTGCCCCTTATGTACATGCTTCACTTGACGTAATGCGGGAAGATTCCGAACGGATGCGTCCCGGAAAGCCTTTCCTCTTTACCAATTGCATGACAGGCGAAGGGATTACCGAATTGGTGGAACTGATCTTCCGATTGGCCTTGTTCGACAAGAAATAAAACGATTTATGATTAACTTCGACCTATTTTCAGAAATGGCTCCTTATTTGGACGAACCACGGGCCATGCACATTGGTGCACCCGGCAAATACGGATATTTGCATCTGGGCTTTGAATTGGACAATCGGGGGAAAAGCATCCTTCGGGAACTGGACCGTAGGCATCCCCTCATCGTACAACAAGAATTGTACTTCGACGAGGCGATGCCCGAAATGCCTTGTGTATACATCCTCTCGTCGGGTGGCCCCAATGTAGATGGCGACCGTTATCAGCAAGACATTACCATCCGTAAGAATGCCTTTGCCCACATCTCTACAGGAGCAGCCACCAAATTGGCAGAGATGCGTTACAATTATTCGGCACTTGTCCAAACCTTTACCTTGGAGGACAATGCCTATCTGGAATATTTGCCCGAACCGGTGATTCCTTGTCGGCATACCCGCTTCATCAGCGATACCAGGATGGTGATAGCCCCTACGGCCACCCTCTTTTATGCCGAAATTTTCAAGAGCGGACGGAGGTACTACAAGGGAGGAGAGCGCTTTGCCTACGATATTCTATCGGTTTGCTCGCATGGCGAACGTCCCGATGGCACTCCCCTTTTCCGCGAGAAATTCATTATTCGTCCCCATCGTATCCCCCCTCAAGTAATAGGAATGATGGACGGATGTGATGTCTTTGCCAATGTACTGGTACTTACTCCACCCGCTTGTGCCGATAGTATCTATGCCCAAACCGATGCCTTTATCGACACTCGCCAAGGTCTGGCTGCAGGCATAACGTATCTTCCTCATTCAGCCGGATTGGTGTATAAAGTGATAGGGAAAGAGAATGCTCCCGTAAAGGCACTGGTAAGGGAGTTCTGTAGCATTGTACGTCAGGAAGTGAAAGGAAGGCCCTTGCCCGAAGAGTTCCCGTGGAGGTAATCTTCAAAAACGCAACCCGCAACCCGCAACTTTCATTGAAATTCACTTTTTAATATCAAAACGATGATCGAAACAAACAACATCCAACTACCCCAAGGCATGGCATTCATCCGTACCATGCTGAAGGGTGCCGGCCAAGTGATGTTTCAAGGAAACACGATGACCGGTCTTTTCTTCTTATTGGGAATCCTTTGGGGAGCCATTGCCGAAGGGCGACCCAGTGTCATGATAGGTGCTTTGGTGGGACTTATCACCTCTACCCTTACGGGGTATCTGCTCAACCAGCCCGACAACGATGGTAAAGAAGGACTATGGGGATTCAATGGCATATTGGTGGGATGTGCTTTCCCTACTTTTTTGGGAAACACCCCTCAAATGTGGTTTGCCCTCATCCTTTGCGCCGCCCTTACCACTTGGGTTCGGACGGGGTTCAACAATGTCATGGCGCCTTGGAAGACCAACTCATTCACCTTTCCGTTTGTATTTTGCACCTGGATTTTTCTATTGGCCTCTCGCATGTTGCAAGGTATGCCACCGGAATCACTGTCTGCTCCCGAGCTTACCCAGCATTGGGATGCACACGTGGAATTGTCTTTGGGAACCATCCTCATCTATTGGCTGAAGGGTATTTCGCAAGTGTTCCTCATCAATTCGTGGGTAACAGGGATTCTCTTCCTCATCGGCTTGTATCTGAGCAACAAATGGGCAGCTCTGTGGGCATCGATAGGCTCTATGGTCTCCCTACTGACGGTCTTGTACTTCCAAGGAGCGGGAAACGATATAGTAAACGGACTTTATGGATTCAGTCCGGTTCTTACCGCCATAGCCTTGGGGTGTACCTTCTATCGGCCCAATCTACGTACTGCCATATGGGCACTATTAGGGGTATTGGTCACCGTATTCGTTCAAGCAGGTATGGACATACTGATGCTCCCATTTGGCATACCTACCCTTACGGCTCCCTTCTGCATAGCCACCTGGCTGTTCCTGCTCCCCATGTATGCTTTTGATGAAAAAAAGCCCAATCATTCGCATTGGCATAACCGATAACTTAAAAACAAGAGAACTATGCACATGTCCGATGCACTTGTCAGTCCACCCGTTGCCGGAGTAATGGGTGTGATTTCGACCACTTTACTATGGATAGCCATACGCAAAGTGAAGTCCGAAACAAACCTTCTCCCCTTGATGGGAGTCATGGGTGCCTTTACCTTAGTAGTACAAATGATAAACTTTGCCATCCCGGGTACAGGCTCCAGCGGGCATCTTATAGGGGGGATTCTACTATCGGCTCTATTGGGGCCATGGGCGGGTTTCATCACCTTGAGTTCCGTCCTTATCCTTCAGTGTCTGCTCTTTGCTGATGGCGGTTTATTGGCTTTAGGATGCAACATCTTCAATATGGCGGTATGCTCCTGCCTCATCGCTTATCCTTTGGTGTTCCGCCCACTGATGGGGAATGTCGTATCGGGAGGTAGGTTCACTTTGGCTTCTATCATCGCATGTACGGTAGCCTTGGAACTGGGAGCTGCTTTCGTTGCTATAGAAACCGAAGCATCGGGAGTAACCGCCTTACCCATCAGCCGATTCCTGCTCTTTTTGTTACCCATTCATTTCGTCATTGGTTTGGGGGAAGGATTGGCTACATCGGTCCTGTTCTCCTTCCTTCGTCGCTACAAGCCCGAATTGTTACAACAAGCTACAAGCCCCGTACGCCTTTCGTCCCAACAAATGTGGATAGGTGTAGCCGTTATATTGGTCTTGGGAATTTGTGGATATTTCTGGGCATCATCCTTACCCGACGGATTGGAGTGGTCCATTGAGCGTACTTCTGTAAGCCAATAAAGATGAACAAATTAGAACAAAGCATCCATCAATTGAGCCTCATCGAGCAGATGGCCGACCATCCGGGGACCATCCACCGACTGGATGCAAGGTGCAAATTGCTTGTTCTATGCATGTACCTGCTTTGTCTGCTTTCCGTCCCTACCGACCATTGGATACAATTGTCGGGCTTTCTTCTTTTTCCGTTTATCACCAGCAAACAGGCCCATTTGGGTTATGGTCAGCTCTTTCTATACTCATTAGCGGTACTTCCTTTTCTGGTGCTTATCGGAATTTTTAATTCGTGGAACAGCTTTATCGGCATACTGATCAGAGGATTAGCCTCCGTACAAGCGCTTTACCTTTTGATACGTACCACCGGTTTCCACACACTTTGTAAAGGGATGCAACGCTTGGGAGTGCCTACCATGCTGGTTGTCCAACTATGGTTTGTATACCGCTATCTGTTTGTATGGTTACAAGAGGCCTTGAGTATGGACCGCGCCCGACGAGCCCGAAGCTACGGTCATCGTGCTTATCCGCTTTCACAATGGGGTATCTTTGTGGGACAATTGCTGATTCGCACGTTAAACCGTTCGGAACACCTCCATCGGGCCATGATTGCACGAGGGTTCAACGGGCAGTTCTCTCTTCCCTATTCCCTTCGTTGGGAAGCCAGAGACACATGCTATCTGCTCTGTTGGAGCTTTTTCTTTCTATGTTTACGTTTTCTACCCTTTATATTGAACCAACTATGAGCCACCATTACTTGAAGTTCGACCATGTGCACTACACTTACCCTAACGGTTATCGTGCCCTTAAAGATATCTCTTTTACTCTTCATCATGGCGATAAGGCTGCCCTGATAGGGACCAATGGATCAGGCAAATCCACCCTCTTGCTACATACCAACGGATTGCTGTTGCCTCAATCGGGGAGGATTGATGTAGGAGGTGTACCCATCAGCAAACAAACCTTGCCATTGGTACGCAGGACGGTAGGATTGGTCTTTCAAAATCCCGACGACCAGCTCTTCATGCCTACCATTGAAGAGGATGTAGCCTTCGGTCCCATGAATATGAACCTGCCACCCGATGAAGTGAACAAACGAGTACAACAGGCCTTGAAGGATGTAGGTGCTTCTGAATGGAGAGAACGGGCAGCCCACCAACTATCGGGCGGACAGAAACGATGTGCATCCATAGCCACCGTACTCTCCATGGGACCCGACATCTTGGTAATGGATGAACCCACCGCCAACCTCGATGCCAAAGCCCGAAGACAACTCATCCGCCTCATCCAAGGATTCAGCCATACTTGTCTGATTGCTACACACGATATCCGTATGGTTATAGAAGTGTGTAACAGAGTCCTTGTACTTGACGAAGGACAACTCATAGCCGATGGAGATTCCCAAACAGTACTCCAAACGCCCGAAGTGATAGAGAAAACCGGTATCGAGACAGAACAATTCACCCCCACACTTGTTCTATAGTCCAAACCAAAGATTACGCTTATGAAAACTGACTCATCCAATCATCGTACACAAGGAAAAGGATTGATAGGCCTTCTCGATATCATTGTTCTTATCCTTTCGGTCGTATTAGTCGTCGACATTTCTGTAGACACTCTTCAAAACATTCCTTTCTACACGCAATCCGAATTTATGAAAATTCAATTTGGGGTTTGCATTAGCTTTTTAGCCATCTTCTTCATAGAGCTTTCTATCGCCAAGGACAAGAAACGTTTCCTTATCCATCATTTCATCTTTCTGTTGGTAGCCATCCCCTACCATGCCATCTTCTCCCTCTTTGGATGGACATCATCTCCCGAAGTGTCTTACTTATTCCGTTTCGTCCCTTTAATCCGAGGTGGATATGCATTAGCCATTATAGCCGGTTGGTTTACCAAAAACAAAATAACGGGCTTGTTCATTGCCTACTTGGTGATATTGTTTACATGCATTTATTTCGGTAGCCTGGCTTTCTACTTCACAGAGTTCAATATGAATCCACTGGTGCACCATTATTCCGATGCACTTTGGTGGGCCTTTATGGATGCCACAACCGTAGGCTCGAATATTATAGCCGTAACTCCTACCGGCAAAATCCTTTCGGTGATGCTGGCCGCCGTAGGTATGATGATGTTTCCCATCTTTACGGTTTACATCACCAATATAGTGGAACGAAACAACAAGGGATAAACCATCGTTTTGCGAATAAGAAAACGTCGTTTTACAATTGATAAAGCGACGTTTTTGGAATCTGGAAACAGCAACTTTATGCATACAGATCCTTCACTTCGTTCAGGATGACACAACATTTTAATAGCGATTCGGTGATTTGGCACACCTACATGCTACCGCAAGCATCCTTGCAAAAAGGAATAAAAAAGGAGGTGTCAAAAAAAAAAGTGGATGTGCATTTCGGCACACCCACTTTCTGTTTATTCTTGCGGAGAGAGAGGGATTCGAACCCCCGGTACCTCTCAGTACAACGGTTTTCAAGACCGCCGCGATCGACCACTCTGCCATCTCTCCAAAACTTCTTTTCAGAAGTGCTTTTCTTCAAAAGCGATGCAAAGGTACGGTTTTTTTTTATTTCTGCAAGGATTTACTATGAAAAAAAATATTTTTTTGTAACTTTGTCACCCAATAAGATGAGGTAACCGTCTAAACCAATAGATAATCGTAACAAAAAGACTATATGAAAAAAACATTTCTCTTAAGTTTACTACTGATGCTAACCAGCTGGATACCGGCAATAGCACAGATTCAAGACCCCGTACAATTCAAATCCGAATGGAAATCACTTTCGGATACCGAGGCTCAAATTGTGTTTACCGCCAATATTGATGCAGGATGGCATGTATATTCTACCGACTTGGGAGAAGGAGGCCCTATCTCGGCTACCTTCAATACCGACAAGATGGAAGGATTGGAACTCGACGGCAAACTGATGCCACAAGGCAAAGAAGTAGAAAACTTCGACAAGTTGTTCGAAATGAAGGTACGCTATTTCGAGAACAAAGCCACCTTCGTACAGAAATTGAAAATAACCGGTGAGACCTATTACATTGAAGGTTATTTGGAATACGGTGCATGCAATGATGAAAACTGCTTGCCTCCTACCGAAGTATCTTTCAAGTATTCGGGAAAAGGAATACCTGCAGCAACCGCAACCAAAGAAGAGCCCGTTGCAACTGAAGAAAAGACTATTGTAAACGAAGAAAAAACCGCTACAGAAGTAGCAGCATCCGACTATTGGAAACCTGTTATCGACCAACTGAATGCTTTTGGCGAAGAAGCTGCGCAATCATCCAATCAATCTTGGATTTGGATTTTCGGTGCAGGATTTTTGGGAGGTTTGGTAGCCTTGTTCACTCCGTGTGTATGGCCAATTATCCCGATGACCGTGAGTTTCTTCCTGAAGCGTAGCAAGGACAAGAAGAAAGGTATCCGCGATGCATGGACATACGGCGCTTCTATCGTAGTGATTTATGTAACATTGGGCTTGGCCATTACCCTTATTTTTGGAGCCAGTGCACTCAATGCCCTTTCTACCAATGCGATATTCAATATCCTGTTCTTCTTGATGCTGGTGGTATTTGCCGCTTCGTTCTTCGGAGCCTTCGAAATTACTCTCCCATCCAAATGGAGCAATGCCGTAGATAGCAAGGCCGAACAAACCAGCGGATTGCTCAGCATCTTCTTGATGGCATTTACCTTGTCATTGGTATCGTTCTCTTGTACCGGTCCTATCATAGGCTGGTTGTTGGTAGAATTAGGCACATCCGGCAACATCATAGCTCCCGCCATTGGCATGTTAGGATTCGCCTTGGCATTGGCTCTTCCCTTCACTTTGTTTGCCATGTTCCCATCATGGTTAAAACAGATGCCTAAGTCGGGTGGTTGGATGAACGTAATCAAGGTAACCCTCGGTTTCTTGGAATTGGCCTTCGCCCTGAAATTCTTATCAGTAGCAGATTTGGCATACGGATGGCGCATCCTCGACCGCGAAACCTTCCTTGCTTTATGGATTGTAATCTTCGGATTACTTGGTTTCTATTTGTTGGGCAAAATCAAATTCCCACACGACGATGACGATACTACCGTAAGTGTTCCCCGCTTCTTTATGGCACTTTGTTCATTGGCCTTTGCCGTATATATGGTTCCTGGCTTGTGGGGCGCTCCTTTGAAAGCCGTAAGTGCTTTTGCACCACCTATGAATACTCAGGACTTCAACCTCTATAAGAACGAAGTTCATGCTCAGTTCGATGATTACGATGCAGGTATGGAATACGCCAAGCGTACCGGCAAACCGGTTATGCTCGACTTTACCGGATACGGATGTGTGAATTGCCGTAAGATGGAATTAGCCGTATGGACCGATCCAAAGGTAAGCCAAATCATGACAGATGACTATGTATTGATTACCCTTTATGTAGACAATAAGACTCCACTTCCGGAACATATCAAGGTTACAGAAAACGGTAAGGAACGCACTCTCCGTACACTTGGCGACAAGTGGAGCTACTTGCAACGCACTAAATTCGGAGCCAATGCACAACCTTTCTATGTATTGATTGACAACGAAGGTAATCCACTTAACAAATCGTATTCATACGATGAGGATGTGGACAAGTATGTAGATTTCCTTCAAACCGGTTTGAACAATTATAAAAAATAACGCCATGATTGCAAAAGCTGAAAGAGAGCAAATCATTGCTTTAATCAATCGCGAAGTGGTTCCCGCCATTGGTTGTACAGAACCCATCGCTGTAGCCCTTTGTGTAGCCAAAGCAACCGAAGCCTTGGGTTGCAAGCCCGAGAAAATTAAGGCTTTGTTAAGTGCCAATATCTTAAAAAATGCCATGGGAGTAGGTATCCCAGGAACGGGTATGATTGGACTTCCCATTGCCATTGCACTCGGTGCATTGATTGGCAAGAGCGAATATCAGTTGGAAGTACTGAAAGACAGCACCCCGGAAGCTGTAGAAGAAGGTAAGAAACTCATTGATGCACAAGCCATCGATATCGCCTTAAAAATAGGTATAGAAGAAAAGTTGTACATTGAAATCATATGCGAAGCACAAGGTAAGAAAGCAACCGCCATCATCAGTGGTGGTCATACACACTTTGTCTATGTAGCAAACGACGAGGAAATATTGCTGAACAAACAAGCGGTAGCCTCATCGAATATAAGTACAGAAGACATTCAGTTGACGCTCAAGAAAGTGTATGATTTTGCCATGACTGCTCCATTGGAAGAAATCAAATTCATTCTTGAAACCCGTAACTTGAATAAGAAAGCAGCCGAACGTTCTTTCAAAGGAAATTACGGCCATCAGTTGGGCAAAACTCTGAATAGCCAAAACATCAATTTGATGATGGGCGACAATACATTCACCCATATCCTTTCGTACACATCGGCTGCCTGCGATGCACGTATGGCAGGTGCCATGATTCCCGTCATGAGCAATTCAGGTAGTGGCAATCAAGGCATTACCGCTACACTCCCTGTGGTAGTATATGCGGAAGACCATAAAAAGACAGAAGAAGAATTGATTCGCGCCCTTACTCTAAGTCACCTTACCGTAATCTACATCAAACAAAGTTTGGGTCGCTTATCAGCTCTATGCGGATGTGTAGTAGCGGCTACAGGCTCAAGTTGTGGTATCACTTATTTAATGGGTGGAGGCTATGAGCAAGTAAGTTATGCTGTCAAGAATATGATTGCCAACATTACCGGTATGATTTGCGACGGTGCCAAGCCCAGTTGTGCATTGAAATTAGCCAGTGGAGTATCAACTGCAGTACTTTCAGCTATATTAGCCATGGAAGGAAAGTGTGTTACATCGGTAGAAGGTATCATTGATGAAGATGTTGACCAAAGTATCCGCAACCTTACCCTCATCGGTTCACAAGGGATGAACGAAACCGACAAGTTGGTTCTAGACATCATGACTCACAAGCAATGTTAACATAGATAAGAAAAAGAACTAAAATGTCCCATTTCCTTTTCAAGAAGTGGGACATTTATTATTTAGAGAGAAGGTATTTCGTCAATATCCGTAAGTTGTGGAAGAGGATTCTTATCACTCTGTTTGGCACCCAACTTTTCTAATTTCCCACAAGTTTGTAGAATGCTTTGTCCGCCAGGGAGAAGTTTCTTTTCGCCATCCTCGTATGCTTTTGTTGCATTTTCAAGTGCCTTTCCTATGGCTTGGTATTTCTTCATGAACTGTCCTACCCTATCAAGCATTTCATTGGCCAAGGCATATACCCTTTCATGATTTTGGGCTTGCGCTATCTGTGTCCATGTAAGGTTGATGATACGGAGAGCGGCAAACAAGGTTTGCTCGTCGGCTATGAATACATTCTTTTCCATGGCCTTCCGCCAAAGGTCGGGCTGTGAATGAAGAGCGGTCCACAAAGCGCCGGTATGTGGTACGAACATGATTACATAATCCATCTTCACTTTCGGCGGTTGAACATAAGAAGAATAATCCTTGGCCGAAAGTTCTTTCACATGTTTCTGAATGCTATCTATATGCGCCTTAAGGTATTGTTGGCGTTTATCTTCCTCTTCTGCATTGACATAATCCATAAAAGCAGTGAGCGATACTTTGGAGTCAATAATGACTTCTCGACGTTGGTCGAGATGCAATATTACATCGGGGCGCATGATGCTTCCCTCATTAGATTTTACCACATAACCATCAGCATCGCGGATAACCGACTGGATATCATAATGTACACCTTTAGTAAGTCCTTGCGATTCCAAGAGTTCATCAAGTACGGTTTCACCCCAATCACCCTGTACCTTGCTTCCATGTTTGAACACCCTTGCCAATTCATCGGCACTCTTCTTGGCAGCTTCGCTCTGACGCATCATGTTCTCAATATTCGCCTTCATCTCACTGCTCATTGAAGTTTGCTTCAAGGTACTTTCGTTCATAGCCTTCTTCATATTATCGATGGTCTCTCGAAGAGGATTTACGATTTGTCCCAAATTAGTATGACTGGATTCTGCAAACTCTTTTTGTCGTTGCTTCAGCATATCATCAGTAGCCGATTTCATTTGAGCAGTAACTTTAGCAATGGTTTCATCAAAACGAGCTTGCTGTGCATCAAGGGCATAAGTCGTTTGTTTTTGCCATTCGGCCTTGGCTTCAGTCATTCTCCGTTGTTCATCGGCCTTCGTTACTTCCAATTGTTTACGAGCTTCAGCTTTGATTTCTTCTTGCCGCGCATTCATTTCCTGTACAACCTTGTCCGATTGCAATTGTACTTGCTCCAATTGTTGCTGAAGCACTTCCATCCGGGTGGCAAGAACCTGCTTCTGACTTCTTGCTACCAACCAACTAACGACATATCCTAATACCGCACCTACAGCGGCAGCTATCAACCATTCTATCATTTGTTCCGTTATTTTCTACAAAGATAACCATTCTCTTTTTCTTCACCACATTTTAAATGGTATTTTACAGAATTCGGTGCACAAAAAGGACTATAGAGTGCATTTTGATGCATAGACAAAGGAATATGTAACATCGGCATAGGTGGGCTACCAATTAATAAATGTAACTTTGAAGCAAATTATGAATGGAAAAGAATCTATAATCTTAATGACATGAAAAAAGTAAAAAGAACTTTGTGGACGGTATGCTTAGGAGCATTGATGACTGCTTGTAGCCAACCGACTAACGAAATGCAATCAACTGTAGTAAACGAGGACGGAACAGTAACTTTCCGCTACCAAAACAATCACGCCGAAGAGGTGTTTGTAGACGTACAATTTGCCGGGAAACACAAGATGACCCGCGATAGCATTACAGGTCTATGGACAATCACTTTAGGACCGGCCGCACCTGATCTTTACCCATATCACTACGAAGTGGATGGAGTAAGTATAATGGACCCCATGTGCAACGAATATTTTCCTAACGAAGGTTTCAAGAACAGTTTGCTGAATATACCATCGCCTCAAGGAGCTTTGATACACGATGCTCAAGAAGTACCACATGGGTGTATGGAATACGTTCACTATTACTCCGAGAGTTTGGGAGGTACAAATACAGCCGTGGTATATCTTCCACCTTCTTATAATACAGACGTAGAAAAAAAATATCCTGTATTCTATCTAATTAGCGGCACTACCGATACCGAAGAAGTATACTACAAAGTAGGTAAGATAAACTACATAGCAGACAACTTGATAGCCAAAGGGAAAGCCAAGGAAATGATTGTTGTTTTACCCTATGGTAATCCCAACAAACTATTGCCTGTACAACCCAATCAAGGAATGCCAATGACAAACTTTGGACAAGATGTTTTTTCCAACGATTTGGTAAACGATTTGATGCCTTTTATCGAAAGTCGATATCGTACCCTAAATGACCGTGAGAGTCGTGCCATCGGTGGATTTTCGAGAGGTGGTAACCAAGGCTTGTCAAACGGGCTTCATAACTTGGACAAGTTTGCTTATCTATGTTCATACAGTTCGTTTACCTCTACTCAAATACCTGATGTATACGACAATGCCGAACAAACCAACCAACAGATTCGCCTTTTGTGGACAGGTGTAGGTACCGACGATTTCCTCTATGGAACTGCCCGCGATTATACAGAATTCCTCGATCAAAAAGGAATCACCTGCATCAAGGAATATACAGACGACAAATTCGGTCATACATGGATGAATGCCCGCTATTTCCTCGATAAGACTTTACCATTGCTTTTCAATCCCGAAGCATCCGAAGAAGCCATGAATCAAGCCACTCCTACCAAGCCCAAGAAAGGTGATGAACAACCTTTCACCCCAGGAGTAATGGCCCGTTTGTTCCCCAAGCCTATCATTTCTCCGGAATACAACGGAGCTGATGTCACTTTCCGCATGAAAGCGCCCAATGCCTCCACGGTTACTTTAGAATATGAACTGAGCGACAAGCCTTTGACCATGGAAAAAGATAGCAACGGTGTATGGAGTATTGTTTTGCCCAATGTAGCCGACCAGATTTTCTGTTATCACTTCAATGTAGATGGTACTCAAGTGTGCGACCCACAAAACATGTACTTAGCTCCCGAAAAGGGATTCAAACGTAGCGTTGCCTATGGTATGCAAAACAAATACTATATGTTTACATCACCCAAAATGAAGCATGGAACCGTTTGCTATCATTATGCAGAAGGTACAGCCGAATATACTCATCCAGATACACCCGAAGATGCTCCAACCCTCACTTTGGTTATCGGTAAGAATGACACCGCTGAAAGTTGGATGAAAATAGGTAATGCCAATAGCATGGCAGACAGACTGATTGAACAAGGTCAATGCAAACCTTGCCGCATTGTTGTTGCAAAGGAAGCTGGTGAAGGTATTTGCCTGAAAGCTGATGATTTCAGCAACTGGCCACAACGTATCGAAGCTCTTGAGAAAGCATTGCTTGCGTTGTAATATTCATATCCGAAGTAAAAATAAATAAAAACAGATTATATGAGACCTATAAAGACATTATTAGCCATTGCTATGTTTGGTTTCGGTACCACCTTTTCCGTATCGGCACAAAACAACAAGAGCCATGTAGCATTCGACACCTATGAATGGGATTTTGGCACTATAAGCACTCAAAAGGGAGCAGTGTGCCATACGTTTACTTTCAAAAACCAGTCAAAGAAAGACATTAAGATAGGAAAGCAGATATCCAGTTGTGAATGTGTCCAAGCACACTATTCTGACAAGGCTATCAAACCAGGCGAATCAGGTCAGGTGATGTTGGCCTTTACACCAGACAAAGTTTCTGAGAAAGCTTTTCGAAGCATTGAGTTATTGGATACAGAAGGGAATACCCTTGGAGCGTTATCCATCAAAGCTGTAGTAGTCGAAGAAGACAACCGCAACGGATATCCTTATCAAGACACCAACCTAAGCAACGAAGAACGTGTAGAAAATTTGATTTCCCTACTTACTCCTGAAGAAAAAGTGGGATTGATGATGAACAAATCCATCTCAGTAGACCGTCTCGGCATTCCTTCGTACAATTGGTGGAGCGAAGCTTGTCATGGTGTACGTCAAGATGGATATACCGTATATCCGCAACCTATCGGTATGGCAGCTGCTTTCAATGAGCAATTGATTTACGATGTATTCTCGACCGTATCGGACGAAGCAAGAGCCAATTGGAACCGTTCTGACCATAATGTATTCAACGTACCCATGGGAGTTATCTATTACCCGGGTAATCCGGAACTGACCTTCTGGTGTCCTAACGTAAACATCTTCCGTGACCCCCGTTGGGGACGCGGTCAGGAAACTTGCGGAGAAGACCCCTACTTGAATGCCGTATTGGGAGTACAGACCGTATTGGGTATGCAAGGTAACGATGACAAATATTTCAAGACACATGCATGCGCCAAGCACTATGCCGTACATAGTGGGCCGGAACCTTTAAGACACACCTACGATGCCTCGGTATCCATGCGCGATTTGTGGGAAACCTATCTGCCGGCCTTCAAGGCTTTGGTGAAGAAAGGAAATGTGCGCGAAGTAATGTGTGCCTACAATCGCTACGAAGGTATTCCTTGTTGTACCAGCGACCGTCTGTTGGTTGACATCTTGCGACGCAAATGGGGGTTTGACGGTATAGTGCTGACCGATTGCGATGCCATCAACAATTTCTATAACAAAGGACAACATGAAACACATGCCACTCCATTGGAAGCCTCTGTCGATGCCGTATTGAATGGTACCGATTTGGAATGTGGTAAAGTATTCATGGTGTTGACCGAAGCTTTGGAAAAAGGAATGATAAAAGAATCGGTTTTGGACGACCATCTTCGTAGAACCTTGCTCGGACGTTTTGAATTAGGTATGTTCGACCCTGCAGAAATGTCGCCTTGGGCTAATTTGACTGAAGAAGTAATCAGTTGCGATGCATTCAATGATTTGGCGATACAAGCAGCTCGTGAATCATTGGTCATGTTGAAGAATGACAATGTGCTTCCACTTTCCAAAAGTTTGAAGACCATTGCCGTGGTAGGTCCTAATGCCGACGACGTGGAACTGTTGAATGGAAACTATGGAGGTACTCCAACCGATAACCATAAGCATTCGTTGTTGAAAGGTATCCGCGAAGCCGTACCCAGAGCCAACATCATCTATCGTAAAGCTTGTGAATTGGACGATGAATACAACACCATAGACCATTTGGGAGAATTCAACGATGGTAAAGGATTATTTGTAGAATTCTATAATAATAAGGAATTGGAAGGTACACCCAATGTAACCGGCTATTACAAAGAAATCAATTTCTCTACATTTGGTGCTTGGGGATTTGCCAAAGGCATCAGTACCGATAGCTTGTCTGTAAGAATGACCGGTAAGTATGTAGCCAACTTTACAGGTGATATGAAATATACTCTTTCTACAGACAATGGATACCTTCTGAAAATAAATGGTGAAATTGTAGAAGAAGCAACCGGTAGAGGCCCTCGTGGTTTCGGCTTCAATCGTAACAAGCAATACAAGAGCTTCCCTGTAAAGGCCGGTGAAACTTACGAAGTGATTATAGAATACAAGAAAGGCAACGGAAACTTTGCCATGTTAAGAGGTGAAATCTGCGAACGCAATTTGGTAGATTATACCGATTTACAAGCAGAAGTAAAGGAAGCAGACGTAATTATAGTTATTGGAGGTATATCGGCTCAAATGGAAGGAGAAGGTGGCGACAAGGCTGATATCGAATTACCCAGTGTACAACGTCGCTTGCTGAAAGCCATGCGCGAAACCGGTAAGCCCGTAGTCATGGTAAACTGTTCTGGTTCTCCAATTGCATTCGGTAGTGTAGAGAATTGTTATGATGCATTGATACAAGCCTGGTATCCGGGACAAGGAGGTGCAAAGGCACTTGCCGAAGTATTGTTCGGCGACTTTAATCCATCGGGTAAATTACCTGTAACATTCTATGCCTCAAACAATGATTTGCCCGACTTCTTGGATTATAGTATGGAAAACCGTACCTATCGTTATTTCCGAGGTACTTCCCTTTATGCCTTCGGTTATGGATTATCGTACACTACCTTTGAATATGGTAAAGGAAAACTATCCAAATCGTCTATGAAGGCCGATGGTAAAGTAACCATTACTATACCGGTAACCAATACGGGCAATCGTGCAGGAGAAGAAATCGTGCAAGTATACGTAAAGGCTTTGGATTATCCGGAAGCACCTATCAAATCACTCAAAGGATTTGCCAAATTAAGCCTTAAACCGGGTGAAAAAGGAAAGGCAGTTATTACATTGGATGGCGAAGCTTTTGAATATTATGATCCATCCATTGACGAGTTGTCTACCCGTAGCGGACGCTACCAAATCATGTATGGTAGTTCATCGCTCGAAAAAGATTTGAAGAGTTTGGACTTCGTTGTGAAATAATTCATAAAATAAGTGGATGTGTTTCAATACATCCACTTATTTTTTAGACACAGTCTCTTTACTTTTTATAGTGGTTTATATTCCACGAAAGCTTCCATGGCTTCGTAACTGGCCAAACCTAATTGGTTATACAAGTTGGCTGTTCCTCGGTTACGGTCTTCACTACGTTGCCAGAAGAGGCGTTCGTCGTTACCCAAGAACGGTGCACTTTCCATTTGTGACTGATGCTTGAGAATGGAATTACGCTTTGCACGGAGTTCTTCCGGACTGAACGGAACTACCATTTCGATGTTTTCGATTTCCCATTCTGCCCATGCACCACGATACATCCAAATCTTACAATACTTCAACCATTCGGCATCGTTCTGTTTTTCAATATCGATAGCAGCCAATACGGCATCGGTACATACACGGTGAGTGCCGTGCGGGTCGGCCAAGTCACCAGCTACATAAATCTGATGAGGTTTCACGGTGCGAAGCAAATCGAGTACGATTTCCACATCCGGCTCACTGATTGGATTCTTTTCAATCTTACCGGTTTCGTAGAAAGGTAAATCCAGGAAATGGCAATGATCCAACGGAATCTGATTGAAGGTACAAGCTGTGCGAGCTTCTCCTCTACGAATCAATCCTTTGATGGTCAGGATATCGCGATTGTCCATATCGCCTTCCTTCTTTTCCTTCAAGAACTGCTTGATTTCGGCATACTTATCCTTGATACAGGCATTGTTACCACCATCGAACAATTGGTTGAATCCGTTGATAAAGTGCATGAAGCGTACCACTTCTTCGTCGCCTACGGCAATGTTACCTGATGTTTCGTAAGCCACATGTACATCGTGACCTTGTTGTACCAGTCTTCTCAATGTACCACCCATAGAGATCACATCATCGTCGGGATGTGGAGAGAAAACTACAACACGTTTTGGATAAGGCAATGCACGTTCGGGACGATAAGTATCATCAGCATTTGGTTTACCACCCGGCCAACCGGTAATAGTATGTTGCAAGTCATTGAATATCTTGATGTTTACATTATAAGCCGAACCATAGAGTGCCACCAATTCACTCAAACCGTTTTCGTTATAGTCTTTATTGGTCAGTTTCAAGATAGGTTTTTGCAAGCGTTGGCAAAGCCATACAATGGCACAACGGATGAGTTTGTCATTCCATTCGCAGTTGGTTACCAACCATGGACGTTGGATACGAGTCAGATGCGAAGCAGCTGCTAAATCCACACAGACCTTTGCCTTGGCATGCATTTGCAAGTAAGAAGCAGGAACTGTATCGTTCACTTTTTCTTCCACTGCCTTGCGGATAATGTCTGCACGGTCGTCACCCCAAGCCAACAGATAGGCATTCTTGGCCGACAACAAGGTCGAGATACCCATAGTGATGGCACAAGGAGGCAAATTGTCTACCCCTAAGTTATGTGCTTCTTCGGCACGAGTATTTGTATCTATCAAGATTAGACGAGTGGGCGAATTCAGTTGAGAACCGGCACCATTCATGGCAATGTTACCTGCGAAACCGACACCTGTGAGCAAAATGTCCAGGCCACCGAATGTTGCGATGCGCTGTTCATACAACGAACAATATTCCATAATGGATTCCTGAGGAATGGTACCGTCAATGGTAAACACGTTCTGCTTGTCAATATCCACTTGGTCAAGCAACATGGCACTTAATTGCTTGAAACAGCTATTAGACATATCTTCGCGCAACGGGTAGAATTCGTGTAGGTTGAAAATCACTACATTTCTAAAGCTCAGTCCTTCTTCCTTGTGACGACGAACCAACTCGGCATACAAGGCTCGTAATGAAGTGCCGATACCGGCAGCAATCACACAGAACTTGCCATCGCGTTGCTTTTCCTTAATCTTGGCAGTTATCTTATCGGCTACCCATACTACCCCCTCTTCCATGCTACCGAAGATATCGGTCGGAATCTTTTCGAAACGGGTCAATACCGAACGTTCAACTGCATTTTCCGGCTTATAATATTTGGTTGAAACACGGTTCAACGCAATTTGTGAAGATAGATTTGTTCTCATGGTACCTATTATAAATTGTCCTTTTCAATATCTTTGAAATACTTGTAAGTTCCCACTTTCAATTCACTGGTGGCTGCTTCATCACAAACGATGATTCCGTGTTCGTGCATTTGCAGGGCACTGATGGTCCACATTTGCGAAATACCGCCTTCTACAGCCTGTTGCAAAGCGCGTGCCTTGTTGTGTCCGTTGCACAGAATCAGCACTTCCTTAGCTGAGAGTACAGTACCTACACCCACTGTCAAAGCAGTCTTGGGCACCTTGTTCACGTCGTTGTCAAAGAAACGCGAATTGGCAATGATGGTATCAGCAGTAAGTGTCTTAATACGGGTACGGCTACTCAGTGAAGAGCCAGGTTCGTTAAAGGCAATGTGGCCATCAGGACCAATGCCTCCCATAAACAAATCTATGCCTCCCATTTCTTCAATAGCTTTTTCATAGTTGGCGCATTCTTCTTCCAGATTTTCGGCGTTACCGTTCAAGATGTGTACATTTTCTTTCTGGATATCAATGTGCCCAAAGAAGTTGTTCCACATAAACGAATGATAACTTTCGGGGTGGTCTTCGGGCAATCCCACATATTCGTCCATATTGAAGGTTACTACATGCTTGAAAGACACTTTTCCTTGCTTGTTCAGTTCAATTAAAGCCTTGTACATGCCCAATGGCGATGAGCCTGTAGGGCACCCCAATACAAACGGCTTTTCAGCCGTAGGTTGTGCGGCATTAATCCTATTTGCTACATAATTGGCAGCCCATTGGGATAATGCCCGATAATCGGGTTCAATAATTACTCTCATGGTTTTATGATTTAAGATTTATGATTTCAATTCTTGATTACAATCACTTCCTTGCCTACTTCAAACTTTTCCTTCTGTGTAGGGTCGCTCACCAAAGTTTCAATGTTACCATCGGCACTGCGTTTCAACATAACTACGCAAGGCTTTGTTGCCTTCACCACATAATCTCCGCAATTCAGTTCACCGGTTTCGAAGAAGATGATTTGCGTAATGCCCAACAGGGTATGGGTAACTGCCTGTATCTGTGCGGTATTGCTTTCTATCTTCACCTTGTCGATAGGATAGACTTTCAGGGAAGCGGGCGAAGCCACACCCGGCAATATCATATAGGCATAATTTGCTTGCTGGGGTTGTACACCGTGAGCGATCCACAGATTGAATACCGGCAAGGTTTCTGTATCACCGCTTTGGTTGAAGTTAATCTTCGACCACTTGCCGCTCTGCATACCGTTCTTCAGATGGATGGGAGTATTTTCAGGGAAGTAATAGCCTACCTTGTTGTGCCAAATCCATCCTTGATAGGTTGTTGCCACATGGTTGTTGGCTCCTATACGACTCAGTTCACCATTCACCGATGCATATACATCGCCCACCAGGTGACATTGATTCACCGAAGTATTCACTTCGTGTCCACCACCTCCTGAAATTCCGTTTCCTAAACATACTATTTCATTGTCGAACATGAACCATCCCTTGTTGGCCTGTGTTTCGTAATCGTTCATGGCATAGGCCATCACCCCATACATGCCATCCGATACACCGCCTACAAATTCGGCTACACCATCCACACCCCATTCATTGTGGTTCTCTTTTTCTACGGCCGGTGTAGTGGTTCCGGGTATCTTGTCCCATTCCCATACCGCGAAAATGTCTACATACTCATCTCCGGTTACACGGATATTGGTAGCTCCTTCGCTCACGTATGTACCCCAAAGGTTTTCACCGTTACCGCTTTCCGAACGACAGGTACGATTGGAAACCGCACGTACCGAGAAGTCGTAACGTTTACGGTTATGGAGCATATAGTCGGACAACCAGTAGAGTTTGTTGCGGTTGGTTCGTCCGTAGGTAGCATCTTTATTCGCAAAACGATGAGCTGCGGCATCGTATTCGGCTGCATTGGCCGGGTCCAGCTGCTTCATTTTCTTGAAGAGGTTGGCATAATCGCCCAAGTCGAGGGTTTTCTTACGGCTCACGCTTCGTCCACAAACACCGAAGTCCATGTAGCGCGAACGGAAAATATTCAGATAAGTACTGCGTACAAATTCCGAGAAAAGCTTGGTTTGTTCTTCGCTCAACGCATACTTGGTACCTACAAAGAGGGGAGCTATCAGCGAGATGTTGTTCACGAATACGGTACCATACCCACCTATATATAATTGGTTGTTGTGCTGTTGGTACGACAAGTCTTCGCGGATACCTTCAAAATCGGTAATACATACGGGTTGGAAGAATTCGCTCACATTGGCTTCAACAATGCTATCGTTTTTCAGCACACAACCCCGAATCATGTGGTGCATGGCTATGTCCTGCTTGTTGGCGCCTGTCCATGCCCGTGGATCACTCTTGGCCATCATGTCCATCAATCCTTGGATAATGGTGGGTGACACCTTTACCAAAGCCGCTTCGTGCAATGCCAGGATATCAGCCATAATCTTCGGGGCCGAGATATCATTATACCACCAGTTGAAGGAAGTAGGCTTGTACTCATCCCACGTACGCAAAGCCTGATTGATGGCGCGATAGAGCACCTGGTTTCCATACAAGGTCGATTCGGGACAAGTATAGGCGGTAAGCATACGGCGCACGCGGTTCAGGTGGTCTTGTGGTTCCCAGTTGGTACGGAAGAAACAGTTATAGTCTATCTGCGGCCACTTGCCATCGGGTGTCATCAGCTTCATCAGGCTGGTGGCATTCTGATCCAACTTTTCGATGGAAGTCGCTTCGTAGAGTTGTTGGCGTACGCGTTGCAACACCAGTTCATAATCGTCTTTCGGTTCTATCGGTTTATATTCAGCCTTTTCACCCTTGGTGGGGTCAAAGTGGTTGACATACGGATGCTTGGCCAACTTCACCTTTCCGGTAATGGTGAGCGTGGCATCGGCCTGCTTGTCGTTCGAGAAGAACACTTCGGTAGGAATACTGAGGCTCTCCATCTTTCGTCCGGCCGGATGATAGGTAATGCGTACCACTCCCTTGGCACCCGGCTTGTAGGGCTTTTCGCTCCACTTGGCCGAGGTACATCCGCAACCGGTTATCACTTGTCGGATAACGAGCGGTTTGTCTCCTGTATTGGTGAATTGGAAATCATAATGTACATCGCCTTCCAGTTCATCAATCAGGCCGAAGTCGTGCTCGGTCTCTGTAAAAGTGATTTCTTGTGCGCCGACGGTCATCATCCAAAAGCCCGATAGTATGGCAACAAGGTATTTCTTCATATTTTAATCCTCCAATCTTATTTGTTCATAAGTAAAAAGGGGTACTCTGAGAATAACGCTAACCAAATTTAAATAATACACACTTTGTACCCCTTTTTGCGGGGAGGGCCATTCCCTCCCCATTTTTATTCAATCATTCTTTTACTTCAATAAACGTAAAGTCCTTGAACCAGAAGTCCACACCGTAGGCATTGGCATCCGAAGTTCCGGTGTTTACAGAAAGGGTAAGCAGTACCTTTTCATAATCACCAACCTTGGCATCGGTTACGGTTGTACCGGCAGTATCTACTATCTTACCAAAGTTCACCCAATAGGTCATAGTCTGGTAATCCATAGCATTATCAGTAAAGAGGTCCGCCTTAAACGAAGGATAATACATGCGGTTCCAGTTCACATCATCTTTGCCAGCTGGATCTGCATTAATAATACCGAAGTAAATATTGCCACTTTCGTCACCCTTCATCACTTGTACCATAAATCCTTTAAGTGCAGCACTTGCTTTAGCCTTGAAAGTCAACTTATAGATGGCAGGCTTAATCTTAGCAGCCACTTCGGATGAAGGACGATAATACACAGCATTGTTCCACCATTTACCATCTACTCCGCCAATGGTGTCAATATTCAAATGCAATGCTTTTTCACCATCTAATTCAATGGTGTTTCCTTCTGCTACAGCTACATTCCATGCACCTTCTACGGCATTGTTCTTGCTATTAGGTGTCAATGCTGTAGGATCTCCGCTAATAATTTCCACGGCCGGAATTTCAATTTCTTCCACATATCCACCACCATCATTATCATCTTCATCCCAGTTTTCAATATTGATATCACTGATGGTTGCTTCCACCGAACCTTCTTCAGTCAAGTTCAAGGTAATCTTCTTGATGGTGTTGGCACTGAAGCTGAGGTCGGCTGCAGGGACGAATTCATAGCTCTTGTCCACATCGGCAATGGTGAGCAATTGAGAACCACCTTTCAAGGCTTGTTCGGGAATCATGGCCCAGTATTCCTGACCGTTGCCAATCTTCCACATGTTAATGTCGATGGCATCGCCACTGGTGGCACATGCATCGGTAGTATGTGTCCAGGTTACGGTAGGCTTGGCTCCCATCAACGTAACGTTGGTAGCGGTAGTAGAGCCATTCCATACCACCTTAACCAATGCCAAACGATGTTTGAACTTCAACACCACGGTTCCGCCATTAGTCGGGTCACCAGTAGCAGTGGAGGTCATAAAGTCGCAGGCATTGAAAGCAGCTTCGGTTGCTTGTGCAGCCGGTACACTCAGGGTAACTGAACCATCATTATAAGTAGCCGTATTGGGATAATGAGCATAGAATGTGGCGGTATTGGTTCCACTGTAATAGAAGGAACCACCGGTCAATGCCCCATTGGGACCTACGGTATAGGTGGCATTGCTCATGTCTATGTCCAGTCCCGACGAAGTGATTCCTATCTCGTCTCCCTCTACAAAGGTAGTGGAATTTCCGGTAGTGGTGGTACGGCTCACCGGCCCACCAATGACCAGGTTCACTTTCTGGTTTTCGGTGGCAGGTGCAGTGTTCTCCTCATTGCTACAAGCTGAGAAGAGAGCTGTAAGTGCCAACACAGGAAGTATATATTTCTTCATTTTTTAATTGGTTTAAGAGTTATTTTTATTCTATTTCAAAAAAAGTTCGAAAATTACCTTCACATCTTTCACCGCATTCTAACATATTGTTTGTCAGCGAGAAACGGTGAAGGATAGGTAGTTTCACCTGCTTTCACATTTTTCACAACCGTAGTACATTGTTTTCTTCACCGTAGAACATTGTTTTCTTTATCGTAAAACGCCGTTTTCTTCATTGTAACTCGCTGTTTTATGAAAGAATGCCATTTGAATGGATTCTTACCCATAAGATTGACGAGACATGGTGAAGGATGTGAAAGATGGATTTTCGTTCATCCTTCACAACTACGCGTTGACTATAAACAAGTTACAGCACCGTGACAGATGTGAAGGATGTTTTTGAACTTTCTTTTATTTTTTTAAGTTTCAAAGAACGAAATAAGAAATTATTCTTGAATCTCCACCATTGTCATATTTGTAATAGAATATGTTGTATTGAGTTCAGATACAGTTTTAACACCAATTCCAATTATAATAGGATAACCTACAGGAACTTCAGACAAATCAATATCATATTCCCATTTTTCTGCTCTTGCAATAGGATATTTATCGATATTTAAAGAAATAAATTTTGATTGTTCCGTATCATATTTATATACTCTCAACACAAGTCCTTGGGTGTTTTCCGATGTATCACAAGCCAAATTTAGAGAAAGTTTATAATATGCTTGCTTTGTTATATTTTCGCTACGATAAGCAACACCAGCCTGATACCAATTACTAGGAGATGCAGTATTCTTTATTGTTAATGTACCATTATTTAAGGATACTTCACTAAAAGTTGAACCAATCTGCGCCCAACCAGCATCAGGTAAATTTGTATGTCCACCATACGTATTAGTTCCTAATGTAGCATTAGTAAAATCTTGAGTAGAAATCAGTTCAATAGCAGGAACAGTTTCTTCAGTTGGTTCTTCAAAATCTTCAAACACGGATTCTGAATAAGTCCAACCTGCAATATTAAAATTTCCAATACTAACTGTTGTCATTTCAACTTCTTCAGCAATTGTAATCTTAAACTTAGATACTTGATTAGCTGTTAAAGACACTTCAGAATTAGGTTTAAAAGTATAGATCTTATTACCGATAGTAGTAGAGAACATAGCTGCACTATTAGTAATAGTTTGTACAGGAACCAAAGCTACATAAATATTATTGGTTGAATCGATACGATACATAGTAATATCAATAGCTTCACCGTAAGCTTCACCAAATGAATTAGCTTCTACATTCCAAGTTACAGATGGCTTTACATTCTTCAATGTTACACTGGTAGCAGTCTCACCAATGCTACCAGCAACTTGTACTTGTACCATTGCTAACTTATGTTGGAAATTAAGTGTTACTTGGGTTTCTGTAGAAATAGCATCTGGAGTTGCTATTACAAAATCATAATTATCAATACCATTAGCTTGGTCACCAACTGTCATTGTTACAGTTTCCCCATTACCCTCTACATAAGGATAATATGCTTTAAATGTAGTTTCTAAACCTTGTTCGTATTCAATAGCATCACCCGTCAATGTTAAAGTTTCATCTTCACCAGCAGTAACAGTTAAAAGTTGGTTTTTGATAGTAGCACCACCAGTTGCATATATACCAATTTGGTCATTAGCCTCAAAAACTGTTGAATATACTTCTTCTGATAAAGTTGTAGCAGTTCTTGCACCAATACCACCAATTACAAAGTTCACCGGAGTAGTACCTTCGTTCTTACTCAATTCTTCTTCTTTGCTACAAGCAGTGAACAATGTAGCGATTGCCAATGCGGCAAATAAAAATTGCTTTTTCATGATCATAAATTTTAATGGTTTATACTAATTTATTCTTGTTTAATCAATGTTATATCGTCTATGCAATACTCTACCTCTGTTTGCTGGGGCGTAAAGGCGATGTAGAAATTGTTTCGGTCTTCCTGAGTGGTAGCTACCACGCCTCCTTCTTGCGGAGTATAGAGAGTATTCACGGTTTTAGTGAAATCGAAATCCACTACATAAGTAGTCCATTCGGAAGTCAGTGGGCATACAAAGGCGGCACAAGGCTTGGCCAAATCGACATCCTGCAACACAAAGAAGTGGTTGCCACTCTTGTTGATGCGTACATAGACTTGGAGCTTGGCACCCGTAACAGCACTACGAGCCTTGAATGTAAGCTGATAACCGGTTGCTTCAGCTCCTTGCGATGTATAGCCAATGTAATTCTTGTACCACGCCAAAGAACCCTCGAAACGCATGGAAAGAAAATTGCCTTGTTTAGGCTCGCGGTAGACATCGAATGTAGCTTCCACCTGATTGGCCATGCCATACCAGGTATAGGGTGCAGCAGGAACGGAAGTACCTTTGACAAACTTGTCGGCCGAAAGCTCGTTCAACTTACCATCCTTCACCAAATTGGGCAATCCTACCACAATATCATCTTCCACATTCTCCTTGTCGTCCTGCCAATCCAAGATATAGATGGGCGATGTACCCACCAATGTAGGTTCCAGTCCTTCGGGAGTAACCTTCACTCCTATTTCGTATTCCGTATTTTCTTCGGCATGTTCCACCACCTCGTCCAGAGACACTTCAAGTTTAACCACCTCACCAGTCTCAGTCTTCACCTCGGCAGTCAGTTTCATTTCTTCCTGCACCTCACCCGGGAAAACCACAATTTCCCGACCGTAACTGTCACCGGACTTCACCATGGGAACCTCCTGCACATTGTCCAAGGACAGGAATTGTCCATGTACCAAATCGAATGTACCCAAGGTATGCATTCCCTTCAACGAGAAATCCATATCCTGCAACTGCTGGTCGGTCACTCCGTTTCCCGGCATCAGGTTCACCACAATCTTGGACAAAACGGGCTTCAGCTGCAAATCATAGCTTTTATTCTGTGGACCCAATCCTTGTCCTTCCTTGGAATAGATAAAATCATCGGCCTTCACCTTCTTGGAATCGGACAAATCGAGTGTAACTTGATACCCCGAGGCCCTTGACATCGTTACATTGGGTTGATAGGGATGATAGGCTATTACATCCACCTTACTGCCATCAGCAGGATAATACATCGGGTCGCCCGACGGTATAAGGTAACCGGTAGCGGAATAATCGTCTGTTGTATAAAGTAGATTAGAATAATTTCCGACGACTTCTTCCGTACCGGATTTTAGCATAAACACACCAAACGACTCGCCCGATTTCCAGACGGTTCCTTCGGTAGCCTGAAATTCATAAATGCTGGCCTTAAGCACAACGGGAACAGGGACCGGTGATTCGGTTCCCGTCTCGTCATCAGTGCATGAAACCATTCCCCAAAAGGAAATGACCAACAACCAATTGACAACTATTTTAATTTTACCCATGTTTCTTTACACAATGTAAATGTTACACTTCACAAATATACGTATTCCCATCACCACTAACTGACAAATTCATACATTTAGAGGACAAAATCGTACATATATCACTTCAATTCCTGTAACCAATCCGGCATATACCCCAAACGCTCCTGTAATTGTGCCTCATACAACGATTCGGGAAATACAGATGCGCCCTGCCCTTCGTTCAAAGTAAGTTGGGTATTGTCGAACGTTATGGGTGCTCCTTGGAAGCCTGCAACCACAGGCAACAGGAAACGATTGTTGCGAGACCAGCAGTTGAACGTACCTTCTGCACCTATATTCATATAGTTCCACAAAACCAATTCACGCAAATGATTTGGAGCAGAAGCCTGATCGCCACCGGCATGATCGTTCAGAAAACCACCCGAACAAGCATCAAACAAAGTTACCCTGGGCTGATAAGAATGCGCTTCGAAACAAGTGTGTGCTGCCGTCTTGTTTCGCCAAAGCACTGTTCCGATAGCTGTTTTAGATACTCCCATGGAATGGTATTGACCGGCTACATCTTCTACATTTCCGATAAAGATGCGTGAAGAAGCCTCAGAACGTATGGCCGAATGGCCTTGATTACCAGTTACCCGACAAGAATACACCGAGACATTGGCACTGCGCTGCACACTTACCGCCTCGCTAACATCCGTAAACCGGCACCGACGTACCCATCCGTTCACCTGACGGAGAAAAGTAAGCATCTTGAAACCACTGTCATGAGTAGCATTCAAGTGATGCACAAACGGTTCCTTGAAATTCCCTACAAATGCGATATCTTCCACCCCGGAGCCCACCTTATGCGAATGTTCATGCAACGTCCATCGCCATTGGGATTCGATGGGATAAAGCAACGGTTCCTTGAATGTCACCAAGTTCCCTTGAATACGTTGCACCTGATGATAGGCCGTAACCTGCACACCGCCGGTTACAAGGTCTGTCCATTCGGGAAGCACTTCGTAAGGAGCCACTTCCTGCTTCACCAACTCGGGATTGTTGTTCTTCATTTGCAACATCACCCGCTTACCGATATAAAGGCCACTGGTAGAACTGACTTCAATGGTATGCGTCCCACGACGTGCATCAGCCACCACATCGGCCAACTTATGGTCGGCTTCCTCACCAGAGACAAATACATAGCGGAAAACAAATAAAGGTGGACAACTCCACAATTCACCTTCCGTATCCGGTTGGTTAGGATATTCCATGTAAAGTTCCGAACCTCCTTCACCACTTCCTTCCCCACGAAGAATAATGTTGTTTCCCGAAATCACGATGGACGTGTTCGGAGCATCGGCAGGGCGCAAATCAAATCTGCCGGACGGTACATATACAATTCCTTTTCCATTGGCTTGTGCTGCAGTAATGGCATCCTCGAAAGCCTTGCGGTCGGACAAGTTATCACCGGGCACAGCACCGTAATCACAAACATTGAATATGGGATAATCCACGTGAGGCACTTCCTTTTCACCGAATGCATAGCCGGCATAAGAGAAATCGGCCAAAGCGGTTTCATGACCTTGGCCACGATTATCCAGAAAATCCTTCCACAACAAACTGGTATTGGCAGGAAGTTCGGGCTTGACCTCCGGCTCATCGGGTTTTACTTCCGGCAAAGGTTCTGGTGTTTCTTCGGTAGTTTCCGACTGACAGGAAAAGAACATCATTCCTGCACTACACCATATTATCATCCATTTCCACCACATACTACTCACCGATTTGAATGGTTATCTGCTTGGTTATCTGATTTGAATTCCACAAATTGGCATTGGTAGCCACAAATGTCACCTCGTAAGTACCCGGCTTTGAATAGACATGTGAATAGGATGGCAGGTAGGCAGCCGACGACTTTATGGCCAAACCACAATCAGGGTCTACCTTGTCTGGTTGAATTAATCCGCTAACCATCCATACAGCCACATCCTTATCGGTATGTTCTTTCCCCTGCAAAGGTTGGAAGGACAGACCGCTATCGTCTATCTTATAATTACTTGTACCTGTTGAATTTTCAAGAACAACCTGAAAAGCCCAATCAGTTGAGGGATTATCCCACACAACGGTTTCGCCTTCGACGGTTGTCTTCATCAATGAAAGGGGATTAATATCCACACGAGGGGCAACAATATACCGTCCGCCTCCTGTTGCCTGCGGCACATCCTCACGTCTCGGTGCAAGGTATTGGAAAGCCACATAGAATGACTTATCCTTATAATCTATCAAACTGATACTGCTACTCACCTCTTCCGTAGTCGATTTTTCGGTCAATGGTACGGCTATCTGGTTATATTCAATGCCCGATATCTTGCTCCACGTAGCCTTCTGTATGCCCTCCAGAGTATAGTCACCACCAAAATCGTCGGAGACATAGGCTCTTACAATTTCTTTCCGGCGATACTCCGAATCGGTATATTGCTGCTTAATGGTGCATGACATCTGCAATGCAGACAGTTCTACACTGTTACGGTTCCTGTTGGCATACGAATTGCCGTTTTCTCCACTGAAAAAAGAAATGTATTCGGCATTGCCTTCAAAAAGGAAAGTAACGGGTTCGCCCACTCGTAGCGAAGACGAATTCTGAACGGTTACATTGAAATCTACATCATCCACCCCATTCCGGTCGCATCCCGACAAGGCAAACAAACATGCCATTACCATTATCTTATATAGAATACTTTTCATATACATCTTCTGTTTTAATTACCATCCAGTTGTTTGTTCACAAAGTGTATTAACATTCAGTTCGGATTGTGGAATAGGAAAATAGATGTGCTTATCGGCAAAATTCAGTGCCGGAACAGCTTTCACACTTTCCAAATCATACCCAATCTGCTTGCCCTGTTCGTTCAGCAACTGGCTCTTCAACAAGAAAATCTGTTCCTTGAAATAATCAGTTCCATGACGACGAAGTTCCATTCGACGGGGTACTTCATAACACAGTTCACGGGTACGCTCATCGCGCACAAACTGACGGAACGTTTCTTTCGTATAGTCTGCCAAAGAAATGGTAGATGCACCGGCACGCACACGCACCTGATTCACTACTTCGATAGCCTCCTGAGTGGGGCCATTCAATTCATTGGAACATTCAGCAATCATAAGCAATACATCCGAATAGCGTACGACAGGGAAATTGATGGATGAATTGTTTCTGGACAACGGGCGCTCGGGAATGTACTTGGCACGCCACTTGGCACAATTACCGTCTTCCTGTCTTTTTTCAGCATCCGTGCGAGGCACTTCCTTTACTTCTCCGCTGGATGAGTCGTATTTATAATCGGCTATGTTCCACCAACGGCGGGCATCTTCTTCTTCGTACAGGCGGAACAGATACTTGGTTCCATCATACAATCCGTAGGCATAGGCATAATCATCGGATGCCTTCTGTTGAGTAACACCATTGTAGAGTCCCAAACGTCCGGCTTCATTGGTCTGGTCTTGTCCATTTCCATAAAATTCAATTTCGAACATACTTTCACGAGCCGTAAGATCGTACTTGTTGCTACACATATTGATGAAAAGTGCACGATAACCGTTCACCCCCTCTGCCTGTGGATACAAACGATGAAGTCCGCTTTGTTTAACCTTGCGGGCATATTCCAAAGCCTTGTCCCAAGTATCGGCATAAACCGGATAACCCGACTGCCACATATAGGCCCGCGCCAACAATGCTTGGGCGGTTGTAACAGATATACGCCCCGGAGCATTCAGTTCGCGTGCACTAAGACATCCCTCCTCTGCCGCTTCCAAATCGCTGATAATTTGCTTATAGATTTCCTGTTGGGATGATTTCTTCAATAACTGGGAATTCAAATCATAGGTCGGTGTCAACCTCAAAGGTACTTCTCCCCAAAAGGCTACTAAATTCATGTAATAGAGTGCTCGCAAAGCCTTTGCCTCTCCCAAGAACATCGCTTTCTTTCCGCCACATTCTTCTTCCGAACGTTCCTGAATAATACCTATATAATCATTGGCTCTATTGATTCCCTCATACAAAGCCGTCCAGGTAGTCTTCAATGAATTGTCCGTATTATTGTAGTTGTAGTTGGACAACTGGATATAGTCCTTACCGTAATGACGGTTATAGACCATAATATCTGTTCCCGCATCCAAATCGCCCCACAAATTCTGCCCATAACAACCGATGGCTCCTAAGACATCGTATACCCCGGCCAAACCAGCCATACAACTTTCTTCGTCCCGGCAGGTGTCTTCCACTCCGATATAGTCATACGTTTCCGTTTCCAAAAAATTACAGGAACAACAAAGATAAGCCAACAATCCTATATAGAATATTTTTTTCATATTTATCCTTTCTTTATTAGATACCCAATTTAACACCGAAAGTAAAAGATGTGGCACGAGGATAGGCCGAATAGTCAAATCCGCGTGTCATAGCCGAGTTACGGGTAGAAACTTCGGGGTCGTATCCCGAATATCCGGTCCATGTAAATACATTCTGCGCACTCAAATACAGACGCAATGAAGAAAGACCTGTTCCTTTTAATACCTTTATCGGGAAATTATAACCCAACTGGATATTTTTCAACCGTAAGAACGAAGCATCCTCTATAGAACGACTGGTATTGATATTGGTCAAGCCACGGTTTACAGCCCACAAATAGTTGGTATAGTTACCTTCCGTATAGGTTCCGTCTCCATTGTCAATCCGAGGTGTCCAATGATCCTTAACCGTAGCCAACTGATTGATATGACGATCGCTCAAACTTTCCAATTTCACCCGATTGTAATTTATCACATCGTTACCATACGACCATTGCAAGAATACACTCAAATCAAAGTTCTTCCACTCGAACGTATTGGTGAAACCACCTGTATGAAGAGGCAACCCATGACCGATAACCGTCTGGTCTTCAGCAGTAACCTTACCGTCTCCATTCAAGTCCTTCAACTTGGGGTCGCCCGGCTGTATATTCGCCCGCTCATTAGTGTTGTTCGGAATTTCCGGTTTCAATACAAATACATTGGGAGCCACCTCATTGAAGTCCTCGTATTGATATACGCCATCGTACACATAACCATACATTTCGGAAAGCGGTTCACCCACTTTACAGATATACAAGTCCGGTATATTAGGATAACGGATACCAGCCATACGGCTCAACTGCCCATCTGACAAGGCAGTAATTTTATTCTTGTTAAAAGAGATATTAAAGCTGCTCGTCCATTTCATACGGTTATTGCCTCCAGGAAGAACAGTGGCATTCAAAGTAATTTCAAGCCCCCTGTTATTGATACTACCTATATTTTGCTGAACTTGTGCAAATCCTATGGAAGGAGGCACGTCTGCATAAAGGAGTAAATCCTTTGTATCCTTATTATAGATATCGATGGTACCATTGATACGGTTGTTCATGATTCCGAAATCTATACCAAAATTGGTTTGATAAGTGGTTTCCCACTTCAAATCACGATTGGCCATCTGCATCAGATAGATGGCCGGAGTCATGGAATTACCAAACGTATAATTCTGATTGCCAGAATAAAGCATATGTGACGGATAATTGTTTTGAGTATAATTATTACCAGTAGCACCCCAACCTACTCTCAACTTTAAATTTGAGAGCCAATTGCCAGTCTTTACCATAAAAGGTTCATCGGATATGCGCCAAGCAAACGAAGCCGATGGGAAATAACCCCACTTATGCTTGATAAATTTGGAAGACCCATCCGCACGCATGGTAGCAGTAAACAAATAACGTGACTTCCAATCGTAATTGAAACGGGCAAAATAAGAAATTAAGTTATTCTTTACATTATCGGCTGTAATAGACTGTGCTGTACCGGCATCAATACCCCAAAAGCCTATATCTTCCCAAGGGACCATCACCGATTTGGCACCTAAGTTGGATATCTGCTGACTAGACAACGAAGCACCTATCATACCATTATAATAATAGGAGTTTACTTTCTTTTTATAGGTTAACGTATATTCGTTTGACCAACTGTTCCATTCCTTATAATTAAAGGCACCATTGGTTCGTGACGGAGAATAAATGGGGTCACCGTAATAAGTATCAGAGTTATAGAAATTACGTGTACGGTCTTCGCGCCAAGTGTATGAAAAGGTAACCTTAAACAACAAGTCCTTCATGATAGTCCAATTCAAATAAGAGTTTAAACTTAATTGGCGTTTGCGAAGCTTTACAAACGTATTTTCGATAGTCTTTACCGGATTATAAGGGTATGTTCCACCATTATCATCCAATACATCTTCCAAATCGTCGGTCGACTTGTATTTAACCGGACGATAGGCCAACACTTGATAAAGGAAATACTGGGTACTTTGCCCACCTCCTTCGGAAGGTGCAGAACCTGTTGATACATTATTGGCAAAATTCAGATTGGCACCAAATTTAACCTTGTCATTAATTTGCTGGTCTAAGGTAAGGCGAGCCTTCAAACTTTCGAAAGCAGACTCTATAATAGTACCTTGTTGATTAAGATAAGACAGACTGGCACTATACTTGGTCTTGGCCGAGCCACCCGACAAAGCTATGTGATGACTGGTCATAGGAGCCGTTTGGAAAACCTTATCCTGCCAATTGGCTGAAGCACGATTGGTGTAATCCTCCAATGTCTGATGACGTCCCAAGGCTTCATCAAAACAAAGGTAAGTTTTCTTCATATCCGATTCTGACATGATTTCGGATTGAAGTTCTACAAACTCACGGCCTTGAAGCAAGTCCAAAAACTTGGGACGGGTTTGATAAGCGATATATCCATCATAAGTAATACGTGGAGCGCTTTCTTGCCCTCTTTTTGTAGTAATAATGACTACCCCGTTAGCCCCCCGAGCACCATATATAGCTGTTGCCGAAGCATCCTTTAAAATATCAATAGATTCAATATCATTAGGATTGATGGATGCAGCATTGGCATCTTCTGTAGCAAATCCATCAATAACATAAAGCGGATTTCCATCCGATACATCCGATATGGTATTGCTACCACGAATAACAATATTGGCTTCTTCGCCTGGCTGTCCACTTCCAGAAACCACTTGTACACCGGCAACACGTCCACCCAAAGCCTGATCGAATGAAGTTACGGTAGCCTTATTCATTTGATCCATATCAACCTTCTCTACAGATCCCGTCAAATCACTCTTCTTGACCGTTGCATAACCGATTGCCACCACTTCCTGCAAAGCAACAGCATCTTCCTTCAATACGATTTCCAAATGGGTATTCGTACCAACTGCCACTTCTTGTGTAGCATATCCTATAAAAGAAACAACTAACACCGCAGACTGATCTTTGACGGTAATAGTAAAATTACCGTCAAAGTCTGTAATGGTTCCCGTAGTCGTTTCCCCCTTGATAACAACATTTGCTCCAAGAACAGGAATCTTTGCTTCGTCTATAACGGTTCCTGTGACCGTTATTTGTGCCGACACACATAAAATAGAGCACAAACACAACCATGTAAGTACAGCAATCCGCTTTATGTTAATTAACGAATTCATTACATTCATATACCTTATTAAATTTATAAACAAGCGTCAAAATAGATATGACACCAACAACAGGCAGCAATCAACGAATGGGTTCACCCTTTTCAAGACGCTGTTTCTTTATCAATGCTTCCAAGAAATAATAGTCTGCATAATTAATAGGTACATCAATTTCATGTCCGTGAGGAATGCTACCTACAGAATGCATCAAGATAAAGTTTCCATTAGTTCCCACTTCAGCACGGTAAGCTGGAGAACTCAAGCTTTCAACAATCTTGTCGGCAGTTTCTTTATAAGGTGAATCTGGAATCAATGTGCTCATTTCGTACAAAGCACAAGCGGTTACAGCTGCTGCTGAAGCATCACGAGGTTCGTTCGGAATTTCGGGTGCATCATAATCCCAATATGGAATCAAATCAGCCGGAAGATTCTTGTGATTGAAGATAAACTGATATACCTTTTCAGCATGGTCCAAATAACGCTTATCGCCAGTATAGCGATAACAAACAGTATAACCGTAAATGGCCCAAGCCTGACCACGAGCCCATGATGATTCGTGGGCATATCCCTGAGCTGTATGCTTATGGCGTACAGAACCATCGGTCAAGCTATAGTCAATCACATGATAACAGCTGTTGTCTTCACGGAAATGATTGGCCAAAGTAGTGTTGGCATGGTCTACTGCCACTTGATGCAAGGTTGAATCGCCTGAAAGCAAAGCTGCTTCGAACAACAATTCCAAGTTCATCATATTATCGATGATAACCGGGCATTCCCAACCACGTTCAGATTGCCAACCCTTATCCACATTCCAAGACTGAATAACTTTTGCTGTGGGACGAAAACGTGTAGCCAATGACTGTGCAGCTGTAACAATCACATCCTTATATTCTTTCTTATCGGCCAACAAATAACCATTTAGATAACTGCTTCCAATCATGAAACCTACGTCATGATGCCACTTCAAATGCTTGACGGAGTCCAAATCTTCTGTATATTTTTCGGCTAATCCTTTCCACTTCTGATCCCCGGTCAATTCATATAAATACCACATACTGCCCGGGAAAAAACCACTACACCAGTCATCAATCGGAACATACCAAATGGTGCTATCGGGAAGAACTGTACGTGGGTTTAGGATTTTACCGCTTTTCTCTATAATGTCTGTTTGTAGTGTATATTGAGCTACTGCATTTGCCACATTATCTGCAATAATATCAGGCATATCATTAACTCTCTGATTCTTACAACTACAAAAACTTAAAGCTATAACAGCCAACGTCATTTTAACCAATGAGATTTTGTTTTTCATAATAATACATAATTTAATTATACGGGCGGTAAATTTAAGATAAAGGTTTAAAGGAGATGTGCCAAAATAGTACAAATTTAGGGTAAAATAATTTTTTGTTGCATACGCTCAATAAAAGTCTGCCCAATATATCAAACTTATGAATTAACTTATTAACTTTGTGTAGAAATGGTATATAAAGACTTATTATAGAACTTATGATTCATACATCACACAGATTATTTTCTATACTTGTATTTTTGTTTGTGACACTTTTGACTAATGCTCAAAATATCAGTTTCAAGCATTTGACCATAAAAGAGGAATTATCACATTACTCCGTCATGGCAATCTATCAAGACGAAAGAGGGCTTTTATGGTTTGGTACACGAAATGGAGTCAGTGTATACAATGGTTATGATATTGACACATATCGGCATGATGAGAATAACCCCAACAGCATACAAAGCAATCATATTCGTGACATTATAGGCGACAAAAACGGGCACATCTATTTCTTGACCATTCGTGGAATATGCATGTTTGATATCCACCAAGAAACATTTACCGATTTGGCCAATGATGACATCGGAGCCATATACTTCACTGATAATATTTTATATACAAGTAAGAATAACGAAATATACCAATGGAAAGAAGGAAAAACAACTCTTTCATGCCAGTTACCTTCATCCAACATAAAAATTTCCAGTCTATACGTTTCAAACGATTCAATCTTCATCGGAACAGAAGAAAAGGGTTTATACCTTTATTCCTATAAAAACAACAAATTTACACACCTCATACCCCAAGGAAGAATCAGCAAAATAATGCAAGATCAAAAAGGTCAATATTGGATAGGGACTTGGGACAATGGACTATATACATACATAAACGGCCAATTAAAGAACTACACTTCGCAATCACAGGACAATTCTTCTTTATGTTCAAATTTTGTACGAACATTTTGTGAAGATTTACAAGGAAACATGTGGATAGGAACTTTCCGTGGACTAAGTAAATACCAACCCCAAACAGATAATTTCGTCAATTATAAAGAACATGGCAATCTACCTTATGGAATGACACATTCTTCCATTTGGAGTATGATATGCGACCATCAAGGGACATTATGGTTTGGCACTTACTTTGGAGGTATAAATTACTTCAACCCTTCGCAAAACATCACACAACATCATTTAAAAGAAGAGAACAGCCTGCATGAATCAGTTATCGGAGCCATGACAGAAGACAACAACCATAACCTTTGGATATGTACAGAAGGTAACGGACTATACAAGCTGAACCGAAATAATGGAGCCATACTTCGTTTTAAACATTCAGAAAAGAAAAACAGTATATCCCACAACAATTTAAAGTCCATTTTCTATGATTCAAAAAGAGATGTTTTATGGATTGGCACTCACATGGGAGGATTAAACAAATTCGACATCAAAAAACAAAGATTCACCCATTATTCAACAAACAAAGAAGAAAAGATGTCACACAACAGTGACATTATTTGTGACATAGTTTTATATGAAAACAACTTGTTATTGGCCACGCATGACGGTATTTATCAATTTGATATAGAAAAAGAAACCTTCTCCCCCATGCTTAAAAATATACAAGCTGACGCCAACGTAGATCTTGCTCTCGACCTTCACATAGACCATAACAACAGGTTATGGATAGCCGGTGCCAAAGAAGGTGCTTTTGTCTACGATTTAAAAAGCGGTGAACTGATACAGTACAAACATACATCGGATAAAGAAAGTTTGAGCAGTAACGGAATCAATTGCTTGTATGCAGACAGCAAACACCGGATATGGTTCGGCACCGCAGAAAAAGGTATTGATTTATACGACCCAGCAAACAACACTTTTACCAATTACAACGAAACAAACAACCAATTGCTCAGTAACTGCATTTATGGCATATGTGAAATAGCAACTGATAAATTCATATTTTTGACCGATAACGGATTTTGTTATTTAGATGTCAATTTGGGTATATTGAGAAATTACAAGGCAAACTCCAACCTACCATTATCGGCGATTAATCAAAAATCCATCTATCAAACAAAAGATGGCGAACTATTTATAGGTGGTTTAGATGGCATGATTTCATTCCGTTTGGAAGACTTGAACTCCCATTTATACAATTTCCGTATTCTCCCACATAAACTATTCATAAACGATAGAGAAATCAAAGCAAACGACGAAACCGGTATCCTTAAAGAATCTCTCTCAAAGACCAATCAAATTACATTGGACTATGACCAAAGTATGATTAGCATCACTTATTCCATAACTAATTATTATTCATTAAGCCAAGAAGATTTTATTTATAAATTGGAAAATTTCTCGGATGAATGGACAACTTTAAGAAATGGAAGAATGATTACCTACACCAATCTAAATCCAGGTGAATATACACTTATTGTAAAATCGAATCAAGAAGAAAAAATATATAGCAAACTGAATATCAAAATTTTACCTCCATGGTACCAAACATATACTGCTTATACCATATATTTATTGGTTGGTGTACTTATCCTTTATATAGTCATAAGCATCTACAAGAATAGAATACGCTTACAGGCAAGCTTGGAATATGAGAGGAAACGTGCGAAAGATATTGAAACAATGAACCAACACAAGTTGCGCTTCTTTACCAACATATCACATGAATTCCGTACACCATTAACATTGATAACCAGTCAAATAGAGCTATTATTACAAGTCAAGTCATTTGTTCCAGCTGTATATAACAGGTTACTGAATGCATACAAAAATAGTTTGCAATTACAAAGCCTCATATCCGAACTTCTTGATTTTAGGAAACAGGAACAAGGTCTCATGAAAATTAAAGCCTATGAAAACAATATAGTACACTTCCTACACGAGAATTATTTATTGTTTCAAGAATATGCCATCAAAAAGCATATAAAACTGACATTCCATTCTTCACATGAAGAGATTATGGTATGGTACGATGAAAAGCAAATGCAAAAGGTAATAAACAATCTGCTATCCAATGCTTTTCAATACACTCCTAAAAACAACAATATTGACATCTCAATAAGAAAAGAATATGATCATGCAATAATAGAAGTAAAAGATACAGGATGTGGTATCCCTAATGAAGAAATAAATTATATATTTAACCGCTTCTATCAAACAGAACATACTTTGCAGTCAACAGGAAAAGGTATCGGAATTGGATTGGCTTTAACCAAAGGTATAGTAGAACTACACCATGGAACTATAACCGCAACAAGTGAAATAAACAAAGGGACCTCATTTATGGTAACTCTCCCATTAGGTAAAAAGCATTTCAAACCTGAAGAAGTAGCTTCAATAAAAGAAGCAACCATCACTTTCGAAGATAAAGACAAACAAGAGTTATTGTCAATAGAGGACTATAAATTCAGTATGGGCGATCTAAAAGAACGCTCTTTCAACATCCTAATAGCAGAAGACGACCCATCGCTTAGAGATATGTTAAAAGACATTTTTACACCTTATTATAATGTAACATTAGCATCCAACGGAGAAGAAGCTTTAAGCATACTCGAAGAAAAACAAATCGACATTATTGTAACCGACATATCAATGCCTGGTATATCGGGTATTGAATTTTGTAAAAAAGTAAAAGATAATATCAATACATGTCATATACCAATCGTATTATTGACGGCTCTCACTACTTTGGAACATAAATTAGAAGGAATAGAAAACGGTGCAGATGATTACATAACCAAACCATTTGAAATAAACCTATTACTTGCCCGTTGCCGTAATTTGATAAACAACCGGCTTGTACTACAAGAGAAATTTTCCAAACAACCACATACTTCTCCACAAATTTTTGCTACCAATACTCTTGATAGAGAATTTATGGATAAGGTCATTCATGTAATTGACAGACACATGGACGACCCACACTTCAATGTAAATCAATTTGCGCAAGAAATGTGTATTGCCCGAACAAAACTATTTGTCAAACTAAAAGGTATCACAGGAAAGACACCAAATGATTTAATACTAAGTATTCGATTAAAGAAAGCAGTTTATTACCTAACCAATAATCCAGAAATGAACATTACAGAAATATCCGAAAAAACAGGTTTTAGCTCACCACGGTATTTCAGTAAATGCTTCAAAAACACCTATAATGTAACTCCACAAAGTTATAGAAAGGAGAACAACTGTTAGCCAATCCTCATACTTTGCTACATATAGTTTATTTTTGCATATTTTAGTTATATAGTTACAATAGCATAATGAATTAGCTATTTATCTATCGCACTAACATGATTTAAGTTACATTTTAGCTACATTTTGAGGTATTTCAAAACGCTTTTAAGTAGTATATACCACCTTTTTTCGCTCTATAATAGGAAATATACCTTATTTATGCACTTAAAAACTGTTATTAATCCTATTTCATTCATGGATAAAACAGGTTGAAATCATAGTTGAAAGTTGTTGCATTGTTAAAATAAAGCGTTTTATTTTATAAATTAAAGCGCTTTATTTTATTATTCAATGTACTTTAATTTATAACCTAAAACGCTATAATTAAGCAATAGTTTCCTGTATATTAAGATATTAACAGCTATATTTATTGAATTTCAGTTGTATGTAAATAGGAATCCTTGCAAGTAAATCCGGACTTGCAAGCCCTTGCAAGCTCCTTGCAGGTGTTTTTAAAGCTAACTTATTGATTCACAGTTCAGCTGTAAGGCTTGCAGGTAAAACGTAAAAAAACACAGTCTTACCTGCATATGAACCTACAGCATTTCATCACATAGTTTTGTCAACAACAAGTCAACAAACTTTTCATTCCCAAACAAATGGAACAGTGGTACGGATATCAGTTGAAGAGCTTCCGATGTACGCCTTAAACTTACCAGCTTCGGCTTTCCACCCTTTCATGGTTTCATCGTAATACTTCAAATCGTCTGGTGTAACAGTAAAAGTTATAGTTTTTTCTTCACCAGGATTCAAAGATATCTTTTTGAAATGCTTCAATTCTTTCAAAGGACGGATAACACTGCATTTTTCATCACCAATATAAAGCTGAACCACTTCCTTACCGGCTACATTACCGGTGTTCTTTACATTGACGGTAATTTCCAACGAGCCTTCGGTAGGCATCTTCTTAGCAGAGGCTACGGCCTTACCGTAAGCAAAAGTAGTGTAGCTCAATCCATGGCCAAACGGGAAGAGTGCCGGAATTTTCTTGGTATCGTGCCAACGGTATCCCACCAAAATATCTTCCTTATATACTTGTTTGATACCATCGCCCGGATAGCTCAATGAATCAAAGGCATGAGCACCATTATCCGTGAGTTTTACAGGGAATGAGAATGGAAGCTTACCATTAGGATTTACCTTACCACTTAACACATTGGCAATGGACTTACCACCCATAGAACCTAAATACCAACCTTGCACAATGGCAGGAACCTTATTTATCCATGGCATTTCTACCGCATTACCACTCAAAAGTACCAATACCAAATTAGGGTTTGCTACTTGCAATTCTTCAATCAACTTGTCTTGACCAAAAGGAAGATGATAGTGCTGACGGTCGCCACCTTCACAATCCTGGAAATGGTTCTTATTTAAGCCACCTACCAAAATCACGACATCGGCTTCGCGAGCCATGGCTACAGCTTCTGCACGAAGAGAGTCTTCCACCTGTTGCGGAATTGCATCTACCTGACCATACATAGGGCGTCCGGCCGCATATCCCTTGGCATATTTCACTTTATTGCCATACAAAGCACGAAGTCCGTCGAGCGGAGAAACCATATCCTTGACTTTCAATTCAGAAGAACCTCCACCTTCATTAAGCTTGCGTACTGCATTGTCGCCCACCACCAGGATGTTGTTGTAATCAGCCTTCAACGGAAGAAGAGCCGGAGCCTTCTTGGTAACAGGAGCATTCTTCAACAAAACAATGGCTTCATTACCGATTTCTTCGGCGGTTGCATAATGTTCATCGGTACAAATGGCACCATAAGGCTTGTTACGGTTCATAGCTGTACGGAAGATGAGACGAAGAATACGAGCTGCCTTATCATTGACAATGGATTCCGGCACCTTGCCATCCTTAATCATCTGAAGATAGGCCTTACCCAAATAATAATCGTCATAACCGAAGTCACTTTCGCTGGTCAAGCCATTGGTGTACGAACCCATTTCAATATCCAATCCATTCAATGCGGCTTCTTCGGTATTGTGGGCACCTCCCCAATCGGTTACTACAACGCCATCAAACTTCCAATCCTTCTTCAGAATTTGATTCAACATCCGGTCGTGATGACAAGCATGTTGACCATGTATCTGGTTGTAGGCTCCCATAATACTCCAAGAGCCACCCTTGACTACAGCTGCTTCGAAAGCCGGCAAATAGATTTCGTACAAAGCACGTTCGCTGAGTTGTACATTAATGTGTCCACGCCATGTTTCCTGATTATTCAGTGCATAATGCTTTACACAAGCAGCTACACCATTTTTCTGCATTTCTTGAATATAAGGAACCACCATGATACTGGCCAAATAAGGGTCCTCGCCCATATATTCGAAATTACGTCCGTTAAGTGGAGTACGATAAATGTTCACACCGGGACCTAACATCACATCTTTTTCGCGATAACGGGCTTCCTCGCCAATGGCTTTACCGTATGCTCCCGACAAGTTGGGATTCCATGTAGCTGCCAATGCGGTAAGTGCCGGAAAGGCGGTAATACTATCGTTTGTCCAGTTGGAGTGTCCCCAATCGTTCCAATTGATTTCCATACGGACTCCATGAGGGCCATCACTCATCCACAATTCGGGAATACCCAATCGGGGAACACCTGGACTGCTGAATTTACTCTGTGCATAGCTCAGTCTTACTTTTTCCTTTAAAGTCATCCGACTCAACGCGTCTTGTACACGTGCCTCTATCGGTTGGCTGTCATCCAAATACACAGGCACCTGCGAAAAGGTTGGTATGGCCATACAAGCCACAATCATTGACAATAGAATCTTCTTCATAGTTAATTTGCTTGAATATTTAACATTGCTTTTTCGAGTCCTTCTGAAACTGCATTCAATTGAATGTTTCCTCTTTCTCCATTGTTTTGAAGAACAACTAAACATTTACCATAAAAAGCTTTACGATGAGGAGCTTTAAAACTTTCCATGGATGTTTGGTTACCATTATCCACACCGGCTATAAAAGCGGCTCCTTGGACATCAAAGTTAACCAAATTATTGGCATTCGGACAAAGATTACCATCCTTATCTACAATTTCTACCGTAATAAAGCTAAGATCGGTTCCATCAGCCTGTATTTCACTACGGTCGGCCGACAAACGAATCTGAGCAGGTTCACCTGCAGTATGGATTTCTTTTTCCATAACCACTTTACCATCTTTACGTGATACCGCCTTAATGGTACCCGGTTCGTACTTCACCCGCCAAACGACATGGTATTTGTCATCCGGCATGGTTCTTACTCCCTGAGAACGACCATTAACGAACAATTCCACCTCGTCGGCATGATTAAAATAAGCCCAGAGGTCTATTTCTTGTCCTTCCTCCCAATTCCAATGCGGGAAGAGATGAAGCACATCCTTATCCGTCCATTGCGATTGGTACATATAATAAATGTCTTTCGGGAAACCTGCCAAATCAACAATACCGAAATAAGAACTACGAGCCGGCCAACCGTAAGGTGTAGGTTCACCAATATAATCAAAACCTGTCCAAATGTACTGACCGCTGATAAAATCGTTTTCGCTCACCAATCGCAAGGTATTTTCGTGATGACTTCCCCATGGAGCCCGACAATGATCATACGAAGAACAAGAGAATGAAGGGTCATAATAAGGCTTATCCCATCTTTCAGGACATAAAATCGGCTTATCGCTCGGCATCTTATAATAACCACGAGTCATCAAGCTGGATACACTTTCTGTAACAATAAAAGGTTTTCCGGGAAAATTTTTGGGTACTCCCATAAACCAATCATCGTGATAATTGAAACCTATGATATCCAATGCACCCGATGCAAACAAGTGATTGTATGGATTCGGTTCGTTACATCCGGCTGTTACGGGACGAGTAGGGTCAAGAGCACGAGTCATATCGGCCAATTTCTTGGTCAATAAAGAGTTGACTGACATTTCTGAGCCTTCTTTAGCCAACATTTCGGCACTATGTCCGAAATTCAAAATCATATTGGCTTCTTCCAAGCTCAACGTATCGGCATTGGCATCACTCCATTGTTCAAGTACTTCGTTACCAATACTCCACATAAAGATAGAAGGATGATTACGGTCGCGAAGCATCAAGTCGGTCAAATCGCGTTCATGCCATTCATTGAAATACAAGGAATAATCGTATCTGGTCTTTTTCTTTCGCCACATATCGAAAGTTTCATCCATCACAATGAATCCCATTTCATCACAAAGTTGTAACAATTCGGGAGCCGGTGGATTGTGAGAGCAACGGATACCGTTACAACCCATTTCCTGTAATATTTCCAATTGGCGTTCAATGGCACGAGTGTTGACTGCTGCTCCCAAGCAACCTAAGTCATGATGCATACATACACCTTTTATCTTTACCTGTTCACCATTAAGGACAAATCCTTTTTCAGCGCTGAATTCGAAAGAACGGATGCCTGTAGTGGTTTCATAGGTATCTACCAATTTGCCATCGGCCCATACTTCGGTTTCCAACGTATATAAATAAGGATTGTTAACCGACCATAAAATAGGTGAATCCACTTTCATCGTTTGTTGGTAAGTACCCACACTATCTTTAGAAATTGGTAATACAGAAGTTGTTTCCCCTACCAGATTACCTTCGGCATCCAGCAAAGAGGATACCACTTTAACTTCTGCATCGACAGCACCTTCATTCTTTATAGAAGTACAAACAGAAACAGTAGCTTCTTTATCGGATACTTGAGGAGTGGTGACATACGTACCCCACAAGTCAACGTGTATCGGATTAGTTACAGTCAACCATACATTACGATAAATACCACAACCCGAATACCAACGTGAATTAGGTTGTTCCTGATTGTCTACCTTAACAGCTATTACATTTTCCTCGCCTATCTTCAAATAAGGGGTAAGGTCGTAACGGAAAGAAATATATCCATACGGACGTTTGCCTAATGAAACTCCATTAATGAAAACTTCGGAATTCATATAGACACCATCGAAATCAATAAAGACTTTCTTACCGACATAAGTTTCATCGGCAACAAAAGTCTTACGATACCAGCCAATACCACCCGGCAAGGCACCACCACCTGTACCCGAAGGATTATCCTTAGAAAACTCACCTTCTATAGCCCAATCGTGAGGAAGATTCAATTGTCTCCAATCATTATCATCGAACGTGAACACAGAAGCACCTTCCACATCACCCAATGAAAATTTCCAATTGTTATTGAAAGAAGTACGTTGACGAGTGTTTATTTCCTGACGATTACAGGAGTTAAAAAAAACAGCCAAACAGCTTAAGATAATAAATAACAGACTCTTTTTCATAATATTATGATAAAAACTCCTCCCTCTGCTTATAGAGGGAGGAGTAAAATATACTTTTTATAATTTTACCACTTGCTTAGTGCCATCATACTTCACCACTTGACCTTTAGCTTTCAAGTTGAATGCTTGTGGTTTATCCTTACTTACCACCACTACATTGAATGTGCGTTCCTTCAACATGCCGGGGAACTCACCCAAACGGTCACCAATGGTCAATGTACCTTCGTTATCGTTATAAGTAAACGGAATCATGGCATATGCACCCTTTTCATAGTTATAGTTCACATTTTCGTCTTCGTAAAGTGTAAACTCACCATCTTTACCTTGATAGATGTAAAGGGTGATATTTTCGGCAGGCTTTTCATCGCTATACTGCATATCTGGGCCATAAGGAATAATAGCGCCTTCACAAACATAAAGTGGCATACGCTCATACGGAGCATCAACTATTTGCTTACCGCTTTCCATATACTTACCTGTATAGAAATCATACCAGCCACAAGTATTCGGAAGGTAAACTTCACGACTACGTGCACCATATTCATACACCGGACATGCCATAATGGATGGACCAAACATAAACTGGTCGCTGATATTGTTTACATTTGTATCAGCAGTAAAATCCATTACCAACGGACGCATGATGGTATAATCATTGAAGTGAGTCATACCTGCCAACGAATAAATATACGGCATCATGTTATAACGGAGTTTGGTATAATATACCACCGAGTTGTATGCAGGATGACCTTCAGGAGCAATGTTCCAAATTTCACGGAAAGGATACTGACCATGAGCACGGAACAACGGACAGAATGCACCAAACTGATACCAACGGGTATTCAATTCACGCCATTCCTTATAATCAGGATTTTCCTTACCTGTCTTGTTATATTCTACCTGACCGGCTACATAACGGTCTTCTACACAGAAACCACCAATATCCATAGTCCAATAAGGAATACCACTGACGGCAAAATTCAAACCGGCAGAAATCTGAGCTTTCATATCTTCCCAACGGGTAGCAATATCACCACTCCAAGTAGCTGTAGAATAACGTTGCAAACCGGCAAAACCAGAACGAGTCAACAAGAACACACGCTTGTCAGGTTCTACCCCACGTTGTCCATTATAGATGGCATCGGCATTCACCAATGCATATGCATTGAAATATTCGGCTGTTGGCCCTAAAGCAGTAGGGCCACTCAAATCCTTGCGATATTGTATATCGGTACAGTCGCGGATGTTCGGTTCGCTGGCATCCATCCACCAAGCATCAAAGCCCAACGGATAATAATGGTCTTGCATCTGCTTCCAGAACAATTTACGGGCTTCCGGATGATAAGCATCATAGAAAGAACCCAAATAACCAGGACCAACCCAGTCCTTTATGCTGTCCTCAATAGCCAACTGATACATCCAACCCTTTTCGTCAAACTCCTTGTAGTGTTCAGTACTTGCATAGAACTTTGGCCATACAGATACCATCACACGACCGTTCATGGCATGAATGGAATCAACCATTTCTTTAGGATTTGGGAAACGAACGGGGTCGAATTCATGACTACCCCAACTATCTTGTGGCCAGTGTAACCAATCGAGTACAATGTTATCAATTGGAATCTGACGGGCACGGAACTCTCTCAATGTAGATAGCATTTCATCGCTGCTATTGTACTTTTCACGACTTTGCCAGTAACCCATCGCCCACTTCGGCATTATCTGAGCCTTACCTGTAAGTGTACGATATCCACTGATTACTTCGTCCATATCTTCACCGGCCATGAAATAGTAATCGATTTCCGGATTCATTTCGCTCCACCAAGATTGCTTACCTTGTTCTTCTTCAGCTACAGGTGCCATTACACGAAGTCCACAATAAGAAACACCGCCATCAGGCAACCATTCAATCTTCAAAGGTACTTTCTTACCACCTTCCAATTCGCAAGAGAACTTGTAGCTGTTGGGATTCCAAGCTGTACGCCAACGTTCGGGTACAACCAATTCATTGTTGATATATACCTTCATATAACCGGCATAATACAAAATAAACTTGAATTCACCGCTTTCTGCCGGTTCTATTTCGCCTTCGTAAAGAACGGTAGCACCTTTATAAGGGAACTTTTCGGGCAAATTTACCACACGGTCAAGCGTTTTTCTAACCAAATGTTCAAAGTACAAAGAATCTTCACGACGAACAATGGTTTCGGCACCACTTTGTTTGCTTGGAGTATAAGTACCGGTAATGGCACCTTCCACACCTTCCTTATCATACAATTTGAACACATCACCTAATTGCTGGTAATCATTCGGATTACCGAAACGAGCCAATGAATAACTGTCCCACAAGATACCATATCCTTTGTTTGATACAATAAACGGAACAGAGACCTTGGTATTATATTGGAAAAGTTCTTCGTTTTTACCCTTATAGTTGAATTCATCAGCTTGATGTTGTCCCAATCCATAGAACGCTTCATCATCGGCCGATTCAAAAACCTGTCTTACCGAATATTGCTTCTTGCCTTCCACTTCAACCGGAGCGAAAGATTTACCTCCGCCCTTGTTTTCAGCCAAAATCACATTACCTTCCAAATCAGTAAAATTCACTTCACCGGTAGTTTTGTTGACAATTGCACGTACTTCGGAAGTCACTACAGCTACTGTACTATCGGTTTGTTCTACAGAAAAAGGAGTCTGTGATTCCTGTGGAACGATAATCAGACTTTCTCTATCCGAGAATTTATTTTCTGGAGTAGCCGACACTCGAATCAGTTTTTCCCCTCTTACTTGCAAACGCACTTTGCGCACATCCGTAGGTTGTTCTTGCTTAATGCTTACTATCACGCCATCCGATGTCTGCTTTACATCAGGACCGGCACACGAGGCCAGCATCAAGCCGGCCAACAAACAAAAAGAAGTGTTTTTCAATTTCATATTGCACTTGTTATAGATTAGTATTTTTTCTGATTGTAAAATTACAAAAAAGATAAAGAAACAGCCCATTCCGATGTTTTCGGAATGGGCTAATTTATTCACACTACTGCATATTTTGTTTCAATAAAGGGTATTGTTTGTTATTTCGCAGCCGATTCTTGGTAATTAGAAGGCAATACACCAAATTCTTCCTTGAAATACTTGCTGAAATACTTCGGATTGTTAAAGCCTACCTGATAAGCAACTTCAGATACATTTTGCTGACTCTGACGAAGGAGTTGCGCCGCACGTTTCAAGCGGATGACACGGATAAACTCAATCGGAGTCTTACCGGTAATGTTTACCAACTTCTTATACAGATGTACACGACTCATGCCCAATGCTTGACTTAGTTCTTCAACTGACAAATCACTTCTGGCAATATTATCCTCTACATACTTCACAGCTTGATCTATCAGTTTTTCGTCCATCGAAGTAATTTCTATTTCGCTGGGCGACGGATCAATCAATGAATGATGTGAGGAAGAAGTATGCAAATTAATCAGCTTCTTCATACGCAAAGACAAAATGTCAATGTTAAACGGTTTAGTGATGTAATCGTCCGCACCTACTGTCAATCCTTCCAATCGATATTCATTGGATTGACAGCTAGTAAGAAGAATGAAAGGTATGTGCGAAGTACGCTTGTCCGACTTCACCAATTTACAAAGTTGGTTACCATCCATTTCGGGCATCATCACATCACTTACCACAATATCAGGCATACATTCCTGTATCATTTCCCATGCCTTACGACCGTCTTGTGCCACCTTAATTCGATAACTGGTATTAAAGCTATCCACCATAAAGTTCAAGAAGTCTTCATTATCGTCTACAATCAAGGCCATTGGTAATTGAGAATTCTTATCTTCCTTCTGCAAGTTCGTCATTAAGACTTTTGGTGTTTCCGGTTTCAAGTGAGTTTGAGAAACCGCTATTTCCTTTTCTATTTCAACTTCAGGTTCCACCCCAGCCGTTTCTACATATGCTTCAGCTGTTACCTTGCGTTCACTCTTCACTATTACAAAGTCTTCATCACTCGTTGGGGCAGATACTTGTTTCTTAGGCTGTACAAACGACGGTTTTCTAACAGGAATAGTTACTATAAAAATACTACCAGCAGGCACATTGTCCATCACCTCAATGGTACCGTTGTGTAACTTCACAAAATCAGCCACCAAACTTAGTCCTACACCACTACCTGTGATGTCAACCCCATTGGTTTCCACTTGATAGAAGCGTTCAAAAATATGCTTTTTGTCTTCGTCCTTGATACCCACACCGGTATCAGCCACCATAATTTCGAGCATATCCTCACCGGTCTCGTTCTTCTTTACATTCATAGAGACATCCACCCTACCTTCTTCGGGAGTAAACTTGAATGCATTAGACAACAAGTTAACCAACACCTTATTATATTTGTCGCCATCAAATGACATATTCAAAGAAGGAACCGAAGAGAAAAATGTAAGGTGTACATGCTTCTTTTCTGTCATTCCTGAGAACGAATTGCATATACTATTGGTATAAGAAACGATGTCGCCTTCGGTCATATTCAACTGATGCCCCATTTCATCACCTTTTCTGAAGTCCAGCAACTGGTTGACCAAATTCAACAAGCGGCTGGCATTACGATGCATCATTTGCAACTTCGACATCAACGCCTCGTCGTCTTTACGTTCTTTCATCAACACTTCGATAGGCGAAAGAATCAGCGTAAGCGGTGTGCGTAGCTCATGACTTACATTGGTAAAGAAATGCATCTTCATATCATTGATTTCCTTGTTCTTGTCGGCTTCCTGTCTCATCTGCTGAATTCTGAACTTATTGCGTTCACCACGCAACATCAAATAACGTGCTATGAACACTACAGCCACAAACAGCAAAGCATAGATTATATAAGCCCAGGTTGTTTTCCAAAAAGGAGGAAGGATAACAATTCGTAAAGTAGCTTCTTCATCACCACTATATCCATCACTATTAATGGCCTTCACCTTCAACGTATAGTTGCCCGATGACAAGTTGGTATACGTCACCTTATGATCATGAGTGGTCAACCAATCAGAATTAAAACCATCCAATTTATAGGCAAATTTCATTTTTTCCGGAAGAATGAAGTTGTCTGAAGCGAATTCCACACCAAATACATTCTGGTTGTATTTTAATTTCACTTCATCCATAGCATCCAAGGTCATGTCCAAAATAACGTTCTCGTCATATTCTTTACCAATCTTCACCTCTTCGTTAAATAACGTAAGATGTGTAAAGAACACCTTCGGCAACGCTTTATTGAATCTGATTTCATCCGGATGGAAATAGTTTACACCATACATACCACCTACCATCAATTCGCCACTGGAGAATTTCTTCAGCGTACGCATATTGAACTCACAGTTCTGTAAACCATCCATATCACTGTATGTATAAAAACGGAACGAATAATTGCCGCTCTTGGTATCTACCGAAGGAATGATATTAGTTAATCCCTTGGCGGTTGCCACCCAAATGTTCTTATTATCATCTTCGGCAATACCTGTAATCAGTTGATTAGACAATCCGTCTTCTTCGGTCAATATGGTCAATACATCTGTACGTATATCATAGATGTTTAATCCTTCGCGAGTAGCAATCCAAAGCAAACCTCGACTATCTTGATAGACCTGATTCAAATTCAAGTCCGAAAAATCTTGCGAACCTGATTTGATTCCCAAGAAATTAGTAGCTTTTTCAGATTCCATATCGAAGATGGACAATCCATAAGCCGTACCTACTATGAGTTGGTTGTCCTTACCAACTTGCAAAGACGAAATATAATCAGAGCCCAAGCCATGAGCCGTTGTAAAAGTCTTGAACTTACCAGTTTTTGGGTTCAATTTCTGTATACCACCACCTAAAGTACCAATCCATATATTACCTTCCTTATCTTCATCTATAGCAAATATATTATTATTGATGAGCGAATTCGGGTTACCTTCTTCATGCTTGTAGCAAGTAAAGTGTTTGCCATCGTAACAATTCAAGCCACCACGGAATGTACCTACCCACAATTTTCCATCTCGTGCTCTCTTTAAGGTAACAATAATATTAGACGATATGGAGTTAGGACCACCTGGCATAAACGATTCAAGTTTACGGGATTTACGGTCTAACCGATATAACCCTTCGTCATTGGTACCTATCCACATGTGACTATTGTCATCTTCTTCCACACAATTCACGTCGCCTATATGATTGATACCAAACTTGAAAATACTTTCACTATAATAGGAAATACCTTTCTTGAAAGTCCCTACCCACATCACACCGTTATCATCTTCGTATAAAGATAAAATAGAATTATTCTGCAAACCACGTTCATCATTCTCTATTCTTGTAAGTACGGTAGTTTCACCGGTTTCTTTATCCAATACACAAATACCACGTTGGTCACGACCTACCCATACCAATCCGTTCTTTGCATGGTAAACCGACTGCACCATATCGTTACTTGAGCCTTGCGCTTTTTTCGCCAAATCTTTCTTCCACTTCTTTCCCAACACATTATAAATCCAAAGACCTGATGGACTATATAACCAAATATCATCATCGCGGTCCACATACATGGAATACATTTCGTAAACTCCAGCTTTAGACAATGGCTTTTCCTGCCATTTAATCTTATTGGTTTCCCTGTCTACACATACCAACATACCGTTGTTGAAAACAAATAAGATACCGTCGCTACATTCGGCAATACTTTTTACTTCGCCTTGTGGTAGTCCGCCAGTTTCATACAGCAATGGAAAAAGCAGATTGGTTTTAGGTATAAAGAGGTACACACCTTTACCATAAATATAGAACCACATGTGCTTTTGCTTATCTATATAAGTTACAGTAGGTGTCCCATTGATACCCATTTCCCACATTAAACTGCGGATTTCGCGGGTAAATTCCTCTTTCTCGGGATTATAAACCGAATAACCCGTATTGGTTCCTATCCACAAACGTCCTAAATGGTCTTCTTGAAGATCGGTAATGTAGTTGTCCAAGAACGGTCCGTTTTCATCATAACTCAAATAGGTCTTGATTTCGTTACCATCGTAACGATTCAAGCCCGAGGCGGTACCAAACCACATAAATCCACGAGAATCCTTGAATATCTTTTGTACTTTATTATTTGAAAGGCCATCCTTTACTTCCAGATGTTTGAACATATAATCGGCCGCATTTACCTGAAGGGCAAAAATAGCCAACAACAATAACGAATAGTATTTCTTTATCATAAGTTAACAGACTTTAGATTTTCTCACTGCAAATGAAGAAAAAAGAAAGAAAAAAAACAAATGATTCCCTATATTTTATCATTTTATGTGCATAAAATATTAAATAGCGGAATGAAAGGGAGAATTTTAAGGCACGCATTACACGTATTAACACAATAGTGTATCAATCCGCATAATCCATGCCTAAACAATTAAGAATTTAGAAGGGGTAATTTCCTTGCTCTGAACCTAGCATCAGTGCTTTTAGAACCAATGTATCAGAAACCGTATTCTGCTTACGGTCAAAAATACCAAAATCCAGATAGCCATTGTCCCAATAGAAAGGAACCATGCCATAATTCTTGGCTTCGCGGGTAACAAACTCAATATAGTAAGCGCGAGATTGTAGATGTTGCATATAATGTTCCTTATCCTCTTCCAGTTCTTGACGACGCATCACTCCGTATTCACCCAAGATTACAGGTACTCCTTTATCTACAAACATCGTCTTCATCTTATCGAACAACCGGAGGATGTCTTCTTCTTCGCCCCATTGCGAATTGCGGTCGGAGCCTTCCTTGTGGAAAGCCTTTCCCCAGAAATAGTAGGATTTTCCCCACGACTCATCTTGCTTCATGCCACAGAAATTCCAAGGGGTATAACAATGTACCTCCATAATCAAACGGTTGGGTACAATATCCTTGGGCATCAGGCCATAATACTTTTCAGTACACTCAATATCGGCATGAGGACCTTGCACAATCAAATTACGGTATTTATTGCGTCCACCAGTAGCTCTCACCACATTTATAAAAGATTGCTCATAGGTCTTCAGAATGGCCATACCAATCCGTGCTATTTCATCACCATGATATCGGTCAATATTAGGTTCGTTGCAACCAGCAAATAATAGGCGTTCGTCGTAATTCTTAAAATGATTGGCTATTTGCATCCAATAATCGCACTGCAATTCGTTCACCTCCTCCAGTTTGTCTATTGTACTGTTATTTTCTAACCATCCACCATCCCAATGGATGTTTAATATAGCATACATGTCATTAGCCATACAGTAATCTACCACTTCCTGTACACGGGCCAACCATTCGGGCGATATCACCTTTGTTGAGTCGGCATATCCATCCCAAGCACAGGGGATACGTACCGCATTGAATCCCGAAGCTTTCACCAAATCTATCAATGCTTTGGTGGTTACCGGATTTCCCCATCCGGTTTCTCCACCATCGTTCAAAGGAACTTCCAACGAGTTCCCCAAATTCCACCCTATCCTTATTTTTGCAGCAAGTTCCATGGCATCACTCTCCATGCCTTCCATATCCTTTTCTTTTTTAGTAGACGAGGTACAACCGACAATGCCTATCGTAAAGGCGACTAATACACAGTAAATTTGAACATACAGTTTTTTCATTCTAATTCCTAATTTTATACCTAACTTAGTTACTTCAAATCTATATTGTTATCCCTTTCCTAATCAATAAGGATACTTCCCTTCTGCAGCACCTTTCATAATACCATTGAGCATGTAAGCATCCTGCTGTTTCCCGGTAGTACGGTTAATGCATCCATTCACACCGATATCCCACAAGAACGGCACAATACCATGATTCTTTGCTTCACGGGTAACCACTTCTACCCATTGTTGGCGCGACTTGTCGTGCGCTTCCTGATGTTCACCCAATCCTGTACGAATAACCATACCATATTCACCCAAGATGACCGGTATTCCTTTATCCACAAATTTAGACTTCATCTTTTGGAATTGCGACTTGATGTGTACCTCATCACCCCAATTGGAGTTGCGGTCAGAACCAGGTACCAAGTGGTCTCCCCAAAAATAGTGCATCTTTCCCCAAGTCTCATCCTGACTCATGCCACAGAAGTTCCACGGATCATAGAAATGTACTTCCACCAACAATCGGTTTTCTACAGCATCATTAGGTAACGAAAACATCTCGGCGGTTCTGTCAATATTCGTACTTGGTCCTTGCACAATCAAGTTACGCACAGCATTGTTTCCACCGGTAGCACGCACTGCATCCACAAAGGCCTGTTCATAAGCCTTAAGCACTTCCATTTGTGTAACATTCTCTACATTCGGTTCGTTGCATCCGGCAAAAAGCACACGTTCATCATAGTGATTCAGTTTACCAGCAATCTGCGTCCATAGCGCAGCCTGCTTCTTCACATTCGCCTCTTTCTTGTCGGGCGTACAGTTATTTTCCAACCATCCACCGTCCCAGTGAATGTTCACAATAGCAAATAAGTCATTGGCCACACAATAACCCACCACTTCATCTACACGGGACAACCAAGCTTCGTCAAGTTTGTGGGTAGCGGCATCAATAATATGATAATCCCATGCACAAGGAATACGCACCGCATTGAATCCCGCTGCCTTTACTCCTTTAATATAAATATCGTTCACCTTCGGGTTGCCCCACATCGTTTCGCTTGCCACCTTATTATTAGTATCGACGGCTTCCAGTGTATTGCCTATATTGATGCCCGTATACATTTGAGCAGCCAACGCCAAAGCATCGTTACCCATACCCATGCTTTCGAAATTCATCTTTGCCTGATTTACTACCACCGATTCCGAAAGGTTATTCAACGTAAAGGTTATCTTACCAGTACGTCCTTCGCTATAGTTGGCCTTCACTTCAAATTGCAAGGTCTTGTCCTGCATAGCAGCACGTCCATTCACCGCTTGCTTTATCCAATCCACATCTATGGTCACTTCGGGTTCGCCATTGGTAGTATACTTCACGGTAATGTTTTCACCTTCTGCCTTCACTTCAAATGAGGAAGTCGATACCAATAATCCGTCGGCTGCAGTTTGGAACACATCCACCGTCTTGGTCAATTTCCCTGCTTTGACGGTAATAAGCGCCGTACGGTCGCTGGTTTCTGTATTGGTATCAACGGTAACAGTATATTTCTTCACTTTGGCTGATGCCGAAGTAGTCTCAGTCACCTTACACCATGTTTGGTTGCTGGTTACTTCCACGGTTCCATCTGCTTGGATATGCAAATCCTGCGAACTGCTTCCTTTAGCAAAAGTCAGTCCGCCACTATCAGCCGATGTCTTGATTTCGGTAACTTCCGTCGGTTCTTCGCCCTCATCATCGTTACCGGAACAACCCATCAAGCATAACGAACATATACATACCAACAGCCATGAATACTTATACCACTTCTTCATAAACGTTTTATTTTGGTGCATTATTATAAACGGTTTCTAATGTATAGTCGGTACTATCGGTAAAGTATCCCTTCACCATGGCGGCTATGATTTCTTCGGCATTATTGATGTAAGCTCCCGTACCATGATTCAACAACCCGAAGTTTTCCCGGCCGGTACCTGTTGCGCCATTATCCCAATAAATGGGTGCCAACCCATAGGTACGTGCCGCCTTACATACATATTCCAAGTAATACTTGCGGAAAGATTCGGATCTTTCGGTCGCAAAATGCACACATCCCATTTCACCGATGTAAACCGGTATATTCTTGTCTACAAAATTTGTCTTCATCTTGTTGAAGGCATTCTTGATATCGTCTTCATTGCCCCACGATTCCTTATCCTTACCGGTGTGTCCCCACTCAGTCTTTTGTGCTTCGATAGCAAACGTATTGGGGTCATAGCAATGTACGGCTACTAACAGACGGTTCTGCACCTTGTCTGTAGGCAATACAAAATGATTTACCGTTAAATCGATGTTGGTACAATAACCCGGCACGCCCAAGTAGCGATTCATATTCTCGCCACCAGCATCGCGCACAGCATCCACAAAGGTTTGGTTCCATTCATTCAGCACCTTGTATTGCTTACCATCATCTTTACGGTTGTCACCCCATCCCCAACCGCCATCGTGAATTTCGTTCATAGACTCGAATATCAAGAAGTTTCCCTTATTCTTGAATCGTTCAGCTATTTGATTCCACATAGCATACAGTTTGTTTTTTATCTCTGTATTCTTGGCTACATCTTTGGCTGCATTCTTAATGTCGAGCCAATATTCACTGTTAGCTCCATCGTGATGAATGTTGATAATAGCTTTCAGGCCTGCTGCTTCAGCATATCCGATAACTTCTTCAATACGGTCGAGCCATGCTTTATCAATAGTATAGCTGGGAGCTGCACCCACTTTGCCCAACCAAGTAATGGGGATACGTACCGAAGTGAACCCAGCTGCCTTTACCTTGTCAAAGGTAGCTTGTGTGGCTTTCGGATTTCCCCAGGCTGTTTCACCAGCCACTCCATTATTCTGTGCATCAAACTGGTTACCCAAGTTCCATCCAAGCCCAATCTGGTAGGCTATGCTCTGTGCATCACCATCGGAAAAGTCACCGTCCGCAGCAACCGTTCCCGCCTGTTGCTTCACGGTAACCGTAGCCTTCAAATCGTTCAGTTGAATAGTAATAGTACCTTCTCGAGGCTCTGTAGAACGGTTCAGTGCAACAACAAATACCAATTCTGAAACCGCCATTGAAGCCCTTGCTGCTTTCTTTTCGGTTATCCAGCTCACATTGGGTGTAACCACATAATCGGCATTAGCTTTCAGCTTTACGGTAATTTCTCCGCCTCCGGCGGGTATATTTTCAAAAGTTTTTGTGTCAACTTCCAATCCATCGGCAGCGGTTTGTTTCACTTTTATTGTTTTATTCAGTGAACCTAAAGATACTGTAATGGTAGCCTCCCTATCATCATTCTTTGTATAGGGAGCTACAGTTACTTGGAATTTCTGCGTTTTTGTTGAACCACTGGCCACATTGGCTACCTTGCACCAATCCGCAGCACTACTTTTTACAGTCAGTTCCGCATCCGATTGTACGGAGAATGTCTGTTCTCCCCCCTTTGAAGTAAAGCTCATTTCTTGAGTAGAAAGAGTAAAATCTTTCGGTGCTTCGGGTTCATCTTCATCACTGCCCGAGCATGCGGTAAAAAATCCCATGGTCAAAGCGACCATGAGGCTTAGCGTTTTTTTCATGAGGTCTGTAAAATCCATCGTCATAATTATAGTTTATTTCTTGGTAACAAAATTACCACTATTCGGCCTAACAAAACCTTTTTGATGTTTACATTAGGGGTATTATTTGTTTCAAAAGGGGTTAATTTGTTAACAATAAGGGACACAAAACAGCCCTACTACACATCGGCACAATCAACGCACCATTAAAAATATTCATAATGTAACACATCGTTTTACGAAGTAGAAAACGACGTTTTACAATCGACAACACGTCGTTTTCTTTTTCATAGTAAAAGGAAAGGGGTGACCCCAAAGGCTCACCCCTCTCTATAGTAAAACTTACAAAGTCTAAGTATTACCACTGTGGAGCTGTAAACAGACTATTGAAAGTGAACTTCACTTGCATAGAGCTACTGAAACCAAGTTCCTTGATAGTACCATCTACCGATTCGCCAAAAGCACAACCGTTAGCTGAGGTTTCGCCATAGCAGTTCCACAATTCCAAACGGTGATGAACACCTGCACCGTCGGCTGACGTATTCACAATCTTAGTAGCATCGAATGCAGTTTCTTTTCCATCCAAGACCAAAGCATCGAGTGTAGCAGTTACGCCTGGGAAGGCTGTAAAGAGATCCTTGGTTTCGATGAAGGTCATGATAGAACCAGCTGCATGATCGGCCGATGTGTAAGTTATGTCGAACGAAGGATTGTCGATAGCGAGCTTCTTGTTATCGTCTACATAAACCTTAAATGATGCGCCTTGGTTGAAATCCCAAGGACCACCCCAACTTGGGTTGATAGTAATGAGGTTTGGTGTAAAGGCAGGTTCTGTCATAATGGTATATACCACTTCTATTTGTTCAGTAAAACTGAATGCAGGTTCATTACCAATGTTCTGAGCATTACTGAACGGACTTTCAACTACATTACCATCAGCGCTACCCTTACCAAAGATATTGAACAATTCAATACGATATTTGCCATTGTTTTCAATGTCCCCATAGAAGAACTTGTTGCCATCGAATGGGATGGATTCACCATCGCATATCAATTCGTTAATAACAACAACTGCATTAGGATATCTTGGCAACAATTCGGCAAAATCCAAAGTTACAACCATAGCGTTAGGACAAGAAGCCTTATAGACAAATGAATGACGACCATTCAAATCTGACGGAGCAATATTATCGGCAGCGTAATCCCACTGGCCAGCCCAAGAGCTATCTACACAGTTGAAAAGAACCTTTATCATAGCATCGGCTTCTACCTTGCGTTCGCTATAATAGTTCAATGAATAACCGTATGTGCCATCACCGGCATCAAGCAACAACTGCATACCATATTCTGTCAAAGTAAGAATCTTCAAAGTACCCTTCTTGTTAGGCAACCAGGTGTTACCGTGAATCATATCTACATCGACAGTAATGGTCTTGTTCACTTCGTCGATAGTATAAGTACCCGGCTCATCGGTTACAGTACCGTCTTCAGCAATGCGGTGAACATTCAAAGTACCGTCTTCAAGGAATTCCATGTATCCATAGTCCTTACCGTAAGTATAGCCAATCCAACCGTTACCGGTACCCATTTCCCAATGAATTTGCTGTTCGATGTTAGGCTGGCCATTAGAGATAGTTGCCCAACTGTCTGTTACACCCCACTGAGTATAAGGTCCTTCAAATACCTTTTGTGCACCGCTTTGACCATTATCCAAATACCACTTGGTATGGAGCAATTCCTTCACAAACGGAACATTTTTTGCAGTAGAGATGGCACGTACCGACAATGCCTGATATACGGCAGTAGTAGTTTTGGTATTGAAACCGTTGCTAAACTGATAGCTTACCGCAAACTGGTTGTTGCTAGGATTAATGGTTCCGGTCATGTAATAACCTTCGGTACCCTCGCCAGTAACATCATTGATGGTACGAGAACCGGCAGCCGGCAAGAAGATAGAATTACCGTTAGGACCAGTAAGCTTATAACCTACTACTCCGTCAACTTCGGTCCATTCAGACGTACAGAGTGCAAAGAGTTCTTCGTAATCGGCAGCAGTAGGCAAAGTGGCCTTACCTTGATATGCGGCGTAAACAATGTCAGCAGCACTACGATAAGTATCAGCTGAAGCATAGTCTACAGGGTCAATGCTGTTGTTGCAACCGCTCAAATCGCCAAAACCGAAAAGACCACCCATATCGGTTTCACTCTTGGCACCTACGTTGAAACGAGCCCATTTTACCGACAAACCGAGGTCAACCAAATCATTGTCCAAATCAAAATCGTAAGCTGCAGTGGTGAACGATTTTACATCGCCGTAAACAATACCAGTACCCAAGTTCAGGTAAGCGGCATAGTAATAAGTGGTACTAGGAAGCAAACCCGAGCGTTCAATGCTCAAATCACTGGTCAATGTCTTGTTGGCTACAATCAAACCAGCACGTACAGCTTCTACGTCTTGCGAGGTTGAAATGACGATACCACAACTTGCATCGGCAGGTGCATCGGTAATCTTACCGCCTAAAACAGCCGAAGCAAAATCAATGGAAGCAGCATCCGCAGTAGTAACCTTGGCATTGGTAGTGACCAACGTCTTCACTTCGCCAACGTAAGTTACCTTACCCTGCAAGCGTACAAATGCCTGATAATAGATAGTTGAACCGGTCTTCAATCCGTTAATAGTTGCAGTAAAGGCACCACCATCCATTGAGGCGTTAACGCTTTCTGCCATAGCATCTTGTGAAAAACCATAGTTAAAGCCCACCACATAAGCCGATGAAGCCATGTTTTCCAATCCGCTTACCGAACCGTTCAAGGTAGCTGTTGTAGCCGTTACATCCGAAGTTCCGGTTACTACAGAAGATTCGGTCAAGACGGGCGTTGTAGGAATGGAGTATTCCACTTCGTCCTCGCATGAGGCTAATGAAAGCCCCATGGCGAGTGCCATAATTCCGAAAAATATTTTTGTTTTCATAATTCGCTTAATCATTTAATCATTACTGAATGGTATGAATAGTAATCGAAGTAACTTCTGCGGTTACCTGTGAAGAATCGAATGAACCGTCTTCGGCCAACGGGCCTTCAGCCATATCGCCAACTAGCATACAGACAGAAACACACGACATGCCTTCAAAGTTAACGGTTGCGCCAGTAGTGTTCACCAATTCGATGGTCTTTTCGCTATCGTCGGCAGAAACTTTAATAGCTGAAGGATCAGCAAAGACATCGGCACCCCACTTGTTGATGATAAGGTTATCACTGATGGCCACCATAGGTTCGGCACCGTCTTTCCACTGAATACCGCTCACCTTAAACTTGATGACGAGTTTTTGGTTCTTCTTAAGCTTCATCTTGGTAATGTCTACCATCGGATCCTTACCACCCCATGGATTGTACACATCGAAACGGTATTGGAAAGCATTGTTGTTGGTTTCGAAGTAAGCACTGATCAACGAATTGTCATACTTCACTTCTACGGGGCCATTGTCAGATGTAATAGGCTTGATGGTTAAGTTGGCACAAAGGTACTTGTTAACGGCACCAGAAGCATCCTTACCGGCAGGAACGCCCAAGATTACTTGGCTATCATCAGCAGAAATCTTCATCACAGTAAATTCCTTACCTGTTACCTGAATATTGTCGTTCACCTTCATCAAAGAAACTTCATCTGCAAATACCAGTTTGTTGCCTTCTACCACAAAGGTAGTAGAATAAGTAGTATCAGTCAACTCGATATCGCAGTTATAAGTACCTGTAGTGGCAGATGTAGAGAGATTCATGGTAAAGTCGCCAGCATTGGCATAAGCTGGAGCCCAAGCGGTAGAATAATCATCGGCGCTATCAAATCCATTGGATTCCCATGCAGCCGATGCGGCATTCCACCAATACCAGTCGTATGGAGCATCTTCGTTCATCAAGTAAGTGGTAGCTGTACCAACATAGTATGCACCCGAACCTGCAATTCTGAACAAATCTTCTTCCAAATTGTCATAAGTAGGTTCTTGCACCGGAGTAGTACCCAATAAGCCGGCATCTTCTGTAGGGATAATAGAAGGATCATTATAGGCCTCTTCAGAAATGAAGTTCCATACCAACCACCATGGACCTTCGCTATTGGTACGCATGGTAGCCAACTGAAGCAAATACGGGGTACATTCCAAAATCTTGATGTCAACAGTATAATTGGCACAAACTTCGTCGAAACCGGCATTGTGCAAAGCGTAGCACTTGTCGAAAGTTATGACAGGACGCTTGGGATCTGAGATGTTCAAGCTGAACTTACCGTTCATCAACGTACCACCATTGGCATCATTACGGAACACTTCGGCTGTACAACCATTTTGTGCATCCAAGCCAAAAGTCATATACGAGTTAAAATATGGGTCTCCTGCAGGAATTAACCAGCTTTGGATGCCTGGGTCCCAGTTGGGTGTCCAGTTTTCACTACCAAACATCAAATCTTTACTTGCAGAACCATCGTTCTTCACATCGTCGGGACTCATGTACATCATCGGACCAGTACAACGACCGATGCCATAATTCTTATCAATTGGAATCCACTTGCGTGACTTGCCTACACCACCGGCCAAATTTGCCCAGATTTCGTCTTCAAGCATACCAAAGTTATTTTGGGATACAGTGAAGGTATAAGGCGCACCATACACAGGACCGGCAGGAGTCATTACACCGAAAGTAACGTTATAATCGCCGGCAAACGGCAACTGGATAGTCATATTCTCTTTCTGAGAACGACCTTGTGGAGTTTCCCAAAGTGGAGTTACCCCGGCAACCAATGATTTCAGATGAATCGTGTTGGGATCGGCTGCATCTGGTGTTACCGAAAATGCAATACCTTGAACCAAATCATCGGCTACATAAGTCATTTCACCCAAATTATGTTCATCGGGCGAGCAGGCTGTAAGCATTACCGCACCTGCAACAAATGAATATATATAAGATTTCAGTTTCATAATCTTTTATTCTTTAATAGTTATACTCTTTAGATTACCATCCGGCATTTTGTACCAATGTACCACCTGAAAGTGTAATCTGATTATAAGGAATCTGAGACAAGCCCTTAGTAGCCTTCATCTTATCTGCAGCGATAATGACTGCATCTTCATTGCCACCACTGAATACCTTGGTATTGGTAACAAGCTGATTGGCTGCAACATCTACACCCTGACGCAACAAATCCCAATAGTTGATACTTTCGAAGCAGAATTCAAATTTACGTTCCTTCATGATGTTTTCCTTGCTTACAGTAACAGCAGGAGCATTGCCTCCGAATGCACGGTTGCGCACTTGGTCAAAATAAGCCTGCGCGTTGGCACTACCCAATTCGGCAGCCATCAACAATACATCGGCATAGCGAATCAATACATAATCCTGATGATTGGATATCTGAAAATCGCCCGATCCGTCTTCTTTCGAAGCCGAAGTACCATCGGCAAAACAAAGCGGAGCATATTTCTTTACAGCATAACCAGTATATTCGCGTTGGTCGTTATAGCTGGCTTCAAACTCATCGTCAGCAGTGATGCCTTCGGCTTGCAAATCAATGATAGAAGCAGTCTTACGAGTATCACCCGATTCGAATTCATCCACAAAAGCAGGGTTTACAGTCAATCCACCCCAACCTTTACCATAAGGAGCGGCATTCAAGGAACGCATACCTACCATTACTTGCCAACGGTTACCGTCGTTATTACCGTTATAGTCTTGCGAAGAAGTGAACTTCATGGCAAGGATGGTTTCGGCATTGCCATCACCGGCATATGTACCCAAGAACTTGTTCATATCGGCCTTTTCGCCTTCTGCAGGCTTATCCATCACGATAGCAGATGATGCCGGCCACAAATTCTTGAATTCAGGTATCAAAGAGAATTCGCCAGATGCAATAATATCTTCGCATGCAGCCAATGCTTCAGCCTTAGAAACGCCTGCAGGTTCTTTACCGTAGTAACCGGTATAATACAAATAGGCACGTGCCAAAAGGGCTTCGGCAGCATACTTGGTTACGTGACCATCGTTATTGGCAGCATCAGCCTTTGGATAGGCGTTAGCAGGAATATTTTCTATGGCATACTTCAAATCGTCAAAAATTAACGCATATACGCTATCTGCCGGAGCTTGTGCACGGTTTTCGTTTACCGGAGCTTCGAACAAAGGAATGTTACCCCACAAACGAACCATATCGAAATAAAGCAATGCGCGGATGGCACGGCATTCGCCCATGTATGTACCTTGCATGCTACCCGATTCTTTCCATTGGATTTGTTCTTCGTGTGCAATCAATTCATTGCAACGATATACGGCTGCATAATAGTTTTTCCAATCACCTTCGTATAAGTTAAGATCGGCTGGTGATTGAGAAATATCAAAGCGGTCAATGGCTTGATAACCACGTCCGTCACCATTACCGGTAGCACCGAAACATTCATAACTCATGGTTTCCGATCCCAAATAGAATCCTACAGCCATAGCCGATGATGTCTGTCTCCATCCATCATAACAACCCAACAAGGCACGATAAGCATCGCCTTCAGTCTTATAGAAAGTTTCTGTGTTCGATTCGGTCTTCGATTCTACATCCAGATAACTTTCAGAGCAGGAAGTCATACCCAAGCCCACGCTCAGTACTCCTGCCATCAATATATTGAATTTCATCTTTTTCATATCGCTTCAATTAGAATTTAAGATTTAAACCAACGAGAACTGTACGAGGACGTGGATAGTAACCTACATCGATACCCGAAACCCATCCTTGAGTACCATAACCGATTTCAGGATCCATACCGTCATACTTGGTAAATGTAAACGCATTTTGTACTTGAGCATACAAACGTGCCTGGCTGATACCTTTCCATTTAATTAACTTGGCAAAGTCGTAACCTAAGGTAATGTTGCTGATACGCAAGTAGTCACCATCTTGGATAAAGAGGTCAGAGAACTGCCAGTTGATGTTCTGTTCGGTTACACGAGGCATGCGGTTAGAAGTACCTTCACCTGTCCAACGGTCAAGAATGGCAGTTGTATAGTTGGCATACTTATTAGAAGGCTGACGATAAGACTGTACAATTTCCTGTCCAGCTGCACCGTTGGCTACTACAGAGAAATCAAAGCCCTTATAATCAAAGCCCAAATTGAAACCGAATGTAAAGTCAGGCATACCGTTACCCAAGTCCACCTTATCACTATCATTGATTACACCGTCATGATTGAAGTCCACATATTTCACATCACCCGGCTGTACATCGGCTTGCAACACACCATTACCGGCTGCAATCCAATCCTTGATATCTTGTTGGTTTTGGAAGATACCACAAGTCTTGTATCCCCAGAAGTAACCGATGGCATGACCGTTTTCGGCACGATAGAATTCAGGAGCATTGTCATACAATTCGTAAGTATTACCATGGATTATACCATCTGAATTTGGAATTTCACCTACTTCGTTCTTATTGTAAGAGCCGTTTAAACCTACGTTATAATTAAAATCCTTACCCAAAGTGTCGTTCCATGTCAAAGACAATTCCACACCGGTATTCTTTACGCTACCACCATTAATGAAAGGTGCACCGGCACCGGCTGTAGCAAGGATAGGAGCAGTAACCAACCAGTCTTTTGTATCCTTAATATAATAATCGAAATTCACACCCAAACGGTTACCAAACAAACGAGCATCGAAACCAATATTAGTTTGCTCAGAAGTTTCCCACTTAATGTTTGCATTAGGCAAGCGACTTGGGAAAGCGCCCCAGTTAGTTGCCAACAAGGTGGCTGATGCTGCTGAATCATACCCATAATTACCAAATAAATAGTGAGTATTGGTACTCTTTACAGGTGCCAAATACTGGTAATTGCTGATGTTTTGGTTACCTACTTGTCCCCAGCTGGCACGAATCTTCAAGAAATCCAACCATGATTGGGTCTTTTCCATCCATTTTTCATTACTGATTGTCCAACCGGCTGAAACTGAAGGGAAATAACCGAAGCGGTTACCACGGGCAAACTTAGAAGAGCCATCGGCACGGAATGTAGCATTCACCATATAAGTTTCTTTCCAGTTCCATCCCAAACGGCCGAAATAAGAAACCGAACGGCTTTCGTCATGCGGATTACCAGATGCACCGATACCATCGGCGGTAGAAGCAGCGGTACCATTACCAACATATGCATGATTCCAATCGTCAAAACCTTCCTTCAAAAAGGCTTGGTTAGCACCTACATATGTACCTTCATAACGATAAGCTTCCATACCTACCAAAGCATTGAAATGATGATCCTTGATATCCCAATCATATGTAGCGGTATTAGTCCAGGTCATGCCCAAGCTATGGTTCATATTTTGAGAAGTACTAGTCTTGGCGTCATTATAAGAATACACTGAGAAATGATACAGTGGAGTAAAGCTACGATATTCTGAAGAGCCATATACCGCACCGAAAACAGTCTTGATTTTCAAATTCTTGATGGGTTGCAATTCGGCATATACATTACCAGAGAAAGTAGCGTTCTTACTTTCATTGTTTGTATTTGTCATCATGCTACCATAAGGATTACCGTCACCGTTATACCAATCACTATTGCTAGTATCATTATAAGGAGAATCGTAAATATTGTTATCGCTGTAAACAGGTGCGATAGGTGAAGTACCAAATGCGCCACGCAATGTATTGTTGTACTGGTTACCTACACCGATACCGGTATTCATCTTATATACAAAGCTGACTTGTTCACCTACTTTCAACATATCATTGAACAACTTATGTTCAGAATTAATACGGAAGTTATAACGTTCATAATTAGAAACATCTTCACCACCGACAATACCTTCTTGGCTCATATAACCCATAGAAAGAGCATATGTGGAAGTCTTAGATCCACCGGTTACACCCAATGTATAGCTTTGGGTCTTGGCATCATCCTTGAACATGGTATCAATCCAATCGGTATCATAAATACCACCATATTCATTATGAATCGCCTTGATGCTTCCCCAATCGTAAGCTGCACCACCGCTGTTCAAAGCTTGTTCGTCCATGATGGTCATGTATTGTTGGGCATTCAGCATTTCAGCCTTACGAGCCACATTCTGGATACCATAATATGCATCGAAAGATACTTGTGCCTTACCCTCACGGCCTTGCTTTGTAGTTACCAACACTACACCATTGGCAGCCTGAGCACCATAAATAGCAGCAGAAGCGGCATCCTTCAACACGTCGATACTTTCGATATCGGCGGGATTCAAGGTAGAAATATCACCACCTACACCGTCAATCAAATAAAGAGGGCCGGAACTACCAGTTGTACCCAAACCACGAATCTGTACCTTCATGCCTTCACCTGGCTGACCGGAAGTAGAAGTAATGCTCACACCCGGAGTTTGTCCCTGCATGGCTTGCAACGGGTTAGTAGTATTCAATTTCGCAATGTTATCACCTTTTACCTGAACGGTAGCACCGGTAACCAGTTTCTTCTTCATGGTACCATAACCAACAACCACCACTTCTTCCAAAGTTTCGGCATCTTCTTTCAAAGTTACGTTCAATGTAGTTTGATTGGTAATGGTAACACCTTGTGTTACATAACCGATGTACGAGAAAACAAGGACATCTCCTGTTTTTACACTTAACGAATACTTACCGTCAAAATCGGTAATAGTACCATTGGTTGTACCCTTGACAAGTACGCTCACACCGATAAGAGGTTCATTGTCGGTAGCCGAACGAACCACACCCGAAATCGTCTTGTCTTGAGCAGGATTAGCCTGAAGGCTACTTACTGCCGGCAATAGCATCAGCATGACCAACGCCAAGCGGCATAAATGCACGAATGTGCATTTTCCAAGAAACGTTTTTTTCATGGTAATTAATTTAATGTGTTAATATAACGTTAATAATATTTGTTTCCAATCCTTAAAAATAGTTTTCGAAACAACGGCAAAGTTAAAACTAATTTCAAATTTATCAAGAAAAAAATGTTATTGATTAGAAGATTAAAAAAGACTACGGGTGTTTCAAATGTTATTAAATGGGTATCAAAATGTTTTTTAAACAGCCACAGAAGCTTTCTATTATCCATATTTCGTTTATCCATGGTTTTTTATTACCTTTGCAACATGAAAAGAATACAAAGCGAAGTGCAATACATACAGCAACTGGTCAGCGAGGGCGAACATTGTCACCAGGATTTCAAGTTCGAGATTTCGGATGCCCGGAAAATTGCCAAAAGCCTTTCGGCATTTGCAAACACCGAAGGAGGACGGCTGCTGGTAGGTGTAAAGGACAACGGAAAGATAGCCGGTATCCGTTCGGAAGAAGAAATCTATATGATAGAAGCTGCCGCCACCATGTACTGCCAACCTCCGGTAACATACACTACCCAATCTCATTCAGTAGAAGGGAGAACCGTCCTTGAAGTATGCATAGAAGAGGTAACAAACAAGCCTATCTATGCATTGGATGAAGGAAACAAACCTAAGGCATATGTTCGCATCATGGATGAGAACATTTTGGCAACGCCAGTACATTTGAAAGTATGGCAACATGCCAACAAAAAACGAGGAGCATTTGTTGCATTTACGGAAAAGGAACAACGACTACTGTATGCCATGAAAGGAAAAATGCTGACTCTCAACCAATGTTGCAAGGCCAGTCAACTAAACCGACAAACAGTCTGTAACCTGTTGGCCGATTTTATTCGCTTTGATTTGGTATTACCCATTTTCCTTTCACATAAGTTTTATTTCAAATTAAAAGAAGAATAATATGGATACAATGACCTACTGGTTAAGCAACATCAACGATGTTCTATGGAGCTATATCTTAATAGCCATGCTGTTGGGATGTGCCTTATGGTTTACTATCAAGACAAAATTCGTACAATTCCGCATGATTGGCGAAATGATAAAGGTATTGAGCGAATCAACCTCCAAGCAAGAAGGTCGTGAACATCATATCTCATCTTTTCAAGCCTTTATGGTTTCATTGGCAAGCCGAATAGGTACAGGGAACTTGGCCGGTGTGGCAACCGCCATTACCGTAGGTGGCCCTGGAGCTGTCTTTTGGATGTGGATTGTTGCTTTATTAGGCTCAAGTAGCGCTTTTATCGAGTCTACCCTTGCCCAATTATATAAAGTACACGGAAAGGATTCATTCATCGGGGGACCGGCCTATTACATGAAGAAAGGATTGAAACAACCCTGGATGGGAATACTTTTCGCTATCCTTATTATATTTACTTTCAGTTTTGCTTTTAACTCCGTACAAAGCAACACCATTTGCGCTGCTTTCGAACAGGCTTTTCAAGTGGACCATACGTTGATGGGAATAATCCTGACGGTCATGTCGCTCATTATTTTCTTTGGGGGCATCCAACGAATAGCCAAAGTAAGCAGCATCATTGTGCCCGTCATGGCTTTGGGGTACATCATATTGGTTGTCATCATCATTGGAATGAACATCCAGTTATTGCCACAAGTCTTAGAAACAATTGTCAGCCACGCATTTGGATGGAAACAGGCATTGGGCGGCGGTATAGGTATAGCAGTAATGCAAGGTATCAAGCGAGGATTGTTCAGCAACGAAGCCGGTATGGGTTCTGCGCCTAATGTAGCAGCAACGGCCGATGTAACCCATCCCGTAAAACAAGGATTGATACAAGCTTTGGGCGTATTTACCGACACGCTGATAATCTGTACATGTACCGCTTTTATTATACTTTTCAGCGGCGTACCTTTGACAGGAGAAGCTAATGGAGTGCAACTCACCCAAATGGCCCTCAGTAATGAAATAGGAAGTTTTGGTAGTATTTATGTAGCCATATCCATTCTTTTCTTCGCCTACAGCAGCATTATTGGCAATTATTACTATGGCGAGGCGAATGTAAGATACATTACCAACAACAAAATGGTGATGACCATTTTCCGTGTGCTTTCGGGAGGTATGGTTTTGTTCGGATCATTGGCAAGCCTTGACTTGGCATGGAGTTTGGCAGACATTTGTATGGGGCTGATGACCATCTGTAACCTCATAGCCATCACCCTATTGGGCAAATATGCCTACCGCCTGCTTGAAGACTACCGCGAACAAAAGCGAATGGGAATCAAACATCCTTTATTCACCAAAGATAAAATGAAAGATATTGAAGCAGATATAGAATGTTGGTAGAACATTTTTTGTATCTTTGCGCACAATTAAACCCTAAATAAGAAGAAATGAGTATATTTTCCAAATTATTCGGCAAGAAGCAAGCCGAAGGAGAAGAATCGGTTAGAGTAGGTGGAATGGAAGATTTCATGACCCTTATCCGTGTGTATTACCAAGCGGTAATGGCATCGAATATCGGTATTACCAACATCAACTTCCTGCCCGATATGGCCGTATTCAAACGTAGTTTGAAGATAGCTACCCAAAACAACAAGTTAGGTGTCGCCGAAAAGTCACGTTGTAAAAAGATGCTGACCGACATCTACGGACTTCCCGACAGTTTCTTTAAGGAAGTGGACAATTCCATCAAGAAAAACGTAAAGAACATAAACGATGTGAAGACTTACCTCTTTATGTTCCAAGGATTCAGTCAAGATTTGATGATGCTTATCGGCAATTTGATGCAATGGAAATTCCGTATGCCGGGCGTATTTAAGAAATTACTCCGTTCAATGACCGAAAAGACAGTGCACGACATCGTAACCAAAACCGATTGGAAAGACGATAGTGTACATAAGACTTGCCTCACCATCCGCAAGTACAAACAGGCATTGGGCTACTCCGAAGAATGGATGAACGAATACGTTTACAACATCGTATTGCTCGCCAAGAAAGAACCAAAGCCCAAGGAATGATAGAGGAGCATCCATTGGAGCCCTTCCTGCCGTCTGATGCCCAATTGCTGATGCTCGGCAGTTTTCCTCCCCAACAAAAAAGATGGAGCATGGATTTTTATTACCCGAATCTACAAAACGATATGTGGCGTATATTCGGGTTGATATTCTTTGGGGACAAAGAGCATTTTCTTTTACCTCACAAAAAGGCGTTTTGCAAGGAAGAACTCATCGTTTTCCTTAAAGAGAAACGAATTGCTTTATTTGATAGCGCCTCCGTGATACGGCGACTTAAAGACAATGCATCCGATAAATTCTTGGAAGTGATTGAACCAACCGATATAGGTTTGTTGTTAAAACAATTGCCGGCATGTAAAGCCATCGTAACAACCGGACAAAAAGCAACCGATATCGTACGTGACCAACTGATAGTAGAGGAACCAGCTGTAGGTAAAAGTGAAGACTTTTCATTTGAAGACAGGGTGCTTCGTTTATACCGAATGCCCTCTTCCAGCCGGGCATATCCGTTGGCACTCGAAAAAAAAGCGGAAGTTTACAAGTTCATGTTCAATGAATTAGGGATTCTAAGCGAATAATACCGCAAAAAATCCATTGCTGAAACTTGGCTATTAAGAAAAAATACACTACTTTTGCATCCGCAAACACGGGAGTAGCTCAGTTGGTAGAGCACCGGTCTCCAAAACCGGGTGTCGGGAGTTCGAGCCTCTCCTCCCGTGCGAAAGAAAGTGGATGTAGGAATACATCCACTTATTTTTTTATGATTATATCAAAAGGAACGATGATAAAGGCATTACTTATTATATTAGGTTGTTTGTCGTTAGTATTAGGAATTATAGGTATATTTTTACCTATCCTCCCTACTACCCCATTCCTATTACTCTCGGCCGCCCTTTTTTTCCGAAGTTCCAACCAATTATATGAATGGTTAATCAACCAAAAATACCTGGGCACATACATACGCAACTTCAGAGAACATCGTGCCATTCCCCTACGCGCTAAAATCATTTCCGTTTCTATGGTTTGGATTACCCTTCTTTATTGCGCCATTGCCACTACTGAAGTTATTTGGCTACGCATCTTCTTCATTATGCTCGCAACAGCTATAACTTGGCATATTTTATCATATAAAACCCTAAAATAGGCCGGTAAAGGACTTATTTTACATTTTTTTCTTAAAAACATTTCAAAATATTTTCAAGTTTAATTTCAAATCTCTACATTTGTGTAGAATTTGGAGTAAAATGACAGAAGAAGACAAAAGGCTTATCAGAACATTTGAGGCTAAATTGAGACATTTCATGTTTCTACACGATCAGTTGGAGCAAGAAAATGACCAATTAAAGCAACAACTTGTAGACAAAGACAAGCAAATAGCCCGTTTGGAAGTAAGCCAAAAAGAATTGGAAGTCAGATTCACCAATCTAAAGATGGCTCGTACAATCAGTTTGTATGACAAAGACATTAAAGATGCCAAACAACGATTGACGAGTTTAGTGCGTGAAGTCGACAAATGCATCGCTTTATTAAACGAATAATAAATAAGTGATTGTATATGATAGACGAAAAAATGATGAAAATCAATTTGCTGATTGACTGCCAACCGTACCCGTTGAACATTCGTCGCGAAGATGAATTGCTTTATAGGGATGCAGCCAAGCTGATAGATAAGACATTGAATAAATACAGAGAGTGGATGCCCAACTTCGATGCAAACAAGCATTGGGCCATGGCTGCACTTGAATTGGCATTCAATAATATTTCTATGAAAGACAAAAATGACACCAAACCCTATTTGGAAAAGTTGGAAGAGTTGACAAAAGAGTTGGATAGTTACATCAGTAAGAAATAAGTCATTATAACATAAGGATATTCGCGCACACCTTAACTTTCGGGAGAAGAGTTCCCGATGGGTAGGTGATGCGCTTTTTTTAATATATAAACTAATAAAAAAAATGGCAACAATAGCAATATCAGTTGTATGTTTCATCGTTGGCGGCGGCTTGGCATACTGGTTCTTCCGATATGGTTTGAAGAACAAGTATAACTCCATCATCAAAGAAGCAGAAACAGAAGCAGAAGTTATCAAGAAAAACAAGTTGCTGGAAGTAAAGGAAAAATTCCTGAACAAGAAGGCCGATTTGGAAAAAGAAGTAGCTGTACGCAACCAAAAGATACAGCAAGCTGAAAACAAGTTGAAGCAACGCGAACTTATGCTTAACCAAAAGCAGGAAGAAGTACAGCGTAAGCGCAATGAAGCAGAAGCTATCAAGGAAAATTTGGAAGCCCAAATTGTAATTATCGACAAGAAAAAAGAAGAACTGGATAAACTGCACTCACAAGAGCGCGAAAAATTAGAAGCTCTTTCAGGCCTTTCAGCGGAAGAAGCTAAGGAACGTTTGGTGGAATCATTGAAAGAAGAAGCAAAGACACAAGCAGCTTCATACATCAACGACATCATGGAAGAAGCCAAGTTGACAGCTAACAAAGAGGCTAAGCGCATCGTTATCCAATCTATCCAACGTGTTGCTACAGAAACAGCTATCGAAAATTCAGTAACTGTTTTCCATATTGACTCTGATGAAATCAAGGGACGCATCATTGGACGTGAAGGCCGTAACATTCGTGCATTAGAAGCTGCTACAGGTGTAGAAATCGTTGTTGACGATACTCCCGAAGCTATTGTACTTTCAGCTTTCGACCCCGTTCGCCGTGAAATAGCTCGTTTGGCTTTGCACCAATTGGTAACAGACGGCCGTATCCATCCGGCCCGCATTGAAGAAGTCGTAGCCAAAGTAAAGAAACAAGTGGAAGAAGAAGTGATTGAAACTGGTAAACGTACAACCATCGACCTTGGCATCCATGGCTTACACCCTGAATTGATCCGCATCATCGGTAAGATGAAATACCGTTCTTCGTATGGCCAAAATTTGTTACAACACGCCCGTGAAACTGCCAACCTTTGTGCAGTAATGGCTTCAGAACTCGGTTTGAATCCCAAAAAAGCGAAACGTGCCGGTTTATTGCACGACATCGGTAAAGTGCCCGATGAAGAACCAGAATTGCCACACGCACTCTATGGTATGAAGTTAGCAGAAAAGTACAAGGAAAAAGCTGATATTTGCAACGCAATTGGCGCTCACCACGAAGAAGTGGAAATGACTAGCCTATTGGCCCCTATCGTTCAGATTTGTGACGCCATCTCAGGTGCTCGTCCAGGTGCACGCCGCGAAATTGTTGAAGCCTATATCAAGCGTTTGAACGATCTTGAACAATTGGCCATGTCATATCCAGGAGTAACCAAGACTTACGCTATCCAAGCCGGTCGCGAACTCCGTGTGATTGTTGGTGCCGATAAGATTGACGACAAGCAAACCGAAAGTTTGTCAACTGAAATCGCCAAGAAGATTCAAGACGAAATGACATACCCAGGACAAGTAAAGATTACGGTTATCCGCGAAACTCGTGCCGTAAGCTTCGCAAAATAAGATTATTTAATAGGCACGGATTACACAGATGCACGGATAGAGTTGATGTAAACATACACAAAAGACCGTGTTAATCCGTGTAATCCGTGCTTTATTTATATTAGGCAAAAAGAAAGATGATAGGAACCATTGTAAATACTTGTACAATTATTATAGGAAGTGTAGTAGGCGCTATAATGAACCAAGGTATAAAGGAAAAATACAAGGACACTTTATACACAGGATTGGGATTGGCATGTCTAGGCATTGGTCTTAACGCTGTGATAAGCAACTTCAGCAAGAGCGAATACCCAGTGCTATTCATCGTATCTATTGCCATAGGGAGTGTGATTGGTACCGCATTAGACCTTGACGGACGCTTTGCCAAATTGATAAACAAACGTTCAAAGAATAATAAGAACGTCAACCTTGCCGATGGTTTGTCCACGGCCATCTTGCTTTATTGCATAGGACCGCTTGCCATGCTTGGACCTGTAATCAGTGCACTAAAAGGTGACAACACCTTTCTTTACACCAATGCCACACTCGATTTGGTTACATCAACTGTCTTTGCTAGCACTTACGGTATATGGATGATACTTGCAGCACCCGTTCTCTTTTGTTGGCAAGGGTTATTTTATCTGGTAGCAAAGATATCAAGCACAGCTATCAGTGAGGCTCTTATGGCAGAATTGCTTATTGTAGGAGGCTTGATGATTGTAGCGTCAGGGCTTTCCCTACTCAAGCTAAAAGACTGCAAAACACTGAACATGCTACCTTCATTACTCATACCTGTATTATGGTTTCTCATAAAAAGTATTATACAATAATTTTCAGGCCCTAAAGTTTCAAAAATCGCCTCGAGATTATAACATATCAGATAAAGAATAGCGATGCACCAAACACACTGATACAAGCACCAATAATTTCCTTGAAGGTAACTTGTTGCCCGAAGAAGAAATGCGAAGGCCAAAGTATAAGAATAGGTGTTAATGCCATGAGAGTAGAAGCAATGCCCGCTTCAGTATATTGAACAGCCATCAACGAAAAGGCCACTCCTATAAAAGGACCGGTAATAGTGGCTCCTACAGCAGCCCCCATCCCTTTACCATCGCTTACAGCCTGAGACAATGTATGAAGTTTCTTTTGAATCATCATCACAAGTAGGAAACCAATGGCACCGGTTACTGCTCGCATAAAGGTTGACGCAAATGGAAGCATATCCATTACAGCTCCTTCATCCATTGGGATGGATGATTCATAATGATTCATACCTACTTTACTCAACACCAATCCTACACCTTGTCCAATGCCTGCACCTATTCCAAACAACACCCCCTTCAATGGCAATTTTAAAGAAAATTTATGAGAAGTTCCTTTATTAAGTACAGAAATTGAGATTCCCGTCAGTGTTACCGCCATACCTAATAAAGCTTGTACAGAAAGCGTTTCGCCCAATATCATCCATGCAGCTACTGCAGCTGTAGGAGGCGCCAAAGTCATAAAAAGTTGACCGAAACGGGAGCCAATGAGAATATAGGAATTAAATAAACAATAATCGCCCAACAAATAACCGACAAAACCAGAAAGCGAAAGCCAAAACCAAGTTGAAGCATCGGCATACAACGGTAGGAAAGATCCTGTAAACCACCACAAAGTACTACCAAGCATAAGCAAGGAAAGAAACATACGAATGACATTCAATTGCAATGCTCCCAACCGTTTACTGGCTACTTCGGCAAACAAAGCCGTTATTGTCCACGATACGGCTACTCCCAACGATATGACTTCTCCTAAATACAACATCTATTTCTACGTTATTCTTTAACAGAAAACATTTTCTTAGCACATTGATAACCTTCTTCGTACAAAGCTGTCAGTTTCTTGACATTGGTTTCCATTCTATCTACTTCCAAGGGTTTTTCAGGACGTATAACCCACACCTTTCCTTCAGCTTCTAACCGTTCTACCAATTCCAATTGGGAATTGTATAGTTTGTTGCGATTGCTTAATGCCACCCTCAAACGAGGATAGGATTTATATATAAAAGAAGGTACCTTAAAATCAGATGCTTTCTTCCGATACCCTTTATTACGTGTAAGTACTACCACACACTTATCACACCCCTGGCTAAAAGCACGTTCCAAAGGAATGGAATCGACTATCCCTCCATCCAACATGGGTTTGCCATCTACATGAGTTATCGGACAAACATAAGGCAAAGTACTTGATGCACGGACAATCTCAATAATTCGTTTGGGATCCTTCTTTTCATCCCAATAACAAGCCTTACCCGTACAGCAATCAGTAGTAACCATCTCATAGCGTCCTGGATTCAACGCATAAGCCTCATAATCATAAGGTAAAATATGATTGGGGAAATAATCGAACAATAAATCCATATCAAGCAGGCTTCGCTTTGTCAACAAATACTTAAAGCCTATATAATGATATTTATCCAGCAAATCAATGTTGCTATACTTGGCTCTCCCCTTTTGATGTGACATATATGAAAGTCCGTTACATGCACCGGCGGAAACACCAATAGCATACGGAAAGTGGATACCGGCATCCATGAAATAATCAAGCACACCGCAAGTGAACACTCCACGCATACCGCCACCTTCAAGAACCAATCCTGTCTTTTCGTCTATTTCCATCCTATTATTTAGCAAAAAGTAAGCACTTTACTCCAAGCGCCCGGCAAAGTTAGTTTTTTTCATTCAAAATAAAGCTGATTTTACATAATAATTTACTACATTTGCAAATCGATACGTTTAATATTCAAAAACACACCATTATGTTTACAGCTGAAACCTATATAAGACGTCGTGAAGCCTTAAGAAGCAAAGTACAAAGCGGTATTATCCTTCTGTTGGGCAACAATGAAGCACCGGCTAACTATCCGGATAACACTTACAAATTCCGTCAGGACAGTACATTCCTCTATTTTTTTGGACATTCACATCCGGGCTATGCCGGTGTATTGGATATCGAAACCGGTGAAGATATTTTCTTTGGTAACGATGTAGATATCGACGACATTATCTGGATGGGGCCTCAACCGAGTATCAAGGAATTGGCTGCACAGGTGGGGGTTCAGAAAACCATGCCACTTACACAGCTTTGGGAAGTGGTGGGAAAGGCCATTTCACAAGGCAGAAAAGTACATTTCCTCCCTCCTTACCGCTACGATAACATGATGTGGTTGGAAGCATTGGTAGGCATAAAGGCGCCGATGGTAAAGAATTATGCATCGGTTGAACTGATTAAGGCCGTAGTAGATTTACGCGCCGTGAAGGAAGCCTGCGAAATTCAGGAATTGGATTTGGCTTGCAACATCGGTTACGAAATGCATACCGCTGCTATGCGACTCTGTAAGCCAGGTGTAAGCGAACAATATATCACCGGTGTATTGGAAGGAATCGCTGCTTCTTACGGAAGTATGGTTTCGTTCCCTGTCATCCTTACCCAACATGGTGAAACACTCCATAACCATGACCATAGTCATTCTTTGGAATTAGGACGTATGATGCTAACCGATTGTGGAGCGGAAAGACTCAGCAGTTATTGTTCCGATCACACTCGTACCGTACCCGTAGGAGGCAAATTTGAAGGACGACAAAAAGACATATACAATATTGTATTGGCTTGTCATGACAAAGCTCTTGACATAACTTGTCCAGGCATTACCTATAAAGAAGTACATCTGGAAGTTTGTAAAGTATTGGCACAAGGCTTGAAAGACTTGGGACTGATGAAAGGCAATGTAGACGAAGCGGTTGCTGCTGGTGCCCATGCCTTGTTCCTCCCCCACGGATTAGGACACATGATGGGATTGGATGTACACGACATGGAAGATCTGGGACAGATTTATGTTGGCTATGACGATGAAGTACGTCCATCTACCCAATTCGGATTGGCTTCACTCCGCATGGGTCGCCGTCTGAAAGAAGGTTATGTAATGACCGACGAACCGGGTTGCTACTTCATCCCTGCCCTTATCGACCAATGGAGAGCCGAAAAGAAGCATACCGACTTTATCAATTACGATGCAATTGAAAGTTTCAAGGATTTCGGCGGTATCCGTTTGGAAGATGACATTCTGATAACTCCCGAAGGTTCACGATTCTTGGGTGAAAAGAAAATACCTATCACCATTGAAGAGGTAGAAACCATTATGAACGAATAATTTAATAACTAAATAATAAAATTACTACAATGAAAAAACTATTGACTCTGGCCGCTATGGGTATGTTCTGTATTAGCGGTATGGCTCAAGAACAGCCAAAGGAAGAAGGTTTTGTATTTACAACCGTAAAGGAAAATCCTATCACTTCCATTAAGAACCAAAATCGTGCCGGTACTTGCTGGTGCTATTCAACGTTGTCATTCCTCGAAGCTGAATTGCTCCGTATGGGTAAAGGCGAATACGATTTCTCTGAAATGTTTATTGTTCACAACACTTATTTGGATCGTGCCGACAAGGCTGTCCGCACTCATGGTGACATTTCTTTCTCACAAGGTGGTTCATTCTACGATGTAATCTATGGTATGGAAAAATTCGGTTTGGTTCCCGAAGAAGAAATGCGTCCGGGTGTTATGTATGGTGACACATTGAGTAACCACAACGAATTGACAGCTGTCAGCGATGCGGTTGTTGCTGCTATCGCAAAGGGAAGATTATCCAAACTTCAGGCAGACAAGAACAACGTACCTTTGTGGAAGAAGGCCATTGCTTCTATCCATGACATCTATTTGGGCGAACGTCCTGAAAAGTTCACTTATAAAGGTAAGGAATACACTCCGAAATCATTCTATGAATCAACTGGTTTGAAGGCAAGCGACTATGTTTCTTTGACTTCATACACTCATCATCCGTTCTATTCACAGTTTGTTCTTGAAATTCAAGACAATTGGCGTTGGGCCCTTTCATACAACTTGCCTATCGACGAATTGATGCAAGTATTCGACAATGCCATCATGAACGGTTATACTATTGCATGGGGTTCTGACGTAAGTGAAGCCGGATTTACTCGTAATGGTGTAGCTGTAATGCCAGATAACGAAAAGGCACAAGAGCTCAGCGGTTCGGATATGGCACGTTGGTTGAAGATGAGACCAGAAGAAAAGAAATTGAACACCAAGCCACAACCACAAAAGTGGTGTACTCAAGAAGAACGCCAGTTGGCATACGACAATTGGGAAACTACAGACGACCACGGTATGGTTATTTACGGTATCGCCAAAGACCAAGAAGGTAATGAATACTACATGGTAAAGAACTCTTGGGGTAAGTCTGGTAAATATGACGGTATCTGGTATGCTTCAAAAGCATTTGCCCGTTACAAAACAATGAACATCATGGTTCATAAAGATGCACTTCCTAAAGACATCGCTAAGAAATTAGGCATAAAATAATTGAATTTCATACCTAATATTTGGTAATACCGTTAATTCCGTTAAAATAAATGCGGAATTAACGGTATTTTTATTTGTTTTTTCTTAACTTTACCGATTGAATGCATAATTCTTAATTTTAAAGAAAGAATTATAAACAAATTATCCCTTTTTGTATAGATAAAAAAGGAAGGGAATAATATATTTGTTGACACCCATTTTGTCATCCTGAACGTAGTGAAGGATCCGTATGCATCTACAAGTCTGTATACAGATTTTTCGTCACTTCATTCCTCAAAATGACACATTGTGTTAATTGGTATATTACTTCCAAAAGGAATAATTTCATTCCCTTTAACGGGGAAGCCGAGAGAAGAAAAAGAAAAAACAATATATAAAATGAATAACAAATGGAATTATCAACCTCCAAGCCAAGAACAAACCGAAGCAGCTAAGGCGCTATCCAAAGAGACGGGGATTAGTCCCATTCTCTGTAACTTGCTGCTCGAAAGAGGAATTACCTCTGCGGCAGAGGCCAAACGATTCTTCCGTCCCCAGCTAAATGAGCTGCATGATCCATTCATGATGAAAGATATGGATATCGCAGTAAATCGCTTGAATGAGGCTATGGGAAGGAAGGAACGTATTATGGTTTATGGAGATTACGATGTAGACGGTACTACTGCCGTTGCATTGGTTTACAAGTTTCTCCAGCAGTTCTATTCAAACATCGACTACTATATTCCGGATCGCTACGAAGAAGGATATGGTGTATCGGAAAAAGGAGTAGATTATGCGTATGAAACAGGTGTAAAACTGATTATCGTTCTGGATTGTGGTATTAAAGCCGTAGACGAAATAGCCTATGCTAAAGAAAAAGGCATAGACTTTATCATCTGCGACCATCATGTACCCGATGAAGTGTTACCACCGGCTGTGGCTATTTTGAACGCCAAGCGTCCTGATGCCACTTACCCATACGAACATCTTTCGGGTTGTGGAGTAGGCTTTAAGTTTATGCAAGCTTTTGCCCAAAACAACGGTATTGATTTTCATAACCTCACCCCTCTTTTGGACTTGGTGGCTGTCAGTATTGCTTCTGATATAGTACCCATCATGGGAGAAAACCGTGTATTGGCTTTCCATGGACTGAAGCAATTGAACTCCAATCCAAGTGTAGGATTGAAAGCCATCATAGATGTATGCGGACTCACTGAAAAGGAAATAACCGTAGGCGACATTGTCTTTAAAATTGGGCCACGCATCAATGCATCCGGACGAATTCAAAACGGCAAGGAAGCAGTTGAATTGTTGATTGAAAAGGATTTTTCCACCGCCTTGGAAAAAGCCAACCAAATCAATCAATACAACGAAACCCGAAAGGACCTGGATAAGGCTATGACCGAAGAGGCCAACAAAATAGTGGAAGAACTGGAAGACTTGTCCGAGCGTCATACAATTGTCATTTTCAACGAAGCATGGCATAAAGGAGTGATCGGTATTGTAGCCTCCCGCCTGACAGAAATCTATTACCGGCCAGCTGTTGTTTTGACACGTACCAATGACATGGCAACCGGTTCGGCACGCTCTGTTTCCGGATTTGATGTATACAAAGCCATTGAGCACTGCCGCGATTTGCTGGAAAACTTCGGAGGACATACTTATGCTGCCGGCCTTTCAATGAAAGCTGAAAATGTGGAGGAATTTACCCGTAGATTTGAAGAATATGTTTCTAACCACATTTTGCCGGAACAATTGAGTGCGGTTATCGACATTGATGCAGAAATAGACTTCCGCGACATCACGCCGAAGTTTCATTCAGACTTGAAGAGATTCAACCCCTTCGGACCTGACAACCATAAGCCTGTATTTTGTACCTATAAGGTATACGATTACGGTACCAGTAAAGTGGTAGGTCGCGAACAGGAACACATCAAGTTAGAATTGGTTGATAACAAATCGAACAATGTGATGAACGGTATTGCATTCGGACAAAGTTCGCAAGTACGTTACATCAAGACCAAACAGTCATTCGATATTTGTTATACCATCGAAGAGAATACGCATAAGCGTGGAGAAGTACAATTGCAGATAGAAGACATCAAGCCCCGTGTAGAATAAAGACAAATGACTTACGCGGAGATACTGAAACAATATTGGGGATATGATGGTTTCCGAGGGATTCAAGAAAACATCATAGAAAGTATAGGTAATGGACATGACACACTGGGGCTGATGCCTACCGGTGGTGGCAAGTCCATTACTTTTCAAGTACCGGCTATGGCCAAAGAAGGTATATGCTTGGTCATCACTCCTCTTATTGCGTTAATGAAAGACCAGGTACGCAATCTGCGCGACCGTGGCATCAAAGCTCTTGCTGTCTACTCAGGCATGACAAGAGAAGAAATCATCGTAGCTTTAGAAAATTGTATTTTTGGAGATTACAAATTCCTCTACATATCACCAGAGCGACTGGATACAGAAATATTCCAGACCAAGTTACGGAGCATGAAAGTAAGCATGATTACCGTAGATGAGTCGCACTGCATCTCACAATGGGGATACGATTTCCGGCCTGCCTATCTCAAAATAGCCGACATCCGAAAACTACTTCCAGATGTACCGGTACTTGCACTGACAGCCACAGCTACTCCCGAAGTAGTAAAGGATATCCAACAGAAGTTAGCCTTCAAACAAGGGAGTAATGTATTCCGAATGAGTTTTGAGCGTAAGAATCTGGCATACATTGTACGTCATACAGAAAACAAGCGGGAAGAACTGCTCCACATCTTAAACAGCGTTAATGGTTCGGCTATCGTCTATACACGAAATCGTAAACGGACCCGTGAAATGGCCGAATTGCTTGTCAGCAACGGTATAACCGCCACGTTCTATCACGCCGGTTTGAACAACGATGTAAAAGACATCCGACAAAAGAGTTGGCTTACAGAAGAAAGTCGTGTAATGGTAGCGACTAACGCTTTCGGTATGGGTATAGACAAGCCCAATGTACGAATGGTTATCCACATGGATTTACCCGATTCCCCCGAAGCATACTTTCAGGAAGCAGGACGTGCCGGGCGTGATGGTCAAAAAGCATATGCCGTATTGCTCTATGCCAAAAGTGATAAAGTGAGTCTTAAAAAACGAATCAGCGATACTTTCCCAGACAAAGACTATATCCGTAAAGTATACGAAGACCTGCAATTCTATTTCCAAATGGCTATGGGAGATGGATTGGGATGTACCCTTGCATTCAATCTGGATGAATTCTGTCTGAACTTTAAGCACTTCCCGGTACAGGCTGACAGTGCTCTCAAGATTCTTACCCGAGCCGGATATTTGGAATACACCGACGAGCAAGACAATGCCAGCCGTTTGATTTTCACTTTACGAAGAGACGAACTATACAAGTTACAGGAATATGACAGTAATACGGAAAAATTACTGAATACCATTCTTCGTTCTTATACAGGATTGTTCACTGATTATGCATACATCAACGAAGAGTCTTTGGGAATACGTACCGGACTGACCCGTCAACAGATTTACGATATATTAGTCATGCTGACCAAGCGCCGGATATTACACTACATCCCCCGCAAGAAGACACCTTATATTATATATACACAAGAAAGACAGGAAAAAGACCGATTGTATATCGGCAAAGAAGTGTACGAAGACCGTAAAAGCAGCTATTCCACACGCATTCAAGCTATGATAGAATATGCTACAGCCGAAGAGAAATGCCGCAGCCGTATGCTTCTCCGTTATTTTGGCGAAAAGAACGAACACAATTGCGGTCAATGTGATGTGTGTTTGGAAAAACATAGCACCGGTATCCGACAAGGAGAATTTCAAGAAATCAAAGAAACAATTCTGAATCTATTAAAAGTCCGCTCGTATTCCTCTGCCGAATTGGTCAATGCCATTCCTATGGAAAAGGAAAAGACAAGAGAAATAGTATCCTTTTTATTAGCCGAAGAAATTATCCAACTGAACGACGGTATGCTTTCCATATAAAAGTGTATCTTTGCAAACAATAATCAAACAATCAATTATGGGATTCTTATCATCACTATTCGGCGGAACAAAAGATGCCGATTCACAAAAGAAAAAAGATTTCGATATCTTGAAATATGACGGTATCCGAGCTCAACGTATCGGAAAGTTAACCTATGCCATTAAATGCTTCAAAGAGGCTATTGAAATACAAGAAGATTTAGAGACGATGTCACATTTGGCTACAGTTTACACTCAGGTTAACCAAATGGAAGAAGCTAAAGCTATATGGATACGTATGACAGAACTGGATACTGAAAACCCCATCCATTTCTTATCATTAGCCAACCATTGTTATATGTCGGAAGACTATAAGGGAATGGAAGACGCATGCAAGAAAGCTATAGGACTTAACGAACAAATACCTGTAGCCTATTACTTGTCGGCCAAAGCGGCTATCGGGCTGAACAATGCCATCCAAGCCATTGCCATGCTTACCAAAGCTATCATGCTGAAAGAAGATTACACCGATGCATACCAGCTTCGTGCCGAAGTACTTTGGAGCATGAGACAAGCAAAAGATGCCATGGAAGACATCAATAAGTTATTGGAAATAAACGAAGAAGACGAATCGGCTTTGCTCCTGAAAGGTGAAATTATAGCAGTTACCGAAGATGCAGAAAAAGCGATGGGACTGATAAATCAAGTACTAACCATGAACCCATTCAATGAAAAGGCTTATCTATTGAAAGGGAACTTGTTGCTTGCCCAAAAGGAAATCGACCAAGCCATTGCTGTATACGACGAGGCCCTTGAGCTGAATCCCAACTTCGCACAAGCTTATCACGAAAGAGGTAGAGCTAAATTAGCTAAAGGAGACAAGGAAGGTTCTATGGAAGACATGAAAAAAGCCATTGAGTTGGCTCCCGAAAATGGAGCAACCATTAGCGGGCAATACAACAATTACGATCATTTGACAAAGAACGTTCCGTTTTAAAATAATAATAAGCCTGTATTAAAATAGGAATTTACTATCAATATGTCATCCTGAGCGTAGCGAAGGATCTGATAAGCGCCAGTTTTTGTATTCAGATTCTTCACTTCGTTCAGACGTGTTGTTGAGCGAAGCGAAAAATAACACTACATTATGATAGGACTTCTGCATTTGACACGCCCACATTATTGTATATGTCTATATGCCTCAACTAATTGCTTCATAGCTTGTTCCAATACACTTCGGGGACATCCCACATTCAAACGCATAAAGCCTTCGCCTTCTTTACCAAAAACAGCACCATCGTTTAAAGCCAAATGAGCTTTGTCAACAAAAAAGTCGTTCAACATCTTTTGCGTCATACCTAATTCACGACAATCCAGCCACACCAAATAAGAAGCTTGGGGACGGATAACCTTAATTTTAGGCGCATGTGCCTTCAAATAAGAATCAGCAAAATCAATATTGCCTTGAATGTAACTCAAACATTGGTCAAGCCACTCGGTACCGTTTGAATAGGCTGCCTCTACCGCAAGGAATGCAAAGACATGTCCCAAATCAAGTTCGCAGGCATCCATATACTTTCGGAAACGACTACGCAATTGGGGATTGGGGATAATGGCATGAGAAGCTGTCAGCCCTGGCATATTGAAAGCTTTACTGGGCGACATGAAAGTAACGGAATTCATACTTGCTTCCTCACTCATCATAGCAAAAGGACGATGCTTGTACGGAGGCAAAGTCAAATCGGCATGAATTTCATCAGAGAAGACCAATACTCCTTCTTCGTGACAAATACGGGCCACTTCATTCAATTCCTCTTCCGTCCAAACCACTCCTCCCGGGTTATGTGGGTTACAAAGTATAAATAGTTTGCATCCTTTTACTTGCTGGCGGAAACAATCCATATCCATCCGATACATACCCTCTTCCCAACGCAACGGACAAGTAACCAATACCCGTTCATTTCGTTCAGTCAACCAGGCAAACGGATGATACACCGGTGGCATAATCATTACCTTATCGCCCTTTTCGGTAAAGGCATTCATAGCCATACCGATGCCTGGAACAATGCCTGGAACAAAATTAATCATCCCCCGTTCAATATTCCAGCCATATCGTTCCTTTATCCAACGAATAATGGCCTGATAATAACTATCCGGCTTACAGGTATATCCCAGCACCGGATTTTCACAACGTTTTTTGATTGCTTCCAAAACAAAAGGAGCAGTTGCAAAATCCATATCGGCTACCCACATAGGTATCAAGTCTGTTCTGCCCCACACTTCATTCAAGCCATCCCATTTAACAGCAGCGGTATGACTTCTATCTATTATTTCGTCAAAATTATACTTCATAAATGATAACATCAGGTGCTTCTATACATTGTATTTTCCAACAAAAATAATCATTATCATTTGAAAAAGCCAACGAAATGGAAGAAATTTCCATTTCGTTGGCTTTCTTATTCAACCTTCTTCGTTCACCTCGTAGCAAGGACACTCCTTCTTCACTCCAGGCAGGTCGCGGTGCCCCACTATCTGAGCTTCGGGGTAATCCTCCTTCAGCCGTTGCAGCAGTTTTTGCAGACTGTCCTTCTGTTCGGGTGTACGCGTATCGGCCGGTGTGCCGTCGGGCAGCAGGCCTCCTTCGTAGCACACTCCAATGGAGTATCGGTTGTAGCCGGCGGCATGTGCCCCCTCCTGATGGAGAGGGCGCCCGGCATGCACATTCCCGTCGCGTGTAATGTAGTAGTGATAGCCTATGGTGACGAATCCGCGGGCCTGATGCCATGCGATAATGGCCTCCAAGGGTGTAGGGGAATCGCACCGGGTAGCACTGCAATGCACCACTATCAGTTCTATGCGCCGGTAGTTCTGGTACTGGCAGCTGTTCAGAATGGCCTTGCTCATGATATGCAGGACGATACCCCGAAGGTGGTTGCCACTGCTGTAAGAACGGTAATGATTATGTGGAGAATCTTGCCCCACACGCTTTTGTTATTGTTTTCCATAATTGTTTAAGTTGTTAATTGGTTGTTGTTCTCTTTTTTTTAGGCACGGATTACACGGATTACACGGATTTTCATGTCCTTGTGTTTCCGTAGTCGTTCCGACTGATGCGATGACACGGATTTTTTTCGCTTTCGCTCAACAACACGTCACAGATTGGATGAATCCGTGTCATCCAAACCAGCCGAAGGCTTAAGAAAGGCAGAGGACGGGTTCCGTGTAATCCGTGTAATCCGTGCCTAAAAAAGAGAACACTTACGCAGCTTCTTCCTCACCATTTTCCTCCTCACTCAACTTCCCATCATCATATCCGGTGAGTTCCTCCAAAACGGTATTCTTACGGAGCTCAGAGTTGCTCCACGTCTTGGTGTTTCGCACGTTCAGTGTTACCCCTTTCAAGTGGCTCGCTACCGCCCATTTCTCACGGGTAAGAGCACCTTTGCTTCGGATGCCAACCGAGAACAAGCCGAGGTCGCCCAGGCGTACACTCTTGCCATCAAGTAACAGTTCCTTCACGCAGTCCAGCATATCGGTGAGCACACCGTGAATCACGCCACGGGAGTAGGGCGAGTTGTGCTCGCTCATGTGGGTAACCAATGCTTCAAAGTCGATGGTGCGGTCCTGTACTGCCTTGGCATACCACATGGGGGCAGCTTCCTTGTCGTTCGGGTTGATACGAGTCACTTTCTTGTACTTTAAAATTCCTGTTGCCATAATAATTAAGGTTTAAGTTAATAATCACAATGCAAATATACCACCTCTTCCCAAC
>JAFUNS010000004.1 GCA_017472925.1 Bacteroides sp. | reverse complement strand
ATATGTTCACGAAATGCAACGTGTCATCACAATTGGTTGGTGAGTTGCGGACGGAACACATTACTTGCCTAACAAAGATGGAATGGTTAACAAGTAAGTAAATTCGAATTTAATGAACGGTATGTAGAACATAGCGGAACATGCATATACTGACAAGGGAGATGACCAGCAAGCTTTAACGTTTCATTTGTCTACCTTACATATCCGTCAGAAAGTCTTGGGAGAAACCAACCCAAGTACATTGGACAGTTATAAGTATGTGGCATTGGCTTATGAAAATTTGGGTGACACCTCACAGGCATATCACTATTTCAAAAAGGGTGCAGATGGTGGATGCAAAAATTGTGAAGAGTATTTATCCGAATATTAGTAGTGGTATATTTAGACAAATAAACATCAACAAAAACACTCATTACACTCAGTATATTCAGTTATTTTATTGATAATGGGGTATTCCATCAATCATTAAACAGCTCGAAAGTAAACTTAAAACCTACAGTATCAAACTCTCCATTGATGGAACTGACAAAGGCGCCTACATCGAATATGTGGGTGCCTATTCCATATCCTATTTCAATATATGGATTAAGATGTGGCATAAAAAGGATGCCGCCATACAGACGCTCATGCTGAATTTTACCCAACAAACGGTTCAAGGGGCGCAACAGAATAAAGGGGGACTCGTAAGTGAGATTGCCTCTCCAATACCGGCGGGATGAGTTATACCAACGGCGGTCGAGCAACTGGAAGGTACCCCCAATCTCATCATTCCAGTCTTCGGGGATATTGCTTCGGGAGAAATTGACGAAATCCACAAAATACATGTTGTCCATGCGGGTAAACACCCCTCCTCCTACCCTATAGGCCAATGAGCGGATACGGCTAAGCTTGATAATTTGCTGCACATCGAACTCAAAACGCTCGTGGGCATCGGTACTTCCCAACACACCCTTGATACCTTTTTCATAGTCTACTATGAAAGTCGGCATACTGGAGCCGATGTTCATCTTACGGTTGCCGTTCATATAATAATACAAACCAGGAGTCCATTCTATGCGGAGTCGTGGTGCAAAGCTGTTGTAGTTGGAACGGATGCCCTTTTTCTTCAGAATATCTTCATAAGACAAGGTTCCTTGCACCTTAGGCGACAAATCAATACCCAGATAGCGCCAGTGCATGGAAACACCGGCTTTGATGTACAGACCATTGACAGGTTCTATGGAGTGGAAGAGATTGAGGTATACATCCTTAAAATAGTCCAGCTCCATGTTGTCAAAATTGAAGGTACTGTCGGGCTGCGCTTTGAGTTGGTCAACCACCGCACTACTGAATATGCGGTTACCATTCCCTACACTCACATCGAAGGAACCTAATATTTTAGGCAAATACTGGAACATGGCATCGGCCTTTACATAGAGTTCCTTGCGGGTAAAGTTGTAACCTACCTGCGGAGTAATTTTAAGAAGTTTGCCATCGTTGAACAGCTTGTTGTATTTAAAGCGCTGCTTGTAGGAAATGCCTCGGCTATGGCTATAACTCAGCATCACCGGATTGATAAGTGGTGAACAACGCACACTTCCCATACCTGCAAGGTTTACATTGTAGTTTCCTAAGAGCACATCACCTACCTGCCCCCAGAAAACGGATGCTTTGGCTTTCTTGTCATCCACCAGTTCTTTGCGATGGGCAAGGGTATCCTTACGCGCCCAATGAGTGAGGTAGAGGGAATCTTCTTCGGGCAACAAGGCATAAGGGCGCATTTCAGCAAACTTCTCCCTATCGGTCACCACTTGGGTGGAATCGAATGTCAGGCTATAAAATTCCGTCAAATCGTGGGAGTGTTTCTTCTTCGATTTTCTTCGGGGGCCACCATTGTACAAGGAAATATGCTTGTACTTCATTTCTCCGCAATTATTCATTTCCAGGTGATTACCCATAAACTTGAAGGTGAGGTTCAAGTCAAAGTGCACAGGAAGGAACTCTTCATCACCAGCCTCGCCCATCACCCTGCGAAGCTTGAACTGTATCATATCAAACTGACCTTCCATATAGATTTCTCGGATACTCCAAATCTGGTCACTCACCAGGATATATCCCTTCACCAGTTGGGTGCCGTTGTACTTGGGGATAATCTGGATTTTATAGACCAAGTTGTCGGAAGGCCCTATGATGGTATCCAACAAATAGCTATAATAGCGGCTGGATTCCTTATCGAGTGGTGACAGAAGTCTTTCCGACATCATGGACGACGAATAGACATTCATGTTCAGGAATTCGGTCAAATCGGTAAGCTGCCCCTTGTTTCTGGGAAATGTACCCAATATAGCCTTCACCTTGCGGTTATAGATATCAGGAGATGTATAATGCATCTCGCTGACGGATTCAATGATGTACTCGTCCACACCCTTTTCCAAACGGAACATGGAGGGGATATAGCGGATAAGTTTGTTGCTTTTATGTACCTTGAACCTCCCCTTCATATACATATCGGCCTTGTATTCATCGACAACCTTGGAATACAGGGAAGAAAACTGGAAGATGCTCTGCAAGATGGTATCGGATACGGTTGACATACCGGCATAGACTGGTGTTTCCTTCTGCTCTGCCCTAACTGCGAGAGAAAGACATGTGCAAACAAGCACCAGGACTATATTTCGAACTGCACTGTACATCGTTTTTTTACAATAATTGGCAAATATAACTAAAAACCTGATTACAACATCAACTTAATGTATAATTAACATCTCGCGCACTTTCAGAAAAATAGTTGCCATTATCATGGATAATTGGACGAAAAACTGTAATTTTGCAGCCAACAACTAAAAAAAGAAAGACAAGATGTCCAAAATGAGATTCTTCGCTCTCCAAGAATTAGCGAACAGACGTCCCGTAAAGGTGGATTATCCATCCGAAAAACTATCCGATTATTACGGTGACCATGTATTCGACCGCAAGAAAATGCAAGAATACTTGCCCAGTGAAGCTTATAAGGCTGTGATTAATGCCATTGAAAATGGGATACCCTTCAATCGCGAAATGGCCGATATGATTGCCAATGGCATGAAAAGTTGGGCAAAGACATTCAATGTAACGCACTATACACACTGGTTCCAGCCATTGACCGACGGTACTGCCGAAAAGCATGATGGCTTTATTGAGTTTGGCGAGGATGGCGACATCATCGAACGCTTCTCGGGCAAACTGCTTATCCAACAGGAACCTGATGCTTCAAGTTTCCCAAACGGTGGTATCCGTAATACTTTCGAGGCTCGTGGCTATACGGCATGGGATGTTTCATCGCCTGCCTTTATCGTAGATTCTACCTTGTGTATTCCTACCATCTTCATATCGTATACCGGTGAAGCACTTGACTACAAGACTCCGCTGTTGAAGGCTTTGGCAGCAGTAGACAAGGCGGCAACCGAAGTATGCCAGATGTTTGTACCCGATGTAAAACGCGTATATGCCAATTTAGGTTGGGAACAGGAATATTTCTTAGTGGATACAGCCCTTTACAATGCCCGTCCCGACCTCTGCATAACAGGACGTACGTTGATGGGACATTCTTCACCTAAAGACCAGCAGTTGGACGACCATTACTTTGGCTCCATCCCTCCGCGAGTTACCAGTTTCATGAAAGAACTTGAATTGGAATGTCATAAGTTGGGCATCCCCGTAAAGACACGCCACAACGAAGCAGCACCCAATCAGTTTGAATTGGCTCCTATATTCGAAGATGTAAACAGAGCCAATGACCATAACCAGCTGGTGATGGACTTGATGAAACGACTGGCCACCAAACATAACTTTACCGTATTGTTGCACGAAAAGCCGTTCAAGGGAGTAAATGGATCGGGTAAGCACAACAACTGGTCGCTTTGTACCGATACTGGCATCAACTTGTTTGCCCCTACCAAAACAGCCGAAGGAAACATGCTTTTCCTGACCTTCGTAGTCAATGTGCTGATGATGGTTTACAAGAATCAGGACTTGTTGAGAGCCTCCATTGTAAGTGCTGGAAACAGCTATCGTCTGGGAGCAGCCGAAGCACCTCCTGCCATTCTTTCCATCTTCCTGGGAGGACATTTGTCGCACATGCTCGACGAGGTAGTGGAACGATTGGGTGATGCCGAATTATCGGCCGACAAGAAGCAGGCGCTTCAACTGGGAATCAGCAGAATACCGGCTATTCTACTCGATAATACCGACCGTAACCGTACGTCGCCTTTCGCCTTTACCGGTAACCGCTTTGAATTCCGTGCAGCGGGTGCATCTGCCAACTGTGCCGCATCCATGATTGTCATCAACGCAGCTATGGCGCATCAGCTTAATGAATTCAAGGCACAAATCGATGCTTTGGTAGCTGGTGGCATGGAACAGGAGGAAGCACTTTACAAAGTACTGAAAGATACCATCATCGCTTCGCAAAACATCCGTTTCGAAGGCGACGGTTATTCGGAAGAATGGAAACAAGAAGCCCAAAAACGAGGATTGACCAATATATGCCACGTTCCTGAAGCCATAATGAAATTCAACGATCCACAATCAAGAGCTGTATTGTTGGGCGAAAAGATTTTCAATGAAAATGAATTGAACTGCCGCATTGAAGTAGAATTGGAAAAATACACCAAGAAAGTACAGATAGAGAGTCGCGTATTGGGTGATATGGCCATCAACCACATCATTCCCACCGCCGTAATTTATCAGAACAGATTGCTTGAAAACTTACGCGGATTAAGAGAAACATTCTCTGCTGAAGAGTATGAAGCACTGGGTGCCGACCGCCGTGAATTGGTGAAGAGAATTCAAATCAGGATATTGGCTATCAAGCAATTGGTTAATGATATGACCGAAGCGAGAAAAGTAGCAAACCGTTTGCCTAGTCAAATAGAAAAGGCCTTTAGTTACGAAGAGCATGTACGCCCCTATTTGGATGAAATACGTGAACATATCGACCTCCTGGAATTGGAAATAGACGATGAAATTTGGCCTTTGCCTAAATATAGAGAACTGTTATTCACTAAATAGTCAATGAAGGGAGATTTTTTCTCCCTTCATGCTTATTTTCTTTACTTTATCTTCTTTTATTTGTTTTTTTATTTTTACCTTTGTGCTCTATAACATAATTATTTAGCATATAATGGTAAAAAAGGAATTAACAGAAACAGAAATAGCCGAAAGTATACCCGACTTGTGGCAACCTTTGACTGCATCGCAAAGGGATTTCTTGGCTCAGAACTTTACCATACAAAAGTACAAAAAGAACGAGACCATCTATTGTGAAGGCGAAACACCCATGCACTTGATGTGTCTTCTCAGTGGAAAAGTAAAGATCTATAAAGAAGGTGTAGGCGGTAGAAGCCAAATTATCCGCGTAATAAAGGATAAGGAATATTTTGCATACCGCGCTTATTTTGCAGAAGGCAATTTTGTTACGGCAGCAGCAGCTTTCGAGCCTTGTACCATCTGTTTGATTCCTATGCCTGCCATTATGAAGTTATTGAGAGAGAATAATGAACTGGCAATGTTCTTTATCCGCCAGCTTTCCATCGACTTGGGTATTTCAGATGAAAGAACAGTCAACCTTACTCAGAAGCACATTCGTGGTCGATTGGCAGAATCATTGCTGTTCCTTAAAGACACTTATGGATTGGAAGAAGACGAATCTACATTGAGTATTTATCTCTCGCGTGAAGATTTGGCCAATTTATCGAATATGACCACTTCCAATGCTATCCGCACGCTTTCCAACTTTGCCACCGAGAAGATAATTACCATCGATGGTAGAAAGATTAAGATTATAGACGAAGAGAAGCTGAAGAAAATCAGTAAAATAGGATAAAGAAAGTGGGTGTATTCTTAAGTACACCCACTTTCTTTTATTTAATAGCTTGTCTGATTCTGACCAAACGTTCCAACAATCCTTCCAACAAATCAAGCTTTAACATGTTGGCACCATCACTTTTAGCTACGGATGGATCTTCATGCGTTTCCATAAACAATCCGTCTACTCCTACAGCAACACCGGCTTTGGCTATGGTTTCAATCAATTGTGGCATACCACCAGTTACTCCACAAGTTTGATTAGGCTGCTGAAGAGAATGGGTTACATCCAATACCACCGGATGTCCAAACGACTGCATCTCGGGGATTCCTCTGTAATCCACCAACAAATCCTGATAACCAAAGGTTGTTCCGCGTTCTGTCAGCATCACTTGAGCATTACCGGCTTCCACCACCTTATCGGCAGCAAAGCGCATGGCACCAGGCGACAAGAACTGTCCTTTTTTGATATTCACTACTTTTCCTGTTTTAGCTGCAGCAACCAACAAATCGGTTTGCCGGCAAAGAAATGCGGGTATTTGTAGAACATCTACATATTCGGCTGCCATAGCAGCTTCGTCGGCAGTATGGATATCGGTTACAACCGGCACACCGAATGTAGTACGTACCTTTTCTAAAATCTTCAAAGCTTTTTCATCACCAATACCGGTAAATGAATCCAAGCGTGAACGATTGGCTTTTCTATACGAACCTTTAAACACATAAGGAATATGCAAGCGGTCGGTTATTTTCACCACACGTTCAGCTATACGGAGAGCCATCTCCTCTCCTTCTATCACACAGGGACCAGCCAAGAGAAAAAAGTTCTCCGAGTCTTTCAATTGTTCTATAACACTCATATTTATTTTGGTATTATCAAGTTCAACGCTTCGGGTAAAATTTTCACATCTATCGGACAATTGTGATACAATTGACGTCCATCCAAACTAATGGCAGCATTCTGGGCGCGAAGAATCTTCACTTTACGGGTTCGATAAGGCTTCACCACTTTTTTTAGATTCAGCAAGCGTCTGTTCACCAGCAACCACAATCCCTTCAACAATTGCAGCAATTCCGGGCGATATATCACCGATACATCCAACCATCCGTTGTAAGGTACAGCGCTGGGGGTCAATCCATATCCACGGGCACTTCCGATACAAACAGTCATTATTTTGCCACGGATATGTTCTCCATTAATCTTCAAATGCATACGATGAAGTTTACGTTCAAACAACAACAAGAACATAGACGATATGAACGAAAGCCATTGCATTCCCCAAAAACGGCGTGTTCCATTGGAAATCCATACAAAACGGGCTCCCAGACCAATGTACATGGCATTGATAAAATAACGGGTACTACATACATCGCCATCTGTGTATCCCACTCGTCCTACATCTATTTTACGCAATCGACGGTCAATTATACAGTCTACAGCCTGCTTGTAATTGTCTTCATCCAAATCCCAATAAGAAGCAAAGTCATTGCCGATACCATTCGGGATAATACCTAATGCTATCTCTCCTTTATTTTCGGCAGACGAGGTCATGATTCCATTAATGGCATCGTTAATGGCACCGTCACCACCCACCACAACAATGGTCTTATAGCCATTATTGGCCAGCATGCGTGCCAAACGTTCCACGGAACCATATCCTTCCGATTGAAGATAGTCAAACAACACCCCACGGCTTTCCATGTATTCACGGATTTCGTTCCACTTCTTCTGAGTCTTGCGACTTCCAGCTTTGGGGTTATAGATAATCCCCCATCTGTTTGTTTCTACTGCCATAGCATTATGTTCTTGTGTTCAATAATTGTTCTATCTTTTCCACTTTCTCTTCGGTTGGTAAGGTTGCATCCAACCAATGAATGGTAAATCCCCTGCGTTCCATACCTCGGAACCATGTCATCTGTCTCTTGGCAAACTGATGGATAGCAGTTTCCAGTTGCAGGAACATCTCTTCAAAAGTCAGTTGTCCCGTTGCATGAAGGGTCAGATACTTATATTCCAAACCATAATAAATCAGATCTTCGGGAGCAATTCCTTCGGCAAGCAAGTTTCTCACCTCGTCTATCATCCCTTCTTCCAATCGTTGCTTCAATCGACGGGTAATCTTTTCCCTTCTCAGTTCCCTATCAATGTCCACCCCTATAATCAGACTGTTCAATTGGGGGAATTCTCTATGTTCAACCGGTTGCTGCTTGTAATATTCTTCTATTTCAATGGCGCGGATAGCTCGCTTGGGCGTATCCACATCCGTAGAATTGTGAAGTTTCTTATAGGAAGCCAACAATGCAGTCAACTCTTCCAACGACTTTCCTTCAAGGGATGCACGCAACTCCGGATTCTCTGGAACAGGAAGCAACCGGTAGCCTTTCAAGACAGACTCCAGATACATCCCTGTACCGCCACAAAGAATCGGCAGTTTACCTTTTGCCACAACTTCCTGATAAGCTTTCAAGAAATCTCGTTGATACTCAAATACATTGTATTTGGTTCCCGGTTCTACTATATCAATCAAATGAAAAGGAATAGCATGTCCGTTTACTGCATAATCCGCCAAATCCTTTCCAGTACCCAAATCCATGCGTCTGTATACCTGACGACTATCTGCACTGATAATCTCTGTTTGGAGTTTATCAGCCAATGCAGCCGCAAGCGGAGTCTTTCCCGAAGCGGTAGGTCCTAATATGGTAATCAGATCATACTTCATCTCATTCAATCAAATTACAAAGATAGATATTTTGTAGAATTATCCATAAAAAAGAGAAAAAAAAGAGTGGATGCACATTTGTACATCCACTCTCAATTATAAATTTGTTACGGATTAACCGTTAACCTTCTTCATGTGAGCGATCAAATCCAATACCTTGTTAGAGTAACCGATTTCATTGTCATACCAAGAAACTACCTTAACAAATGTATCAGTCAAAGCGATACCAGCCTTAGCATCGAAGATAGAAGTCAAAGTGCAACCCAAGAAGTCTGCAGATACAACTTGATCTTCAGTGTAACCAAGAACACCCTTCAATTCACCTTCAGAAGCTTCCTTCATAGCAGCGCAAATTTCAGCATAAGTAGCAGGCTTAGCCAAGTTAACTGTCAAGTCAACTACAGAAACGTCCAAAGTAGGAACGCGGAATGCCATACCAGTCAACTTACCGTTCAATTCAGGAATAACCTTACCTACAGCCTTAGCAGCACCTGTAGAAGAAGGGATGATGTTACCAGCAGCAGCACGACCACCTCTCCAGTCCTTCAAAGATGGACCGTCAACAGTCTTCTGAGTAGCTGTTGTAGAGTGAACTGTAGTCATCAAACCGTCAGTGATACCCCACTTGTCGTTCAATACCTTAGCGATAGGAGCCAAACAGTTAGTAGTACAAGAAGCGTTAGAAACGAATTGAGTACCCTTAACATACTTATCCAAGTTAACGCCACATACGAACATAGGAGTAGCATCCTTAGAAGGAGCAGACATAACTACATACTTAGCACCAGCTTCGATGTGAGCTTGAGCCTTATCTTGTGACAAGAACAAACCTGTTGATTCAACTACGTATTCAGCTTCGATTTCGTTCCACTTCAAATCAGCTGGGTTTCTTTCAGCTGTAACGCGGATAGCCTTACCGTTAACGATCAACTTGCTGTTTTCAACATCAGCTTCGATAGTTCCTTCGAACTGTCCGTGCATAGTGTCATATTTCAACATGTATGCCAAGTAATCTACTGGACACAAGTCGTTGATACCTACAATCTGAATGTCATCGCGAGTCTGAGCTGCGCGGAATACGAAACGGCCGATACGACCGAAACCGTTAATACCTACTTTAATCATTTTGTTTAATTTTAAAGGTTTTATAATATAGCTTTTAATATTCAAATCAGAATATTTATGCATTTTCGACAAATTCTTTCCTAAATGCGGTGCAAAAATAAGAATTTGTTTTTATATTCGCACAAAAATTCATATTAAAATATAAAAAAATGGGAAAAAGTACTTTTTTACAGGACTTCAAGGCGTTCGCCATGAAGGGAAATGTGGTTGATATGGCTGTCGGTGTTATCATCGGTGGTGCGTTTGGTAAAATTGTCACTTCGGTGGTAAACGATATCATTATGCCTCCTATCGGATTGTTGGTTGGCGGAATGGATTTCAAGGATTTGAAGTGCACATTACAAGAAGCAGTACCTGAAAAATTGAACGAAGCGGGCGAAGTTATCCAAGCTGCCGTTCCTGCTGTAACTTTAAACTATGGTAACTTCTTGCAACAGACATTCGATTTCCTCATCATCGCCTTCTCTATATTCATGTTTGTAAGCCTCATCAAAAAGATGAGCGAAAAGAAGAAAAAGGAAGAAGCACCTGCAGCACCTCCTGCACCTCCCGCACCAAGCAAAGAAGAAGTTTTATTGACAGAAATTCGCGATTTATTGAAGGAACAATCAAAAAAATAACTATCTTTGCATCCGAATTAGAAACCATACATAATATATATGATGCGTAAAGTTATCACCCGACCTTTCAGAGCACATAGTACTGCCTGGCTATCAGGAAGTCTTTGCTTGAACATGAAGGAAACTTTGCGTTTGGAAGAGATTTCGGAAAAAGAATGCGGCATCCATAAGGAATGGAGCGCCGCTTCTTTTTTATATGAATATGAATTATATTTTTTTTAAAAGTAAATAGGAATATGAAACAAGACATGATTGTTATTCTGGATTTAGGTAGTCACGAAAATACCGTGGTTGCCAGAGCAATCCGTGCATTGGGTGTATACAGCGAAATCTATCCGCATGACATCACTGCAGCCGAACTGAAAGCGTTGCCTAACGTGAAAGGTATCATCATCAACGGTGGTCCCAATAACGTAATAGACGGTGTTGCAATTGATGTGCTTCCAGAAATCTACGAAGCCGGATTCCCTGTTATGGCAGCTGGCCACGACAAGGCCAAGTGCGAAGTGAAACTCGCTCAGTTTGCTAACAACGAAGAAGCTATCAAGGAAGCCATCAAGGGATTTGTTTTCGATACTTGCAAAGCCGAAGCCAACTGGAACATGAAGAACTTTGTGGCAGACCAGGTGGAACTTATCCGCCAACAGGTAGGCGACAAGAAGGTGCTCCTCGCCCTTTCGGGTGGTGTAGACAGTTCTGTTGTAGCTGCCCTCCTTTTAAAAGCCATCGGTGACAACTTGGTTTGCGTGCATGTAAACCACGGTTTGATGCGTAAGGGTGAATCAGAAAACGTAGTCGAAGTATTCCGCAACCAACTTTGCGCAAATTTGGTTTACGTTGATGCAACCGACCGTTTCCTCGGTTTACTCGAAGGTGTAGCTGATCCTGAACAGAAGCGTAAGATTATCGGTGGTGAATTTATCCGCGTATTCGAAGAAGAAGCACGCAAACTCGATGGCATCGACTTCCTCGGTCAAGGAACCATCTATCCAGATATCGTAGAATCAGGAACCAAGACAGCCAAGATGGTAAAGAGCCATCACAACGTAGGTGGTTTGCCCGAAGACCTCCAGTTTGAATTGGTTGAACCTTTGAAGCAATTGTTCAAGGACGAAGTTCGCGCTTGTGGTGTAGAACTTGGTTTGCCATACGAAATGGTATATCGCCAACCGTTCCCAGGTCCAGGTTTGGGTGTACGTTGTTTGGGTGCCATTACTCGCGACCGTTTGGAAGCTCTCCGCGAAGCCGATGCTATCCTCCGCGAAGAATTTGCCATCGCCGGCCTCGACAAGAAAGTATGGCAGTACTTTACTGTAGTGCCCGACTTCAAGAGTGTAGGTGTACGTAACAATGCCCGTTCATACGATTGGCCTGTCATCATCCGCGCGGTGAACACCATCGATGCCATGACTGCTACCATCGAACAAATAGAATGGCCTATCCTCATGAAGATTACCGACCGTATATTGAAGGAAGTTCCCAATGTAAATCGTGTATGCTACGACATGTCACCGAAGCCATCTTCAACCATAGAATGGGAATAAGAAATAATTGATTATCAGATACAAAAAGAGAGGTCTAATGGCCTCTCTTTTTATTTAACAACATTATCTATTCCAGTAAAATAACTGTAGCACTACTATTATCCATATCGGGCATAGTAGCTCCTACGGGAGCACCGATATACGTAGGATCACAAACTACAAATTTCTGATTGTTCAATGAAATATAATCACCACTAACCGACTCCGTGAATTGTACCGCCGTAGCCAAATGTCCCGGATAATACACCAACAACACCTTCAATCCTAACAAATCACGTACCAACCGACAGAAAAGAATGGAACGGTCTTCACAATCGCAATACGGATAATACAGACTCTCTTCTGCAAAAAAAGCACGGTCTCCTCCCCATACCTTATCATCATATTCGTACATAAAGGCTGTCTGTACAAAGTTCAGCAACTTATTGACCGCCTCTAATTGCGATTTTCCTTGAACAGTATTCCACAAGGACGGATACAATTGTTCCTTCATACGCTTGCTCAAAGGAGTATTGGCATAAAATGCCCATCGAGTACAGAAATTCTCCCCTATCATAGAACTTGGATACGTATCAAAAAAGCTTATTAGATTCTTGTCAGAAACAAGTTGCACTTTCATATCTTGATAATGTTCCGATTGTAACGTTCTGGTATTGGACAATTGTTCAGCAAACAAAGGAATGTCCGCCACCAACAACGACAGAGGTTGTTCTTTGGGGAATGAAGCACCACATATTTCCAGCGACCGTTCATTGCAGTTCAAAGGATAGTAAGACATCCCCTCTATCTCCCAATAAGGACGTCCATAAATTTGGTGTTTGCTTGCCACCATCAGATACAGTTTGTTGTTTCCCAATCCCAAACGCATTTGGTAACCCGACTGACAATAAAGATAAGCACAAAGCAAAGTACTTTCGTTTGTCCCCTTACCCAAATAAGCATCCGAAAGTTCTTGTAACATCAACAGGTAAGCCCAGTCGCACAACCGGTGTCGAATGCGAAGTTCCAAACAATCACGAATTACATTATTATATTCACTACTTGCCAAACGCTCCCATGCATCCGCCAATGCATTCTTGCTGGTATTCTTTAATGAAAAGCGCTGGTTGTCCCCTAACCTAACCTTACATGCCGTCTGAAAGAACCCGAAAGAAAAAGTCTCTTCCTTAGGTTGAGGTTCCTCCCGAATGGGGTCTACCGGTTTGGGCTGTGCTTCCGGTTCCACTACAGGCACTACTTCATCATAAGGTTTCGGGGTATCTTCTATAGGTTCGTCTTTATCATCCTTAGGATATGGAGTGGGTGGCACAGGCGGTTCATCCTTCGGTTTAGGGATTTCAGGTTTAGCCAGATATATTTCCCACGCTTTCCGTATGAAGTCGGAATACTCCTTATTGGCTTTACTTCGGAAATCATTGTAGTTCTTCCTTGCCTGCCGGGTAAATTCCTCAAACTCCTTTTCAAATTCATTCACTTGTGCATTTAACGCTAATGATATAACGCCAAGCAATATACTCAATCCCAATTTTCTTTTTATGTCCATACACTACTCTGTTATGCATTCAATGGACATATTGGGAAAAGAGAATCAGCTTTACGATTTATTACTTATTATGAGTCAGTTCATCAATAAAGAAACGAACAGCGTTAAGTAGAGAATCCAAGTTATTTTTCACTGTTTGAAAGACAAGTTCAGCATCTATATCAAAATACCCGTGTGCTATATGATCACGCATTCCCAAAACTCGTTTCCAAGGTATTTCAAGTCTCAAAGGTAACAAACTTCCATAGGTGTTTTTGTCGATTTTCTTAATGCTCTCACCGATAGCTTCTATCAACATGCAAGTTGCAGCTAATTTCTTTTTTATCCGAACACATACACACCATCCTTCTCTATTTGTTTCAATAACAATTTATTCATATTACGATGCATTCGAATCACATAAACAGAACAACCCAACAATGCTTCCAAGAACTGTTTTAATCCGACAAGCAAATACATATCAGGCTCCATTTCTACACAAACATCCACATCGCTTTCCTCTGTATGTTCATTTCTAGCAACAGAGCCAAACAAACGGAACGAACGAACACCAAATTGTTCTTTCAAATCCGTTATATGCGTATTGAGCAATTCTAAATATTCACTTCTTGTCTTCATTATATTATCACATGTTTTATATCGACAAAGATACGAAAAACATGAAAGAAACAAGTCTTTTACAATATTTCTTCCAGTATTTTAAATTTATCAGTCAATTTCCGTTTCCCAATATGTCAAAGAACGAGGTTCTTTATCTTATTTCAATTTCCAGTTACGCCAAGCATCCCCTATTGCCGACGATGATGTCAAGGTAGGAGTCTGCATCTTTCCATTGATAACAATGGATTGCTTGCGGACTTCACTCGTTACATAGTCGCTTATTTCACCCAAGGTGGCTTCTCCCTTGGTTTCTTGCAACTTCTTCAAGAGATAGTAAGTGAACATGCCATGGCGTTGTTCCTTATATGGGTAAGCTGTTTCATCACCTTGTGCAGCAGAGAATACTACCATATTTCCTATAGGGTTACTTTTCTTGACTTTGATGGCTACACCACGGGCAGAAGCTAACATACCATTTCCACGCAATGAGCCACTAAAACATGCATCCATAAACACGACTATTGATTCAGCGTTGATTGATGCAAGTTCTGTATAAAGTTCACTTTGTTTATAACATGTTCTTACAGAGGAACCGTCACCATCAATCGGAAGTAAATAGGCATCCTTACTTGTCTCATCGGGGATACCATGACCAGCATAATAAAACACCACATTTACTTTTCCGTTGTAAGCTTCACCTATTTCTTTTATACGACTTACCGCTCCCAACATATTTCCCAATGTAGCATCATTATATACCATCACATGATTTTGCGGAAGTCCTAATGTCTTTTGGCAATACTCAGCAAACAGTTTCCCATCATTAGCTGCATACATCACATCGGATACACGTTGATAATCTTCGTTTGCTATAATGACCGCAAAGGTACTACTATTCTTTTGCATTGTATTTTGTGGAATATTCATATCCACATCCGATTGTTTAGTTGCGTTAATTATATTACGTTCAATATTTGCATTATTCGCTTCCAATCCTTTAACATTAGGTAAAGTTTGTACAACTGTTGATTGTATCACTTCAACTGGATCAAATGTATAGTTTACATCCGCAACTTCAGGTATAGATATTTCTACAGGATCAAAATTGTAATTAATATCAGTTATTGCATACTTTGCTTGTGTATGGCTATCATATACATACTTCTTATTCCCATTGGTTACTGTCACAGAAGTTAGTACTACATCATTACCAGAAGGTACAAATGTTGGCGTAATTGTATTTTTAATTGTATTCCAATTCTGTTTAAACGAAGGGGCTTCTTCTAAAGGTACTGACATTAGAATATCACCCTGCATGTTTGATTTAATCATAAACGATTGATTATCTGCATCATAAACCAACAAATCAAAGCTCGACATTTTAAATTCATTCTGCTTGGATTGTATAATTAGTGTATAGAACTCATCACGACATCTATTGTATTTTTCCTTGTATTCTTCCACCAATTCTGTATAACGTTTCTTATAAGAAGCCAATTTCTCCTCGTACTCTTTTTTATATTCAATTGTTAATTCATCAATTTTTTGTTTCCTTGTTGTTTCGTTTACTCTTTCTTTCCATTTAGTCGTAGGTTCAAATTCACCTTTTTGCTGCCATTGATTTATACTTGGTTCTATGCGATATTTTAAATAATTTTCATAAGAGACCAATGGGGGTAGATTTACTGAAAGATAAACATCCCACGATAGTATATTTGTATTAATATAAGCGTCTAAAGTCGCTTTTTGATACCCCCATTTACCATTACTAACTTTAGGATATAATTCACATAAAACAGATTGATTTTTATATACTCTTTGTTTAAGTTCCTTATATACTATCTTATTATATTGTTCAGAACAAACCCATTCACCATTTTTATTTATGAACCCTTTTACGCCATTCTTAATGACATGTGCAAAACCTTCCTGAAAAGAAGAAATAACATCATCGTATTCCGTAGGAATAATCATTTTTCCCCTTTTATCCATAAATCCCCACTTTTCATAAGCTGAAGAATAAAATGCGGCATATCCTTCGCTATAATCTTTAATTTCAGAATAAATAGGAGAACAAATAGATTTCCCATTTACATCAATAATTCCCCAAACAAGTTTATTACCAATTTTCATTCCTATAATAGCCATGCCTTCTTTAAAATCACGTGCTGCAATATATTTAGGTGATATTACATATTCTCCTTTTTTATTTATATATCCATATTTATCACCAACTTTAACTAATGATAATCCATCAACAAATGAAGAAGCATAATCATATTGTGGATAAATCACCCATTCATCAATAAGTTTACCCTCTCCTTTTTGAACTTTTCGTTCACTCAAGTTTTTAATATATTGAACAAAGCGTGTATCATTTTCCACAAATTTAGGATTCAATGATATGATTTTATTCCAAATCTCCAACGCTTGTTTTTCATCTCCCATTCTTGAATAAAATTCCCCTTTTGAATCATAAAAGCTCAAATTATCAGGGTCTATTTTTATAGCTTTATCAACAAATTCAAATGCTTTATTTATATCCTTTTCAATTCCATTACCTTCAAAATACATATATCCCATGTTATTATATGCCCATGCGTTATTTTGAGACATCGCTTTTTCATACCATTTTATGGCTTCCTTATAATTTATAGGGACACCTTGTCCTGTAGCATAATACCAACCAACAGAATTTTGAGCTTCTGCCAATCCTTTTTCTGCAGCCTTCAATGTCCAGTCAAATCCTTTCTTCTCATTTTTTACTGTTCCTATGGCTTCCATATAACATGAGCCTAAAAAATATTCAGCTTCAACAAGTCCAGCATTTGCTGCTTGTAGAACATTATCAAATCCTTTCTTCTTATCAACTAAGCATCCCAATCCATAAATATAATATCGTCCTATCCAAAACAAGGCGTTAGGTAATCCTTGTTCTGAAGACTTCAACATCCATTCGAAAGCCTCATCCTCGTCTTCATCAACTCCTAATCCATTTAAGTAACAAAATGACAACATAAATTGAGCCTCAGCCATACCTAATTCTGCCGAATATTTAAAGCACTTATAAGCTTGGTCATAATCCTGTTTTACATCATTAGCTCCATAAAAATAATTAATTCCCTTATCAAACTGAATTATTTTATCATTTTGTCCATAAACTGATATCGTAACATTTACGCTTATAAACAATAACAATAATTTAAAAAATATTTTAACCATATCATTCTCCTTTCAATTTCATTAATATGTTAATCAAAGATTTAGTTTGTTCTATTATGATTGTCGCATCATTTTTCGCTATATTTAAATTATGCTTGACATGATTATTCTGATATTTATTATAACAATCCAAGAAATGTCTAAAGCCATTACTTATTTCCGAAGAAACACCTTTTTCTGCAAGGTATTGATTTAAAGGTATCAATTGATTATCTAACGTTCTTTCATTGTGTAATATTTCTTTCAACAACAATTCTAACGATAGCCTAAAATCATCCAAACATCCTCTAAGATCATTTCTTGATTTATATTTCTTACAGCCACTCTCAAACAAAGATTTTGCTTTATCATACCAATCTAAAGATTCACTAATTATCGACAATTCATCTAAAGATTCTCTATCATAAAATTTGTCCAAACATGATTCTACTTCTTTCTGTGTTTCAGAAATCGTATATGGATTTCTATTGTAAACAACAAAATAATCCTTATTCGGATTTGCACGTTTCACTGAAGATAAGGCTTCCAATTTAATTTGTAATTCTTGCATATCTTCTGTTTTCCGAATATATACCTTTAAATATGGATTTGTTTCAGACCAATATTCTCTCCTTTCAATAGAATACATCTTTGCCATTTTACGATATTTTAGATTTTAGTAAAATCAAGAACTCATCTAAATCGCTTTCAAAATGAGAATATGAGATAGGTGTTGACACAGATTGAGGATATATTTCTCTAATAAAATTGTGTGATAACCCATTTATGTAATTTCTAATTCTGTCTTGTACGACTTTTCGCTTTGAATTGGTATTAATATAATATTCATTATACCAATCCTTTACAAGATTATATACATATTCTTTACTTTCCATATTTTCTATTTCTTTATAGTTAAATATTTCCGTTTTACAACCATCACCTTATCCTTTACTCTCCCCCGAATCAACCACTTCTGAAACTCCTCAAACGAAAGTTCCTGCGGTAACAATACCTCCACATTATAAGAATTGGCCTTTGTAAATTCATTCGAAGAGAAGACCACATAAATGGTATTCCGTTCAACGGAGCTATTACAAGTCATGGTGTACTCATCCACCAAATGAGCCTTGTCACCGGCATCTTTGGCAGAAAAGAAAACATAAGGTTTATCATGTTCAATGGGTGTAACCGCCTCTGATGAACTTTTATAAGGAAGCAAGCAATATACCATCTGACTGACTTCCTCCAAAAGATACACTGCCAAATAGCCATCTACCGGTGATTGGAAATACAGATAAAGGTCATCGCCGTTCTTGAAATCTGTACGAGCAAACTTCAAATCCGTACCATTACAAAGCACTTCTGCCTTGATGTCGATTTGCGCTGAGACAATCTCACGAATGCGACCGGACACAATGGCTTTCACCACCAACATCCCTTGCTCATAGTTGATGTCATACGATGGTTCACCAATGGTTTCTATCCATTCGCCTTTTACCTCGCTTCCCCCCAAGGAGAAGAAATCAGTAGAAGATTCTCCATTGCGATTGCTCACCATCGTGGTATTGCTTTGCGAAACAATGGTACCAAACTCATCGGCAATGGCTTGTATCTTGGCCCGCTCCAAAGCGATACGCTTGGCTTCTTCCAACGAGATGTTTTCGGGAGCATGATAGATGTACTCTGCACGCACTTTCTCTGTTCGCTGAGCCAATGCGGACAAAGCAAACAGAAATAGACAGACGGTTATGAAGAGACGGAATCGCATAAGATAATTACCAGCCTAAAAGTTCATCCAACTTGTTGTGTAGGTCATCGCCTTTCTTTTCCAAATCTTCCTTGATGGCCTTCATCGCAGCTTTCTTTGCCATGTCGCTGTTATAAGCGACACGAACCAATACTTCCTTGTTCTTGTTGGAAAGCGTACGATATACCTCTATTACAGGGATGGTACGACCAATGCTTTGAGAAATCAAGTTCTTGCTGGCCATCACACTACGGGTGATACTGGCTGCCTGTTCGGCTTCCATCTGCTCGTTGGCCACCGTGTTTTCAATCAAGGCTGTTACTTCTGTTTGAATCTGACCTGCCAAGTTCTGCTTCGCCAATTCCAAGGCTTGCATCTTGGCGGCATCGTAGTTTCCACCGATGCTCATAGCTTCGCCCATGATGTACTTGGGAAACATTTCTACATCGTATTCGTATTGCATCAGATACGATTTGTCCAATTGCTTTTCCAAAGGAAGAGCACCTGGTGCGGTAGTCCAACCTTCCTTCTTCAGCTTCTTGGCTTCTTTACGGGCAGCCTTCGTAGCCTTGTCATTTAATTCAGCTTTTGAAGCTTTCATCAATTCTTTACGTTCTTTAGCCAATTCTTTTGCCGATTGAGCGAAAGTCGCTCCACTTGTCAGAATAGACAATACAATAAAAAGAAACAGTCTTTTCATATCCTTATAGATTAAGTGAATAATATTTCTATTAAAATAAGGAAGATTGAAGCGAAGCGGTATCCTAAACTCCTCAAGTATAAAAAAAGCGTAGATGACATCTTTTATATCTTTGTCTATTGAGGTCTTAGGATACCTTGAGTCATGAAGAAATAAGATGCACCTACGCTATACGTAGGCATCTGCAACTTATTCTTAACCTGACTCACCGTTGAAAGTTCCTAAGTTTCAATAGACGGTTATAGAATAATAGCAAACGCTAATTTTTCCCATAAAACGATTATCGTCAACTCTTTGGCGATAATCATTGCAAATGTATGTAAAAGTTTAAAGAAAACAAATTATTGAATAAAGAATTTATGATTCTTCTCTTTAGAGAGCAAATGGAGTATAAGTTTGGAAATGATTGCAAGTATATAATATTCCTAAAACCTTCGCATGTTCATCACTTTTCGTGTCTGCAAGTTCTTTGAACATATAGGGAAAGGAGAATTTCAATTCATTTCAGATAGTATCTTCTCAACAGCTTCCTGCATTGGAGGCAAATCTTCCTTTATCACATCAAATACGATTTCTTCGTCAATGCTGGCATATTCATGAGATATGAAATTTCGCATATCATAAGCCGCCATCCATGGTATATCTGGATATTTGTCTAAAGGACAATTATCTTCCTTCAAGATTTTCCCAATCTGCTCGCCTATAGCTTGAAGCCTCATTACACAGGAATCAAATTTCATTACGTTATCAGGAGACAGCAAAAAATCATTGGCCGTATGGATATTCTCACACCGGGAGATTATCAATTCAATGGATTCTGCTATCTGTTCTAATCTATCTTTGATTGTGTAACGCGAACTTTTAGACATAAACGGCTTCGTTTTGTATATTATGCTTCAACAAAGGACGTAATGAGTCTCTGAATCTCACGAGGTCAACATCACAACCAAATACTTCTTTTAAGTTTTCCCGCAAATCATACATTATGCGTAAAGATGGTTTCTCCAATTCCACGACAATGTCTATATCGCTATTGGCCGTATTCTCCCTCCTCGCTACAGAGCCGAATATACCGATGCGAACAAGCCCATACTTCAAACCAAATTTACTTTTGAAGTCGGTTAACTTATTTTTACAATCATCCAATTGAAGCATATCTATTATAATTTATATCAGCAAAGATACGAAAAATATAAAAGAAACAAATTGCTTCATACTTTTTTCGCATCTTTTATGGATTGATAGCCGAACTGACAATTTCCATCCTCTCTATAGTTCCGATTCTTTCATTTTATGATTTGCCATTCACCCGACGGATTACTTTACAGGGATTGCCCACTGCAACACAATCGGACGGGATGTCGCGTGTAACCACACTGCCGGCTCCGATAACGCTACGGTCGCCAATGGTTACACCGGGACAGATGGTAACATCCCCACCTATCCAGCAACGTTCGCCAATTCTTACAGGCCGACAAGATTCCCACTTGTCACGTTCGTTCGCATCTACAGGATGTTCGGCCGTAAAGATATGAACTCCCGGAGCTATGAGTGTCTTCTTGCCGATATACACCCCTCCCCCGTCAAGAATGATACATCCGAAATTGATAAACACTCCTTCTTCGGCATAAATCAGATTGCCGTAATCGCAATGGAATGGTGGCTCCACAAACACATCCGGTGCCGAATTGGGCAGAAGTTGGCGGGTAATTTCAGCCATCGTGGGTTCGTGATACTCTGTAATGTTCAGTCTCCGCAAGAGTTTCTTCACCTCGTCCCTCCATGCATACATTTCAGGGGTGTGTGCATTGTAATGTTCTCCACAGCTCATCCGGCGCAACTCTTCCTGTAGGGCCGGATTGTTTTCAAGTTCTTCTCTTCGTGTCATAGGGCATGGAATTTTTAACAAAGATAAGTCTTTTTACCATGAAATAATGCAGAATTATAAAGACTTTTTCTTCACTTTATGGATAAATCCATGCATATATTGATTGAAACACTGAAAATATGCAATAGATACAGGTTGAAAAACTCAGAATTGAGGCCTAAAAAACTCTTAAAAGCCAAATTCAAAACCATTTAGTTACAGCCTGTCTTTTTGTAAAAAAGACAAGCCAAGCAAAAGTACACCACACATTGCAACCACAAAAGCAACCATTCTCCTTGAATATCGACCAAAGAAGCTCCCATGGAATTGGCCTTTACAAAGGCAAGGACACCTACCGGAGCAGGAAGCAGGCAATGCAATACCCGCCAAGGCCAGGGCATAAGTTCCAACGGATAGGAAATACCCGAGAGGAACAACAATCCAACCGAGAAGAAGGCTATGAGCAACAAGGGGGAATCACTGTCCTTAAAGAAAGGAGAGCAAGCCAAACCAAAGAAAGCGGTGCCCAACAAATAGGGTATCAGGATTTGAACAAGCAACCAGGCATCAGCCAAATGTGGCAGGTCAAATACTAAAGGGAGCAAGCCCAACAGGAAAACAGAAAATAAGGAATAAAGGCCCACATACACCAACGCTTTACCAACGACAATAGCTACCGATCCCCTTCCCCATAAACCACTGTTTTCAAATGGTAACAACGGACGCATCTGTAACTCGGCTTCCCTACCGCAACGCATACTGATAACCATCAACAGGGTTTGAAAGAGGATAACCATCAGCACGCCGGGAATAAGATAATCGGCATATCCTCCAAGGGAATTGAACATAGCAACACCTTGTACACCCATGCCTCGGGTAGCAACAATGGACGGAACAGCATTCGGATTCAAAAAGACCAACTGACGGGGACGTACTACATCGTTCAAAGCCAACAACGCACTGCTCGACGCTTCTTGCAAAGCGGCATCATACAGGAAGGTCATCGTGGTATTATGAGTCAGAAATACAGCTTCCTCGCCACGACCCACACGTTCATCAAAATCGGCAGGAAGATAAAGTATGCCATAAACATCACCACGCTTCATATACTGAAGAGCCTCGTACATATCGGCAGAGTGTTGGTGTACGCTTACTTGTGGAGTGGCATCAAGCAACCGGAGGTAATGGCGGCTCAAGGACGTCCGACTTTGATCGACTACAACAACAGGAACATCCCTCAGTACATTGGGACTATACATATAATTATATAGCAACCCATACAGAAAAACGCCTCCACCCATCACCAAGAGAACAGGAAGACTACGAAGGATACTCCGCAGTTCATAAGCCATCACCCAAAGAATGTTACCTACCAGTTTCATCATTGTTACGGATTAATACAGACTTTAAACGAGGTAATAACAACAATGGCGGCAAGAGAAACAAGAGCAACGAAACCACACTCATCCAACAATCGGCAAAAGAACCGTGAAGATAGAGAAGTGTTTGCTCGGCCTCTACAAAATGACGGATAGGGAACAAGAAAGACACCACATAGACCGGAGTATCCATGAACACCACCGGAAAGGTTACACCCGACAAGGTAGCCCCTAAGGAGCCGACCATAGACACCGCACTGATAACCAGAGCCAAAACAGGAAATACCGAATATAGGAATAAGGCCAGTGCTTGAGTGGCAAGGATAAACAAAACCATCAAACCGTTCATTGCCCATAAACTGACGGACAAATCCGGTTGCATCCATCTAAGGAAAAACTGATTACCTAAAAGTCCCATTCCTATAAAAATAAGGGTATAAGGAAGTAACTTCCCCACTACGGCCACTACAATATTTCCTTGGGCTGTTTGCAACCATTCCTTGGTGGTACACCATTTGGTTTCACTCCCCAACGCAAAGGTAGTAACCAGCAACAACAGAATTTGCAGAAAAACAAAATAAAAAGGCTGCGACAAGTATACGGAATAGTTACGTTCGGAATTATACACCGGAAATACTTCCTCCGTTACCGGCATCAAAAAAGAGGTAACAGCCCGTTTATCTTCTCCCCATCCTATAGCTTCAAGAGCAATGGGTTGGACCGACAATTGCTTCAATAACCTCTCGAACGTAGAACGGAGTTCACCACCCACTCCCAGCAGGGCATTGTGATAATAGTAACACAACGTGACTGCCTGATTATTACCTACTTTGGATGCGAATCCCGAGGGGATGACCAAATAACCGTATATCACTTTCCGCTGTACATCCTTCCTTGCTTCTGATTCGTTGGCATAATGATGGGATACGCTGAGTGCAGGAGTCGCCGCTACCTTTCGGATAATGTTACGAGAGGCCGAGGTATTGTCATGATCCACAACCCCAACCGGCAAATTCTCCAACCGTCCATTACCGAAGATGGTCGCCATAAAGATCAAGGAGAACAACGGCAATACAAGGCAAGCCACCCCATAAATGCGGCGGGAAGTCATACGACGAATTTCGCGAAAAAAGACGGATAAAAGAATATGCATAACTATAATTCAACCAATACAGTCATTCCTGGACGAACTCCATCAATATCTTCAACTGGTTTTGCTTTGATTTCAAAAGTACGCATATCATAGTTACCGCCTTGCAAATTACTTTTCCATGTGGCAAAACTGCCCAGCGGACTGATGTAATAAATGCGGAAAACAATCTCATCTCCATCCAGAGCCGGTACTTTCCCAACAAACACCTCACCCATCTGGAAATGGGAAAGGTAATCCTCGCGTACATTCAAGATTATATGAATATCGTCAAGCACCACCAAATTCATGATGGGGGTACCTGCACCCACCAATTCCCCACGCTTGACATAAACGGTAGCTATTTCTCCATCGGCTGGAGCAGCCAACCGGGCATCCAACAACAAGGACTGTACTTCATTGACCGTACCTTGTGCAGCATTCACCAACGAACGAGCACTTTCCTTGTCTTCTTGCTGTGCCCCGTCCTTAGCCAACAGATATTGCTGGTACGAAGCATGTTCGGCAGCCAAAGCAGCCTTGTACATGGCCTTGACTTCGTCCATCCGTTGAAGACTGACTACACTATCATTGTACAAAGCCTGAATGCGACGGTAAGTCACTTCGGCCAGCTGCAGGTCACTCTTACTCTTGTTCCACAGTTCTTCGGCCGTACGCACTATCTGCAAACGCGTTCCGGCATCTACCTTTTCATTCTGAAACTTAGCTACATTCTCCATGGCAGTAGCTTGTTGCAACTTGGCCCAGGCTTCAGGACTGTTGATAAGCACCAATGTATCACCAACTTTTACCTGCTGACCTTCCGACACATAGAATGTATCGATACGTCCGGGGAGTTTACCCGATATGCGTATTTCAGTTGCCTCCACTTGTCCTTGCAACACCACAGGTTTGTGGCACATCGACATTATTCCAACCATCGACACCAATACCACCAACATGATAACGACGATAAAGATTTTGGCCAATAATTTGTTCTGATTTTCCATACTTCTTTTATTTAGCAGCACACGATTCTTCATAATATTCCCAAAACAGTTCCGGTACACCACACAAGGAGCAAAGCGATGCCAATGATACATCAAACTGATAATATGCCATCAGCATGGCAACACGCACTTTGGCAAGCATCACTTCGGTATCAACTACCTCGGTAGAGGTAGCCATTCCCTCGCCGAACGATTTACGACGGATACGAAGCAGTTCACTACTCATATCGATGGTAGTTTGCAGGGTAGCAGCTTCCTCCTGCGCCTGCTTCAATTCACCATAGAGTTTCTGTACCATCACTTCCAAAGCATCCTCGGCCTTTTCTTTCCCCAAGACCAACGCTTCTTTGGTCAACCGGGCTTTACGCACATCCGCTTCTCTGTTCAAGCCATCAAACAAGTTCCAGGTAAAAGCCACACCAACTACCGTCCGTGGCATCAAGTTACGTGGCAGATGCTTGGCATAGAGCGTTTGCTTACCAAACAAGGCAATGGTTGGCAGATAGGCACTCTGACTGATACGCAGTTGGTTATCGGCCATCATTCCTTCCAACCTCAGTTTCTGAATGGTATAATTATTTCCCTCCAGCAGATTCATGAAATAAGACTGATCGGGAAAGTGTTCGGGCAGGAAAAGAGTGGATACCGGAAGTATCTCCATGCTTTTATTTTCTCCATCCAACAATGCACAGAGGGCTTGATGAGCCACTACCTTATCTTGTTTAGCTGCCTCCCATTCGCGTTTGGCTTCTTGACAATTCACCTCGGCAAACAGGCGTTCCGCCTTGGTTATCATTCCATTGGCTTCCAATTTACGGGCATTCTCATAATGACGCCGCAAACTGCCATAGGTTTTCTCTCTCACCTCAACCACCTGTATAGCCAAGCGTAAGGCATAATAAGTTTCTATCAATTCGGTTTGGAGCATAGCGGCCGTCTCATGTTTGCCAACTTCGGCCCAATCCACCATCCGATTACCGATACGGGTAGCAAAAATACGTTTACCACCGGTAAAGAGTGGCCACGACATTGTAGCATCAACTGTAGTAAGATTGCGTTGGAATAAAGGGACTGTCAAGGTATAACTGCCCAGTTGGTCGAGCAAGCCCGGCAACAAGACATCATTGGGCAACAATTGCTGAACTAATTCCTTGGCAGGCTCGGTATACGTTTGAAGAGGCTGACGGACCTCTACCTTATCAGACAAATGTACATACATGCCCGATGTATTCAGCATGGGATACCAGAAAGCATTCAGTTTCTGCCGTTCACTTCGGGCTATTCCTACAGCCTTATCGGCTATCTGTAGCGTTGGATTCCCTTTGAACATGCCGATGGATGCCTCTCTCAGAGATAGCGGAATCTCCCCCTTCTGCGCTTGTAGCATTAGGGGGAGACAAGCTGAAAATAACAATAGTCTGTATGGCATAAAAAGAGTTGAACTTTCCTGCTCTAACAATTCTTGAAGCGGGAAAGTTCAACTCATCCAAGCTAAAGCTTTTTATTCTCCAATAATAGTGGCCACCACTCTACGGCTACCGCCATAATTGCGGAACTCACAAAGATAAATGCCTTGCCAGGTTCCTAAGTTCAGACGACCGTCAGTAATGGGAATGCTCAAACTGGCACCGATAATACTCGATTTGGCATGGGCAGGCATATCATCATCGCCTTCAAACACATGTTCATAATAAGGTTCACGCTCCTTCACCAAATGGTTGAAGATGGATTCCATATCTACGCGCACATCCGGATCAGCATTCTCGTTGATGCTCAGCGCCGCACTGGTATGCTGTATAAAGAGATTGAGTAACCCCATTTTCGGCAACGGAGGTAACTGGCGTTTCACCTCTTCAGTTATCAGGTGAAAACCACGACTACGGCCCCGCAATATAAATTCTACTTGCTTTATCATAATTCTACTTCTTAATCAAACCATTAATTTTGCGACGGACAGCCAACACATTAAAGACCGATACCAGTACAAAAAGTAGGAAGCCAATCACCAGCATAGGCCATAGCATTCCACCTTCCAAACCGGGAAGGAGATTCTGCAACTTGTCCAAGTAACCACCACGGAGAAGCAACACCAGACCAACAGCCAACAATAATACCACAGCATTCAGACCTACAGTCAGGAACTGATAAGGCAAAGCCACCTTTGTAGGACTATAGCCCACCAACAACAAGTTTTCCAACTTCGTGCTGTTCTTCTGCAGCAACAAGAAGATACTGAGCATCAGGATGTAGAACGACAAAGCACTGATCACAAATCCCACCGCCATTACAATACCCACAATCAGTTTCAGGAACCAGGTGGTTTTACCGGCATCCAACTTATCGTCTTCGGTTTCATATCCCTTGTCCTTAAAGAAACGGGCAATGCGGTCATCAGCCGGATTGTTCACCTCTACAATGAGGCGTGACGGTTCTTTCACTTCACCGGCAGCATAGGTCTGATTGGCCCAATTCATGAAACTTTCGGGAACCAATATCGTATTCAGACGGTCAGAGAATCCTACAATATTCCCTTTGAAAGTATCACGCATGCCTCTTCCACTGATTCGGATTTCAAGGTTTATCATCCCCATAACCCCTTCCGACAATTGAGGCAGACTTCGGCTCTGTGCAAAGCCGAAATTATACAAGTTCAGATAGTTTCGAGGGATGATAATAGGAATGGTCTCCTCACCCGGAGTAAAATGCCACTTGTCCAGATTCACATCCACATACTTATCGGGAACGGATTCAAAGAACATGGCAGTTGACATCTGTAAGCCAACCTGCTCCATTCCCACACCGGCCGAGACCTTGAATTGCGAGGGAGTAAAAGCTCCTACTCCTTTGGTAAACGGTTGTGCTTCTATCTCCTCCTTGTCTCGTTCCGAGAAGGTACGGCTCTTACCCACAAACGAGCCGAGTGTACTCACCTTCTTGCTCACAATGAGGTAATCCTTCTTCAAAAAACTGTCACCTCCCGCAAACACAGGCAACACATCGTTATAGAACTGTATACTGAGCAGCACAATCACCATGCCACAAAGATTGGCCAAGAAGAAACCGGCCAACTGCGACACACTTACATGACTGCGTAATAATTTCCACACCAATCTCATAGCTTCAGCGTTTTATCGTAATCCAATTCTAAATGCTTGCCGATGGAGGTCACCACAATTCCGGCTCCCTGCTTGTCGGCTTCTTCACTCAAGACAGCAGCCATGATGCGTCCGTTCTCCTCATCCAAATGACTCACCGGTTCATCCAGAAAAATAAAGTCGAACGGCTGGCACAAGGCACGCATCAGCGCCACCCGTTGCTGTTGGCCGAACGATAGCTTTCCTAACGGCACATCCCATTTGTCGGCTATACCCAATGCCTCAAACCAAACCTTGATTTCTTTCTTCTGTTTGAAGTTTGTCAAAGTATTCTTGATCTGTACATTTTCCCAAGCCGACAGTTCTGGAAAGAGTCGCAACTCCTGAAACAGCATACTGAGCGATGACTGACGGATGTTCACCCAATCATCTACCGACAGTCCTTTGATGTTCTTCCCATCAAAGCAGATAATGCCTTGGTAATCGTTCCGATAACCATAGATATAGCTGCACAACGACGACTTGCCGGTTCCCGATGCTGCCTCTATCAGCACCCGTTCACCTTTTTTCCACTCCAGGAATTGATGCCATACATCCGAAGTAATCCGGTCCCTATCGGCAAAGACTTGCGGGAGTACTTGTTGCAAAGTGATGGTATTCATAGGCTCTCCAACATTTGTACAATCAATCGTAACGGATTGGTCTGTTTGTCCTTCATCCGGATAACCAAACTACCTTTACTCCAGTCTTCCATTCCGGCATTCATCGTATCGCATTGGTCAAGTATCGCCTTGAATACCATCGCCGCCTGCTGACTACCCAACGGTGCCAACAGATAAGGATGCTCGTTTATATCTGCCCGGAGCTTGGACAAATTGACCGAAGCAAACATACGGTTATGTTTTGCTTCACTGGCCCAGGGACGAGTGCCAACCGATACGCCGTATGTACGACCGGCCTCTTCGGCCAATTCCCTACGATTTGTCACATAGAATAGTTTACCCTTCACACCAAACCAATAGATGGCATCATACGTTTTCAAGGCATACTGGTTCTCGGCTGTATCATAGAGCGACACTTCTCCACCGGTCAGTGCCAACAACGGACGTAATTCCTCAAATGTTTCCAAAAACGCAGCATTCGTTACATCAGCATACATCAAAAACTCACCAGTAGCAGCCGACAGATATCCCATGCCATAATCACCCTCTATGGAAGAGAAGATACGTTCCACATCTACCGGAAGAACAGGATTCTCCAACGCTCTACGGATAGTAGGATTTTGACAAATCATATCATAAAAGGTCTGTCCATGAACACGTCCACCCATCCAGGCCAACGTATTGGCCGGAAAATAATCCATATATTTGCCTTGCAAAGGAGATGTAACCTTATCCATCTCCTTATAGAATGCCTGTACCTTGGCATTCTGTGTCAACGATTGGGAATGTACCACCAATCCACCGTTTTCAAAATTGGCCGTAATCAGATACTTGATATCCTCCAGACGGATATCACCCGGCAAACCCATACGCAACGGTGTAGTCCATTGATCAGGCAAAACACTCAGGTCAATGGTCGAGGCTATGTCATTCCCCGTTGCTGTCAGCTGTACAAACCCTGGCAAAGCCGAGAATCCTTCTCCTTCTTTCTGACGCATCAACGAAAGCAGCGAACCCTTGATACTCTCCACATCTCCCGATTTGTGTTGCATCAGCAGAAAAGTACCGTTGTTGAAAGCGCACAACGCTTGTCTCAGCTGTGCCCATTGGCAACCGCTTTCTTCCTTCAGGTCCGAAGCTATCTGTTCCTGCTTCAACACTTCCAGCAAATCTTCCAGTTTGCCTTCGTCACCTACTTTAGCCACCACGCCGAATGCATTGGCATGAGGGGTAACAAACAGATAAACCTTATCTGTAAAGCTCAACCCCGATTCAGCCGGATCATTCACCATCTTCTCGGCCAATAGGGCGGCATCACCTTCCAGTCCCCCCTTCAACAATTGGGTCAACTTATCCGTCACCTTCCGGCTCCTCTCACCTTCCAACCCCGCTTTCCGGGCCATGCTCTGCAAGTCCATGGACACTACTACCGAAGCATCCTTCGGCAAAGCATCCGTATATTCAGTCTGTGGAGAACAGGCAGCCAATAGCAGCACCATCCACAGTACATTCCACATTTTCAGTTTCATATCCGTTTATTTCTGGTTAAACAAATTCAAGGTATGAGCCGCTACCAAAGCCGCCGTTTCTGTACGCAGGCGCGATTTGCCCAAGCTGATGGGCTGGAAGCCCTTGGCCATTGCCTTGGCCACTTCTTCCTCACTGAAATCCCCTTCCGGACCGATCAAGATTACAGCATCTTCACCCGGCACAATGGCTTCTTTCAACAGTTTCTTCTCACCTTCATTGCAATGACAAATAAATTTCTGCCCCTTGAAGTCACGTTCAATGAACTTATTGAAGTCCGTCATCTCGTTCAGCACCGGCTTGGCAGCCTTTAATGATTGCTTTACGGCCGATACTAAAATCTTTTCGATACGTTCAGTCTTGATCACCTTCCGTTCCGAATAACGACTGTTCAGGAAAGTCAGTTCATCAAACCCTATCTCGGTTGCCTTCTCAGCAAACCATTCGGTACGGTCCATATTCTTGGTGGGAGCCATGGCCACGTGCAGCCAACCCGTCCACCCTTTTTCCTGAGGTATGGTTTCCGTCACCTTTACCTGGCAACGCTTCCCTGTTGCCGCACTGATTACCGCCTTATAGAAGTTTCCCTTCCCGTCGGTCAGCATCACTTCATCCCCCACTGTCAGTCGGAGTACCCGCAAACAATGTCCCGCTTCCTCTTCCGGAAGTTCACAGCTCACAGCTATATCAGGTGTATAAAATACATGCATAATCTTACTTTTTTTGATGGTTATATGGAAAGAATACGGCAAACAGAATGGCTACCACCAATGCATATCCGGCAAAGACAAACCAAGCCTGGCTCCAGCCCTCCACCTGTGGCAACGTACTCTTCATGTCTACAAATCGATTCACTACCCACTGGGCACACAAGGTTCCGGCCGTGGCACCTATCCCGTTGGTCATCAGCATGAACAATCCTTGCGCACTGGACCGCACGGCAGGTTCCGCCTCTTCATTCACATACAGCGATCCGGCTATATTGAAGAAATCAAAGGCCACGCCATACACCAGCATGGACAGTACAAACATCCACACGCCATCGCCCGGATTTCCCCAGCCGAACAAAGAAAAGCGCAGCGTCCAGGCCAGCATGGCTATCAGCATCACCCGTTTGATACCCCATCGCTTCAAGGCAAAGGGAATCAGCAGGATGCAACCTGTTTCCGACAGTTGGGATAGCGATATTAACATATTGGCATGCTGCACGCCAAACGTATCCGCATACTCCGGAATGCTGGCAAAACTACTGATAAACGGATTGGCATATCCATTGGTTATCTGTAACGATACCCCCATCAACACACAGAACACCAGGAACAGCGCCATCTTGCGTTGTTTGAACAAGGTAAAGGCCCGCAAGCCCAACGCATCCACCCACGAAGTCGTTTTCTTGCTTCGGTTCACCGGACAATCAGGCAACATATAGGCATATACTGCAGCAACCAGTCCCAAAGCCGCACTTAGGAAGAACTGCATGTAACTGGTCTGGAAGCCCAACAAGTCTGTAGCCAACATGGAACAGATAAAGCCCACCGTTCCCCAGATACGGATGGAAGGAAAGACTGCCACCGGTTCCAGCTTCACTTTTTCAAGGGCTGTATAGGCTACCGAGTTCGAGAGGGCCAACGTAGGCATATAGAAGGCAATGCCCAGGGTGTAACACAAATGCAGGGAGGTGAACGATACCGAATCTCCACCGGTCCATCCATAATACCCCACAGCAGCCCGGCACAGTGCACTGACCACATGGCACAAGGCCAACAGCTTTTGGGCGGGAATCCACCGGTCGGCTACTATCCCCATCAAGGCCGGCATGAACAATGACACCACCCCTTGTACGGCATAGAAATACCCTATCTTGTCTCCCAATCCAACGGTGAACAGATACGTTCCCATCGAAATGAGGTAAGCCCCCCAGATGGCGAACTGCAGAAAGTTCATCGCCACCAGTCGCAATTTCATCTGCTTGTTGTCTGTCATTTCTTATTCTATTACAAAACGATAGGCCGTACGGCTCTTGAATGTTTCTCCCGGACGGAGCACCGTACTCGGGAAATGGGCGATGTTGGGACTGTTCTGATAATGCATGGTTTCAAAACAAATCGACGTACGCGATGCATACGCAACACTGTCTTTTCCCACCAGATTACCCTTCAGTCCGTTGCCGGAATACACATGCACACTGGGTTCAGTCGTATAGATTTCCATCTTCCGTCCGCTTTCTTCATCATAAATCCAGGCGGCCACACAGCTGTCATCGCCTTGTGTATTCAGTACCCAACCGTGGTCATATCCGCGTGTCACCTTCAACTGGTCGTTTTCATCGTCTATATGTGCACCCACCGGTGTCGGCGCTCTGAAGTCAAAAGGAGTACTGCTCACCTCCATGTATTCACCGGTCACACATTTCTTGGCATCGTATGCAGTAATCATTTCGGCATCAATCCACATCAGCTGGTCTTCCACAGTTTTATTAAAGTCCCCGGAGATGTTGAAGAACGAATGGTGCGACGGATTGAGCACCGTAGGACGGTCGGTAGTGGCTGTATAAGTCAGATCCAGTGCATTATCTGCTGTCAACCGATAAGTCAGATACACTTGCAGATTCCCGGGAAAGCCATTTTCCCCGTCAGGCGACAGATAGCTGAGTGTCACTGCATCCTTCTCCACCTGTTCAATGGTCCATACCCGTCCGGCAAATCCCGGCTTTCCGCCGTGCGATATGTGCGTAGCCTTTCCATACCCCTGCAGTTTATACTCCACAGAGTCGATGGTAAAGCTCGGTCCCAAGATACGTCCGATGTAGCGTCCTACCGTAGCACCGAAGTTCTGGTTCTGGTTCACATACTCAGCTATGGTAGGGAATCCCGTCACCACATCCTCCATCACCCCGTTCTTGTCGGGTACCATGAACGATACCAGGCGTGCCCCGTAATTGGTCACACAGGCTTCCAGTCCATTCGCATTGGTTATCACCACCAAATCGGTTGGCTTTCCATCCACTTCCATCTGGAAGTTCTTCTTGTCCAGGCCCGAAAGGGTCAATTCCTTCTGAGGTTGGCAGGCACATAACATCATTACCCACCCTATCATTAAAAATAATTTAGCTTTCATCATCGCTTCAACAACCCAATCTTCAAATTCAACTTAAAATAATACACTCCATTCTCCTTCTCCAAATACCCATACTTATCCTTGGCAGTAGGCCCCTTTTCCAACCGCGTATGCTGGTACAAGTATTCTGCAAAGGTATCACGATCCGCTTTCTGATAGCCTATCACATCCCCCTGACCCTCTACAATCAGGAAACCGGCAATAGCCGAATCCGTTCCGTTAAACAACTTGGCCGGACGCATGCCCAAAGCCAGTGCCATCAGGAACTGCTTCATCTTATATTCATAATAACGGTGCTTGGTGATCAGCTCATCCTTTATCTTCAACGGATTCAGTTGTTTGATGTACTCGGTCAATTCGCTCACCTTGGTAATGCCTTCCAGATGCATGGTTCTGGCCATCTCACCCAATACACGCGGGAAATGCAGGTCAATCATACCTAAGTTACTACGGAAAATCTTGTCGGCTGCATCATTGAATTTCAGGTTACCCCCCAAGCGTTCTATCATCAGCATGCGACCCACCACATCCTCTTCTTCACCAAAAGCATTGATCTTATTCACGGTTGGCGTAGCAAACTTCACCCCGGTCTGTTCAAACTTGAAGTTGGCCGAACGTCCACCATCCAACAACGGGAACATCGGACTGAGTTTGGAACGCACGCAGAATCCCACCAACGGTGTATCCACCGAATAAAAGGCCACATAAAAATCGGTACGGTCGTCCGTCTTGGCCTCCAAGTCATAGATAGCCACTTCATCCAGAAACTCTTCCACCCCATCGGGCGATGTCACATCGTTCTCACGACTATTTCTTACCGCTTCCAGCACCAAGTGTGCTACCGCATCAAAATCCTCGCGGGGAATCAGCTTGTCAATCTTTTCTCCACAGATATGAATATCCTGTTCTTCAATGATGTACTGGCGTGTACCGTCATGCTCTTCGCGTTGCACCATGGCCACCGGCCAGCGCACTTCCTCGTTGGGGGTACCATCCGCTTTCCCAGCTTGTACATATCCGTCTGCCAGCAGGCGGAAGAAAGCGTACAGTTCGCCCCATTCTCTTTTGGTTGCTTCGAATGCCATAAATTATCTCTTCACAAATCTATTTTTGAATTCAAATGCAAAGTTACGTAAAATAAACCTTAACAAACGTCTAAATGCAAAGCCTAATTCTTAAACTATGTTTAAATACCGCATTTTCTCATGGAATAATTTGCAGATATCCCAAAAGTCCGTACCTTTGTAGTGTGTTTTTCATAGTATTAGATTTAAGGTTAACAAAAGGTTGGGTCAAGGCGTTGACCCTTTTTTTTTGCCCTTACGTCAGATCATTAAAAATCAATCATCATGGAACAACCCGTTTTAAACGCTCACAACAAGGAAGAGCACCGTCCCAGTCATACCACAGAACATATTGTCAACCGCACCATGGTCAACCTCTTCGGATGCGGCAGAGCCATATCCGCCCACATTGAACGTAAGAAAAGTAAATTGGATTTTGCTTTACCACAATGCCCTACCGAAGCCCAGATAGCCCAGATAGAAGAAACGGTGAACGAGGTACTTCGCCGCAACCTACTCGTAACCATGGAATACATCAGTCAGGACGAGGCCATGGGACGCTTCGACATGAAGCGGTTGCCCGAAGGAGCTTCGGATACCGTACGGGTGGTACATGTAGGCGATTACGATGAATGCCTGTGCATAGGTGCACACGTATCAAACACCTCCGAAGTAGGCACCTTCAAGATCATCAGTCACGATTACAAGGAAGGTGTTTTCCGTATGAGGTTCAAGATTTTAAGCGACTGATTCTCTTCCTTCTTGTAAGGAAGGGTAAAATGAAACGTAGAGCCTTTTCCCGGTACGGAATCCACATCGATTTCACCGCCAAAGCGCTCTACAATCATTTTGCAGATGGACAGTCCCAAGCCCGTACCCTGTACAAAGGTGTTCAGCTTTACAAAGCGACCGAATATCTCTTTTCTCTTTTCTTCCGAAATACCGATGCCGGTATCCTTCACATAGAAGCGGATACAGTCTTCTTCCAACGTGTAGCCTATCCGTATTTCCCCTTCCGAGGTAAACTTGCTGGCATTGTTGATCAAGTTCGTCATCACCTGCATCAGGCGGTTCTTGTCCTCCATTAGTTGGATGGGTGCAGGTACCTCATCCAGCACCAGTTCCACACCTGGTTGCGTATGCCCCTTGTGTATTTCGTACACGTTGCGCATCAGTTCCCCCAGTTCCACCGGCACCTTCACAAACTCCAGCGTACCCGCCTCTATCTTGGCAAGGTCCAGAATGTCGTTAATCAATTGCAGCAAGATCTCCGCGTTCTGGTTGATGATGTCCGAGTACATCTGCTCCTCTTCGGGAGAAGGAGCCGTGCCCATCAACCGTGAGAATCCCACAATGGCATTCAGGGGCGTACGTATTTCATGACTCATATTGGCCAGAAAAGCCGTCTTCAATCGGTCGGCCTCTTCAGCCTGAATACGTGCCTGTATCAAGTCCTGTTCAATCTGTTCCAAGCTGGTAATGTCCAGTGATACCCCGATGACCAGCGGTGCCCGTCCTTCCATGGGTACCAATGCCTTCACGGTCTCCACGATGCGTGTCTCACCATTGGCAGCCAGATACGATTCCTGTGTTTCCAACCGCTTTCCGGTGTGCAGCACCTCCAAGTCATCACGTCGGAACTTCTCGGCATCCTCCCGATTGGGAAATATTTCATAGTCCGTATGCCCCACCGCAACCGATTCGGGGATGTGCGACATCTTCACAAAGCCCTTGTTCCAATACAGATACCTGAAATTGTCACCGGTATCCTTCACAAACAAGCTCACGGGCACATTGTCCATAATGGCATTCAGCAGTCGGTTCTTCTCCGTCAACTCATCGTAGCTATGCATCAGGTCGGTCACATCCTTGCCAAAGAACCACACCGACTCCTCACCTCCCTCTTTCATCAGGAAGGCCGATACCTGCAGGAAACCCGCAAAACAGGCTTGTTCATTCCAGTAATGTACCTTATATATATATTCCTCCTCCGATTGACGTATCTCCTCCACCTTTTTGGCAAACTGTTCGGGGGTATTGAAAGAGACTGGCAAGTCAAACACCGTATATTTGTGCCAGTCCTTGTCCAGCCCATGAATGGCTATAAATTGCTTGTTCACATACAGCAGGTTACCCTCCAATGATACAGCCAGAATACAGTCTGTCACTTTGTCGAGTGCACTTTTGAACATGGTCTCCATACGACACTTTTGCTTGTCCTCCATAGTATTTCAATCAGATTAGACAGCGAAGATAGGTAAATCACATTACACTTGCAAGAGTTACCGCCAAATAAACAGAAAAAAAATCGGTACTTTCCCGCACCACATATCAAAAGAATATCTATCTTTGCACCACTTTACAAATCCGGGGTTGCCGAAATAACTCAGTTGGTAGAGTAGCTCATTCGTAATGAGCAAGTCGCGGGTTCGAGTCCCGCTTTCGGCTCACCTTCTTTCCCTCCCTCTGGCATTTTTTCTTCAACATTTGATAGTACTTGATAGTACAAAAAAACGATTCATCTCTTGGTAAGAGATGAATCGTTCCGATTTGCAAATGTACTAATTATATTTTAATAGACAACTAAATTTTAGGATTAATTATTCTCCAAACGGCTTCCTAAAGGCTTATAGCCTCATTTACAGTGTGATTTAAAGTGTCATTTTGAGCGTAGCGAAAAATCTGTAAAGCGTTCGTGAATGTATACAGATCCTTCGCTTTGCTCAGGATGACAAGGGGCGTTTTTGCTCATTCGTTTATAACAAATATTTGTGAAACAGGCGTTTACTTGAACGATTCATCTCTTACCAAGAGATGAACCAAATATACGTGACGAAATGAATGCAAAGAACAGCAGCCTCGATGCGAATTTGGTAACGGCGGTCAATGGGACTGACGACCGCGAAGCGCATTCCAAGCGGTGGATAGCGGTGCTGGTACAAGTGCGTAGCGAGAAGGCTGTAGGCAAGCAGCTAACCAAATTAGGGATAGAAAATTACGTCCCCACCCAAACGGAAATCCACCAGTGGAGCGACCGCAAGAAGAAGGTAGAGCGCATTGTCATCCCCTCCATTGTCTTCATTCATGCCGACAAGGAGGCCGAAAAGCAGTTCCGGTACATTTCGTTGATTTACAAAGCCATCACCTACCCCGGCCAATATACTGCCGCCACCATCCCCGACCATCAGATTGAGCGGTTGCAGTACATGCTCCGTCATGCCGAATCCATGGTCGAGATGAAGGACCGTATCTTTCAGGTAGGCGAAACCGTACACATCGCCCGTGGCCCACTCAAGGGACTGGAAGGCGAACTCTGTCAGGTAGATTCCGACAAGCCCATGGTAGCCATCCGTATCGAATGCCTGGGTTATGCCTGTGTCAATATCTCCAAGACCGACCTTGAATAAATAAAAAAGCATCTATATACATGAGTAAAATTAAGACCCACTTACAACGAATCATTCTACGCCTCAGTAACATAAAGTATCTCAACCGTTGGATTATCCTGATGGCCGATACCGTTCTTTCCGTATTGGCTACCCTGTTTGTCATCTTTTCGGTATCCTTGTTCCGTCACAATGGCTATAGCGTTACCACCACCTGCCTGCTTTGTGGTTTCTCGTTACTGTCCATGTTGGTGGTTTCCTACCTTTTCAAGACCTACGCCAATGTGATCCGTCACGCCACCTTGCGCGAGAACTGGCGACACTTCGTGGCCGTAGCAGGAAAGGAAATCCTCTTCTTAGTTGCTATCCAGCTGACCGGTATCTTGAGTGAGAATGCCATCCTTTTTGTAGTGGCCGATTTCTTTGTTACCGTAGTCCTGCAACTCGCAGTCCGTGTGGTCATGCTCAATGTCTATAACGTCCTCCGCCTCAGTACCTACACCAAGCGCAAGCACATTCTGGTCTACGGTACCAGCGACGAGAGTGTCACCCTGGCCCAGGGCGGTTCCAATGTCTATATGATGGATTACATGGTGAGCGGTTTCCTCACCACCAATCCGAATAAACACAGCCTTCGCATCGCCAGCCAGCCCGTCTATTATATCGATACCATCGACGAGCTCAAGGACCTGGCTGTCACCCATAACATCGAAGGCATCCTCTTCCCCTCACCCAAGTTGGCCCAAAAGGAAGAGAAACGTCTGGTACGTTATTGCGAAAACCTGAACCTTCGTATCTTGGTGGTTCCCAATATGGAAGAGATGAAGAACGGTGTCATCAACCGCTCCATCCGTCGTATCAATATCGAGGACCTCTTGGGACGTGACGAGATACAGATCAATATGAAGGAAATCGGCACCCTCCTGCAGGGCAAATCCGTACTGGTGACCGGTGCTGCCGGTAGTATCGGTAGTGAAATCTGCCGCCAGTTGGCCAAGTTCGATATACGCCAGCTTGTGTGCTACGACATGGGCGAAACCCCCATGCACAACCTCCGCTTGGAACTGGAAGAAAAATTCCCTCGTCTCAAGTTTGTGCCTGTCATTGGCGATGTGCGCAGCGAAGCCCGCTTGGACTTCGTGTTCCGTACCTACCACCCCCAAGTGGTGTTCCATGCTGCCGCCTACAAGCACGTGCCTTTGATGGAAGAAAACCCGTGCGAAGCCATCCGTGTCAATGTATACGGTACCCGTAATGTGGCCGATGCCGCCGTGAAGTACGGCATTGAAAAGTTCGTGATGGTCTCTACCGACAAGGCCGTGAACCCTACCAACATCATGGGCTGTAGCAAGCGCCTGGCCGAAATCTACGTACAGAGCCTCAATATGGCCATCCAGAAGGGTGAGGTATCCGGCAAGACCAAGTTCATCACCACCCGTTTCGGTAATGTGCTGGGCAGCAACGGTTCTGTTATCCCCCGTTTCAAGGAACAGATTAAGAATGGCGGTCCGGTTACGGTTACGCATCCCGATATCATCCGTTTCTTCATGACCATCCCCGAAGCCTGTCGCCTCGTACTCGAAGCCGGCACCATGGGCAACGGTGGTGAAATCTTCGTCTTCGATATGGGCGAACCCGTTCGCATTGCCGATTTGGCCCGCCGCATGATTGAGCTTGCCGGTTTCCGTCCCGACAAGGACATTGAAATTAAGTTCACCGGCCTCCGTCCCGGCGAAAAGCTCTATGAAGAAGTCCTCAGCGACAAGGAAAATACCAAGGAAACCCCACATCCCAAGATCAATGTGGCCGCTGTCCGCGAGTACAATTATGCCGAGGTGCTCCCTCATATCGAGTTGCTCACCAAGTACAGCACCGAGGTCCGCATCCCCGAAATGGTCATTGAGATGAAAGAATTCGTACCCGAGTTCAAGAGCAAGAACTCCGTCTACGAAATGTACGATAAAAAATAAAATTGTTTATCGATATACAGATACTGAAATCTATATTGTTGCTATTCGAGCAACTTTAATGAATAATGCTTAGCAGTCACTTTAGACTGTATTTAAATTGAAATCAAATCTTCATGAGATCATTTCATTGAACTTGTTCTACAAGATACAGGAACAAGCCCCTCTCCTTGCCTAGAAGGAAAATATCAATTACTTCAATTGAATTATTACCTTGTTTTTATTCAATGTTTTTCAAGGATAGAAAGGTATGAAAAATTAGAACCAACGTATCCGCGTATTGCAGTAATTGAACGAAATACAAAATGGTATTCTTCAACTACCAAAGACCGATGAGTTGTCAGGTGAAGAACTCTATAAACGCTACCACCATATACAAGGAGAACAAATAAAAATAAAAGCGGCTAATGAAATCATTGCCAGCATCAAGAAGTTGGAACTTCATGCCAAACGCAGGTACGAAGAAAAGACCAAGAAATTGGAAAAGTTCTGCAAGCAACATGGATTGAATCCGGATTTATATATTCCCAAAAGATAGACTAACTAGCCTCCCTCGATACTGCTTCTTGTTATAATACAATACCTTTCATATGGAAGTAAGTCTTGGGATGGCTTAAGTAAGAATATATATGTGTGGTACTATTGTGCTGAAAGCAGAATCTTCAATGCTTTTATAAACAATAAATGTAAGCAGTCACTTTAGGCCGTATTTTAAATGACATATATTCTTCAGAAATTTACTCCGATAATTAAAATCGTAGTGAATAATGAAGAACCAAAAGAAAGAAGGCAGCTTTTAGTCCGCTTGTTCCTAAATGAATATGGCGGCATTGATTTAGAAGAGTTTTGTAAGGCCGACGTGTCAGTTACACCAAGATGTGCCACTACTGCCTTGGTCGTTCTTCTTATCGTAAACCCAAAGATAATCCCAATTTATGGTATGTTAAAGTCTGAGGAACATACAGTTGAGGTGCTGACTTCCGACCTTCATGAAGAAAAACACCTTCGTTATGCTGCCGAGAAATGCAAGCGTGAGGCTGACCGACGTGCGGATGTTCTTGCACGTGAAAAGGATGCTCTCCAGACGCAACTTACTGCAAAGATTGATGAAATCTCCAGTCTGATGCAACAGCTGGTTCAGTTCATGATGGGTAACGGTGCTGTATCTTTGTCTGAATCTGTGAAGGATTCTGTGATTGCAGGCGTCCGTGCCGAGTATGAAAGAAGAGAAGCTGAGATTTGTCAATCTTATGAAGTTGAGATTGCTGCTCTTCGCAATGAGATCAATGCACTCAAGAATAAGGAATCATAAGCTGAATCCGCAGATTTACTTGTATGATGTGTTCCGCAAAATCAAAAATATGACCGAAGGAACTAAGGAAGAAATGGTAAACCTGCTTGCACACAAATGACAACCTGGACTTCTTTTGGCGAAATAAATCAACTGAAATCTTAATTTAAAATAAATAATTGTTCACTATGGATCTTAACGGGTCTAAAGTGACTGCTTACTTTCCATATTTTGGACGTTTAAACACTTTGAGAATGAATAATAAATATTTTATTATTACCGTAGATACCGAAGGCGATAATTTGTGGTATTATAAAAAAGGAGATTTAGTACGGACCGAGAATGCACTGTTCTGTCCAAGATTTCAGGATTTATGCAATAAATATGGCTTTAAACCCGTATGGCTGACCAATTATGAAATGGCCTCAGATGATAGATTTGTTGATTATATCAAACCTAAAGAAGCCGCAGGTCTTTGCGAAGTAGGAATTCATGTACACGCTTGGAACAATCCTCCTATTTACAACTTGAATGGAAAATATCAGGGAAATTCGTATTTAGTAGAATATCCAGTAGAAATTATGGAAGAAAAATTTAGAGTGTGTTATGAACTAATTACCGAAAAGTTTGGACATGCTCCTGTAAGCCATCGTTCAGGGCGTTGGGTTATGAATGAAGAATATTTCCGTATTCTAGAAGATTTTAATATAAAGGTTGATTGTTCGGTCACGCCTTTAGTCGATTGGTCATCTACACCAGGCGAATCTGTCTTAGGTGGATGCGATTATAGCCAATTTCCTATTCATACGCATTATATAGGTAAAATTTTAGAAGTACCAATGACAATACGTAATATTAGAAAAACAGATATCGGTTCTTGGAAGCATAAACTAAAAACTAGACTATTAGGAAAAACAGTTTGGTTGCGCCCCGCTATGTTCTCTCTTTCGGATATGAAGCAATTAGTTAAACAGGTCTCAAAGTCGTCAAATACGGATTATATTGAGCTCATGATGCATTCTTCTGAACTAATGCCAGGAGGAAGTCCTTATTTTAAAACTAATGAATCAATTGAACATCTATATCTTAATCTTGAGGAATTGTTTTTTAATTTACGGAATATGCGATATTGTGGTGTTACATTAGATGAATATTCAAATTTTTTTAGTGTGTAAGCTATAAAATCTTTTATTACAAGTAAGCACTCAAATTAGGGCTAAGAATTAAAATATATACTTTCGCTGCGACTTAAATTAAAGAATTATGTATAGCAGCGAAGATCTTGAAAGATTCTACTTTCAATACAAAACAGAGGCTTTGCCTCTAGGTATGTCTATTGAGACATTCTGTTTAAAGAATAAAGTTCCGTACAACATTTTTTCAAAATGGTACAAGGATACACGCAAGAAGGTTGTGGAAGTTCAAGTGGATGGTATCCCCTTGGTGAAGGAAACTTCGTCTCCCAAGAATTTGGAGCCATCACCAATTTCTCCGAAGGATTCAGTCCGTATCCTCATCGACTTGCGTATAAGCAATGGTTTACATATCCATCAGAAGAATTTAAGCTATCAATCTCTTCGTGCGTTGATAGAGAAGTTGGAGGTTCTATGTTGAATATAACCGGTTTGAACCATTTCTATTACATCCGTAATTTTACAGATATGCGTTGTAAGCATCCTCGTGTTTTGTCTGTCATCCGCGAACAGCTTCAACGTGAACCTTCTGATGGTGATGTGTTTATTTTTATGTCCAAAGACCGTAGAATAGTTCGTATGTTCAGTTTTGACAAACGTGCTTATAGTCTGTTTGAAAAGAAGTTTGTTCCCGGCTACCAGTTCATGAAAATCGTGAAGGTAGGTGATGAAACGACTTATCGGATTGATTGGAAGGATGTTGTTTTGTTGTTGGAGAATCCAATAATTAAATCTCTGAATATCAGATAAATAATTGTTATTTTGTGTGGCTGTTTCAATATTTTTTCGTATCTTTATATCGTTAAATAAACGGTATAAGTATGTTCAAATTATCGGAAATAGTCAATCAGAAGCGCGAGCTGTTGATGCGGGATACTTTCTCGCGTCCGGCTTTAAACCGCAGTGAAGATATGTCCGAAGATCAGAAAGACCGCTTTATTGATTACTTGGCTGACCGCGTCACTAACCTTGACTTGGATAAGCGTGCTATGGAACTTGTGCTTGAAGATTTTCTGAGAACTCAGCAGGAGATGCAAAAATCAATGGCAGCTTTGCAGGCTGACCAACAAAAGCTTCTGTCCCGTTTGGATGAAGAAACCCGCAAGCGTAAGGCTGCCGAACGCAAAGCCCAACGTCTTGACGAGCGATTGAAATACGCCAATGCCAATCGTTTCGGTGACAAGCGTCAGAAAGTGAAGAAAGATTCTGATAAGCCAGATGAGCCTGACCGTAATAAGGAAAAGGAAGAGTTTGATGGTACTGATGATACTTTGCGTACGGATTCTGTCAATAATGAAGCTGGGAATCCGGAAAACCAACCACCGAAGAAGGAGCGTGATTTATCCAATCGTCCGGATGAATATAAGACAATGGGTGTGGAAGGTGAACCTGTTTATCATCCTTCCGACCGTAGCAAGGTTCCGGGACATGTCATTGAAACGAAAACGGTTCAAGTTTTTAGTTTTAAGACCTGTCTTGTAGAAGAGCGTTTTGAAATGGTTCATTATGCAGAACCTGGTAAGAAACCCAAGTGGGGCTATTTTCCCAGTCAAGGACATCCTGAAGTTGTAACCAAGTTTGAAGGAACCAAGGCTACTCCTGATTTCCTTCAGGCTATCGCTTATGAAGTGTATGTAAAGAACGTGACCTTTGGACTTCTGCATCAATGGCTTACCGATATGGGTATGACTATTTCATCCAATACCTTACGTAATTGGTTGAAAAAGGGAAAGAAGTATCTTGACCAGCTTATTGTTGTTCTCAAATCGATTGCTTTGGAGAAGGATTCCATCGTGAACTGTGACGAGACTTGGTGCAAGGTTCGTAAGTATGACCATTATAAGAAATGCTATATTTGGGTTTTGGTGAACAAGTCCGAAAAGATTTGTATATTCTTCTATGAGGATGGTTCCAGAGGTCGTGATGTGCTTACTAACTTCTTGGGTGATGCTGAATTGAAGAGCGTTATGACTGACGGCTATAATGCTTATGTATTTATAGGTGACGAATTGAAGTCAGCCCAATTCAAGGATACCATTCATCAGGTCTGTATGTCGCATAACAATAATAAGTTTGTCAAGGCTGCCAATCAGGGTAGCGAACCGAATGCGGCATTGTTCTCAAATGATTTTGGCGAATTGTTTTTTCGTGAACATAGATACGATGAAGCAGGTCTTACATCTGAAGAACGTTTGAAGGAACGGCAAAGTTTAGAGACCAAGGAAATAGTGATAAGGATTCGTAGCAGGCTTGATGCAGAGTTGTCTAAAGATGCTGAGTTCCGAAGTCCATACTATACAGAAGCTCTTAATTATCTGAATCATTTTTGGGACGAACTCTTTGCCTTTTTGGAAGATGGAGAGTTACCTATAGACAATAATCTGGCAGAGCGATGTATCCGTAAATTGACAACCCAGCGCAACTGTATGCTCCACTTCGGCAGTGATGAAGGTGTGGAGATGGCTGCTACGTACCATAGTGTCATCAGTACGGTGAAACTTCACGGGAAGTCCGTTTGGAACTATCTCGGAACTTTTTTCACAAAAATCTTTAACGGATGTAGGGATTTCTTTTGCCTTACACCTGGAAATATCGAAATGGCAGTATGCCAATAGTTAATAAATCGTTTAAATTTTAACATATCTCGTTGAGGGCACTGAAAAAGTGCCTTTCTAAGGGGTATGCCCTAATTTGAGTACTTACTTATTACAAATAAATAAATAATTATAATGGAGAAAATTAGTAAGAATTTACTTGCTTCACGTCGTATTTGGTTCTTCGTAGCGTTGGTGTTAGTTGTTCTTGGTATGGGCGTGATGGGATTGTTTCCAAACAACTCCCTTGAGATTCTGAGTCCTTTAAATGGACTTATAATGTGGTTTGCACTCTTCTGTGTGTTGTTTTGCCTTATTAATCTTTTTAATAAGGAGAGAGTCCCGGGTGTAGTCGAATTTAGTGACTTTGCGTACTTTAATTTACTTTTTACACTTGGAATGGGTGTAGGCATTATGGTCTATGGATTTAATGAAGCCGCTGCTCTTAGTCAATATTCGGAAGTTCGCAATCCCATAGGTTTGACAATAAATCATTGGATTGTTATACCATGGGCTTTTTATGTTACATTTGCAATATTTGAAATTTATGATCAGAAGTATAACCTTTTGCCTAACTGGCTTAGAAATATAAAAACTTATGTTTATGGTTTGTTAATGATGCTAGGTATAGGAACTTCATTCGCATTAGGAGTTATTACTATTTCAGGGGCTTTAGAGAATGTTTATGGTATCAGTATACCAAGTTATGCTCTTGTGGTATTGCTTGGAGCACTTGTGACAATTTCGTTGTTACGTGGAATTCATAGGGGCATGAAGAAGTTTGCTTCTTTTTCTATGATTCTCTTATATATATTTATGTTTATTATGATTTTATGCGCTCCATCTCGTACAGTAGCTAATGGGGTAGATGCAATTGGATCATTTTTATCTGATTTTTTTTATAATAACATATATGATGGTAGATCTGTTCAAAAAGATTGGACTGTTTACTATTGGATATGGTGGATTTCATGGGCAGCATTTACAGCTCCATTTATCGTAACAATCAGTAAAGGACGTACAATTCGCTCTGTTGTATTTTATACGGTAGTTGTACCTTCCATTCTTATTACCTTGTATATGGTTGTCGGAAATTCAATAGGAATGGAATTGCTTAATAATGGAAATGCTATAACAGAATTACCTTATTTATCTATAAAGAAGTATTCCTTTATTCCTCCTATTTTTATTCTTCTGATGTCCTTATTTTATGTTACCTCAGCAGATAGTATGTCTTTTGCCATGGATAATATTATATCCAAGGGAAGTAAAATACCTGTTGTGTACCGAAAGATAATGTGGGTGCTTTTAGAGGTCTTATTTGTGACTGTTCTTTTGCTAGTGGGTTCTGGTACCACATCAGCTGTTCAGGGATTAAGTTTCTTATTTGTCCCTTTCATGATACTTATAGCTATCATATTTATTGTATATGTTTCTATTTTTTATTTCAAGAAATTTCAGATTAAAAGTTAAGTTAATGATATGAAGAAACTATTTATAGTGGTAATCTTTGCCTTTTTCGCATTGACTACCTATGCACAAATACCCTATTTTGCTGGAACTGCAGGTGATGGTAATATTTATGGATACACTTCCTTAAAATTCCGTCCTTCGATTAATGCGCAAGAGTCTTATACAACTTTTCAGTATGGTATTACAGATTATGCAGCAGCAGGAACGGATATTTATAGTTATAATAATAGTGTATATTGGGGTTTTTTGGTCCGAGGCGGATATAGGTTTAATAAGTGGTATGGTATTGGTTTGCAGGCAACACCATCTTTTGATATGGGAAACAACTTTGAGTTTAATTATTTAACTCTCGGCTTATATCAAAATGGTTCCATAACCTCTGATGGAAATTTGTTTTGGGTATCTAATACCTGGGCTGGTATAAATAAAAATGCTGATAATACTTGGAATCAGTGGTGGTATCTTGGTTATTACGTCTATTTAAAGGATAAAGGTGGCATTACCCCCATGCTAGGAATCCTTCATGATTGGAAATTTGAAAATAAAATTGATGTTGCAGCTGGTTTCTATTATACATATAAAGATTGGAATTTCTATATGTGGGGAAATAATTTCTTTGAAGAGAACCCTCGTATAGTAATTGGTGTGGATTTTAAACTTAAAACTAAAAAATAAGTATGATTGATAAGAATCACGAAATATACAAGCATAAGCATATATGCTTGGTAGGAGACCACTATAACCCGTTAGCAATTATTAGAAGTCTTGGTGAGGAAGGAATTAAACCTATAGTCTTGTTATGTTCGCAAAATCCGCAACTAGTGCTTCATAGTAAGTATATTGGTGAGCTTCATTTGTTTAATTCAAATGAAGAGGGGGTTGATTTTTTAATAAAAAATTATTCAAATGAGCCATTAAGACCTTTTATTTATAATGGTAGTGATGATACAGGTTTGATTATTGATAAACATTATAAAATATTAAAGGATAAATTTTTCTTTTCAAATGCACAAGGTAATATAGAGATTGTGCAAAATAAGTATCAGATAACAAAGATTGCTGAGAAATGTGGTGTAAGAATACCTAAGGAAGAAATGCTTAAAGTTGGTAATTTACCAACCACATTAAAATATCCTGTATTTACCAAAGCCATAACTTCAGCTAAAGGAGGAGCATGGAAAGACCAAGCTTTCATATGTAAAGATGAAAATCAATTATTAGAAGCATACAAACATATAAAAGAAGAAAATATACTAGTGCAAGAATTCATAGAGAAAAAAAATGAGCTATGTATAGATGGTATTAGTATTAATGGAGGTGAACAGGTGTATATGCCATATGGGTGTGGATATTATAGATTTATTCCAGGATCTTATGGGAATTATATGAAATTCACTCCTTTTTTAGATGAAGAACTAACTGATAAGATTAAAAATATTATTAGCGAGTCAAAATATACAGGTATCTTCTGTATAGAATTTATGGTTGGCCAAGATGACCAATTGTATTTCTTGGAAGTAAATTTTAGACATTCTGGTTGGGGGTATGCATTTACATATGGAGGTTTTAACTTACCTTTCCGTTGGGCAATATCTACGATTAATGATTCATTATATTTAGAAGATTTTATACATCTAAAGGAATTTAATGCAATGTCGGAGTTTGCCGATTTTGGTGAATGTATGTCTTATCATAAAATTGGTTTTATTAAATGGTTCAGTGATTTTTATAATTGCGAATGTAAATTAATCTATAATAAAAAGGATCAAAAACCGTTCAGAAAAAAAATTGTAAGATTTATACGAGGTATAATTAAATCAAAATTTGCCTCCATTACAACAATACTTACAAAGTATTCTAAATGATGCAGTATAAGACAAATAATAAAACAATTGCTAAGAATGCAATCTTTCTCTATTTGAGAATGATTGTTACAGTAGCTATAACCTTTTATACAGCTCGTGTTTTATTGAAAGAACTTGGAGTAGATAATTATGGTATATATAATTTAGTTGGTGGCATAGTTATGTTGTTTGCATCCCTTAGAGGCATGTTCTCTTGTGCCGTACAACGTTTTTTGAATTATGAACACGCAAGAGATGGAGGTGATGCTAGCAAGGTTTTCTCTTTAAGTCTGATAATTCATATTTTAGTAGCATTATTCTTCTTTATTATAGTAGAAATTGCAGGTTATTATATGTTACCAGATTTAAATATACCATCGGATAGATTGTTTGCAGCAAAATGGGTTTTTCAGTTTTCTATTTTGGCTTCTGTTGTATCCATTCTCACCATTCCCTATGATGCAGTTATCGTATCTCGGGAAAAGATGGATATCTATGCATATATAGCTATATTAGAAGCTCTTGGAAAATTACTGATTGTTTTTCTTATTACTAAACTTCCTTTCGATAGTCTTATCAATTATGGGTTACTTGTATTCATAATGTCATTGATTGTTTGCTTTGTACATTATGTATACTGTGTTTCGTACTTCAATGAATCTAAATTTAAGTGGCAATGGGATAATAAACTTTTTAAAGAGCTTTCTTCATTTGCGGGGTGGAATTTTGCAGGTAATTTAGCTTTTTCACTAACGAATGAGGGTATCAATATGTTGCTTAACTTATTTGGAGGAGTTGCTGTAAATGCAGCTAGAGGTATTTCATATCAGATAAAAAATATTTTACAACAACTACTAGGGAATATCACAACAGCCTATCGACCACAAAGTACTGTGAAATATGCGCAAAAGGAATATGATCAATTTTATGGATTACTTTTTCAATCTTCAAAGTTAGTGTTTGCTCTATACACTATCATGGCAGTCCCACTATTTATCTTTTTGCCGCAGGTGCTTCAGATATGGTTAGGACAAATACCAGGGTATACGGTCCCATTGATGCGAGCTATTCTAGTATATATGATGATTAGAAGTTTTCATGAACCGATAGATTTAGTCTTCAAAGCGGCAGGTAAAATAAAGCAATATCAGATTTGTGAATTTATTCTTTTAATATTAAGTCTTCCACTTGCATACGTTCTTCTTAAAATGAGATTCCCATTTTATTCCGTTTTTATAGGAATGGCTTTTGTGGAATTTATAAATTTTTGTGCTATTGTGCTCATTGCTAAGCTACAGTTAAATTTTCCAACGAGCTTATATATAATTAAAGTGCAAATTCCGTGTTACTTACTCATGGTAGTAATAATATTATTGCATTGGTGCTTAAGTCAGTTCTTGTGTATACCTGATGATTTTAGGTGGATAATTTTATTTGGTATTTTAGATATTATATTTGTTGGTACTGCTATTTATATTATTGTCTTGAATAAAACGGAAAAATTTATTATTATTCGAATTGCAAGAAAACTATTTATTTCAAATTAATGAAACATATACTATTTATTATACATTCGTTACACATAGGAGGTGCTGAGAAGGTATTGTGTGACTTTCTTGATAAATTTGACTATTCTAAATATCGGGTAGATTTACTCCTTTATACTCAGGCGGGGCCATTGCTTACTAATATAAATAAGAACGTTAATGTGCTCTATATTTACAAGGAAAAAGAAACGCTCATAACAAGATTTAAAAGAAAGTTTTTTTCAATATTGAGAAGTCGTAATTGGTTTGAGAGACGAATTATTGAATCTAAAATCTGTACAAGGTATGATGCTATAATATCTTTTTGTCAAGGCCTCGCTCATAAGCTTCATACTCTAATATTAGATAGAAGTAACAATAATATATCTTGGGTTCATAGTGACCTTAGCGTTAGTAATTGGGGACTAAGATATTTTCATGGCGACATACGAGAGCAAGAAGCAGCATACAATGCTATGGACAAAATTGTTTTTGTATCAAAAGATGCAAAAACAGCTTTTAATTTGGTCTTTAAGATAGATGGAAAAGTTCAGCAACATATTGTTTATAATTTCGTAAACAAAGATAGTGTATTATCGAAGAGTGAGGAGTTGTTATCTATCAACAAAAAGAAATTTACTTTTATCAATATTGGTCGTATGATTGAAGCTAAGAGACAAGATAGATTAATAGAAGCTTCCAAAATATTAAAAGAAAAAGGCTATGATTTTGAGATATGGATAATAGGAGATGGCCCTCTTAGACAAGAACTTGAGCAAAAAAGCAAAATTGTAGGAACAACTGATATTGTAATCTTTCATGGTATGCAGAAGAATCCATATCCCTTTTTAAAACTTGTAGATTGTTTCGTCCTCTCTTCACAGCAAGAAGGTTTTTCTATTGTTATAGGCGAGTCTTTTGCTCTCTCTAAACCTGTAATTTCTACTAATGTAACAGGGCCTACAGAAATATTGAGTGATAGTATATATGGAATTGTAGTTGAGCAAGATGTACAGCAGTTAGCAAATGCAATGGAACAAGTGATGACAAACGAATTAATGCGTACTCATTATGCAGAAATGGGACTTCAAAGATTAGAGTATTTTTCACCTGAAAAAATAATGCAACAAATATATAGCTTATGTCAGGCTTAGGTTTTAAGCAACGTGATTTTTTGATTATAAAATAAGAGTAAACGTATAAGACTAGTAAGCGTCCAAAATGACGTATTGACTGCTAAACAAGTTCAAAATACCTTTGCATCATCAATCAAAAACAAGATTTATGTATAGCAATAGTGATTTTGAAAAACTCTGGTTCCTTTACAAGAGTAAACGACCGTTATAGCGTAAGGTAGTCCTAAATATTCTCCCTACCTTCGTTTCCGAATCAAAACATAATTTGAATGGAGACGAAAGAATACTTTGAAAAAGTGATGCAGGATTACAACCAACATCGTAGTGGTCGCAGTTTGAGAAAATACTGCAAGGAAGAAGGAGTTGATTATGATTGGCTCATCGAATACAAGAAGAACTATCCCCCTCGTAAGGCAGAAGCAGCTCCGACAGCTCCCGGTTTCATTTCATTGTCTTTGGAAGAAAAGACCGTGCCTTCCGTCTGGCAAGTTGCACAACTCGTGTTGTCAAGTCCTACAGGAGACATGGTTGAGATTAAGAGTAATAACCTGTTGGTAGCTGCTGAGCTGCTGCGTAAAATGTCCTAACCATGTTAAACTTTACCAATCGTACCAGCTATTATATCAGCTCTTGTCCTACTGATATGCGTAAAGGGCGTGAAGGACTGGCTCAAATAGTCCGTGAAGTGATGAAACGTAATCCATTGTGTTATGATGAAGCTTTCATCTTCTATTCCAAGGACTATAAGAAAGTGAAAATATTACACTATGACCTAAATGGTTATGTGATGTATGAAAAATGGTTCGATGATGGTCGTTTTCTTAAGCCTTGTTTTGAAGAAAGCAAGTCCTCACACCATATAAGTCGTGAAACCTTGATACTGCTTCTTTCTACAGCAGTACAACATAAACTTGTTATTTGATATGGATGCACATGCAGAAATTGAAAGATTGAAAGCTCTTGTTGCCGCATCTGAGCGCCGTACAGCTCAGGTTAATGCATATGCTGACCAGCTTGCCCAGGAGTATGAGCGTAAAGAGAAGGAAGCTATGGCATTACGAAAGCAAATAGAAGAATTGAAAGCTGATTTAAGATTCAGGTACAATGTAAACCATTGATAATCAAATAAGTGATAACTTTTATTAACTTTATAGATTTGTTTAAGTAACAGATTATCAGTATCATTCATACTATGAATAAGTAAATGGACATAGATACTTCTAATCTTCCTAACAACGTAAGGTGGCAACTGATCAAGCGCAAGTCAAAGGATGACGATTTGGATACCTGGTATGTATATCTGTTTACTTATGAAGGTCCGAAAACCACCTGTACGAAATACAAGATTGGGCGTTTCAATGTGCAAGGCAATGATCCGCATCCTGAATGCATCATCAAGGGAAATCCTATCATGCCCAGCTTTGCCCGATTCTATTTGGAATCCAAGTTTGGTATGCATCTGAGTGAAAATCGTATCCTTGAAATGCTTGAAGGCATGGATACCCATATCCCCCAATCATCCTTAAATGAATGGATGCATGAGATTATGAAACTTCTTCGTCTGCAGCTTGAAGGATTGATGCTGGATGCTATCAGACAATCTTTCTTTGCACAGAATGATGAAACCCGTATTCTGGTACGCAGCCGCGAGAATATGAATGCACCTTTCAAATACAATGTCGAATACATCCATGCAGAACTGTCACAAGAAGTAAAACTGTTGGTGATGAAGTACAAGGAAGGTAGTCGTGACCATAGCATACAGGAAGAAAACTTCTTCAAGGGTTCCAAAATCAAGTATTTTCTTTGTGACCGTGCCAAGATGTATGAAACCATAGAGAATGATTTGGCTGAATTTTATGTGGAGAGATGCTCTTGTTGGTTCCATGCCCGTCATTATTTAGTGGATGCTTATATAACGGACATGCGGATGAAATCGTTGCTTCTGTTGATAAATGCCCTTTTTTACATCGAGCAGGAGTCGGTCAGAAGGAAACATACATCAGAACAACGGTTCAAGTTCCGATTAAAGTACAGCCGAAGGATAGTGGAAAAGATAATGAAGAAGCTTGAATCCATCAGGCTGGCCGGTAAAGAATATGGTGCCTTAGTTCACCGGGCAGTCAATTATATCCTGGATGATAAAGAAGCCTTTCAGAAGTTCCTTCTGGACGGCCGCATTGAGATGCACAACAATGCCATTGAACGTATGTTTCGACATATCGCTATTGGCAGGCGCAACTGGTTGCACACCGGCAGTCACTTTGCAGCAGAAAACATCGCTTTCATGTATTCGTTGCTTGAAAGCTGCAGACTCAACAATGTAAACTTCGGAAAGTACATTGAAGATATACTGACCCGACTGATGAAGGGTGAGAAAGCTGACATGTCTTTCCTTCCTAATAAATATGTTCCTCGTCCATAAGAAGAACAGAATAAAGCCGCCTAATAAGGCAAAATATGAAATCAAACAAAATTTTTAATTTAACTATGAACGTAACTTGTTGACACACAGGTTTACGGTGTAATGGTGGTTTACTGAAGTTGCTTTAACCTATATGACCGTCATTGAAACTGTCAAGATGCTTGGCATGAACGCTAAGGAGTTCTTGGTTCGTGCATGGCGTGAAGCTATCTATGGAAAAAATGACATGGAATCATTGTTGCAACCCGTTCCGGT
>JAFUNS010000020.1 GCA_017472925.1 Bacteroides sp. | reverse complement strand
AAACTTCCTTCCTTTGAGGTTCCTGGCGGATTCGAACCGCCGTACACGGTTTTGCAGACCGCTGACTAAGCCACTCATCCAAGGAACCAGAACGCTTTGCAATAAGTTATTTCCCGATTGCGGATGCAAAGGTACAACTATTTTCTGAACTACCAAACTTTCCGCTAACTTTTTCCACAATTTTCTTGTTTTTTCTTATATAAATCGCAACCACAACAACCCTCACAAGGATTCTCTTTATGGTTTATACGCTTGAAGTACTGATGTATGCGTTTAATAATCCAGTACAAACAAGCCAATATGATTATTCCTACAATTATTTCCTGCATTCGTCAAGTGGATATGGTTAACCAACAATCCAACTACCTATTTGGTTTACTAAGAAAGCCACTACCCAAGCTAAGATTGTGGTGTAGCAAGCAGCAAACAAAGCCCATTTCCAACTTCCGGATTCCTGTTTGATAGCTGCTAAGGTAGCAACACATGGGAAGTAGATCAAAACAAACAACATATAGGCCAATGCTACCACAGGAGTAATTGGGATGCGGTCAGATAAGTTCACATTCTCAATGTCGGATTCATTAGTGTAGAGTACTCCCAGAGTACTAACGACCAATTCCTTGGCTCCGGCTCCCGAAATCAATCCAATGCCCAGCTTCCAGTCGAATCCCAAAGGCTCGATAATCGGTTCGATGGCTTTACCTATTTGGCCGATGTAGGAGTGTTCCTGTTGAGAAGCGGTAGTAGAATAAGCATCGTGGTTAGGATAATAGCCTAAAAACCAAATGATGATAGAAGCAACCATAATGATACCACCCATTTTTTTCAAGTATTGGGCACCCTTTTCCCATGTATGACGTAAGATGGCTTTGCGGGTAGGGATACGGTAGGGCGGAAGCTCCATTACAAAAGGGGTATCGTCTCCTTTAACCAAAAACTTACTGAATAGGCGTGCCATGATGACGGCCAGCATAATTCCTGTTGCATATATCCCTAATAAAACCAAACTACCCCAATGTGGGAAGAAGGCGGCTACCAACACCAAGTAAATGGGTAAACGGGCACTGCACGACATGAGGGGGTTAACAAGGATGGTGATAAGCCGGCATTTCTTGTCTTCAATGGTGCGCGAAGCCAAAATGGCGGGTACATTACAACCAAAACCCATAATGAGGGGTATGAATGATTTGCCATGAAGCCCCATCCGATGCATAATCTTATCCATTATGAATGCAGCACGGGCCATATAGCCGGAATCTTCCATTATGGATATGAAAAAATAGAGAATCAGAATGTTGGGTAAGAAGACAATGACACCGCCTACACCTCCTATAATACCATCAATAACCATATCCTTTAGTGGCCCTTCGGGCAGGAGACCGTGCATTACATTGCTTACTTGTTCTACTACCCACTCAATGCCCATCATGGGGTATTCACCCAGCGCAAAGGTACATTCAAACATGATGTACATGAACAGGAAGAAGATGGGGTATCCCCAAATGCGGTGAGTTACAATGCTGTCGATAACCTTTGTGGTTTGTTCTTTCTCGAGATGATTGTCTGTAAAGGTTTCTTTCAATGCCCCTGTAATAAAGCCGTATTTGGCATCAGTCAATGCTTGTTCACTGTCTTCGTTCAGTGATTTCTGGATATCGGCGCTCACTTTATTACGTACGTTCAGAATGTCGGTCCCGTTAGGGAAGGTGCTTACCACTTTTTCTATCTCCTTATCCTTTTCCAATAATTTGATGGCCAAAAAACGAATAGAGTATTTATGGCGTATTTCTTCATTGAAGGCAAGAGACTTCTTTATCTCATCAATGGCTTTTTCTATCACCGGCCCGTGGTTGATATGGATGTGGCGGAAGAAGGAGTGGTCACCTTCATGGTGGTTGGGAATATAATCCTTGTGCCAACTTTCCAAGTCTTCCATCACTTCGGTACGTACTTGCTTCTGTATCTTCTTGGTTATAAAGTCACTACCTTCGTATATGTCGATAATGTGGTGCAATAGCTCATCGAAACCAGTTCCATTCCGACCAATGGTAGGAACCATGGGGACCCCCATCAGCTGACTTAATTTTTCATGATCCAGTTGGTTGCCGCTTGCCTGTAGTTCATCGTACATGTTCAGGGCCACCACCATACGCTCATTCATATCAATGAGTTGGGTAGTGAGATAGAGATTGCGTTCCAGATTCGATGCATCCACTACGTTGATGATGACATCGGGCGTTTCTTCAATAATATGCTTACGTACATAAATCTCTTCAGGACTATAGGCCGAGAGTGAATAAGTTCCAGGGAGGTCAATAATACGGAAATGGTATCCTTGATAGTCAAAAAAACCTTCCTTGGCATCAACGGTCACTCCACTATAATTCCCTACGTGTTCGTGGGCTCCTGAGGCTACATTAAATAAAGAAGTCTTTCCGCAATTGGGGTTTCCCACCAAAGCCACATTGATAACACGTCGTTTTCCTTTGGCTAAAACGACCATTTCTTCTTCGGAAAGCGATATATCTTCAGTGATAGATCCGTGAAAAGGATGATGTAGTTGTCGGGCTTCTTCTTCACTGATGACTTCTATCATTTCAGCTTCTTGTCGACGAAGTGAAATTTCATAGTCCAAAATCTTATACTTGATAGGGTCTTTCAAGGGGGCATTAAGCAGAACCTCTACGGTTTTTCCTTTAATAAAACCCATTTCCACAATTCGTTTGCGGAATCCTCCGTGTCCCAACACCTTGATAATGACACCTTTTTCACCCGTTCTCAACTCAGACAAACGCATATCTCTCTCAAATTTTACGGCAAAGATAAAAGATATATGGCAAGTTTGCAAACTATTTAGATTGTTTTTAAATAAACTTCCATTATCTTTGTGCCCATGTTCAAGAGAAATGTTGAAAAGTTTATCGACCAAAAATCCTTGTTTGAACGATGTGATAAGGTATTGGTGGCACTGAGCGGTGGAGCCGATTCGGTGGCTTTGCTCCGTGTGTTGGATGCTTTAGGATATCAGTGCGAATGCGCGCATTGCAACTTCCATTTGCGAGGAGAGGAATCCAATCGTGATGAAGCCTTTGTGCAACAATTGTGCCAAAAGTTCGATATTCCTTTGCATGTAACTCATTTCGATACAACGGATTATGCTCATACTAAACGAATTTCCATCGAGATGGCTGCTCGTGAATTGCGTTATCAATGGTTCGAAACTCTGAGACAATCCATCGGAGCATCGGTCATCGCGGTTGCCCATCATCGTGATGATAGCGTAGAAACGTTTCTTTTGAACTTGATAAGAGGTACAGGTATCAATGGTTTGAAAGGAATTGCTCCCAAGAATGGTTATGTAGTGCGTCCGCTTTTACAGGAAAGTAGAGAGAATATCTTGGATTATCTGCAACATCTTAATCAGGATTATGTCACTGATAGTACCAATCTGCAGGACGAATACATGCGTAATAAAATTCGTCTGAATCTCTTGCCATTGATGAAAGAATTGAATCCGTCGGTCAGTGAAAGCATAGCTGCTACGACCGAGCGGTTGGCCGATGCAGCCCTTATATATAATAAGGAAAGAGAAATGGCCATTCAAAGGGTGATGAAAGGAGAGAAGGTAATTTCCATTTCGGCCCTTCTTGATGAAACAGCTCCTTCATCACTTTTGTTTGAACTGCTTCATCCCTATGGCTTCAACTCCTCTCAGATTAAAGATATTTACCAAAGCCTCTTTGGACAATCGGGGAGACGATTCCATTCATCGCAATGGGAAGTGTTGCGCGACCGCGATTCGTTGATTCTTCATTCGTTCAATGGAGAAGAAATAAATCATGTCCCACCCACATTAACTTACGAAACCATTGACATTACTCCCGATTTCATTATACCTCGCGACAAGCACATTGCGTGCTTGGATGCCGATAAAGTGACTCTTCCGCTTACTGTCCGCAAATGGCAGGCAGGCGATAAGTTCACTCCATTGGGAATGAAAGGCAAAAAGAATGTAAGCGATTATCTGACCGACCGTAAATTTACCCTCTTTCAGAAAGGCCATCAATACGTAGCTTGTCAAGGTGATAAGATTGTTTGGCTGATAGGCGAACGGATTGATAACGCCTATCGGATTGATACAGATAGCAAACGGGCGTTGATTGTAAGACAAGAATAACAGAAAACTTGTTAACAAAACTTATACATTGTTTTATGCCTCACAGAACATAGTTTAATGAGGCAGAAAACATAGTTCTGTACCTCGCAGTACATCTCTACACAATTTTTTTTGGTAAATCATCTTACACACTTGCACTTTTCTCTTTAAGTAATTGATATAAATATGATTAATTAGTGTAAGATGGTGTGTAAGATGGGTGTAAGATGAACCTCATCTTACACACTTGAAAATGATGACTTGTATAGATTTATCATTCTAATCTTATAAACCAAGGATAAATAAACACTTATTTCCTTTAAAATCAGTAATATATTGATTTACATATATTAAACTCCATCGCAGTACGATTGTACTGCAGTGGAGTACAATCGTACTACAGCGTAGTTTAATCGTACTGCGATGCAGTACAATAAAGAAAAGCAACTCTTTGGAAATATTTATTACCGATTTATGTGTTTTACTCAATGGTGCTTTTTATTATTCTAACCGCTTCACTTGTCATCCTGAGCGTAGCGAAGGATCTGTATACGTCAGCATAAATAACTCCAAAATCACTTTTTGTAACTTTTGTTTTTTATTCAAAACAAGCAAGTAATCGAAAAACAAGCAAGTAATCGAAGTAATAATTGCTTATTTCTAAGGATTCTCCCAATATTTTCCTTTTATTCTTTCTTGTTTCTAATAATATTTTTATGTATGTTTGCAATGTTCATCGCCGATACTTCTTTCATGAAGTAAATAGGGTGGTGGGCAGACATATTTTTTAGAAAAGACGTTTACTACGTTTTTGTCTTTGGCTACTCAAAACTTCGCACACTTTGATAGCTCGCCAAAAGCAAAGCAACGGTAGATGTCTACGGGATATGTTATATATCCTTAGTATGCTTTTAACGATTAATTGGCATACTGAGTTGTTGTACATATCGGCGTGGGCTATCTTGGCGTTGCTCGTACTGGCGAGTTGGGTAATGCGAAGACCTTGAGTAGCGGGACGAGTAACAGGTACAGATTCCCGCGCTTTTTCTTTTTTATATGTATAGTCTTCTTAATAATAATAATAATAATAATTTCAATTCGGGGAGTCTGTTGGAGAATTAATATCTGTAGAAAAAAAGCTCTGCTAATGGAGAACAACTTCAAAGATATTTATATAGGAAAAATCATCCAACAAAAAGTAGATGAACGTGGCCTCAGCTATACGGAATTTGCCCGTAAGATAAACTGTGCCCGCACTTCGCTATATCATATATTTAACAGCAAAAACATCGATATCGAACGACTATTGCTTATTTCAGAAATACTCCAATACGATTTTATTGAAGGAATCTATTTAAAAAGAAAACGCCAACAATCGTTGCTTTCCCCTTGTATTGTACTACCTTTCAATGCGGAAGGTATAGACTTCACCACCTTACCAGAAGAAATTATAGAACTCCTGAAGCGAGAACTGGTGTCTAAAATATAGTCGTTTCTGTACAATCTATCGACATTTTATTTTACTCTCAGCTCCTTAATTATACCTAATTTTGCATAAGTTCTTGCAACAAAGAACAAATTATGACAATTAATAAATTGACCTTTTTATACTACATTTATATAAAGGTATTAACTTTCCAAAATTGTGTCAGGGGGCACGTGAGTGTCTCCTGCATTTAATATCATAAATACATATAAATTATTTGATCTAAACGGAGTTTTACTCCATCATTAAACAAAATAGGTTTTGATGTAGGGGGCACGTGAGTGTCTCCTGCATTTATATCAGTAATATTATCAGCTACACGAAAAATCGAAACATTATGGAGTGATATCAATAAAAACTTCCCCCAAAAAGTAAGATGGAATACTTTTTGGGGGAAGTTAGTTTTAAGGGAATCTTTTATTTACAATATTTCTCGATTAACTGATCTACTACCGTATCGCCCAATTCCTTGGCCTTGGCAAAATTGGCACAAGCTTCTTGGTTTTTCTTTTGCTTGGTTTGGCAGAAGCCCAATAAACGGTAAGCGGCACCTTCCTTGTCATTTAAGGAAATGGCCTTGTTCAAAGCTGTTATTGCTTCGTCCAATTGATTGAAGCGTATATGTACAGAGCCTTTTTCAACCCAGAACATTGGATTCTCGGGTTCCATTTCTACGGCTTTATTAATGTCGTTGATGGCTTGTTGATACATTCTGCATTGCAATTCAGATTGTTCGCGTTGGAAATAGAAAGTAGCGGTTACAGCACCTTGCAAGGCATCATAGAAGGTATTATAATCCATAACGGCTTCTCTATACTTGCCAGCTTCGGCCTTCATTTCTGCACGTTCGAAGAAATAGGGGGCTGCTTCGGAAGTATAAGGCTTGGTAAAGCGTACAATGGCACTATCCATCAGGGCAATCACTTCATTGTAATCGGTACCTTCGATAAGTTGTTTAGTCTTGGCTGCCGAATAGAAAGTAGCCGGTGAGGCCATATTTGATTGATTTACCTTTTCGTAACTTACATATGCTTCTGCATACTTTTGGTTGGCAAAAAGGATATCACCTTCCAATTGTATGTATAGAGGTTGTGGATCGTCTTGAATGGCTTGACGGACAATTTCCAAAGCCTTGTCGTAACTCCAGGCTTCGTAAGGTTCCTTACCATTCAACGAAATGAGGTATGAATGAAGTGTCTTGGCTACATTGAAACGGGCTTCAGCTTTATTATCTGCTACTTCAACGGCTTTTTCCAAATCTTCTACCGCCAAAGGATATTGTTCTGCATTTTCACCACTCATGTAAAGGGTAGCTCTACGGATATATCCATCGTAACTGTTAGGATATTCTTGAAGAAAATCGTTCAATAAAGTGAGGTAGCTTTCTCTGTCCATAGTTGATGAAGATACAAACAGATATACCAATGCTTGTTCTTCGGTTTCGGGCAATGCTTTTTTGATAGTTATACTCTGCAAAGCTGGGTCGTTTGCCGACAAGGCAGATACGTTCAGGGCTGCACCGTATCCGGCACCGATGGCATAACTTTCCTTTTTCTCATCAGAAACACTCTTTTGAATAAGTCCCAATACTTCACCGTTGGCATTCATAATAGGGCAACTTACGGTCTTTTCATTGGTAGTCATTTCCAATGTATAATAGAAAGAGTTGTTACCGATGCTATCTACAGAAGTTACTTTACCGGTTTGGCAAGTGGTTGCCTTTTGGGTAGAGTAGGGAAGCAAGTAAACGGTTTCGCCTACCTTGGCCGGTTGGGAAGCAATGGTCAGCACTTCTTGTTTCTTGGCCATAGGAGTACGGAACTTCACGACATCGTACATGGAGTTGGCACCGGCAATGGCTTCTACAGGTTGTTGCTTACCATCGGTAGTAATGATAGTAGCATGGTCAGCTCCTTCGAACAACGTAAAGTCCGATAATGCTGTACCATTTGCATCAATATAGAAACCATTTCCTGTAGCTTTGATTTTATTATCTTTATCATAGGTAACGATAGAGAACACGGCTTTCTTAGCCTTTTCGGCCCACTTGGGGGTTACTTGTGCCGTTGCCCACTGGGTCAACAGACAACAGATACATATCCAGATAGTTTTCTTCATAATCATAATGTTATTCGTTTGAGAAACCGCGTTGTTTTACAGCTTCGTATATCAGAATACCGGCGGCTACCGATACGTTCAATGATTCAATGCTGCCCATCATAGGAATCTTGATCCATTCATCGCATAATGCCAAGTGTTCATAAGGAACACCGGTATCTTCAGCTCCCATAATGATACATACCGGGTCGGTATAATTGGCTTTGGTGTAATCATAATCACCTTTTTCTGTAGCAGCTACAATCTTGAAACCACTTTCTTTCAAGAACTTGATGGTTTGGGTAAGATTCTGTTCACGGCATACGGGCAAGGTATGCAAGGCACCTGCAGATGTCTTGATGGCATCGGCATTTACAGATACACTATTTTTCGATGGAATAACGATGGCATCTACACCGGCACATTCACAAGTACGGGCAATGGCACCAAAGTTACGGACGTCGGTTATACCATCGAGCATAATGAGTAACGGATTCTTTCCTTGTTCAAACAAAAATGGTACCAAATCTTCCGTCCGTTGGTAAGTGATGGAAGAGATAAAGGCAATAACTCCTTGATGGTTCTTGCGGGTGATACGGTTAATACGTTCTACCGGTACGCGTTGAACGGGAATAAGCGTTCCTTTCAAAACGGCGAACAACTCTTTGGATAGGTCGCTTTGCATATCGCGCTTAATCAGAATCTTGTCGATTTCCTTTCCGGCTTGGATAGCCTCGATAACGGCGCGTACACCAAATATCATTTCATTCTTTTCTATCATATAGATTCATTATTTAATAAAGCCTTGGCATTATTGAGGGCAGCTTCGGTCAACGTTGCACCGCTCAACATGTGGGCTATTTCGTTTATTCTTTCTTCATTGTTCAGTTGACGGATGTGGCTATTGGTTCCTGTATCCGTATCTTCCTTGTACACTTTATAGTGTGTGGTTCCTCTGGCTGCTATCTGTGGCAAGTGGGTAATGCTGATTACCTGACGGTCGGCTTGTCCCATTTCTTGCATGATAAGGGCCATCTTTTCGGCTATGGATCCCGATACACCCGTATCTATCTCATCGAATATGATGGTGGGCAATTTTACGGCTCCGGCTATCATGGCTTTAAGGGAAAGCATGACACGGGCTATTTCACCTCCCGAAGCAATAGACGACACTTGTTGCAATGTTCCGTTCTTATTGGCCGAGAAGAGGAAAGATACACTATCCATTCCTTTGCTTCCCGGTTCATTGCGCAAGGTCATTTCTACGGCGAAACGCACATTGGGCATTCCCAAAGGAACCAATAGGTGTTGCATTTGTCCTTCCACTTCTTTAGCGGCTTTTTGACGAAGTTGGGTAAGGATGCTTGCTTGTTTTATAACCTTATTATATAAATTGTCCTTTTGGAAGGTGAGTTCGGCTATCCGGTCGTCGAAGGAAGTGATATTATCCAATTGCTTCCGATAGTCTTCGGTCAGTGCAATGAGTTCTTCCACTGTAGACAGATGATGTTTCTGTTGCAAAGAATAAATTAGATTCAAGCGCTCGTTGACATAATCCAGTCGGGTAGGATTGAATTCCACATCTTCACTGGCATTGGCTATTTCATGCGACAAATCCTTCAGCTCAATGTAGCAACTTTCCAACCGGTTGGTCCATTCTTGTGATGGAGTATATACTTTTGACAATCCATGTAAGGTTTGCATACATTCCTTGGTGGCCGAAAGCAAGCTCATTTCATTGGACGACAAGATTTGGTCCGCTTTATATAACGCAGCTTTGATGTCTTCTGCATGACTCAATGTCTCGGCTTCCTGTTCCAGTTCCGTTTGTTCCCCTTCTTGCAAATTTGCTTCATCCAATTGTTTCAATTGGAAACGAATGTAGTCTTCATCCTGACGGCTTTTCTCCGCTTGGTCTATTAACTCATTCAGTTGGTTGCATGTCTGTTTGTAGTTGGCATACAGTTGTTTGTATTCCGTTAGTTCCTTTTCGTTGTGTGCCAGAATGTCGAGCACATTCAATTGGAAATCTTCGTGGTTGAGCAACAGATTCTGATGCTGACTATGTACATCGACTAACTTTTCGCCCAATTCTTTCATTTGCGCCAGAGAAGCGGGACTATCATTAATGAAGGCACGACTTTTCCCTGATGCATACAACTCTCTACGAAGAATACATTCCTGAGCATCGTATTCCATATCATGTTCTTCGAAGAAAGATTCCAATTGATAGGGAGCGATGTTGAAATGTGCTTCAACTATGCATTTGTTGGCATCTTTTTTAATGGCTTTAATGTCAGCTCTCTGTCCAAGCAATAGCCCAATGGCACCTAAAATGATGGATTTACCTGCACCCGTTTCACCTGTAATGACGGAGAAACCCGGATGGAAGTCTATATCCAGCATTTCTATCAATGCATAGTTCTGTATATGAATGGATTGCAACATACACTTATTAGTTTTTGAGACATTCTACCAAACGGTCGATGATATCGCTTGCAACTTCCGTCTTGTTTTTCAACGGGTAGGGAGTTGCCCCTTCTTTATCTATGATGGTTATTTTATTGGTATCTACCCGGAAACCGGCTCCCTTGTCATTCAAAGAGTTCAACACAATGAAATCAAAGTTCTTGCGTTCGAGCTTTCCTTGGGCATTCTGTTGTTCATCATTTGTTTCCAAAGCAAATCCTACCATGATCTGTCCGTTTTTCTTCTCTTTACCCAAAGAGGCAGCTATGTCTTGGGTAGGTTTCAGGTGGAGTATCAAATTGTCTTTTTCACGCTTTATTTTATGGTCGGCTACTATATCGGGAGTAAAATCGGCTACTGCTGCACATAGAATAGCAGCATCGGTATTTGAAAATGCTTCTTTCGCAGCTTCATACATCTGTTGGGCACTTTCTACATCTACCCGATGGATATTAGGATGATGCGCTTTCAAAGTCACAGGACCACTGACTAAAGTAACTTCTGCACCTCGGTTGGCACATTCTTCAGCTAAGGCGTATCCCATTTTTCCGGAAGAATAATTGCCAATAAAACGAACCGGATCAATTTTTTCGTAAGTAGGACCGGCGGTAATCATTACTTTCTTACCTTTCAAATCTTGCTGTTGCTTGAAGAAGTTTTCCAGTACCTCGACTATCTTTTCAGGCTCTTCCATTCTACCTTTTCCTACCAAATGACTGGCTAATTCGCCTTCTCCCGGTTCAATGATGTGATTGCCATAGGAGCGGAGTGTATCCAAATTCTTCTGTGTAGAAGGATGGGCAAACATATCCAAATCCATAGCTGGAGCTACAAAGACAGGAGCCTTCATTGATAGATAAGTAGTAATCAGCATATTGTCGGCTATCCCGTTGGCCATCTTACCAATGGTGGAAGCAGTAGCAGGAGCTATAACCATAGCATCTGCCCATAAGCCCAAATCTACATGACTGTTCCAAGTACCATCGCGTTGGGCAAAGAATTCACTGACAACAGGTTTGCTGGTCAATGCCGACAAAGTTATCGGAGTAATGAATTCTTTTCCGGCAGGGGTGATGACCACTTGTACTTCGGCACCTTTTTTGATAAGGCCTCTTATGAGTATAGCCGCTTTATAGGCGGCTATGCTTCCGGTTATACCTAAAACTATTTTCTTTCCTTTCATAATTATCGAATCATTCCTGTACTACGAAGTCTGATTTTAGTCAATACGTTCTTGGTATTCAGTGTGAAATCGCCATTCAATATCCAACTATAATATCCTGGATCACGTTGAAGCACTTCGGCTACCGGTATTCCTTTGTATTTGCCAAAATTAAATACTTCCACGCCATTATCATCGTATACAATGCGTCCGGCAAAGTCTACATTCTTGCTGAAGCTGGAGTATTCCGACAAGAACTTGATGTCATTCTCAAGTACATCGGGATAGCGGTCCAACTGGGCTTTCAAGACTTCGTAAGTGGCACGTGTATCGGCTTCGGCGGTATGTGCATCTTCCAAATTCTTTTCACAATAGAATTTATAGGCAGCCGAAAGCGTACGTTGTTCCAGTTTGTGGTAGATTACTTGTACATCGACAAACTTATGTTTCATCAAATCTACATCCACTCCGGCACGAAGGAATTCTTCTGCCAAGACAGGGATGTCGAAACGATTGGAGTTAAAACCGGCCAAGTCACAACCTTCAATGTCGGCCGCTATACGGCGGGCTACATCCTTGAAAGTAGGGCAATCGGCTACATCCTCATCATAAATTCCATGAACGGCCGAAGCTTGTTCGGGTATATGCATTTCCGGATTGATACGCATGGTCTTGGTTTCTTCATTACCGTTAGGATATACCTTCAAGTAACAAATTTCGACGATACGGTCAGAGTTTATATTAGTACCCGTTGTTTCCAAATCGAAGAATACCAACGGGTTCTTTAAATTCAATTTCATCTGTTTGCTAAATAATTAGTCGTTCAACATCATCGGCATAAGCAACATGAGCAAGTCTTCGTTTTCTTCTTGCTCTACAGGAACTACTACACCGGCACGTGACGGATCGTTCAATTCCATTACTACCTCTTGCGATGAAATATTATTCAAGATATCAATCAAGAAGGTCGATTTGAATCCAATGCTCATAGGATTTCCTTCGTATTGGCAGATAAATGTTTCTTCGGCCGAAGTAGAGAAGTCTATGTCTTGAGCGGATATTTGAATTTGATTACTACCCAAACGCAACTTGATTAAACTGCTGGCTGCAGATGAGAATACGGAAACACGGCGAAGTGCACTGATAAACATCTGGCGGTCAATAATTGCCTTGTGAGGATTGCCTTGTGGAATAACCGAATTGTAATTAGGATAACGTCCTTCAATCAATCGGCATGTCATGGTATAGTTCTCTAAAGAAAATACGGCATTACGGTCGTCAAAGTCAATTTGTACATCACCTTGTTCTTTCGGAAGCAGATTCTTTAACAAAGTAGCTGGCTTTTTAGGAAGAATAAAGGCTGCCTTTTCATCACCATGGGCTGAATAGGTCTTGTTACGAACCAATTTGTGTCCATCCGAAGCAACAAAAGTAATATCTTCGGTGGTGATATCAAAATAGATACCGTTCATAACCGGACGAAGCTCGTCATCAGCAGTAGCAAACAATGAACGGTTGATACCGGCCAATACGGTAGGTGCACTGATGGTTATATGTACCGCATTACTACCTAAAGCAGGTGTTTGTGGATATTCATCTGCATTTTGACCCATCAAATTATACTTACCGTTTTGATATTGTACACCAATTTCCATTGTATCGGTATTGACCGAGAATGTCAATGGTTGTTCTGGAATCTCTTTCAATGCATCCAAAATAGTTTTTGAAGCTACAGCAAAACGGCCATCGCCATCATTTTCGTTTACTTCCAACGAAGTGGTCAATGTTGTTTCACTATCCGAAGCTGTAATAGACAACGTGCCATCGGTCAGTTCCAATAAGAAACAATCAAGGATAGGTAATGAATTCTTAGAATTGATAACACGGCTGATAGCCTGTAAATGACTGAATAATCCAGTACTCGATACAATGAATTTCATAAGTCGTATATATTTTTTTATTCTTATTTTTCACGTTTTAAATATCTGCCAAAGTTAAGAAAAAGTTTGCATATGGAATATAAAAAGTTGCTTAAAAATTAGTTTGATAAAAAGGAAAAGCGTACTTTCGCAGAGTAAAATCTTAAAAACACGAAAAATATGGAATTATCAGGAAAAGTAATTGCCGTACTTGAACCAAGAGGCGGCGTTTCTAAAACAGGTAACGCATGGAAAGTACAAGAATATGTCATTGAGACACATGATCAATACCCACGTAGAATGTGTTTTGACGTATTTGGAGAAGATAAGATTAATCAGTTCAATATCCAGGCAGGTGAAGAACTGACCGTTTCTTTTGATATTGATGCCCGCGAATGGCAAGGACGTTGGTTTAATAGTATTCGTGCATGGAAAGTAGAACGTGCAGGTGCCCAACAGCCAGCTCCAATGGATGGCGCTCCATTCCCTCCACCAAGTGCTGCACCGGTTGACTTTGCTGCTGGTGACGAAAAAGACGATTTGCCTTTCTAATCCCCCTGAAACAAGTGAGTGTGTCGAAATACGCATTCACTTATTTTTTAGGCACGGATTATACGGATTGCACGGATAAATTTAATGTAAACATACACTAAAAACCGTGTTTATCCGTGTAATCCGTGCCTAATTTATATTATGACTCCTTTTTGCTTTTATAATATGAGTCTTTATGAATTCATGCTCATCAAGAACTCATCGTTGTTCTTGGTATTTTCCAACTGACCTTTCAAGAAATCCATCGCTTCTATTGGATTCATATCCGCCAAATACTTACGGAGAATCCACATACGGTCGAGAGTGGTCTTGTCGAGCAACAAGTCATCACGACGGGTACTTGATGCAACGATGTTGACAGCTGGGAAGATACGCTTATTGCTCAAGTTGCGATCAAGCTGCAATTCCATGTTACCGGTTCCCTTGAATTCTTCAAAGATTACTTCATCCATCTTAGAACCTGTATCAATCAAAGCGGTAGCAATGATGGTGAGCGAACCTCCACCTTCTATGTTACGGGCCGCACCAAAGAAACGCTTCGGTTTGTGCAATGCGTTGGCATCTACACCACCGGAAAGTACTTTACCGGAGGCTGGTGATACAGTGTTGTAAGCACGGGCCAAACGAGTGATGGAGTCAAGGAAAATAACCACATCATGTCCGCATTCAACCATGCGCTTGGCTTTTTCCAATACAATTCCCGCAATCTTTACGTGACGTTCGGCCGGTTCATCAAATGTAGAAGCAATGACTTCTGCCTTAACGCTTCGAGCCATATCGGTAACTTCTTCCGGACGTTCGTCAATAAGAAGCATAATCATATAGGCTTCCGGATGATTGGCGGCAATAGCATTGGCTATATCCTTCATTAAGATGGTCTTACCGGTTTTGGGTTGAGCTACAATCAATGCACGTTGGCCTTTACCGATAGGTGAGAAGAGGTCTACTACACGAGCCGACAGATTATCGCTTGCATCACCTTTGCACAATTGGAACTTTTCGTCAGGGAAAAGGGGAGTAAGGTGGTCAAAAGGAACACGGTCGCGTACCAATGCCGGTAATAAGCCATTGATTTTGTCAACCTTAACCAATGGGAAATATTTTTCACCTTCCTTTGGCGGACGGATAGGACCTTCAACAACATCACCTGTCTTCAAACCAAAGAGCTTGATTTGCGATTGTGATACATATATATCATCGGGCGACGACAAGTAATTGTAATCCGACGAACGGAGGAAGCCATATCCATCAGGCATGATTTCGAGTACACCAGTACCAATCAAAATATCGTCAAACTCATAGGGCTTTTCTACGGGTTTACGTTCTGGTACCGGTTGTGGCTCTTGTTCTGGAGTAGCAACTGGAACAGAATTAGTATCTTGTTGCTGTTCTATGTTATTGTTTGGATTGTTCTTAGGATTCTTTTGTTTCTTATTACGTTGTGGTTTAGGTGTTTGTACAGGTGCAGCTTCCCCTTTTGTCGCTTCAAATTTACCAATCAGTTCGCTTGGCAATTCTGTTTTTTCAGAAGGAAGATCTTCAATGGGAATGAAATCATAGTTTTCTTCCATAATGGACTTCATTTCCGGCTTTGGAGTTGTTGATTCTTGAGGCTCGTTCTTCTCTTCTACAGGTGTATCGACTTTTTCTGTATGGTCTATCGCTGCATCAATAGCTTTGGGGGCTTTGGAAACGGGCTTGCGACCTCTTTTCTTAGGTGCTGTTTTTTCTTCTTTTTTTGCTTCAGCCTTTGTCTCGCTCTTTACTTCGTTCTTATCTTCCAATACAGGAGCTTGTTTTTCCTGCTTATTTTCATTGTTGATTGGAAGTTCTGATTTGTCTTCTAAGCGGATAGGAGATATCTTTTCAGGAAGTGGGGGAGTTACAGCTTCTAATTTCGTAGCTTTTTCTTTCGTTGCGGTATAGACTTTATCACCTTCTTTCTTTACACTGACACGAGTACGCTTACGAGGTTGATTATCATTTTTTTCATCGTTATTCTTGGCTGCTCTTTTGGAGGCTTGGGCAATGGCTTGTTCATCCAAAATGTGATATACCAAATCTTCTTTCTTGTAGGATTCTGCTTTTTTAATTCCCAACTCTTTGGCAATGGTTTGCAGTTCCGACAAGCTTTTGTCGTTCAATTGAATAATGTTATACATATAGTATATTTGTTAGTGAAAAATTACTTGTTATGTTATTAAGAACAAATGGGAAACTAAATTTCCAATTCTATTTTCTTAATGATTGTTATAGGAATTGTTAAATTGATGGTTATTTGAAACTCTGTGAAGCGTTTATTTGAATAGCTTCGACTTACGGAGTACAAAAGTAGAACTTTTTTTCTAAATTCACATAAAAACTCTAATTTTTTTATGTATAATTTCTAAAAAAACGACTAATTTAGCTTCCAAAATGAATTAATAACTTATTAAACATTATCGAAAAATGAAAAAAGTGATTTTTACGGAAAAGGCACCGGCTGCCATTGGTCCTTATAGTCAGGCAATTGAAGCCAACGGAATGGTATTTTTATCAGGACAACTTCCAGTTGATCCGGCTACTGGTGAATTTGCACCGGGTGGTGTAGCCGAACAAACAGCGCAATGTTTTGAGAATATCAAGAGTATATTGGCTGAGGCTGGACTTACCACTGTCAATATTGTAAAGACAACCGTTTTCTTGGCCGATATGTCCTTGTTTGCTGAGATGAATGGTGTATATGCTACTTATTTTGAGGGTGATTTCCCAGCACGCTCAGCTTTTGCTGTAAAGGCACTTCCTAAAGGAGCTTTGGTGGAAATTGAAAGTATTGCAGTAAAATAATACCATAGCTTATGAAGTTTATTTCTCCTGGCGGTTGGTTTTCGTTGGAATATCCGGTTGCTTGGTCCGAGTTTGAAGATTCAGAAGGTACGTTCCTTTTCTATAATCCCAACAAATGGTGTGGCAATTTCCGTATATCGGCTTTTAAGGATGTAGCTAAGGATTACGGTCGTCAAAGCATTGCTTATGAACTGAAGGAAAATCCTACATCTGTCGCTGTCAAGGTGGGAGATTGGGATTGTGCTTATAGCACAGAAACCTTTCAGGAAGGGGGAGCCTGGTATACCACCCATATTTGGATAACTGGTAAAGGGGAGTTCTCGTTTGAATGTTCTTTTACGGTTTCCAAAGGGGGAGAACGTACACCTGCCGAAGGAATTATCCGTTCATTGAAGGTTCGCACGGTGAACGATTTTCGCAAACAAGAAATCATTCCTATTCGAGTTCTTGAAATTGGTGAAATAAATGAGGCTTTTGATTGGGTATCTACTACCATTAAGAAAACTCTGTCAAAGGACTTTACTTCACAGGAATCGGACATTGAACGCCTTCAAAAATTGATTGATGGAGGCAAGTTGCCAATCGATCAACGACCTGTATGGGAAAATGTTGGGTTGGCTTTGGGAACTATTCTTGAAAACGAAATGGATGGTATGGTATGGGTAACGGTTATTGAAGGCCGTAAGGAATATCCGGCCTTACATTTCCAACACTCTTCTTTGCTTATAAATCCAGCTGCTTTGGTTTGGGACAAGGTGAAGCAAAAACAACCGCTTCATTTAAAAGATGAATTTGAATCAATCAAACAAAAAGTAGAGGGTATTTTAAATAAAGGATAGTAGATAACTCTCATTAAAAGTGGATGCATATTTTGATGCACCCACTTTTTTATTTATTATCATGTTAATGTTTCAATTGCTTGATAAAGGAAATTAAATCAGGGGAACAATTCTTCTTTATCAGTATATGTCCACTCATATTACTTTCCATAAGATATATGTTTTCCTTTGTCTCATAGATTTTATAAAGTTTTTGATAATCTAATTTTGCCGACGAGTTGTTTGTTTGAATATGTAGATATTCTTCATGGAAAATATAGTGTATATGTTGGTTTTGGATTTGTTTATTGCTCTCAAAATAATTTTTTACTTGCTTCTTCATAATTCTTTTATTAATAAAACGAAATAAAACAAGTATAAATGTAATTGCAATCAATGAGCTTATGAAGGTATGAATATCGAAAGAGTTTAAATTGGGTATGATGGAATAAAGAATAAGAACAAGGAGAATGAAATATATCCATTTGTTTTTATAGTTCTTATTATATAAACACATGTTGAGTTTATACAATTCATCCAATGTAATAATCGTTTCAGTTGATTGAGGTTGCATATCTTTTATTTTATTTTTAAACAAGCCAAATAATCGTAATGCTCTCCTTCAGCAATGAGCTCGGCGGTAAATCCGTTTTCGCTTGCGTAATGGGAGAGAGTCTGGAAGTCGATGTATAACCAATCGAAAGCATCGCCTTTCATTTGTTTATATTGCATCTGGAAATCTATTTCTCCATAATAATCGCCGGCCAGATCAATCAGGAAACTACCATCTTCATCCTCGAACAGATAGCGAAGGTCGCTGGAATCCATATAGATGCATCCATCAGGATTCAATAATTGTTTCATTTTGGCAAAATAAGCTGGCATGTTTTCCAATTTGCCAATGATGCCCGATCCATTCATCAGCATCAGGATAGTGTCAAACTTTTCAAGGTAATGCTCATCAAACAGATTGACTTGGAACGCTTGTTTTATTCCTCGTTTTAGCATGACTTCGACCGATAGCGGAGAGATGTCAATAGCTTGCACCTCTTTCCCCATAGCTTGTAAGGCAAGTGTATGGCAACCGCTTCCGGCTCCGCAATCAAGAATCTTTCCTTTGGCTAACTGAAGAGCTTTCTGTTCAAGTGCAGGCATGTCGTCATATGACCGGAATAGTTGGTCTACAGGTATTTCATCTTCATCGAATTGTGAGGAAAAGACACGCAACTTAGCTGCTTTGCCACGGTTGAAATAATCCGCTATGGCTTGTCCCATAGGGTCTTTGTTGGGAGGAAGGAGAGTAGTTTTCATCTTAGTTTTTCATTTCTTTCCAAGCCTTAATTACTTTAGGTAAATCGAGCAGAGGAAGCCCAAACAGTACCATCAACAATACACCATCCATGGCATCGTAATGTCCTTGGTGCAAGATAACATAAGTAATTCCCATCAGCCAGCAAAGACCGGTCTTTACTCCTGTCGCTATGAGTTGGCCTTTGGGGATTATCCGTAGTTCCCGACTGAAAAAGAAAACTCCGGTTAGAGAAGCGATGATGCCCAGCATTGGCAGGTTGGTTGAGAATTTCACACCACAAAATACAGCCAATATTAATGAAAGGAATATAGCGGACGAAACTCCAATCCCGATAATATTCCGTTTCCAGTTTTTGAGGGCTGATTCTGTTTTAACCTTGTTCACTTCTTCTTTTACATAGGCCCTATAATCATATTTTTTATTGTCCATTGTTATAACATTTACAAGTTTCTTGCAAATGTAGGCATTTAATTGGAAGTTTCCTTCATTCTTACATAGAAAAACTCAATCATTTATTTTTCCATTGAATTTCGATATTGTTGTGGTGACATTCCCAAATGTTGTTTTACAAATTTCCCGAAAAACGATGGGTTGGCAAAGTTGAATAAATCGGCTATTTCTTTCATGCTTAAATCGGAATGGTTCAGTTGGTATTTGATGCGTTCTATAGCATGTTCATTGATAATGGTCAGTGGGGCTTTCCCACTAACTTTTTTGACAACGGTGCTGAGGTGTTTGGGTGAATAGCAAAGCATGTCGGCATAATAGGATACAGAACGGTGGGAGCCATCGTCTGCAGCCAATTTTTCCACAAACTTACGGAATATATAGGTTGAACGGTCATTGCGAAAATTCGGGATATCCTCCTGCTCGGGAATATGCTGGTATAAAACAGCCAATAATTCACAGAAGATGGCCGAAAATAGATGTTTTCTGGCTTCGTTGCTGAATGGATGTTCCTTATCATTGATGCTGTTCAATGCCAGTTCTTTATAAAGATAAAGCTTGTAAGACTTTTCTTTTCGGATAGGTAAAATAGGATTATGGTATAAATAAACTCCTAAGTCCCAAGTTTCTTCTTTCAAACTGACGATTCCTTTCGTAAATTGGGGGGAAAAGGCTACAATCCGTACATTGCATGAGCCATGAGTTATAGTAGGTTGAACAATTGTATTGGGAAAAAGTATGACACAATTATCTTTGCTCAATAGGTGGCTTTTATTATTGACGACAATAGGTGCCTCACCGTCAATGCAAAAAGCCATCATGAAGCAATTGATTCTGCATGGCGTTTTGGTATTGGATGCCAAATAGTCTACGCTGTCTAATAATATAATGTTATTGTCTACATATTCTATCAAGTGCGAATCGCCCTTGAGGTCTTCAAAGTTTATAGTCTTTAATGTTTTTGTATTCATTTCTTCGTTTATTTAGTTGCCACAAAGTTCCTAAATAAACAGCAATTAACTGTGATTCATAGACCGCCTAAAATGTTCTATTTTTCCTTTGTTTTATTCCGCTCCTTCCATCATTTTTTTCAGTTTGCCCGAGAGCAGGAATAAAATGATAGCTGCAATTCCGCTCATAAAGACAAAGAGCAGGAAGAAATCGAACAGATTCTCCACCTGATAACCCAAGAAGCTTTTGGCTACACCTTCTTCGGGATAATAACTGCTCAACAATCCAGCCAATTTATTGGCGGCCGAAGTACTGAGATACCATACACCCATCAACAAGGATGAAAAACGAACCGGAGAAAGCTTGTACACCATGGACAGGCCGATAGGGGCCAACGAAAGTTCACCCATGGTATGAATGAAATACAAGCCTGTAAGCCATATCATACTTACTTTTACACCCGGTTCCAAACCACGTACGCCGAAAGCTATGAACAGATAGCCTAACGATAGGAACAATAAACCCAATGATTGTTTGACAGGTGAGGCAGGTTCCATCTTTTTACGTCCCAAATAAGACCAGAACATGGCAAATACGGGAGCCAACAAAATAACAAATAAAGCAGGGAACGACTGGAAATAAGCAGCTGGCATTTCCCAATTACCTATCATGCGATTGGTCTGTTCGTCGGCAAAGAAGGTGAGCGAAGCACCTGCCTGCTCGTAAGCCGCCCAAAAGAAAATCACAAAAAAAGCAATAATGTAAATCACTCCTATGCGCTTTTGCTCGATACGAGTCAGCGACGGATCGGTTATGATAAAGATGGGAACAACTATCACACAAGCATAGATTACGGTTCCTATCCAATCTACATCTTCAAACAGCCCAATGGAAGGATTATTAAAAGATTCCCAATTGATGGCAAACAAGAGTATTAACATGATACTGGATACCACGGCTATACCGATACGAAGATATGAAACGGGGGTAGCAACTGTTCCTTCCGCCTTTTTCTCATTTTTGACAGAGTTCTCAAAAACGGGCGGCATACCTATAGGTGCTCCTTCGGGTGTACGTAAATATTTGCTTTTCAATAATTGGAATACGGTTGCACCTATCAGCATACCTATACACGAAGAAAGGAATCCCCACTTAAAGTCTTCGGGATGGCCTGTATTTCCAACGAGTCCACACCAAAGAGGAGCAATCATGGCACCTACATTTACCCCCATATAAAAGATGGTAAAGGCAGAATCCTTACGGGTATCGGTTTCACTATAAAGGCTTCCTACCATGGTCGATATATTTGGCTTAAAAAGTCCGTTTCCTAATATCAAAGCACCTAAACCTATAATCATCAATGGTTGGGCCAAAGTTACTTGCTGATAATAACAAGCACTGAGAAACAATAAAAGCTGACCAATAGCCATCACAACGGCTCCCCATACAATGGAACGGCGGTTTCCCCAATAGCGGTCGGATATATATCCACCAAGTAATGGAGTCAGATAAACCAATCCGGTGTAGCTTCCGTAAATCTCAGAAGCCGCCTCTTTATTCAACAACAAAGCTTGAGTCATATAGAGCATGAACAACGCTCTCATTCCATAATAACTGAAACGTTCCCACATTTCAGTCACAAATAGCAGATAAAGCCCTTTGGGGTGTCCTTTCGGTTGTTTTTCCTTATTCATTGGTTAGTATTAGATTAAATTTGCGTAAAGGTAAGTAAAATCTTCCATACTGACAAACCGGCCTATGACATGTACAGAAGAAATGTAGATGTATCAATATATGCATACATTAATTATATAGGCACGGATTTTTTCGCTTTGCTCAACAACAAGTCACGGATTTACACGGTCTTTAGTGTATGTTTACATCAACTATATCCGTGTAAATCCGTGTAATCCGTGCCTAAATTTACATTATGCACGCCCTTATGAAGGGAAAATTATTTCAAACCGCGGTTCTTCAACAAAGGTTCGATGCCCGGTTCCTTGCCACGGAAGTTCTTGTACATATCCATAGCATCATCAATACCACCAGGAGTAAGCACATACTTACGGAACTTGTCAGCCACTTCGGGATGGAAAATGTCACCGGTTTCCTTAAAGGCTTCGTATGCATCGGCATCAAGTACTTCGGCCCACATATAACTATAGTAACCGGCAGTATATCCACCACCCATAGTGTGATTGAAATAAGTAGTGCGATAACGTGAAGGAATCTGTTTCAGCAAACCACGCTTACCTAAGGTTTCTTCTTCAAACTTCATCACATCAAGGTCTTCAGGAATTTCCCTCAATACGTGGAAATCCATATCAAGCAATGAAGCTGCTACATACTCAACGGTAGCAAAACCTTGACCATACTTACCGCTCTTATCCAATTTTTCTACCAATTCGGTAGGCATCACTTCGCCGGTTTGGTAATGCTTGGCATATTGCTTCAGCATTTCAGGCTCGAACACCCAGTGTTCGTTGATTTGTGAAGGAAGTTCGACAAAGTCGCGTGGTACACCGCTAATGCCGTAATAGTGTACGTCTCTAAACAAGCTATGAAGGGCATGACCAAATTCATGGAACATCGTTTCGGCCTCATCAGCAGTAAGAAGAGCTGGTTGGTTGGCCGATGGTTTGGTAAAGTTACATACAATGGTCACTACCGGAGCTACACGCTTGCCATCTTTGTAAGTTTGTGAACGATACCCTCCACACCAGGCACCACCACGTTTGCTGGCACGTGGGAAGTAGTCCAAATAGAGCACGCCCAAATGAGTACCATCCTTATCCTTACATTCAAACACTTCCGCTTCAGGGTGAGGAAGCGGCATGTTTTCAAGAGCGGTAAAGGTTACGCCATACAACTTGTTGGCCAAATGGAACATACCGTTACGTACATTTTCCAATTGCAGATAAGGGCGGATTTCGTTTTCGTCCATGCTGAACTTGGCACGCTTGGCACGGTCGGCATAGTAACGCCAGTCCCAACCTTCAGCGGTAAAGTTCTTGCCGTCCTTCTTGATTTCGGCTTGAATGTCGGCCAATTCTTCCTTAGCCTTGGCGATAGCCGGCTCCCATACTTGATCAAGCAAGTTGTATACGGCTTCTGATGTCTTGGCCATGCGGGTATCAAGCGCCATTGATGCATAGTCTTCGTATCCCATCAACTTGGCCTTTTCCAAACGGGCCTTCACCAGTTTACGTACCACTTCGTTGTTATCATTTTCATTACCGTTATTGCCACGGTTGATGTATGCCTTGAAGATTTGTTCGCGCAAATCACGGTTGTCGGCATATTGCAAGAATGGCATGATGCTCGGATTGTGAAGGGTAAACACCCAACCGATTTCCTTACCCGAACCCTTAGCGGCTTCGGCTGCCGATGCAATTAAGTTGGCAGGAAGTCCGGCCAAATCTTTTTCGTCTTGCACCCACAAGGTGTAGGCATTGGTTTCGGCCAACATGTTTTGTCCGAAAGTGAGCTGAAGCATAGAAATTTCGCTGTTCAGTTCGCGGAGTTTTGCTTGGCTTTCGGCATCCAGATTGGCACCGTTACGTTCAAAATCCTTATAAGTTTCTTCCAACAACTTGGCTTGTTCCTTATCCAATCCCAAAGTTTCGCGTTGGTTGTATACCGCCTTAACACGTTCAAACAATTTGGCATTCATGTTAATGTCATCGCTATGTTTGGAAAGGAGAGGAGAAAGTTCGCGACTCAAAGCCTGCATTTCATCATTGGTGTTAGCACTATTCAAGCCCGAGAATACGGAACTAACCTTACTCAGCAAACGTCCACTTTGGTCGAGTGCCACAATGGTGTTTTCAAAAGTGGCTTCTTCAGGATTATTGACGATGGCTTCAATTTCTTTAGCCTGTTCTTCCATACCTTGCAAGAAGGCTGGTTTGTAGTGTTCCATCTGAATCTTGTCGAATGGAGGCACTTGGAAAGGAGTAGTGTATTCACTCAAGAACGGATTGGCATTGTCCTTCGAACCCGAAGCACATCCGCTCAGCAAGGCAGCTGCGCAAGCTGCCGTAACAAACAAATGTTTCATTATGATTAAAATTTAGTGATTTCTTGATTGAACTTACAAATGTAAGTATATTTCCCCTAACCGCCAAATTTCAGATAATAATTTTCAAAAGGAGTGTTGCCAAGATGTGTATCCACTTATTTTTAGGCGCGGATTACACGGATAAAGTTGTTGTATAATGTTAGACTATGCAAAAGAATGACACGATTGCATAGCCTATTCCATTTTTTTAGTTACCTTTGCCTATGCATTAAATTTGGATAACTATGCTGATATATAATACAACCTTTCAAGTGGAAATGGCCGATGCAAGGAACTTTGTCATTTGGCTGACTGAATGCTATATACCTGAGGTGGAGAAGAACGGGAAGTTGAACAAGGCAAGACTTACCCAGATACTGAGCCATCAGGAAGCCGACAGCGAATGTTTTTCGTTGCAATGGGAAGTGGAAGATACTGCTACGCTGCACCGTTGGCACACCGAACAGGGCATGAAGTTGAATGAAGAGATGATGAAGATATTCAAGGATAAGGTGGTGGGATTTCCTACACTGATGGAGGTAATCAAGTGAGCAAACCGATAAAGGACAAGGTGATATTGGGGATAGACCCGGGAACTAACCTGATGGGGTATGGAGTGTTGCAGATAACCGATTCCAAACCGCAGGTGGTTACGTTGGGGGTAATTGATTTGCGCAAGTATGCCAATCATTATTTGAAGCTGGCTCATATACACCAACGGGTACAAGGTATCATTGAATCTTATTTGCCCGACGAGTTGGCCATCGAGGCTCCCTTCTTTGGTAAGAATGTGCAGTCCATGCTCAAGTTGGGCAGGGCACAGGGAGTGGCCATGTCGGCAGCTCTCGAAAGAGATATCCCCATTGCCGAATATGCTCCACTGAAAATCAAGATGGCCATCACCGGCAACGGACAGGCCAGCAAGGAACAGGTAGCCGATATGTTGAAGCGCATCTTGAAGATGAACGATGATATGACCGGCCCTTTTCTGGATGCTACGGACGCATTGGCGGCAGCCTATTGCCACTATTTGCAGATGAGTCGTCCGCAAACCACCAGAGCCTATAGCAGTTGGAAAGATTTTATAAGTAAAAACCCTAATAAAGTAATCAAGTAAACTATGAACGTAAAGAACGTAATCTGGGCATCAATTGTCACTACGGCAATCAGTTGCCAATCTGTCAAGAAAGACGCCCTTTCATTCGAGAACTATCCGGTACGCCAGGGTGAACTGACCGAAATGGAATATTCACCTTCTGAAACCAAGTTCGCCTTGTGGTCGCCTATGGCCGAAGAAGTGAAAGTGCTGCTCTATGAATCGGGGCATGAAGGTTCGGCCTATCAGACACTTCCCATGACAAAGGGAGAAGACGGTACCTGGACAGTGGCCGTACAAGAAGACCTGAACGGTAAATTCTATACTTTTAATGTAAAGGTAGACGGCAAATGGTTGGGCGATACGCCGGGCATCATGGCCAAGGCAGTAGGAGTGAACGGACGTCGTGCAGCCATCCTCGACCTCGATACTACCGATCCTGAAGGTTGGGCGGAAGATGTACGTCCCGCTTTGGATAATTTTGCCGACGTGGTGATTTACGAAATGCATCACCGCGATTTCTCCATCGATGCATTGTCGGGCATCAGTAACAAGGGCAAGTTCCTTGCTATGACCGAAGAAGGTACCAAGAGTGCAGAAGGAGAAAAGACCGGCATAGACCATTTGAAGGAATTGGGTGTGAACCATGTACATATCCTTCCATCGTATGACTATGCATCGGTAGACGAAAGTCGTTTGAACGAAGCGCAGTACAATTGGGGATATGATCCGGTGAACTACAATGTACCCGATGGTTCTTATTCCACCGATCCTTATAATCCGGCTATCCGTATCAAGGAATTCAAGCAGATGGTGCAAGCCCTTCACAAGGCCGGTATCCGCGTGGTGCTTGATGTAGTGTATAACCATACTTTTGATATTGCCAACAGTAACTTTGAGCTGACTGTGCCCGGCTATTTCTATCGCTTCAATGCCGAAGGAAAATATGCCGACGCTTCGGGTTGTGGCAACGAAACCGCCAGTGACCGTGCCATGATGCGTAAATACATGATTGAATCCGTACTCCATTGGGTGAACGAATACCACATTGACGGTTTCCGTTTCGACTTGATGGGTATTCACGATATCGAAACCATGAATTTGATTCGTGCCGAACTCAACAAGATAGATCCCAGTATTTTCATTTATGGTGAAGGATGGGCTGCCGGTGCTCCTCAAATGCCGCAGGAAGAGTTGGCTATGAAGGCCAATGCGTACAAGATGCCGGGTATTGCTGTATTCTGTGACGAGATGCGTGACGGACTCCGTGGTCCGTTCAGCGATGACCACGATGGTGCTTTCCTTATCGGTGAACCGGGTCATGAAATGAGTATTATGTATGGTTTGGTGGGCTGCATCGAACATCCGCAGATTGTGAACGATTCGGTAAACTACAGTCAGAAGCCTTGGGCGGCACAACCCACTCAGATGATCAGCTATGTAAGTTGCCACGACGATATGTGTTTGGCCGACCGCTTGAAGTCTACGCTTCCCGGTTCTACCGATGCCGAACGCATCGCCTTGCATAAATTGGCTGAAACTTTTGTGTTCACATCACAAGGAGTTCCTTTCATCTTTGCGGGTGACGAAGTGATGCGCGACAAGAAAGGTGTGCACAATTCTTATAATAGCCCTGATAGCATCAACACTATTGAATGGAAGAATAAGGCTGCCTATAAGGAAGTGTTCAACTATATGAAGGATTTGATTGCGCTCCGCAAGGCTCATCCGGCTTTCCGTATGGGCGATGCCGATTTAGTGCGCAAACACATGGAATTCTTGCCGGTGGAGGGTAGTAACCTCATAGCCTTCATTTTGAAGGATCATGCCAACGGCGATGAATGGAAAGACATTGTTGTAGCTTTCAATAGTCGCAAGGAACCTGCCAAGGTGAGTGTACCGAAGGGTGCTTACACCATTGTTTGCAAAGATGGAAAGATCAATGCCAAGGGCATGGGTAAGGTGAATGGTGCCGAAGTGACTGTTCCTGCCCAAAGCGCATTAATCATGTATAAATAATCAATCAGAACTTATATCCTAAGTTGATATAGAAACCTACTTTGTCGGAGTGGTTAGTATAGTTCAAGGTTGCCTCCAGCGGACCGAACATACTATCCACTCCGTATGTTATGGCACACCCGAACATATTCTGTTCGTTCAGCAATCCACTCAGCTTGCGGCTGGTCAGTGCATAACTACCGCTTAAAGTCAGATAATGGATGCTTCCCATCCGTTGGCGGAATTTCAATCCACCAATAATCAAGGAATGATTCATGAGTTGTACGTTCATGGTACCGGCAAACGGAAGCTGGTAGGGTAGGTATTGCTCCAGTATGTCGCCTCCCATGGTGTTGCATTTGGAATAGGGAATGTTCTTTCCTATCAGAAAACGTCCATACACAGATGGCAGAATGGAGAACCGGTTGCTTACCGGAACCACCCCTTCAAAAGCTCCGGCAACGGCCGAGAAAGGTGTATGGTCATCGTATTGGGTAAAGTTGTCTGTATACAACGTATATCCCGCCCGGAAGTTCACACCCCGTTTAGGAAAATAAGCCTTGTCGTATGTGTCGTAGTGCACATGGGCAAAATAAGTGAAGAAATGTTCTGCCTTTACATTCTCCCAAACGGTGTTCTCTTCTTGATACAGGAATTTGTCATAATCGTAGAGCTCATAGCGTACCCCTATGTTAAAGCGCAAATTCCGAAGCCACACGTTGGCATACGACAATTCGGCCACATGGTATCGGAACGTGGAGTTGAATGAACGGTGCCCCATTCGATAGAAGTCGATGTCATTGTATCGGAATTGGTAGGACAAGCCCAAGGTAGCCAATGGTGAGACTTCCACTCCATAAGCCAACTTCCCACCGAAACGCTCTCCCAAGCGGGCGGTGATGGAAGCATACGACGGCATCCGTGTATTAAAGTTGGTGGTGGCATTGATAAGCAGGCTTACCGTTTCTTCCGTATCATACCGGGCACCGATATTGATACGGTTTTCTTGTTTCTTGTTCAGGATATAGCGCAAGTCGTAGGTGTTTCCCGACACCTTTTCCAGTTGGTAGTTCACACTTGAATAACTGGTGTTTGCACGGATGATGGTGGTTGCATCTTCTATGCGTTTGATGTCGTCAAAATCATTTTCCTTAAGTTTGCACCGCTTCAAGATCCATTGTTCGTCTTCTTCGTCTATGCCCACGAAATCAATGTTCCGTATATATATTCGGGTGATGGGGGTGTATACCGCTTTACGTTTGGGTTGGTAGTTTTCGGGCAACCCTATTTCTTTTTTCAACGCTTTCAGCGCATTTAGCTGTAGCATGGCGGCTTCTTCGCCTCTTCGTATCAATGTGTCTATGGCTTCACGGCTGAAACTGGCGGCCGAATATCCTTCTACATCCACTTTGATAAGGGTATTGGTTTCCTTCAGGTTCTTTTCGTACATGTCTTGTCCCATCAGGTTGACAAGCTGCCCCAGTATGTCGCCCATACCTTCCAACTGGTCGGCCGATTTCAGGTTGCTCTGTACATCTACACCTATTATTATATCGGCTCCCATTTCCCGTGCTACATTCACCGGATAATTGTTGATGGTGCCACCATCTACCAATACCATGCTGTCGAGACGTACGGGAGTAAACACACCGGGGATAGCCATACTGGCTCGCATGGCAGTTGTCAGTTTGCCGCTATGGAAATCTACCTCGTTACCGGTTACAATGTCTTCGGCCACACAGGCATAGGGGATAGGCAGACGGTTGAAGTCGATGGAATCATGATAACCCAATGTCAGTTCATTGAATAGGTTGGAGATGTTCTGTCCTTTGATGACACCACCTGTCACTTCTTTGATGGATATCCGACTGAATGGAACGGAAAGGATGTATTTTTCGTCGGCTTCGCGTTCGGCCATGTTCTTGTCGCTCCGAGGGGTACGGTCGGTTAGCAGGTAAGTCCAGTCCTGTACCCTTACCAGACTGTCCATTTGGTGTGGTGTATAACCGATGGCATACAGTCCCCCGATGATGGACCCCATACTGGTTCCCACTACATAATCGATGGGTATTCCCGCTTCTTCTATCACTTTCAGAGCGCCGATGTGAGCCATACCTTTGGCTCCACCGCCACTCAAGACTAATCCTACTTTTTTTCGCGGAAGGGATGTTCGAATTTCAGCCATGCTTGTAGCGCATAGCATAAGTGTTGTAATCAGGGTTAAAACGATTCTTTTATTCATATGCCATCATAACATTTTCGTTGCAAAGATGGTTTATTTTTTTCGTTGTCGCAAGTATTCTTGTCGGTTGGCAGTGTCGGTTTTAACTGAAAGAATTGTCAAAATCACTTTTTTCTGATTGTTGTCTCTTGTTTGAGTGATTATTGCTACCTTTGCAAGTTCTTAGTGTCATCCTGAAGAACGAAGTGATGAAGGATTTGAATACATAAAGTGATGTACACAGATCCTTCGCGAAGCTCAGGATGACATGAAGAGGAATAATGAGATTATAAATGGAAAGAAAGATAATAGAAATAGTGGACGGAGTACCCCGTCACCCCCTATACCGCATGAAGGAGCCGGTCAATTTGGTGATGGCCCAGGGTGAGCACCTTGCCATTGTAGGCCCTAATGCCGGTGGCAAGAGTTTGTTGGTAGATATCATAACCGGACGCTGGCCGTTGTTGATGAATGAAGTGAAGTATGATTTTTCGCCGGCTGACTCACCTTTGGTGTGCGACAACATCAAATACATGGCTTTCCGCGATTCGTATGGCGATTCGGACGGTAACTATTATTACCAGCAGCGTTGGAATTCCCAGGATTTGGAGGTTACACCTGTGGTGGGTGAATTGCTTCCCGAGGCTCAGAATCCCCAACTGAAGGAGACGCTTTATGAACTCTTTGGTATAGAAGAAATGCTTTCCAAGCATATCGTATTGCTTTCCAGTGGTGAACTTCGCAAATTCCAGCTTACCAAAACCTTGTTGAGCAATCCTCGGGTACTGATAATGGACAATCCGTTCATCGGACTCGATGCCAAGACACGTAGTTTGTTGCAACAGCTTCTGCAGCGTCTCATTGAGGTAACTCATCTGCAAGTGATATTGGTACTTTCGAAGACCGACGATATTCCACCGTTCATCACCCATGTCATCCCTGTAGATCACATCACTTGTGGTCAGAAAATGTCTTTGGAGTCCTATTTGCAGAGTAGGGAAGCAGACCCCGAGCGGGTGCTTTCTGTTGAAAAGGAACAGCGCATCCTTGATTTGCCTTACAGCGATGCCCTTTATCAAGCCGACGAGGTAGTGAAGTTGAACCAGGTGAGTATCCGTTATGGCGAACGTACCATTTTGAAGGAACTTGATTGGACGGTGAAGTGCGGCGAAAAGTGGGCGCTGAGTGGTGACAATGGCTCCGGTAAATCGACCTTGCTGAGCTTGGTGTGTGCTGACAATCCGCAGAGTTATGCCTGCGACATTTCCTTGTTCGGACGAAAGAGAGGTACTGGTGAGAGCATTTGGGAAATCAAGAAACACATCGGCTATGTCAGTCCCGAAATGCATCGTGCCTATCTCAAGAGTTTGCCGGCTATTGACATTGTAGCCAGCGGATTGCATGATTCGGTAGGCCTGTACAAGCGTCCGCACCCTGAGCAGATGGGTGTTTGTGAATGGTGGATGGATATCTTTGGCATTGCCCATTTGAAGGACCGTGATTTCTTGAAGCTTTCCAGTGGCGAACAGCGTCTGGTACTATTGGCCCGTGCTTTTGTGAAGGATCCTGAACTTTTAATACTCGATGAGCCCCTTCACGGATTGGACATGCAGAACCGTCGTTTGGTGAAGGATGTGATTGAAGCCTTCTGTCAACGTAAGGACAAGACACTGATTATGGTGACCCATTATCAGGAAGAATTGCCCCGTTGCATCACCCATTCCATCTATTTGAAACGAAATTAATAAGAAAGCGTATGTTGATACAGTTGTTGTTCGTATTGGTAGCCATTATCGTCGGTGCCCGTTTGGGAGGTATCGGCTTGGGCGTAATGGGAGGTATTGGCCTGGCCGTGCTGACCTTTGTCTTTGGCCTTCAACCCACTGCACCACCCATTGATGTCATGCTGATGATAGCTGCTGTCATTGCAGCAGCCTCGTGTATGCAGGCTGCTGGTGGATTGGATTATTTGGTCAAACTGGCCGAACGACTCTTGCGTCGACATCCCTCACACGTCACCTTGTTGGCCCCCTTGGTAACCTATACCTTTACTTTCTTGGCCGGTACCGGTCATGTAGCCTATTCGGTACTTCCCGTTATTGCCGAGGTGGCAGCCGAAACCAAGATTCGTCCCGAGCGCCCTTTGGGTATTGCTGTCATCGCTTCCCAGCAAGCCATTACAGCCAGTCCCATTTCAGCGGCTACAGTAGCCATGCTCGGCCTGTTGGGTGGCTTTCAGATTACGTTGTTCGATATACTCAAGATATGTATCCCTGCCACCCTTATCGGTGTGTTGGTAGGTGCTTTCTGCTCCATGAAGGTGGGTAAGGAACTGATGGACGATCCCGAATACTTGAAACGTTTGAAAGAAGGTAGTTTGAAAGAAGAACATGTACAACTGAAGGAGGTACACCACCTTGCTCATGCCCGTTTGTCGGTCATCCTTTTTGTAGCAGCCACCTTGCTTATTGTATTGTTTGGTTCCATTCCCGGACTTCGTCCTTCGTTCGACGGCAAGCCGCTCGATATGCCATATGTTATCGAAATCCTGATGCTTTCCACCGCAGCCCTTATTCTCCTTCTTACCCGTACCGATGGAGTGAAGGCCACACAAGGCAGTGTGTTCAGTGCCGGTATGCAAGCCGTGATTGCCATATTCGGTATTGCCTGGATGGGCGATACATTCATTAAGGGAAACATAGCCGAACTGACTTCCTCCATCGAAGACATTGTCACCCAGATGCCCTGGTTGTTCGGCTTGGCTCTGTTTGTCATGTCCATTCTGCTTTTCAGTCAGGCAGCTACGGTCCGTGCCATCCTGCCGTTGGGCATTGCCTTGGGCATATCGCCTATGATGCTCATCGCCTTGTTCCCTGCTGTAAACGGTTATTTCTTTATCCCCAACTATCCTACGGTGGTTGCCGCCATCAACTTCGACCGTACCGGAACGACAGGCATCGGCAAGTGGGTACTTAACCATTCGTTTATGATGCCCGGCTTGGTAACCACAGCCGTTTCGTTGGGAGTGGGGCTGCTGCTGATACAGCTTTTTTAGTCCTTCGTTAACTTTGCCATTTAAAAAAGAAATATGGCAACAAACGTAAAAAATCAAAAGAATTCTGATCAGGGTCTGCTTTCGTTTTCGCGTGATTTGACCAGTCAGATGAAAGAAATCGGTAAGGACCGAACAGCAGAAAGATACTCCATTACACTCAACAGTTTTACCCGTTTCCGGAAAGAAAGGGACATCCCTTTAGAAGAAGTAAATTCCGCGCTGATGGTAGAATACGAAATGTATTTGAGAGCAACCGGCGTGTGTCCCAACACCTCTTCCTTCTATTTGCGCAACCTCCGCGCCATTTACAATCGGGCTGTAGAAGACGGATTGACTGTGCAACAATATCCTTTCAAACATGTCTATACAGGAATAGACCGTACTGTAAAACGGGGAGTCACTGTTGATATTGTCCGTAGGATACGCGATTTGGATTTGACCGATCGGCCGGATTTGGACTTGGCGCGTGATATCTTCATGTTTTCGTTCTATACGCGGGGCATGTCTTTTATCGATATGGCTTTCCTCAAAAAGAAAGACCTTCAGTATGGTGTCTTGACCTATCGTCGCCGGAAAACCAATCAACTGTTGATTATCAAATGGGAAAAGCCTATGCAAGCCATTATCGATAAATACAATACCTCCGGCACTCCCTATTTGCTTCCCATTATCCGTACCAATGAGGTAGACGAGCGCCGTCAGTATGTAAACTATGCCCACCTAATTAATAATAAACTGAAAAAGATAGGAAAACTGGTGGGCCTTTCTATTCCACTCACCACTTATGTAGCCCGTCACGGGTGGGCCAGCATTGCCAAGAGTAAAAACATTTCTATAGCTACCATCAGTGAGGCCATGGGGCATGATTCAGAATACACCACCCGTATCTATCTTGCCTCTCTGGATACCTCCGTCATCGATAAGGCCAACCAACAGATAATAAAATCCATTTAGGGAAAAATAGGGGGAAAACGCTTCATCTCTTCGTAAGAGATGAATTACTTTCTGCAAAAGTACAAAAAACATTTGAATACCAAATAAGAATATGGAATAATTTGTTTTAAAAAATCGGCAAGAAAGTATTGTAGCCCTCTTTTGTCATCCTGAGTGAAGCGAAGGATCTGATTGCATAAAACGTGGATGTATTCGGATTCTTCACTTCGTTCAGAATGACATGATGGGATATTTCTTATTACATTTTTAGAAATTATGATAAAATAGGGTTGAAAATCAAGCAACTAATTAAATCGCTTCATCTCTTACGAAGAGATGAATCCAAAACCGGCTTCAATTTTCGATGAAAATGAAACAAAGGAACAAGAGGGTAGAACTACCCCGAACTTCTGCCACGGTTGCTTGTAACTGCTTGATACGTAAAGAGTTTTACAATCTTGCAGGATTCATAAAATTACCCTTTATTTAAACATATCACATATTTTGGACAGCGAAAAACAAGTTCGTTGGTTTGTGATGCGCGACCTCAAGCGGGCCAATGCCAAGCATCCGGCCTACAAGTTGCTTATCGAAAGGAATCTCCAGGTCTTTACACCCATGAAGTGGCGTTTGACAGTAGAGAAAGGGAAGAGGGTGCGTAAGGAAGTTCCTTGCATTCAGGATTTGTTGTTTGTGCACGACAATCGCTTGAACTTGGACCCTATTGTTGAGAAATTTCCCACTTTGCAATATCGTTGGGTTCCCAATGCCTACCGTTGTCCGATGACCGTTCCCGATACCGATATGGAACGTTTCATTCATGCGGTGAGCAGTTCCGAATCCCCCAAATACTATCTGCCCGAAGAAATCACTCCGCAGATGCACAACCGTTCCATCCGCATCATCGGTGGTCCGCTGGACGGTTATGAAGGTACCCTGATAACCACCCGTGGTTCTCGGGTCAAGCGCTTGTTAGTAGAGCTTCCTAATCTGTTGGCAGTAGGGGTAGAGGTAAACCCCGATTACATCCAGTTGGTGTAATTTGAAGGTTCTGTAACGTCCACCAAAGAAACCGCCGTTTTCTTCATTGTAAACCGCCGTTTTCTTCCTCACAAACCGCCGTTTTCTCATTCATTGAACCGTCATCAAGCTGTGGTCGTACAACGAATGAGTCGTGAATGAGCAACAAATGAACCGTGATAGTACCGTAATAACGTCATAATATGTAGTGTAACTTATTGAAAATCAGCAAAACTTTGTTATAATATCTTTTGAAGGAAAAGGAAAAGGAAAAGGAAAACAACAACAACAACTATGTTGTTGTTACTAAAAGAATAAGGATGATGTGGAGGATGAGGAAACAAAACACAACAGATGGCAAATGTACTTATCAGCATGAAATGAGTAGTTGGTTTAATCATTACAGCAATTTTTGATACACGTCGTAATCCTGAAATTATCAAAAGAATAATTCATTACTTTTGTAATCATTCTTAATAAAACGGATTAAGTATTACAATATCCATAGCTTGCGAAGCCCCGCTTCCCAGGCCAATTTTCAGCACCCCTTACTAATCACTATGGTAACCATAGCTAATACCGATTTCAAGTCAAATCTTTCTTTGGCAAGCATTCTTGCAGTCAAGACCAAGGCAGATATGCTGAAGATTTGCAAAACGCTCGACCTCTATGTCAGTCCCAATCTGAAGAAAGACGAAACAGCCCGCAGGCTTGCCTACGAATTACTGCATAGTCCCGAAGCCATCCTATATAGCCTATGCAAGGCTGAGTTACAATTATTGGATGAGTTTGTAAGATCGGTCGAAGATGCTTACATAACTCGCAAGGCCCGAAAGACCGAATACAAGCTTCAGAAGTTCGGTTTGGTGCTTACCTATATTGATGAGGCTAAAGGCGAATGGAAGATGCTGATGCCCGACAGTGTCCGTAACTCCCTTTCCGAATATTATAAGTTCTATCTGCAGTTGGCCGAAGCTGGTAAGAAAGGCCCTTCCCCCAAAGAACTACGCATGATCTCTTTTATGCAACGGTTGAAGGGTTAGAATGGATACTAACATCATAGTAAAGTCATAACTAATATAGCCTCCCTCGATACTGCTTTCTTTCTCGCTTCTTTTCTTTAAGGGGGTAAGTCTTGGGAAGTTTTCAATCATACTATTTTATGCAATTCAAAAGAAACATAGTCATTACCGGTGGTGCAGGCTTCATCGGTAGCCACGTTGTACGATTGTTCGTAAACAAGTATCCTGATTATAAAATCATTTGCTTGGACAAACTGACCTATGCCGGTAATTTGGCAAATCTCAAAGATGTTGAAGACAAACCCAACTACAAGTTCGTAAAGATGGATATTTGCGATTTCGATGCATTCTATCAGTTGATGCAAGATGAAAAGATAGATGGTATCATCCACTTGGCTGCCGAAAGCCATGTCGATAGAAGCATCAAAGATCCCTTTACCTTTGCAAGAACCAATGTAATGGGTACATTAGCCTTACTTCAAGCAGCCAAGTTATATTGGGAATCATTACCCGAAAAATATGAAGGCAAACTCTTCTATCACATCTCCACCGATGAAGTCTATGGAGCATTGGAAATGAACAAGCCCGAAGGAATTGAACCCCCATTCAAAACCACTGCTTCATCCTCTGAGCATCATTTGGCTTATGGTGATGATTTCTTTTATGAAACAACTAAATATAACCCTCACTCACCCTATAGTGCAAGTAAGGCAAGTAGTGACCATTTTGTAAGAGCCTATCACGATACATATGGTATGCCTACTATTGTAACCAATTGTTCAAACAATTACGGTCCATATCAATTCCCCGAAAAACTGATACCCTTGTTCATCAATAACATTCGTAACCGCAAACCATTACCAGTGTATGGCAAAGGCGAGAATGTGCGCGATTGGCTTTTTGTTGAAGATCACGCCAGAGCTATTGATGTTATTTTTCACAAAGGTAAAATAGCTGAAACGTACAATATTGGTGGTTTCAATGAATGGAAGAACATTGATATTATTAAGGTCGTGATTAACACCGTAGACCGTTTGTTAGGTCGCAAAGAAGGTGAAGATATGGACTTGATTACCTATGTAATCGACCGCCTTGGACACGATGCTCGTTATGCCATTGATAGTTCAAAACTACAAAAAGAACTCGGTTGGGAACCTTCTTTACAGTTTGAAGAAGGAATTGAGCGTACAGTTCGTTGGTACTTGGATAACCAGAAGTGGATGGATAATGTGACTTCTGGTGACTATCAAATGTATTAAGATTCAATTTATAGCAATCGATAATACATTTAAATCTAATGTCTATTTTATCTGACAATAAACGAATTGCCCGAAATACAATTTTTATGTATTTCCGTATGGGTATAACAATGATTGTGGGATTATACACATCACGTGTTGTACTTCAGCAATTAGGTGTAGAGGATTATGGCCTCTATAATGTAATAGGAGGCATCATTGCCATGTTCACATTCTTGAATGGCTCTATGGTAAATGCAACATCTCGATTTATCACCTTTTATTTGGCTAAGAAAGATAACGCTATGTTAAATAATATATTTAGCATGACTTTCTTAATACATCTTTGTATTGCGGTTATAATCTTATTGTTAGCAGAAACAGTAGGTCTATATTATTTAAATAATAAGCTGGTCATTCCCGAAGGTCGTGAATTTGCAGCACAGTGGTTGTATCAATTATCTATAATATCGTGTGTTCTATCCATACTTTATGTGCCTTATAATGCTACTATAGTTGCGCATGAGAAGATGAAAGCTTTTGCTTATATCGCCATAATGGATGTGTTCTTGAAATTAGGTATTGTACTTTTATTGGCTTATTCTCCTTTTGATAAACTCATGTATTATGCAACATGTTTGACATGTGTATCTATTCTTGATCTTGTAATTTATTATGTTTATTGCAGATGTCATTTTATAGAGACTAAAATTAAATATTATTGGAATCGTTCTATTTTTAAGGAGATGATGGGGTTTGCGGGTTGGGCTCTTGTCGGCAATTTTTCACATCTTTTTTATAGTCAAGGAATCAATTTGATGCTCAATGCTTTTTGTGGGCCTGCTGTAAATGCAGCCCGCGGCATAGCAGTACAGGTTGAATCAGTAGTGAAGCAATTTGCTAATAATGTACAGGTGGCCATTAATCCTCAAATAATCAAATCATATGCTTCCAATGAAATGGAGCGTATGTATTCGCTGGTTTTTACAAGTGCTAGGCTATGTTTTTTTCTGCTGTTTATTATATCACTGCCTGTATTGGTAGAAGCAGATTTTATTTTGAACCTTTGGTTAGGAGAAGTTCCTGATCATACTACTAGCTTTGTCCGCTTGATTTTGTGTATTACGTTACTTGATGCATTTATTAATCCTTTGTTTACTGCCAATCTTGCTTCTGGCAAGTTGAAGCTATATAATCTCAGTGTATGTTCAGTATCATACACTTTTATGATTATAACCTTTTTGTCAATCAAATATTCTGGAGTCCCAGAAAGCGTGTTTATTTCTCTTTTAATATCAACTATTATTGGAGTAGTGATAAGAGTATTTGTTTTACACAAGCAAATCAATTTAAGTCCGGCTTTATTTTTTCGTCAGGTAATCTGCAGAGTTGCACTTGTGGCAGTTACATCGTTAGTGATTCCTCTCATCATGCACAATGTATTATGTGATGGATGGCAACGGTTTCTATTAGTTTCTTTCGCTTGTGTTGTCACTACCTTACTTGCTGTATTTTATATAGGATTGAGATTCGAGGAAAGGAATTTTGTCGTATCTAAAATTAAATCAATCATAGATAAACATTGAGTTTTATGAATGAAATTTGTGCTATGCAAAGTTGTACCGGGTGTAATTTATGTGCATCCGTGTGCCCCAAGCAATGCATATCATTTTCGAGGGAGTACAAAGGGCACTTGTATCCCGTAATTGATCAATCAAATTGTATCGATTGTAAAAAGTGTACCAAGAACTGTATTGCAAATAATAAACAAATTCTCAAATATGGAGCAACATATGGATGTTATGCAGCTTGGCACAAGGATGAGGCAGAACAATATGAAAGCGCTTCTGGTGGTTTAGCCACAGCAATTAGCAGGTACGTTATAAGACAAGGTGGTAAGGTTTATGGTTGTGCATGGAATGACAAACTAGAAGCTGTTCATATTGGGATAGAATCAGAACATGAACTTGAGAAACTTCGCAAGTCTAAATACTCTCTAAGCAAAGTGTCAAGAGAAACTTTTGAAGATATAAAAACTGAGGTAAAGTCTGGCCGTTTATGTTTGTTTATCGGTGTTGCTTGTCAATGTGATTCTGTTCGTAAATATGTAGGAGATGGTTATAACAATCTGATAATCATTGATTTGCTTTGTCATGGAGGAGCGTCTCCAGTGATTTTTAAGGAGCATATCCAATATTTATGTAAGAAACATAGACTTAAAAATATTAATAATATTACTTTCAGGGGGGGAGATTATGACTGTCGGTTAGCCTTAAGGAATGGAAATGAAGTTAAGTATTTGGGGTATCAATACGAAGACGAATACTTCCTTGGTTTTATGTCTCATGTGTTATACCGTCAATCTTGTTTTGCTTGCCAATATGCATCCCGTGAAAGGGTGGGTGATATAACGTTGGCCGATTTTTGGGGATTGGATGAAGAAATAGTGAAGAAGTATGATTTCCATAAAAGGGGTGTGAATTTACTCATGGTAAATACAGAAAGAGGTAATGCTGTTTTTGAAGCTATAAAACCAGAAATAAATTTTCTAGTTCGTAATATTGAAGAAGCAATTGCAGGGAATGAAACACTTCAATGCCCAACTCCAATACCTGAAAAGTATGAATTATTTTGGGAAAATATGAAAACCTATTCTTTTGAAAAGGCTATGCACATGACTTATAAAGAAGAGTATGATAAAATTAAAGTGAATAAAATTAAAAGAAATTTTATTGCTCCTCTAAGATTAATAAAACATAGAATATTGAAAAAACTTCTATAATAATTATAGCAATGATAATCGGTTATACATCAGGTGTATATGACATGTTTCATATAGGCCATTTAAATATATTGCGTCGCGCTAAAGAAAAGTGCGATTATTTGATAGTTGGTGTTAGTACAGATGAATGTGTATTCTCATACAAGAATAAAATACCAGTAATTCCTTATGAACAGCGTGCAGCGATTGTTGAAGCCATCAAATATGTAGATGAAGTTGTACCTCAAACATCTATGGATAAAGTGGAATTCCTTAAATCGCATCATTTTGATGTCATGTTTCATGGAGACGAGTGGAAGGGAACAGAACTTTATAACCATTACGAACAGGAGTTTGCAAAGTATGGGGCAAGAATAGAATATCTTACGCATACAGAAGGTATCAGTTCATCAATGCTAAGAGAAAAAATACAGAAATAAATATGGACAATATTATTGTATTAAATCAAAATGTAAAACTTCAATCGCTTGCAAATCTTAAAGATATTGTGCAGCAGGGAAGTGATACACTGATTCTATCTACACAATATATCTTTGAGAATGAGTCAATGATAATTGATTCTGTTTTGGGATGCAAGTGTGTTTACTTGAATTTTAGCGATATGTTGACAGACGCAGAAAGAGAGAAATGTGATAAAGATGCCTTTAATCCTAGTGTACAAGGACAAGATGTAACAGCATTCTATAAAGATATTAAGGTACTTAAAAATCAAAGGTTGATTGATAAACTATTATCGAATTATACGTTTACCAATAAAATTATAGTAGCTGATGGGTTGGGTATATACATTGAAGAATGGATAAAAAAAGGTTTTCAATTAATTGAATTGGAGTACTACTATAATGCACCAGTATATCGCACAAAACGAAAATCAGTCTTAAGAAGATTGCTTAGAAAACCTTATCATGTGTACTTAAACTTTAAAAAAGCTTTCAATACCTCTATCCATGAATCATATAAGGATGGTGTACGATACCTTTTTTATGGAAGATTGGCACGTATTGGTTATCGTATAGATTTGGATTTTCATGATGCTGGTCTAATGGAGCATTTTAAATATTTTTTTAATATGCTCGGTATCGTGTGGAAAAATAAAACGATTCGTTTGTCTTCTTTCCATGAAGGTTATCACACTATACCAGATAAGAAGGAGATGAACGTCAAACTAATACAAGACGGATATTTGCCTCCCAACTATAGTAGTAACTATTTGTACTTTTATGGATTGAATACAGAATTTTATACTTGGGACGACATAGGATGTAACACATTCCGCTATCACCATCTACCACATAGAATTATGCCAATTAGAAAGAAACTTTTCTTACCGAACGAATTTAGATTTCCAGCTAAAGTTAAGAAGGTCCTTTGTGCATCTAGTGGTACTGGAGACTGGACTGCAATTAAAAACCGCTCAGATGATGACCGTTTAATTTGGGCAATGGGTAAAGTAGCCGCAATGTTTCCAGATGTGGAATTTATCTATAGATGTCATCCCACATGGATTCATCCAGAACATGCAGGCATTAATTCTATCAATAGGTGTGCAGAGTATATTTCTTGGTTGAATTTGCCTAACTTAAAGATTTCAAGCAACATACCGGTAGCTCAAGAAAATGGTACGTTTGTTCTTTCATACAAGAGGTCTTCTTTTGAAGAAGATTTAAAGGAAGTTGATTTAGTGTTTGGCGAACATTCTGTTGCAATGTTAGATGCCGGTTTTAAGGGTATTCCGTTTTCATCATGTAATCTTACAGGTCATAGAGCTTATTACGAGGATATTAATAAACTTGGTTTCCCATGCTGCGAGAGTGTAGAGGATATGGCTGAGTTAATAAGAACCTTGCCTTCTGATAAGGTTCAACAACAATACAGTTCTGCAATCTATAACTATAACAAAATGACAGAAATAGACTGAAAATATGGCTAATATAATAGATGCTAAAATCCTCAATCTTCCCAAGATTGGAGATGTACGTGGTAATCTATCCATCATAGAACAATTCAAACAAATTCTGTTTGAAATCAAGCGTACTTATTGGATATATGATGTTCCTGGTGGTTACGACCGTGGAGAACACGCATATAAAGAGAATCAGGAGTTTATAGTTGCACTCTCAGGATCTTTTGATGTGGAGTTGGATGATGGTTCTGAGAAGAAAGTTTTTTCTCTTAACCGTTCATACATGGGCTTGTATGTGCCTAAGGGAATGTGGCGAAAGATGTTTAATTTCTCTACAAACTCGTTGGCTTTGGTGCTCTCTTCAACTGAGTATTCGGAAGAAGATTATATCATGGACTATGAAGAGTTCAAGATATGGGCTTCAGATAATCGAGGACGTGTAGAGGAGCCTATTGTAATAGGAAATGTAAACGAATATAATTGTCCGAATCTGCCTAACAAGGCTGTAAAAAGTGTTTTTGACTGCTCACTCTATGAATTGAGCAAGTGGCACGACGATGAGGGTAATTTAACCTATGTGTATGAAAACGTACATGTTCCATTCCCTATCAACCGTGTTTTCTACTCGTATGATATTCCAGGAGGTGAAGATAGAGGTGCACATGCTCACAAAGAGTGCCATCAGTTTATCATTGCAGCCTCTGGTGCTTTTGAAGTGGTGCTAGATGATGGTGTAAACAAACGTACAGTAACACTTAATCGACCTTTCTGGGGGCTGCATGTTCCTCCTGGCATTTGGGCATCTGAACAGGGATTCTCTTCTGGTTCTATTTGCCTTGTGTTAGCAAGTCATGGATACTCAGAGGATGATTATATCCGCAATTACGATGATTTCTTGAGATACGTTGAAGAAAGAGATAAAAAGTAATAACATATTATAATAATAGCAATGGTAAAGTTATTAGATCTTCAAGCCATTACCATGCAGCATGGCGAAGAATATAAAGCTGCTGTAAACAGAGTTATTGAATCTGGTTGGTTCCTTCAAGGCAACGAGAACAAGAGTTTTGAAGCAAACTATGCAAAATATACTGGTACTGATGAGTGTATTACAGTTGCGAATGGTCTTGATGCATTGTATTTGATAATGCGTGCATACAAGGAGATGGGTATTATGCAAGATGGTGACGAGATTATTGTGCCTGCAAACACTTACATTGCAACCATTCTTGCTATCACCAAGAATAATCTCGTCCCTATCCTCGTAGAACCTACATGGGAGCATCTTGAGATTGATATTGATAGAATTGAAGAGGCTATTACACCTAAGACTAAGGGTGTGATGATTGTCCACCTTTACGGACGTATAGCATACAATGACAAGTTGGGTGAAATCTGTAAGAAACATAACCTTAAGTTGATGGAAGACTGTGCTCAGAGCCATGGTTGTGCGTGGAAGGGTGTGAAGACTGGAGCTCTTGGTGATGCAGCAGCACACTCTTTCTATCCTGGCAAGAACTTGGGTGCTTTTGGTGATGCTGGTGCTGTCACTACTTCTGATAAGGAGTTAGCATGCGTTATTCGTGCACTTGCAAACTATGGTAGCCAGAAGAAGTATGTATTCAAGTATGTAGGAATGAACTCTCGTATGAGTGAACTGGATGCCGCTGTGCTTGATGTGAAACTTAAGTATTTGGATGAAGATAATGCCCATCGACAGAAGTTGGCTGCTTATTATTATGAGCATATCAATAATCCATTTATTACGCTTCCTACACAAATCCCAGATGAGAATAATGTGTACCATCAGTTTCCAATTTTCAGTGAGAGAAGAGATGTGTTGCAGGCATATCTTGCAGAGAATGGTGTACAGACTTTGATTCACTATCCTATTCCTCCTCACCATCAGGAATGTTATGCCAATGTAGAGTGGAATATACCACAGTTGAGCCTGCCTATTACAGAGAAGATTCATAAGCTGGAGTTGTCTATTCCTATGAATCAAGTGGTGACAATAGAAGAAGCAAAAAGTATTGTTGGAGTACTTAATGCTTTTTATTAGATATCGGCTATAATGAAATTGTCTATCATAATAGTTTGTGAAAATATTGAGGTATTATTACTTGGCTTAGCTGTAGTACATTCAATATATAAGATATATTATAAGCTGGTGATGGAATTATAAAGAGATGATTGATGCGGAAGAGTTAATATGAATCAAGATATGAATACGCTTAGTGGTAATAAGTGTTTTTGGGAAGATAAGTGGTTAGATCTTAATTGGCTAAGTGAATATAGAGGCCAATTGATGGGATTTTCTATTTTTATCATTGTAATATATCACTTCTGTACTAGTGGAGGAACAACGATTACTGATATTGGCTTGAGAACATTGTTTTCTCAAGGGTATGTCGGAGTCGATATTTTTATGGTGTTATCTGGTCTAGGATTAACCTATTCGTGTCTTATAAAATTCAATTTAAAAGAATATTATATCAAGCGATGGGTGCGCATATTCCCATTCTTTACATTTATTACGCTAATAGAATGTTGGTTAGTTAGAGGTGAAAGTTTGGAATTAGCATTGTTGCGTTCCACAACATTAGGATATTGGTTTGGATTTCCATATATTGATTGGTATGTTCCAGCTCTCGTTGGTTTGTATGTAATTTATCCTTTTTATTTTAAATGGATAGTTAGGCCCTGTAGATATTATTGGATAATTTGTATTGGAATTTTCAGTTTCATTACTGCTATTTTTGTTTCTAACAATGAATGGCTTGATTGGAAGCATTTGGCATTTATTTATCGTATTCCTGATTTTCTGTTAGGAAGTATGGTTGCTGTTGGTATAAAGAATGGATATGACAAAAGATTAGTTGTAAGATACCTTATGTTTTCGACCATATTAGGTGTTTTGTGCTTTGCATTTAAAATAGGAGAGCAATATTATTTATGGTTCACTAATCTCTGTATGACTCCGTCTTATCTTTATGTTTTATGTTTAATATTTAATAGACTGTCAAAATCGATAATTGGGAAAAATATTTTGTGGCCATTCGGATTTATGGGTATGTTTACTTTGGAGTTGTATAGGATATCGTCCTCTTTTGAACGTTTGCTAACTAATGAAACTTGTTCTGATTGTCACTATCTGTTTGTGTTTCTTTGGTTTATTGTTTCAGTATTCCTTGCATATATAGCATATTTGATGTTTAAACGAATTAATGATTTTCTTATCAGAAAACTAATAAGTGTGAAATTATGACTACTGTATTATGTACATTGTTTAACAGCTTATATCTTGATAAAGGGTTAGCATTATATGAGTCCTTAGAGAAAGTGTCAAATAATTTTGTATTATATGTGCTTGCTATGGATGATAAATGTTATGAAATTATTAACGACCTCAAATTACAGAGTCTTGTTCCTATTAAATTGTCAGACTTTGAAAGTGAGGAATTATTAAAAGTAAAGCTAACTCGTTCTGTCGGAGAATACTGCTGGACTTGTTCCTCGAATCTTATTCGTTACGTTATTGATACATATGAGCCAGAATATTGTACCTATGTAGATGCTGATTTATATTTTTATTCTGATCCTTATCAGATAATTCAAGAGATGAAGCAAAAAAAAGCATCAGTTCAAGTTATAGGACATCGATTTAATAAAAGAGAAGAAAAACAAAGAAGTTTCGTTGTAGGTAAATATTGTGTAGAATTTAATACATTTAAAAATGATAAAAAAGGGAACGAGTTATTGAATATATGGTGTAAACAATGTCTTGATTATTGTAAAATTGATGGAGATGGTGTGCATTGGGCTGATCAAAAATATCAAGATAATTGGTGTGACGATTACTATTATTGTATAGAAACAGAACATTTAGGTGCAGGTATCGCACCTTGGAATATTTCTCAGTATAAATATGTGGAATCTAACGAACGGGGGATAATTGTAGAAATCCAAAATAAATTATATTCTATATTGTTTTACCATTTTGAAAATCTACAATATATTGATAAAAATAAAATTAAAATTAACGTTTATCATCAGTGGGGAATAGATGATAATTTAGTTAAACAATTATACTATCCATATCTAAAAGTAGTAGATAAATATAAGAATCTTATCAGTTCTCAATATGGGGTTGATATATTAATCAAACATCATCCAGGAGTAGAATTAGTTAATAAGAAAAAAAACAATGTTTTCTCCTTTTTTTTAAAAATAGGGAAAATTTTTTCGCTACCATTTCTTAGTAGTTATTTATATACATATTTCCCTACTTATCTATATAAGAATAGAGATTATATTATTATTAAATAATTAATTTATGTTAGTAGCTAAATTCTATCATTTATCCCATAAGATTAAAGTATTATTTTATCCATTTTGGAATCGGTTAAAATTTAAGCTAAAAGGTGTAATCTATGGTGATAAGTTGAATGTTTATACAGGAATGTATTTAGAATTAGGACAAAATTCACAGATTGTTATTGGTAATGGTTTCACATTTAGTAGTGGGGAATGTTTAAATCCTCTTTGTCGTAATATTAAAGGATGTATAGTAGCAAATTCTGACGCATCTATATCTATTGGAGATAATGTTGGAATGAGTTCATCATGTATATGGGCTCATGTTTCTATAAAAATAGGAAATAATGTTAATATTGGTGGTGATAGCATTTTAATGGATAGTGATGCACATAGTTTGAATTATTTAGAAAGAAGAATCCCAACGTTAGATCAATCAAATAAAATAAATGCACCGATAATTATTGAAGATGATGTTTTTATAGGAGCTAGATGTATTATATTAAAAGGTGTAACAATTGGAGCGCGATCGGTTATTGGAAGTGGTAGTGTAGTAACAAAATCAATACCTGCTGATTGTATTGCAGCGGGGAATCCATGTAAAGTAATAAAATTAGTAGATAAGTGAAAGTTTGTTTCTTGCTTCCCAATACGGGGAATATACCACAAGGTGGGTATAAAGTCGTTTATGAATATGGAAATCGTTTGATAACTGATGGACATACAGTTTATTATGTATATGGAATTATATCTAGAAAGGATTTAAAGTTTCCATTATCATTAGCTTATAAGTTTTTTCGTTTATTTAGATATATTAAATATCAATTTATTTCATATAAACCGGATAATTGGTTCTATACAGATAAAAAATCTTTTCATATATTAACATTGAGTCTTCATGAAAAATATATTCCTAAAACTGACATCGTTATAGCTACTTCATGGTCAACGGCATTGTGGCTTAATCAATATAAAACTATTGTGTCTGATAGAAAATTCTATTTTATACAAGGACTTGAATTTTGGAATGGAAATGAAGAGATAGTTAAATCTACATGGAAGTTGTCTCTTAAAAAAATAGTAATATCTGATTGGTTAAAAGATTATGCTATTCAATTAAAAGAAAAGGCAGACGTTGTTTATAATGGTTTTAATCAAGCTGTTTTTTATATAGAGAATCCTATAAACGAAAGAAATCCTAATACGGTAATTATGATGTGGCATATTTCGAAGAATAAATGTGCACAAATGGGAATTAACGTATTAGTGAAACTAAAAAAAGAAAATCCACAAATTAATGCTATAATTTTTGGTGCAACAAGTAGACCTTCTTTTTTACCATCATGGATGGAATATCATAGCAATCCAAGTCCGGAAACATTAAGACATTTATATAATAGTGCTAGTATTTATATGGGTACAAGTGCGAATGAAGGATGGGGACTGACAGTAGGAGAAGCCATGTTGTGTGGATGCGCCGTTGCTTGTACTAATAACAAAGGGTATATGATTATGGCTAAACATAACCAAACAGCTTTATTATCTGATATAAATAATGAAGAACAATTATATAAAAACGTGAAACAATTATCAGAGAATTCTATTGTAAGGAATCGTATAGCTGAAAATGGTGTAAAATATATAAAATATTTTACTTGGGATGAATCGTATCAAAAATTTAGTAATATTTTAAATAATAGTATATGAAAATCTCTGTTATTACAGTTAACTATAATAATAATGAAGGTTTAAAACAAACAATTAAAAGTGTTTTAGAACAACGGTATGATGATTATGAATATATAGTTATTGATGGTGATAGTAATGATGGCAGTCTAGAAACATTAAATTCTATAGATGGAGAAATAACAGTCATTTCTGAACGAGATCATGGAATATATGAAGCCATGAATAAAGGGGTTAGACTTGCAAGAGGTGAATATTGTATATTCATGAATTCTGGTGATGTATTTAAGGATGAATATGTTTTATGTAATGTCTCCAATGAATTAATATTTGATATAATTGTTGGAATAGGGCAATGGGGTGAGACTAATAAAATGATATTTCCTCCCGAAGAAAAAGAATTGTCTATTTGTTATTTTATAAAATCAGCATTACATCATCAATCTGCTTTTATAAAAAGAGAATTGTTATTAAAATGTCCATATGACGAAACATATAAAATAGCAAGTGATTCTATCTTTTTCTTTAAGTCTTTAATTATCAATAATTGCAGTTATAAAAGTATAGATGTAATTGTTGCAATAGCAGAAACAGCAGGAGTAAGTTGTAATTTAGATAAAAGTTTAAATGAAAGATATCAAGGAATAAAGGATAGTTTGCCTCCTAGATTTAAATATGATATAGATTTTTTAAAGCTTTATTATGTACCTTTTCATAAATATATATCTGTTTTTAAATATATAAAAAAGATTGTCAATAAATTAAGAAAAATAAAAAAGAGAATATAGGTATTCGCTCTTTTCCCTTGTCTTGTATATGCCTACTTTTAGTTATCTTTATTCTTGTCCATATCTATTGTTGTGGTTATGGCTTTTGTTTCTTTATTCAAAGACAAAGAAATGTCATAATAACAATAAAAGAAAACGATATGAAAAGATTGCTGTTATCATTGTTGTATTGTTTATTGGTTTAAGAGGTTTTGTATATTCTGATTTTACAAATTATTATGTCTTCTTTGAAAGTTTGCCAGATGTTTATAATCTGACTACTTTCTCTTATGAACCTGGTTTTGTCATTTATAGTAGTATTATAAAAACGATATTCCCGAATTATTTTATATGGATTCTAATAAATACATTAGTTGATTTCTATTTTTTTGTTCTTGTCTTTAGAAGATATGATACTTCTTTAATTCTAATATTATGTTTTTTTATTGCATATCAAGGTTTAGGTATTGAATTTAATTTATTAAGGAATGTAAAGGCTATAATTTTATTTATGTATTCTATTAAATTCATAGAGGAAAGAAAAATTATACCTTTTATTCTTTGTAATTTATTGGGGGTGACCTTTCATTATTCTGCTTTGATTTATTTGCCAATGTATTATCTCTTGAATATTGAAATTTCAAATAAATTAAAGTGGATCATAATCTTTACTTCTGCTTCTACCTTTTTATTGGGATATAGTATTTCTTTTTGGCTATTAAATCATTTACCACTCGATGGTGAAATGGACTTAGTTAAGAAAGTATTGGTTTACACTAACGATACAAGTTCTTATAAACTCTCTTTTGGTTTTTTTGAACGAACTTTTAATATCTGTTTGTTGACTTATTATTATAATAGGCTTAACAGCGTAATAAGTAATTTTAAAATTTTATATAATTGTGCTTTAGCTTTTTATTTGTTATTTATGTTGTTTGCGGATGTTCTAGTTTTTGTAGAACGTTTTCCTGTTTTATTTGTTTTTTCCTATTGGATTATTTTTTCACACTTGTTCTCTAAAAATATAATAGGCAGTAAATATAAGCCTTTGTTAATTTTACTCTTATTCTTCTCTTTTTTTAGAATAGCTAAAGAAAACAATCATTTGTTAGCTAAATATGAAAATGTTTTATTTGGAATAACGGACTATAAGACAAGGGCTAAACATGCGGAAATAGTTTTAAATGAGTTTACATATTAGTCATGAAAAAGATATCCATTTACTCTCGTTCTTTTACAATTTGCCCAGCTTCATATTATAGAATCAATCAGTATTGTACCTATCTAAACAATGATTTTTATATAAAGAAAAGGTGTGCTTTGCCAGATTGTATTTATTCAAATTATTTACTAAGTAAACATCGCTCTAATTATATACGTATATCATATGCTCTATTTGCATATTTATTGATTTATTTTCGGACACTGGGTTATTTAATACAAGATTTGTTGTTTTACAAGCCTGATACTATTTTTATTTGTCGTACAATAATTCCCCGAAAAATATTTTACATACACACATTCTTGATAAATAATCTGTTGAAGAAATCATATGTAATATGGGATTTTGATGATAATATATTTGAAAGCAATGAAATACCTTCAAAAGAATTGGAAATATTCGTTAAACATGTTGATAAAATATTAGTTACGAATAATTATTTAAGAAATCAATTGCCATTGATGAGTGAATCCAAGTTTGTTTATTTACCAACAACGGACGGTGATATTTATTATCATTTTGAAAATAAGTTGTTGCAAAATCGTAAAGAGGTATATAAAAATGAATTAGTCCTAATATGGGTCGCGAGTGCTTCTAATTTACCATATATAAGAGAAATAATACCTTTTTTAGATAGTGCTGCTCGAAATATTAAATTTTGCTTTAATAAAAAGTTAACCTTAAAAGTTGTATGTAATGTTCCTTTAGATTTTCCGACAGAATTTCTTAACATAGACAATGTCATTTGGAGTAGATATATTGCTATCGAAGAAATGAAAAATGCTCATATTGGTATTATGCCTTTACAAGATTCTACTTTTACTAGAGGTAAGGGTGCCTTCAAAATAATTCAATATATGTCTATTGGATTACCAGTTATAGCTTCTGCAGTTGGATATAATAATGAGGTTGTTACTCCAGATATTGGTGAATTAATATCCTCCAAAAGTAACGAATGGGAAAACGTAATAATTAGATATGCAAATGATTGGGATACAATTTTAAGCAAAGGAATTAATGCAAGAAATAATTGGCTTAACAAATACTCTTTTGTAAATAATTTGAATGTAATAAAAAACATATTAAATAATGAAAATAATATTTTGTGATAATAGTATTCGTAGTTTTGTTAATTTCAGAATAGATGTAGCGGAGTATTATATACAACAAGGTAATGATGTGTATCTTATATATCCTAAATGTACATTTGAAAACGGATTTGAAGAGTTGTTACCTAAAGGTTGTCATGTCTTACAAGTTGATATGAATCCTTCTAATATGTCAGTTTTACAAGATGTTAAAACTTTCTATCAATTATTTTCAATTTATAAAGAAATAAAACCAGATATAATATTCCATTATACAATAAAACCTAATATATATGGAACTATAGCTGCAAAGTTGATCGGAGTGAAAACTGTTTCTATGGTCGCAGGGTTAGGATATATGTTCACAGGTAATGGATTGACTAAACAACTTGGTCGTTTTATGTATAAGTTAGGTTTGAGGTATTCAAGTTGGACTATTGTTCTTAATAGTTCAAATTATAAGACTTTATTTGAAAAAGGATATATTAAATCTAATCGTTGTTCTTTGTTTTCTGGTGGTGAAGGTGTAAATTTAAAACGATTTAAGTATGTAGAAAAAGAGTATTCCACAATTCGTTTTCTCATGGTAGCTCGAATTTTGTACGACAAAGGTTATACTGAATATGTAGAAGCTGCTTCAATTGTTAAAAATAAATATTCAAATATTTCTTTTGACTTATTGGGACCTATTGATGAAACTAATCCAACAGGTGTTCCAAAACATGTAATTGATAAAGATGTTTTGGATGGTAAAATTAATTATTTGGGTGTTACAAGTGACGTTGCTTCTTATTTAGAAAAAGATAATACTGTTGTTGTAATTCCAAGTAGTTATAATGAAGGATTAAATCATTCTTTAATGGAGGCATGTGCTATGGGTTGTCCTATAATAACAACAGATATCCCAGGATGTCGTGAAACCGTGGAAGATGGAATAAATGGTTATTTATTACAATCAAAAGATGTTCAAACTCTTGCAAGTAAAATGCTGAATTTTATCGAACTACCACAAAAAAATAAACAAGAAATGTCTAATGCTAGTTATTTAAAAGCAAAGAAAGAATTTGATATAATTAATGTGATAAAACAATATGATGAAATAATAAATAATTTGTTATAAAAACTGTCTTTAATTTGTAAGCACTCAAATTAGGGCTAAGAATTAAAATATATACTTTCGCTGCGACTTAAATTAAAGAATTATGTATAGCAGCGAAGATCTTGAAAGATTCTACTTTCAATACAAAACAGAGGCTTTGCCTCTAGGTATGTCTAT
>JAFUNS010000058.1 GCA_017472925.1 Bacteroides sp. | reverse complement strand
CTATAACCGCCAAGTAGAGATAGGCATCCTTCCATTTGCCATTATATTTATAAGCATCGCCCTGGTTATCACCATCAGTATAGGCCACCGTGTTTGGAAAGCCGCCAACGAAAATCCGGCGGATGTGGTGAAGAGTGAATAAGAAAAAGAAAGAAACAATAAAAGAAAGAATAGTATGCTACTACATTACCTGAAAGTTGCCGTGCGCAACCTGTTGAAGTACAAGACACAGAGTGTTATCAGTATTTTAGGACTAGCCATCGGATTGGCTACCTTTACATTGTCCGCATTCTGGGTAAGGTACGAAATGACCTTCGATACTTTCCATCGAGATGCGGAACGGATCTATTTAGTGGCGACAGACAATGATTTGTTTGGCGACAAGCTCTCACATCAAGTTCCTCCGGCTTTAGGGAATTATCTTAAAAGTAATTATTCTGAAATAGAAGCTACCGCCAAATTACTTAACTATTCGAATACTATCGAACATGACGGAGGTTTGAAGGATATATACATAGGAGTAGCCGATAGCTCCGCTTTGGAAATGTTCGACATTCGCTTACTGAAAGGAAACGACAACTTTTGTCGGCTCACCTTAGATGAATGTATGGAGTGCGCCATAAGCGAAAAGACCGCTATGAAATTGTTTGGAACTCTGGAGGTAATAGGAAAGAAGATAAAAATACCTAAAAATGCGGAGTTTACCATCAGTGCGATTATAAGTAGTTGGAAAGAGGGACACAGCAATTTTCCGTATGACGTACTGATACCGGGTAGAAGAGCTAAAGATTTGTGGACTCCTAATTGGGAAACCTGTTTTATTAAAGTAAAGGAAGGGACAGATGTCGAAGCGTTGTCGGCCGCTATGAACAAGAATTTCCCAAAAGAGATGAAAGAAAGTATGTATGGTCCTACTGGATTGACTTGTTTCTATCTGAAGCCAATTATCAAGTTACGATTGGATGAGAGTTTTGTCGGAGCATTGGAAGAAAAAGTAGTAAAGAGTAAATACATCATTTATTTCTCATTGACAGGTCTCCTCATAATACTTTGTGCGTTGGTCAATTACCTGACGGTATATACCGACCACCTCCGTACCCGTTCTCGTGAAATGGCTTTGCGTAAAGTATGTGGTGCTTCGGAGTGGAGCCTGCTAAAACTATTTGCAACGGAACAGTTATTGGTTGTATTACTTTCGGGCATGTTAGGCATGGTTTTGATAGAAATATTACTTCCTTTTTTCTTGAAATATTCGCAGATAATGGAAACACGCGATATGCTCTATGGAAACTGTATTTTGATTACGGGAATCATGTCATTAGTGATATTAGGAATTACCTTGATAAGCATCGCTATCATTCGCAAGACTTCTTTACATCGTTCTTTAAGCAATCGGGATAATAATTTTGCCCGTAAGTGCAGCATTGTGGTACAACTGTTTGTGTGCTTGTCGTTCATCATTTCTACCACCCTCATGCAAATGCAAATATATCATCTTCGTAATGTAGATACAGGATTTGATTTTCAGAACAAGGGAGCTGTAAGCCTTTGGATGAACGTAGACATGAATGTATGGTACGATAAAATCAAGCAACTTCCGATGGTGGAAGAAGTGGTAACGCCCAAATACAACCCTATGATAGGACAAGGAGCCATGACCTATTTCAATGTAAACCAGTGGGATGGATTGGACAAACCATTGGAAAAGTCCATTGTTTTGGAAAATATATTAGCAGGTGAAGAGTTTTTCCGATTTTATAATATCCAACTCATAGCAGGTAAATGGATTGATGAAAAGTCAAAAGAAAACGAAGGTGTAATAACGGAAAGTACTGCCCGACGAATGGGATGGACACCCGAAGAGGCTATCGGTAAACATTTCAAAGGGGCACATCCAGGAAGCCCTTCCCATAACGTTATTGGTGTAGTTAAGGATTGTGCTTATCGTTCACCCAGCGCAGATGTACCCTATTCCATGTTCGTCAACACTTACCATGAATATAACCAATATTTTTGGGGACGTGCTTTCGTGCTTTTCAAGTACAAGGCTGGTACATGGGAAGAGTGCAAGAAACACATTGAAGAGATGCATCAGACAGAGGCACCGGACAAGAAACTATTCCTTTATAACGAAACAGAGGAATACAACAAGTTCTTGAAATCGGAAAATGCTCTTTCTGCTTTGTTAAGCTTTGCTTCGTTGGTGTGTATTTTTATCTGTGTGTTTGGTATCTATTCATTGATTACACTGACTTGTGAACATCGGCGTAAGGAAATAGCCATCCGCAAAGTAAATGGTGCAAAGTTGGGTAATATTCTCGGGAAATTTGTCAAAGAATATACAGGAATGTTACTTATTGCCTCTATGATAGCTTTTCCGATTAGTTATGTTATAATGAAGCAATGGATACAAACCTATAACCGCCAAGTAGAGATAGGCATCCTTCCATTTGCCATTATATTTATAAGCATCGCCCTGGTTATCACCATCAGTATAGGCCACCGTGTTTGGAAAGCCGCCAACGAAAATCCGG
>JAFUNS010000003.1 GCA_017472925.1 Bacteroides sp. | reverse complement strand
TATATATAAATATAATAATTCGGTTTTAAATTATTTCAAGGGTACTATGTGTGCGCAAAATAAACTGTAACTACTGTAACCGTAACCACTTTATCGGATAAGACAAACCATTAAATGAGGTTAACTCTCAAATGAAGTTTCTGCATTTTCTTTGCAGATAAAGAAATAATTGATATTTTTGCATATACCTAAAAAGATAAAATTATGCTGCAAACATCTGTCATATCACAAGAAGCCAATTTAGTAACCGTACGGATGAGCCGACGCCGTTGGAATCATCTTCAAAAATTGGAAGAATCATACAAGGTGGCTGCATCCATTCGCAAAGGCATGAAGCAAGCGGAAAAGGCACCTGCCATGAGTATGGAAGAAGCCATAGAAGCATTGCGCGCCCTATGATGAAAATCAGAATTTCCGACGAGTTCAAATCGGCCTACAAGCGATTAAAGAAGAAACACAAATCTTTGGAGGCCGATTTTGAGGCATTGTTAGTTTCACTCCAAGCCAATCCACGCCAGGGTGTGGAAATCCTCGAAGATATATGGAAAATCAGACTAAACATCTACAAAGAACCTCTTATGCCCTAAATTATGAGATTTTCGGCATTTTACGGGTTTTAAATTATGAGATTTTCGGCAAACCGATTATTGTGCCCGATGATGCGGAGATGAAAAATCAAGGCTTGTTCATTGATTGTCCAGCTTCTTGATGTTCATTCCATATTTCTTCGGCCAAATATTTGTCGCTACGGCAATGCAAATCGGCCACCCCCTCCTCTATCATATTGGCAGTTTCAGAATTATAGTAAATGTCGGTTGCTTCATTGAGGGTAACACCGAACATTTCACTGATACATAAAATAATCCTGGCGCATTGGGCGCTTTTCATTATTTGTTTACTGTCCTCGCTCATATCTGTTCACTATCAAGATAGGTAAGACATTCCTGCAGCATACGTTCTGAACGTATGCAATATTGTATATTGGGTTTTTCGAACCGTAAAAATCCAAGCGCTTCTTCTTGCGAAATTTCATTGGCAAAATATCTGTCAAGAGTAATGATAACTCTGTCATTGGCAATGCCTCCTATAATCATATCGTAATCGCCAACATCTTTACCATCCCTACATTGAGCTACAAAATCAAGCCAATGCTTATCGTAAGTGTCAAATTTCATGATGTTCCATTGCGAATCATCATCCATAAAAAACTCGTATGTATTGAGCCAAGCCTGCTGACCCCTTCTTTTAAAACGTTGTGCATATCTTACAGCCTGTTCATGCAATGAAGTAAGATAAAATCCACGTCCAAAATCAAGGTATTTGCGAGAATGTCTGGTATCCGGATTCTCAACAATAACGTTTGATGAATGGTATAGTTTCATACTTCCAAAACCCCTTTCTCCCTCATGTATTCAGTAAGGTCTTCCATCAAATAGCGTGAGCTGAATGTATGGAGCACATCGTATGAGGGTACGATGTAATCATACAAGATGCCAGAACGTTTCAGACGTTTGTATATTTCTTGTTGTGGCAAATTCAGTAGAGCGGAAAGTTTTCCGATGCAGAATGTCACAAATTCAAGTGTCTTTTTATCCATAGCAATTTCTTTTTATTACTGAACAGGCATTTATAATTCAGGCTTATGCCATAATAGGAACAAAAGTAATAAGAATCTTCGAGAAAACAAACAAGAATTTCGGTTGCCCCGTCCGATTTTCTTAAAAAATAACTTTAGGAATGGATATTATACAATCCTACCGAATTCGATGAAGGTTAAACCTCGGTAACTTTCCGGAGAGTTCCGGCTGAGAGAATAAAGAATTTCAGAATCGATTTTATTCAATAATTATCTTGTACTGCATAAAATAGTATGTTTTTTATGCAATACAAAGTAATTATTGATTCACTTTTTGATTTTAAAGGACTGACGATTGATTGTGGAACATTGCATCACTTTTACTTTGATAAGCATCCGTTATGCCCAATCACGTTCAGTCGTGATAAACTCATAATTGGAATCCCAAGTGACATCACTTTCTATCTCTTTCAGGGAAATTTCCATTTCGCTTAATTTCTACACGTATTGTTCCAAAAGACTTTGCGATTCGGCAAATTTCTTCAATCTTAGATTGGTAATAGGATAATAAAACAACAGTTATGACATCATTTATCATCATAATGCCCGTACGCAGAAATGACAAGCACCAGCACTTCGTTCTCGAAGATGCGATAAACCATACGATGCTTCTTGGTTATTTCGCGACTCCAACGCCCTTGAGGTTCACCTTTGAGAGGTTCAGGATGTCCCGTACCCATACGAGGATTAACCTTCAGTTCTTCAACAAAACGCAAAGCCTTCTGAAAGGCTTTTGGTTCGCTCTTGGCCAACTTGGCCAAACCTTGATTAGCCAAGTCTGTGAATCGGATTTCATATGCCATAACCACAACGTTTTAGCATATCGGCTACAGATTCGCCGGGCAACAAAGTGGTGTATTTCCCTTGGCGATATTCTTCTTCCGCTTTGTCGAGCTTTTCAAAGAATTCTTCCTTACTCATCAATGTGGAGTCGGCCTTCTGCTGTTGTTCCTTTACTAACTTACGCAGATATTTGGCAGCACGGGCAAGCATATCCTCGCTTTCTGCTAAAGCAGCAAGGTTACGGAATATTTCAGCATTAATTTGCGAAGTGTTCATATTGAATCAGTTTATTGGTTTGAATGCAAATGTAGACATAAGTTTTAAAAAAGCAAAAAACGTAACTGAAATAATAATTAAAACGTAACCGAAATGATAATAATTAATATAATTAAAACATGAAAGACAAACAATTTATCGAAGCTGTTTTAGGCTATATCAAATTCTAAACGAAGTGGAATATGTATAAACGACCGATGATGTGTTATTGAAACGAATAATGTGATACAACTATAGCGAGGACAGACAATGATGTAAGTATATTCATTGGTCGCTTTCGTGAAATCGGGAAGTTTTGATCGGCAATTTTACTAGCATCCAATGAGTTACGCTTTTTTTGGGGAAGTAAGGCAAGGACATAAAAATAGCCCGAACTGGTCTGTCCGGGCAATCTAAAGAGAGGTGCGGAGCTGTCCGCCCACCTTTATTATATATATAGGTATGGAATTACTCTTGGTCCAGGTAGTATTCTACAGAAAGCATTCGCATGGCAATCTCACGAACGGCGAGGGTTATCTGCTGTACATCGGATGCGGTGAAAGTAAGAATGTGTCCCTTACTTGTACTGTTCGACATCGTAACTCTCAGCTTGGAATCTGTCCAACCCATCTTATCTACTACTATCGACTTGATAAACAATTCGTTAAGTTTGCTGCGAATCTCGTCAATCACCTCTTGTCGGTCATCACTGTAATTAATGGTTACAGCCAGCAAGCGGTTGGCTATTCGCTCAATGGCCTTGTTCAGTAGTTCCATATCTTCAGGGCGAAACTGACGGATGCTGTACTTACCATTCTTCTGACGGTTTACTCTGGAAGTAAGCCACTGAATAGACTTTCCCATCTCGGCTGCTAAGGCTTTTGACTTTACATACTTCAACAGTTCGGGCAAGTACTGGTATACCTCTTGTCTGATTTTATCATTTCCCATATAGATGTGTGCTTTTGGTTATTTACTATCCTTTTATTATCTTTATTTATCTGCTGCAAATATAATTATGTTTGGTGCGAGAATCAAATTATCCTCACATAAAATAAAAGCATTAGCCATTTTGCATTTATCGGAAACAAAAGCTTATATCATGACGAGGAAATAAAACCGACAACCATTTGGCGGCTGCCGGTTTATTTGTGGGTTATTGCATCACTTTTACTTTGATAAATTTCTATTCCAAAGGAATGAATTCATTGGTCTTGTAATCTACAATATATCCATTGTCTGTAATTGCCATGTATGGAGCCTTAGTATTAGGCAAGAAGAATTGATATTCTATTCTTTTTAATGCAAACTCTTTATAAACAATCTTTGCTTGGCCAACTGTAAGAACCCCATCTGTCATCACAGCAATCCCCGACTGAAACCTCTTATAGATGAAACAATGTATTCCATCCACATGAATATCAGTTTTTGGCTTTTCAACAACGGGAAGACTTTCCTCCACGATTGGAGGATTGTCTATTCGAATTGCCATTCCTGTAACCGTCATTAAATAAGACGACTTTGCAGCCATCACATTGTATTTAAAGTTAATAAGGCCATTTCCTCCTACAGACTTCACTTTTGCACTGATTTCCTTAAAAGCCTTGTTTGCATCAATTTTCTGCATAAAGAACAACGAGTTTGCCCCTTGAGTTACAGAAACCACACTGCCCAATGGCTGATAATCGAAGCTTACAGAATTGGATTCACTCACAAAAATACCCTGTTTGGCAAATTCTGAATAATCGATAATATTCGTAGTTGTAAACTGTTGCACAGAACATGAAGCCAAACTCATGGTTAAAACCATGCCCATTATAATTTTTCTCATATTTATTAATTAAAATCTAACATAAAAATAGCACCAACTTACAACTCAAAATCAATGCCAACAGAGAATCCTAACTCTCTTGTGGAAAAATGAAAACTTATATAATACCAATCATAAGCTGCTGCAATTCTATACCCTCCCAAAAATTTAGTTTCTTTTGCTCCATATTCATCACGTGCACCTATGGCATTATTAGAAGTATCGGATAAGGTATAAAAAGTTGCACCAACATATGGAGTAAAAATACATCTCCAATTCTCAAAACGTCCAATTCTGAATGAAGGACCGACCTTAATAGCCCATGTCCCTAATTGTTCATCATATCCAAAAACATCATAACCGGTGTTCTTAACTTTGGCATCAACTCCTATGTATGCACCATAAATAGTAAAATCAAAATGTATTAAATCTTGGGGTGCAGAAATACCCTCGTATTGTGTAGTAAATTCTTGAAACATATTAGTGTATCCGACACCAATTCCTACAGCTTTATTCCACCTTATAAAACTTTTAGAACTGTTTTGTGCATATGTTACACTTGACGAAACTATAGCCAACAATGTAAAAATAATAATCTTTTTCATACTATTATTTATTTAATAATCTAGCGATATGCTTTATAAATCACCAATCTTCTAAATCTGTTGGTTGGCTTACTTTTACATGCTTATTTAAGTGGCTTAAATAGCTGCTTGCAAAGTTCAGACATTTACTATTGGCATTAATAAAAGCCATAGCATAACTTTTTTTATGATTAGAATCTGGATTTAAAGGGAAAGTGTCTTTCACTAATGCTATGTAGTTTTGAACTAAAGTTCCATCAATATATTTTAGAACTTGATAATCTTGTATTTTCACAGAGAATCTCACCCTATCTGGTTTAAATCTGATATCAAAATGAACATTACCATTAATTTTATTATATTCACCAAAACCTACAAATTCTCCTATTCCTATAAGTTTTCCTTGAAATATAACCCCATTATCCGGACTGTTTGTTTCCATATCAGCACGCACAGCGTTATCAATATTGAAATTTAGTCCAATATAATTAAAACTTATATTTCTTAAAGCTTTAATATCTACGCTATCTTCTGTATTCATAATGTATACATACTCAAAACTTCCATCAACGTTTTGTTTAAAAGCTCCTTGTTCTAAAATTGCTTTCGCCCATTTAGTATTATTATTATTCGTACAAGCATTCCAAGCAGTGATATCCTCCTTCAATTTTTCGCAAGTATACTCTTGTGCATACATAATCATGCTTATAAAATAAAAGCATAGAAATAAAACAATTCTGTTCATAATTATTAATTTAATGTTTCTAAATATACATACAACAAAAAGGCGCAAGACTATTGAATGTCACTGTTTGAAGGCTCTGGACTGCCTTGATAGTGTAACAAACAATAGCTCACGCCCTATGAAGTATATAACTATAAGGATATATACAACCACGGCGTGAGCGTCCTTGTTTATTATCCACTATCGAAGAATTGTCCAGATTCTCAAACAGGATAATATCTTAAACGCTCACATTTCAATATGTTTTCCTTTCGGAATTATCGCAAATGTAGTGATAATATTTAATTTACAACAAAAAATGAGTGCTTATTTATTTATAATTTCTACTTTTGTAAAAAATTAGTTTACAAATATGATAAGACATAAGATTATAGCACAACATTTTGGAACAGACAAGAATTATGATGAAATTCTTGGTGATAATGCCTTTAATGAAAAGCTTAGAAAAACTTTGAATGAATGCTTAAGAGAACACTTACCTGATTGTATCAATTGGCATAAAGCATTATTTTTTCATCCTACATATTCACAATGTGGAGGTATGACTATATCAGGGAGATGTTGCAGTTTCAATGAATATAAAAAAACTTTTTATACCGAACTCTCTCCTATGGGCGAAGAGGCTTGTGCGCTTATTGTTGCAGGAATGGTTTATGCTATTTTTTCAGTCCAAGAGAAACGAATCGATGGGACTTCTGAGTTTTTGGACGATTTGGAACGTTTTTTAGACAATTATAATTTCTTTCATCATTTTAAAGAACTTGTAGAGCAGACTGAATCGCGGTATATATTTAATTTTTCCATAAAATTAGGAATAAACGAGCATATTTATTGTTGGGAACTCGATGATTTCAGTGATGCCTTGCAGATTTCTGTTTGTGGTAATTTTGTCGATACGCATTTCTACGATTTCTTAAATCTACCTTGGAGGGATAAAAGCGATCAATTAGTTGTTCTTGAAATGATTAAGGATTATTTTGAAAAAAAATACCGTGGGAAAAAACAAGAAGTTGAATATGTATACGGGGAAGCAGCGAAAGAAGTGCTATTAGATGACTCTTTTTATCCCCTATATGAAGAAGCGAAAATAAAAATAGAATCAGAGCTTATCAACAATAAATTCAACGAAAGCAATGAGAATAACAAAGTAAACAATTCTTTAACCCACATAGATTATAGTCCTATTTATTTAAGTAAAAACATCAACAAAACCGATATGGGAAGAATTATTTATTCTTTGTGTAAAATGGAAGCTTTTAATGACAATACGGGGAAGACTATGGATATAAATAAAGTTTTTATTGCTTTCGGAGAGTTCTTACATGAGAAATTTTCCAGACCTAATAACTATTCAAAACAAGATGTAGAACTCCCAACACATTTGGAAATTTTCGACAGTATGAGTAATACGTTTGCTAAGGATTATAAGAAAAAACAAGAAAAGAAATAATTCTATCAACAGTAATATTTATATTTCGTAACAAACAAAACTGTTATTATCTGTTAAATAAATAATAGAGTTTCAGTAGAGTCTACTTTTTACAAAATTTTCATCTACTTATTTTGTGCCAGCAACAGACAAGAACGTTGCCGGCCAGACTTGTTTTGTCTGGTCTATTGAAATTATTAACCAGAGTGAAGCAGGAAAGAGATTCTATAGACTTGGGCCGTTTCTTTCTCTTCCTCGCAACACTTGTTAGTATGAGTTATTTAATCATTAACGAAGAAACATTACAGACAATCAGATGCAACAATCTGGATGAAATCGGGGTGAATTGGGATGGCAAAGCAATTCGGGGCATTTCTACAACCAAAGGCAAGAAAAAGACACCCATATTCAACGAATGGGTGGACGAAGAGCAAATGGCTGCGTGCTTCGAAGACTTACATAAAGGATATTTCAGTCGCACGTCCCGAAAAATGGAGGTGGACAATAAATGTTACAGCGAAACGGATTTTCTGCTATGCCTGCTGTATGCTTGTGTGAAGCACGGACTTTCGCCCAGCCTTATTGGCGGAGGGATGAACAAGGGGTTCTACCATTTCCTGAAGGAGAAATGCCACATACAGCCTTGCGACTGCGAAAAGACATTCAACAATCATTTAAACAAGGTGCTGCGAACCGGGAAGGATTTTCATCGGCTCACCCCCGCAATCTTCCAAAAGAAACAATCCCAAGGAGAAATGAACGGGGATGAATTCAGCGTTTGGAGCCAAATGTTCAACGCGGCCGAACAACTGCTGAAAAAGGACAACTATGTATCCAAGCTCCTTCAGACCAATTCCGGTTCGTAAAGCTGTATCTTTCTTTTCGACTTTTTCCCGTATGATTTACGGGAATTTCAAGAAATCAATACATCGAACAAGTCATTCTATCTTTGCAACGTCGGCCGACAAAAACACTTTTAAAGATTTTGATTTTATGAAAAAAGAAATTTTATTCGGAAACGTGCAGATGGATGCACAAGTGGCTATGAACGTAAACGGTGACATCAACATCTGGCCGGAAACATGGGAGGCGGATAAAGCACCCATCATGCCGGAACGGAAGGTGTCTTACCGAGGAAGAATCACCATGATGGAGGACGGACAGGCTGAGGTGAAGCGTTATCACATCGGCTCGCAACTGCCACTCTATTGCAAACTGTTCTCCACCGAACATTGCGACATCATCCGCACGCAAGGCGGTCAGCTCATTGAACGATGGAAATTCAAGAAGAACCTCTCCATCCACCAGGTGTGCGACATCCGCCGACGTGAACAGCCGGCCGTAGAAGCATTCTTCGTAATCTTGAAGGAGGGCGTGGCATGAGTGAAGTGTTTACATGCATAGGCAGGGGGCACGGTGCCCCCACTCTGCCCGTCACCCGCAAGGAATGGGAAGAACTGAGAAACGAGCCGTGGCTGGACAAGATGTGCAAACGCATTCTGCAAGGCGACGAACGGCTGAAGGCGAAGTTGCCCGTATGGACACCGGGCTGTGCAGAATTCAAGGACAACCACCGCAGCATGGCCGATGCCTTGAAACCGTTGCCCCGACTGATGCTGGACTTCGACGAGAAAGGGCACTCGGCAGAGATTTTGAAAAAGGCATTGGAGCTGCAGGAACAGGGCAAATGGGAAATCCTATTGGTGGAGGAAAGTGTGCGCAAAGGCACGCACGTGCTGATAACTTTGCCCAAGGGGATGACTCCGCAAGAGGCACAGACACTCTTCTCGAAGGATGTAGGCTTCCAGGCCGACCCTGCCCTAAAGGATGTGGCCTCAAGATGCATCTACATGGTGCCGGCTGCGAATACGCTGTATGTGAGTGAAAAACTCTTTGATTTTAGGCACGGATTACACGGATTACACGGAACCCGTCCGCTGCCTAACGAGGCCTCCGGCCATAACGATGACACCGAAATCTGTGACATGTTGTTAAACGAAAGCAAAAACAAATCCGCGTCATCCAATCAGCCGAAGGCTACGGAGGCACAAGAAAATGAAAATCCGTGCAATCCGTGGAATCCGTGCCTAAAAATGTACCCACAAACCTACAACGGAATACCGTACACACAAATTGTGGAGACACTGGAGGAACAAATGGGTGGAAAACCGGAGCATGGGAGCCGCAACAATTTCATTTTCTCTATGGCGTGCCATCTTCGCTATATCTGTAACGATGACGCTGATTGGATAGCTTCTATCCTACCCACCTACGGCGAAGCAAGCGAAAAGTGGATGGCAAGCATACGGAGCGCATGTGCACGCAACCAAGCCAAAGTGATGCCACGCATCATGCTACGGACACTGAGTGTATGTAAAAAGATGCTTCGTTACACTCAGGATGAATCGCAAGGCGATGCCCAGGCTTCGGCAAGCAATGTCTCCGCTCCGCCCGAAATGCCTGCGAATTTGCCTCCACTCATCGAACTGCTCACCAGCAAGGTGCCCGCACCCATGAAACCGGCCGTGGCAAACGCAGTGTTCCCGCCTTTGGGAGCACATCTGAAAAGAGTTTCGTTCCGCTACGTGGACAACACCCTCAGAGAGGCCACATTCATGTGTTGCCTGTTGGCCAAAATGAGCAGCGGAAAGAGTGCGGTGAACAAGCCCATAGAGTTTATTTTGGCCGACATAGTGGAGCGCGATGAAGAGAACCGACGGAGGGAACAGGCCTGGAAGGACTCCATCAACCAGAAAGGGGCAAACAAGGAGAAACCGAAACGACCGGAGGACCTCTGCATACAAGTGCTGGTAAGTGATATGACCAATGCCGCCTTCGTCCAAAGACTCAGTGATGCGAACGGAAAATTTCTTTATACAAACCTCGAAGAGCTGGAGCTGATGAACCAACTCAAGACATCGAACCGTGCCAATCAGGTGAGCCAAATTATCCGACTGGCCTTCGACTGCGGACTGTACGGACAGGAGCGCGTAGGCACCTCGTCAGTCACCGCAAGGGTTAAGGTGAGGTGGAATTGGAATGCATCAAGCACCATCCAACGGGGATGCCAGTTTTTTCGCAATGCCCTTTCGGACGGCACATTGAGCCGAATAAACTTCTGCTCCATAGAGCCGCAGAACAACGGGGAGATTCCCGTGTACGGCACCTACGACGATGCCTTTGCCGAAGCCTTAAAGCCTTACATAGACCACTTGAACGAAGCCACGGGATTGGTGGAATGCAAGGAGGCGGAAGAGTTGGCCCGGCAATTGCTGAAAGAGAATGCTGAAACGGCCTTGCTCTCGGACGATGAGGTGTACGAAAGTCTGTCGTACAGAGCCAACGTCATCGCTTATCTCAAAGCCATGACACTGTATGTGGCCAACGGATGCGTGTGGGACAAACGGTTTGAGGACTTCATCCGATGGAGTGAGCGATACGACCTCTATTACAAGCTTCGTTTCTTCGGGGAATCCATGAAAGTGGAGATGGAAAAGGAGAACTGGGTAAACCAACGAGGCCCACAAAACATGCTTTGCCTGCTGCCCGAACGCTTTACAACGGCCGATGCCGTAGAAGTGCGCCGACAGTTGGGAAAAGACAGCAACGTAAAACCCATGCTGAAAACGTGGGTGCACAGGGGATACATCTGTAAGGACGAATGTACGGGGGAATTTTACAAGACTAAAAAGCATCCCGACAGCCGGTCTTGAACGAAGGTGGTTACAGAAGTTACAGAAGTTTCAGTTTTATTTTGCCCCCTCTTCCCTGTCATCCTGAGGAACATCGTGACGAACGGATCTGAAGACAAAAGGGGAAAAAGAAACCACCCACAAAAATCATAAATCATAAATCAAAAATCATAATGAAAAGAGGAATAAGAAACAACAACCCACTGAATATACGCCGCACCCAAACGGTGTGGAAAGGAATGAAAAAAGAAGTGACCGACAAAGAGTTTGTGGAGTTCAACAGCATGGCATACGGATACAGGGCTGCTTGGCGCATACTCTTCACTTACTTCTACCGCTTCTTGAGTTTGAAAACACCGTTCACGGTGAGCACCATCATCGACCGATGGGCACCCCCCACCGAAAACCCTACCAAAGCCTACATTGACCGGGTGCTGCAACTCACGGGAATGGGTGGAAACGAACGCCTCTACCCTCCCTACAACGAACTGGGTGTGTGGAAGCTGAGCAGTCTGCTGGCCGCTATGACGGTGGTGGAATGTGGGATAGAACCCAAAGAGGTGGACACGGAAGCCATCAAGAAAGGATACACGCTGGCCTTTGACCGTCCTTTCCCTACAGAGGAAATGGATGAAGAGGACAACAATGGCCCTCAAGATGAAACGAATGTGATATGGGATGAATACTGGGACTGGTCGCCCCAAGCATATAACGGTGATTAGTGAAGAAAGCTCATATCTGTTGACATAAAATAATAGGCACGGATTACGCGGATTTCACGGTCAATTAATGCTTCACACACTAAAGAACCGTGTTAATCCGTGACGTGTTGTTGAGGACTCCGTCCGAAAAAATCCGTGCCTTAAAATTTATCTATTTAATTAATTTACCGCAGTAGTATCTACAACCTCTTCGGTAATTTCCGGTGAAACCACAATTTCGTCTATTTGCTGTTCTTGTGGCAACGAAAGGGTGTAGAGAGCAGCTTCCATGCGGCGCATCAAATCGCGCTTCAAGCCTTTTGGGGAATAGATGAAGGCTTCAACCACCACCACTCTGCCATTAGGACGGTCTACACGAGCGTGCGATACAAACGGGCCACCCATCATATCGCCTTCCATTTCCCACAAGCCACGGGCTTCGAAAGCGTATTCGCCCTTCACGTTGATGTTCTTTACATCGACAAACATGGAGTCGGCTGTGGTCATGTACATACCTTCGCGAGCACCGGGGATGTTGATTTTCATCACCGAATCGCGCTTATGGATGAAATATTCCTTAGTGAAGGTGTTCTTGTCGGTATACGGATAAGAATACATCACGAAGTTCATATCGGCATTGGCACGGTCGGTCGAAGCCCAGATGAAATCCTTGCCCTGTTTATACTTCTGCACTTCCATGGGAACCATTACATCGCAGCCGAAAATACTTCCAACCTTAGTGCTGATAACCGGATTATGCTCCTCCTTCAGTTGGTTGATCTGGCGGTTCATTTCGGTCTTGGTAAAGAAGTCGATAATGGTCTGTCCGTTCTTCTCAACAAACGAAGCGAAAGAAGCCGTATCGGGAGCCTGAATGGTCAGAATCATCTGCGGAACCGAATATGTATTCCGAGAATACTTCATCTTAGGCTGAGTATAAATAGGCTGGATATCGGCCATGATAATGTTGCGGAAAATCTTGAATGAACGTACCATTCTATCCGTAGGAATCTGAGATATGCGGAACGAGCGCTCGGATTGCGGAAGTCCGGGCACATCGCGGTCGAGCACATTGTACAAGGCTCTACCGGTTGGTGCCTCCCACATGTTCTTGTCCATCACTACCAACACTTCGTAAGGGCGGCCACTGGATGTGGGTGTAAACACACTCTTGCCCTCTTTTTTACAGGACGGCAATGCAAGCAACAAGCATACCGCCACACTTAAATAAAATGCAAACTTTTTCATAATTCTTTATTTTTTCTTGATCAATTATTGTTCATTATTTATATCATTCTTACCCATTAGTTGTCATCCTGAGCGTCAGCGAAGGATCTGTATATATCAACAGATTCTTCACTACACTTCGTTCCGTTCAGAATGACAAGCTTTCCTTTCCAGTTTATGCCTTCATTTTTTTTCTTCCTGCTGCTTGGCGGTGGAAAGCATACCACAAGCGGCAAAAATGTCTTCTCCACGCGATGCACGGATGGTGGCGAACACACCATGCTGGGTAAGGTAATCGCGGAAGGCAATGATATGTTCCATATTCGTTCCTTCCAAATCGACATTCGGAATGGCATGGAAGCGAATGAGATTCATGCGGCATTCAATACCCTTGAGCAAGCGGACAATTTCCTTGGCATACACCAACGAGTCGTTCACCCCTTTGAACATGATATACTCGAACGACAAGCGGCGCTGTTTGGTAAAATCGTAACGGCTCAGCACTTCCACAATATCGGTTATGGAGAAAGCCTTTTCGGCAGGCATCAGCTCACGGCGTTGTGAAGGAATGGGCGAGTGCATACTGATGGCCAAGTGGCAATCGCTCTCGTTCAAGAAACGTTCCAATCCTTTCTTCAGTCCCACCGACGAGACGGTGATGCGTTTGGGGCTCCATGCGTAACCATAATCGGCCGTCAGGATTTCGAGCACTTTCAGCACCTCGTCCAGATTATCGAAAGGTTCACCCATTCCCATAAACACCAAATTGGTCAAAGTGTTCCGCTCGGGAATGGAATAGATTTGATTCAATATCTGGTTGGCCGTAAGATTGGCGGTAAAACCCTGCTTGCCGGTCATACAGAACTTACAGTTCATTTTGCAACCAACTTGTGAAGACACACACAAGGTGGCCCGGTCATTGTCGGGGATATAGACGGCCTCCACATAATCGTTTGTAGGAGTACGGAACAAATATTTCACCGTGCCATCCACCGAGCGCATGGCCTCAACGGGTTCTGTTGCCCCCACTTCGTAGCCTTCCTTCAACGCTTCTCTGTGCTTCAAGGACAAGTTGGTCATTTCATCAATCGAAAAGACCTTTTTGTCATACAGCCATGCAGCTATTTGCTTGGCTGCAAATTTGGGCATTCCCAGATTGGCGGTTATCTGTTGAAGTTCGTATAATGTCTTTCCCAATAAAGGAGTCTTCATTGTTTCCATCATAACTTTTTATAAAAACACATGGACAAAGGTAGCAAAATTCAATAGATAATACTTATATTTGCGAACATAATTACATTTTTTTACGAGTATGAAGAACACCATTACTTGCTTTCTTCCGTTAGGAAACGAAAAAACAACTTTGAATAATATAGCCGCACTGCGCGGAAACTTGGCTGTAAGTAGAATTTTCTTGTTCTCGAGCCATTCGGACAGAGCATCGCTGGACGGATGCCCCATCCTGAAAATAGAACACATGTACAGCACCGAAATGATTCAGGCGCTGGTAAACAACACCAAGACGCAATACATATTGCTATACACCGACACAGCACCCCTGCAACTGGGTTACAAGGCACTGGAGAGGATGTGCAATCAGATACGATGTCTGGACAGCATGGTTTATTCCGATTATTACGAAGTGAAGAACGGACAGAAACTGCCACACCCCGTGCTGGATTATGGCTTAGGAAGTGTGCGAAACGACTTTGACTTCGGGCCACTGCTGATGCTTAACAAGACCGAGCTGAAAGAGGCCTACAAGGAACAGCGTAAAACGGGCAATTACAAGTATGCAGCCTTGTATGATGTACAACTATACTACATGCGCCAATTCAGCGTAGGACACGTCAACGAATTTCTTTACACCAAAACCGAGGAAGACCTGCGCACATCGGGCGAAAAACAATTTGACTATGTAGACCCACGAAACCGCGAGGTTCAGATAGAAATGGAAGAGGTTTGCACCCGCCATCTAAAGGAAATGGATGCCTACATCAAGCCCGGAAGGGAAATAACCGATTTCAAGGACGAGGCGTTCGAATACGAAGCATCGGTCATCATCCCTGTAAAGAACCGGGTGGAAACCATCAAGTGTGCCATTGAATCGGCCTTGTCGCAAGAAACAAATTTCCCTTACAATGTCATCGTGGTGGACAATCATTCGACCGACGGCACCACCGAGGCCATTGAATCTTATAAGGAAAACCCGAAGGTGGTTCACATCTGCCCCGACCGTAACGATTTGGGCATAGGCGGATGCTGGGATGTAGCCATCAACCACCCCAAATGCGGACGCTTCTCCGTACAGCTGGACAGCGACGACCTGTATAGCAGTCAGCATACCTTGCAAAAAATAGTGGACGGATTCTACGAACAGGAATGTGCCATGCTGATTGGCTCGTACAGTCTGACCGACTTCGACCTGAACCCGCTGCCACCGGGCCTCATCGACCACAAGGAATGGACCGAAGAAAACGGAATGAACAACGCCTTGCGCATCAACGGACTGGGAGCTCCACGCGCCTTCTTCACCCCCATATTGCGCGAAATCGGGGTGCCCAATGTGAGCTATGGCGAAGATTATGCACTGGGGTTGGCATTCTCGCGCACCTACAAGATTGGACGCATTTACGAAGAACTGTATTTGTGCCGCCGCTGGGGAGGAAACTCGGATGCAGCTCTGAGCATAGAAAAGATAAACCAGAACAACAAGTATAAGGACAGCCTGCGCATGCAAGAAATAAAAATCCGCATAGGGCTGAACCTGCTGAATGAGATGGGACAAAAAGCGGAAACATTCATAGACAAACAACTGAAAGAATGGGAACTGGCCGCCAAGAATCATCGCGAACTGAAACAAGCCAAGGTGAAAAAGGAAAACATCGGCGAATTCAATGTGAAAGTACAGTTCAACCCCGCCCGAATGGCATCGGCCACAGCCAAGACCGATGACCAAAGCACCAAGGAACGCCCGTGCTTCCTTTGCAAGAAGAACCAACCGAAAGAGCAGAAAAGAATGTCGATAACCTCTGATTTGGATTTGTGTGTAAACCCATACCCCATTCTGCCCAGACATCTCACCCTGGTTGCCAAGAAGCATAAGCCACAAACCGTGGATACGATGCTGGACAACTATACAAATCCCTATGCATACATATCGGAGGATTATGCCTTGTTCTATAACGGACCACTCTGCGGAGCATCGGCACCCGACCATGCCCACCTTCAGGCCGTCTATCATAGACATGTGCCACTGATTGCGGCATACGACAAACTGAGCAAGAAGAAACTGGGCTCAATCAAGGATGGACGAAGAGGCACAACTCTTTATTACGCAGACAACTATCTGTGCCCCTTGTTTGTGGTTGAATCGACTTGCGATACAGCACCGATAATGATTGACATGTTGCTCAACTATCTGCCACATGATGCCAAGAACGAACCCAAAGTAAACATCTTCATTTGGCTGGACAAAAAGCAGAACAAGGAATATGCCATCGTAATTCCAAGAAGCAAGCACCGTCCCGACCGCTATTTTGCCGAAGGCGAAGAACAGCTGCTGGTGAGCCCGGGAGCACTCGACATGGCGGGGCTCATTGTCACTCCACGCGAAGAAGACTTCCATAAGATTACAACCACCGACATTGAAAACATCATCTGCGAAGTGGGCTTTTCGAAAGGGGAAGCCATGGACATTGCAAGAAAAATTAAATCCGACCTGAATCCATGAAAGAACCCGAAATAAACGTAGGCATAGTCAGCGCACAAGAAATCAACTTTACGCTGAACGGACATTTCCATGCCAAAGGAGAAAGCATACAAGGCAAACAAACGGTTTGCTTCAGCGAAGGAGGAATCTTATGGAAAGACAACCTCTATCATGAGCTTACCTTTACCCCAGAAGAGCAAGGAAACTCCTTCTCGCTATACGATGTGACCATCGGCATCAACTTCCATTGGGAACGCCAGGAAACACAAGTGTTTATGGGTTCCTTGAAACTGGTGGTGGAAGAAGGGAAGATTTGTGCCATCAACATATTGCCCGTTGAAGATTATCTGGTAAGTGTCATCTCATCGGAAATGAGTGCCACATCGTCATTGGAATTCCTGAAAGCACATGCAGTCATTTCACGCAGTTGGCTTTTTGCCCAAACAGAGAAGCGGAAAGCGTTAGGCAACAAAAACGACGGTTTCTTCTCCTTTGTAAAGACAGACAGTGAATATATTCGTTGGTACGACCGCGAAGACCATACCATATTCGACGTATGCGCCGACGACCATTGCCAACGCTATCAGGGAATCACCAAAGCATCCAACCAAACAGTGGTGGAAGCCGTAAAAGCTACACGCGGCCAATTGTTGATGTACGGCAACCAAGTGTGCGACGCCCGTTTCTCCAAATGTTGCGGCGGTGCCACCGAAGAGTTTGAATATTGTTGGGAGGACAAACATTTTCCGTATTTGGAAGCTGTCCGTGATTCCAAAGAAAGCAATCAGCAGACATTGCCCGACTTAACCAATGAGGCGGAAGCTGAGCGTTGGATACGAAGCACTCCCCCTTCCTTTTGCGACACGAACGATTCTAAAATTCTTTCGCAAATTTTGAACAATTACGATCAGGAGACAACCCATTTCTATCGCTGGCAAGTGCACTATAGCCAAGAAGAACTGGCTGAGCTCATCCGTAAGAATACAAAAACCGATTATGGACAAATTATTGACTTGATTCCTATAGAACGAGGTAAATCGGGACGTTTATGCAAACTTCAAATCGTAGGAACCAAGAAAACACTCATTATTGGTAAGGAGTTGGAAATCCGACGTACACTTTCTGACACCCATCTGTTCAGCTCGGCTTTCATTGTTGAAAAAGGCGAATTGAAAAAAGGTATACCGCAAGAGTTTGTCCTGACAGGAGCCGGTTGGGGCCATGGAGTAGGACTTTGCCAAATTGGAGCAGCCGTAATGGGTGAAAAAGGTTATAGCTACGAAGAAATATTATTGCATTACTATAAAGGTGCGGACATCCGCCGTGTTTATTAAATCATGAAAAAGACTTCTCCGTGGGCGTGGGTGCCCACCCTATATTTTGCACAAGGGCTTCCCTATATAGCCGTGATGACCATATCACTGATTATGTATAAGCGCATGGGCATCAGCAACGCCGACGTGGCTTTCTATACCGGTTGGCTGAACCTTCCCTGGGTAATCAAACCCTTGTGGAGCCCGTTTGTTGATTTGATAAAGACCAAACGCTGGTGGATAACCTCCATGCAACTGCTCATCGGAGCAGGCTTGGCAGGCATTGCCTTCACCATCCCTACGGAACATTTCTTCCAGCTGACCTTGGCAGCCTTCTGGTTATTGGCCTTCAGTTCGGCCACCCATGACATAGCTGCCGATGGATTCTATATGTTGGGACTCGACAACAAGAATCAGGCTTTGTTTGTGGGCATCCGAAGCACCTTCTACCGGATAGCCACCATCGCTGGGCAAGGACTTCTTATTATGCTTGCAGGACATCTGGAAACCACTACGGGAGATATTCCTTTTGCGTGGTCAATCACCTTTTATGTATTGGCTGGTCTCTTTCTGGCCACATGGGCCTACCATCAATTCATTCTGCCACGCCCGGATACGGATAAATCGGCTGCACACATTTCGGCTTCGAACATCCTAAAGGAATTTTGGCAGACATTCGCCACCTTTTTCCAAAAGAAACATGCATGGATTGCCATTCTTTTTATGCTGCTCTACCGCTTCCCCGAAGCACAGTTGGCCAAGATGTCCATCCCCTTCTTGGTTGACCCGATAAACGAAGGCGGATTGGGACTTACCACCGAACAGATAGGCTTTGTACAAGGCACAGTGGGGATTATAGGGCTTACCTTAGGAGGCATTTTGGGAGGCATTGCCGTAGCCCGTCACGGACTGAAACGTTGGATATGGCCGATGGTTTGTGCCATTTCCATCCCCGATGCGGTGTATGTTTACCTCAGTTATGCCCTCCCCGAATCGCTCACCATAGTCAATGCATGTGTATTCATTGAACAATTTGGTTACGGTTTCGGTTTCACTGCCTACATGCTCTTCTTGATCCGTTTTGCCGATGGCGAACATAAAACAGCCCATTATGCCATCTGTACAGCCTTTATGGCACTGGGCATGATGATTCCGGGCATGTTTGCCGGTTGGTTGCAGGAATGGATGGGCTATCAGCTGTTCTTTGTCTGGATTATGGTTTGCACACTGGCAACCTTTGGAGTGACCGCTTTGTTAAAACTGGAAGATTAACCTAAAAACATGTATTAAATATGGCAAGTTGGAAAACAGAAGCAATCATTGTGGCCATCGGCATGACTGTACTGGGTGGACAAATAAAACAAGGAATCAACAAATTTGTGGAAAAAGACCGCGTAGTCACCGTCAAAGGGTTGGCCGAAATGGAAGTGCCCGCCAATAAAGTGACGTGGCCTCTGGTCTATAAAGAAGTGGGAAACGACCTCGGAAACCTTTATGACAAGATAAAGGCAACCAATCAAACCATTGTAGGTTTCTTAAAGAGCAAAGGAATCAGTGAAGAAGAAATCAGCATCAATGCTCCGGAAATCATTGACATGCAGGCCGAACGTTACAACAACAATCATGTGCCCTATCGCTATAATGTAACCACCGTCATTACAGTTACATCCGACAAGGTGGAACTGGTGCGTGGCCTCATCAGCGAACAAGGAGAACTGTTGAAACAAGGAGTGGCCATTACAGGAGGTGATTATCGTTATAACGTAGAATATGATTTTACCGGATTGAATGCAATAAAGCCACAAATGATTGAAGAGGCCACCAAGAACGCCCGTGAGGCTGCAGAAAAGTTCGCCAAGGACTCCGACAGCAAATTAGGGAAAATCAAACGAGCCAATCAAGGTCAGTTCAGCATTGGCAACCGCGATGCCAACACTCCCTACATCAAACATGTACGAGTGGTTACGACCATTGATTATTCGTTGAAGAATTAATAAAGCTGTGTCATAAACATCAATTAGGCACGGATTACACGGATTGACACGGATTTTTTCGCTTTGTTCAACACACGTCACGAATAAAGTTGATGTAAGCATGCACTGAAAACCGTCTCAATCCGTGTAATCCGTGCCTAAAAATATGGACAATCAGTAAAGCAGACAAACGGCAAAACCTTCGGGCGCCTTCCATTCGCACAGGCTTCCACCAGCCACCCGCTTAGTCAATCCTTTGGTTTGAACAAGTTCACCCGTCACCGGATGAATCCATGCCACTTTATACTTACGCTTATCATCCGTTAAATCCAATTTAACCACTCCATTCATAGAGCATACGATGTAGCCTTTATCCATAGCTCCCATCACCCATTGTTCATCCATTATAGTTTGACTTTCCAACGGAAGCATTGTTGATGCCAATTCGTAGAAAGGAACGCCATCTACAGGAGGAACCTTGGCAAAAGAGCCACCTGCCATGAACGCCGCCCAATTGGCTGCATTTTGTGGGACACGAGGCAAAAGGCTGTTATAGACAACCGCTTTCTGCGGATATGCCTTGCGATATTCATACACCGCACGATATACACTGGCACACGATGCTTCGCCCTTAGGAATCAGACGGGCATGCTGACGAGGAGCCAGACTTTCTCCTCCTAGAGGTTCATAAGTGGTTCCATCAGCTCGATAATGCCATTGGCGAATATCAATGACATCAACCATTGGAGCATGGGAATCATCATTCAAAACCGCATCTTGTACATCTTTTGTTGCCGACAAAGCCACCAACTGATGATTGTTGCACGCACTTACCTCCTCCAACCAGAAATTCATGAAGAACAAAGGACCTGTATATTCCAATCCGATGCTATGCACCACTCCATTATTGCCATCGAATGTATTTACACTATGACGAATAAACTTACTATGATAATGACGAATTACTTCACGTGAAATATCATAGAACTGCTCGGCCATATATACACGTTTGTCACCGGCAAAACGCACCTTTTCAGGGAATCCCAGTTCATTGATGTTATTGGCCGATCGCCAAGGATAATCGCACCAATGCGCCCCTTCTTCAATGATGTTATGTTGGTTATAATGATCGTGAAGCAACACCAAGCCTTTTTTGTCGGCCAAATCCACAAACTGCTTCAATCGATTCCAATACCAGGGATTGAATTTGTTCAAATCGTATTTGCTCAAACGGTCTTGTGCCTCCCCTATTCCACTACGGCTATATGGCATTTCATTGAAAGGCGCCCACACTTCCGCATCGGCTTGCATGTTACGTTCATGATCATAACGGCGAACTTCATACCATAATCCTGTGCGATGATGAAGCACCTTCCCGCCCGATTTCAACAAACGGTCGGCTACACTATCCGGTTCTTCTGTATACCCCATTCCTGTACGGCCGGGAACAAATAACGTCAACGAGCCACTTCCTTGCCATCCCGTAGTTCCGGGCACTCTTTGGCGTGTATAAGAACCTGTAGTCATCACCCGATTCCCTCGTACAATCCAGCCGTTCTTCACTTCCAGCGGAGCTGCCTTTTCCTGTTTTTTCTGTATGGTCTTCAACTTTACATCGGCAACGTTGATGATTTCCCCGGCATTTATATCCAAGGGATATTTTACCATCATACTATCCACCCAGACATCCATCCGCATATCCGGCAACAAAGACCAAACCGACATTTTATGAGCATATTCGCCATCTACACGTGTAGATTCACTTGTCGTATATACAAAGATTTTATCTTGTTCAACCGATTTCACTCCAGTTCGTGCTTCCAACTGGGCGTAATAGAAACTTTCGGGTTTGACAAATGTATGCGAAAGTTCATAATGTCCATTGCCCAAGGGTTGTGTCCATAATCCATATGCCCAATTATAAGCCATGGGAGGAGTGACACATTCCGTTCTTGAAATACGTCCCTGCCAACACATAGAGTTAGCGGCCACCCAACCAGCTCCTTTATCGGCCATATCCCGATAGCCAAATTGCAACACACCACCCGAGAAGGTCACCTTATCCATCAAAATACCATTCGACATGCCTCCCGTAGAACCATTGAAGCTATAAGGACGTTCTGAATGACATTGTACAAATGCATTAGGACCGGGCACACTGCGACCCACCGTAAAATCACGATATCCCTCTTCGGAATAACAGCGTTGGAACAAAGTCATTTGTCCCAATGTATGGAAAGCATACCTACGATGATTGCCTATTTCGGAAATCGGATTCAAGAATTTACAATCTTCTACAGTTACTTGCAAGGCGCCTTCCAATAACATGACAGCAGAACCGGCAAAATGATGTGCTTCCATTCGGCGAACCCATGCATTCTTAACATGATTCATGGTTACAGCCTGCCAACGATGGTCTTCATCCTTCGGGTTGTTCACATCAAATTCCGAATCACAACAAAGGTTTTCAATCCCTACATTTTCTATCTTACCCTCTTGGATAACCGGGAGCACATACCCTCCTCCATAGACTGGGTCCAAACTCATAGTCAAAGGAACATCCAATGTTATGCTATTATTTGACACTTCCTTCACAGTGCGTTCCCATACCATATCATATTCTCCTGGTTTCCATTTGGAGAAATTATACTCTTGTTCATTCCCTAACTTATCGGTTCCTAAAACAGCTAACCATTCTGCCGTAGATGGACGTATCACACGTATTCTGTCACCCACCTTTACATTTCCAACAAATTTCATAGGTATAACAGTTGCATTAAGTGGGACATACGTTTCGGCCACTCGAAGGGTGTCACCCAGTTTCATTTCTTTGCTTCCAAAGACTCGGATCAATTCGTCTTTCATCGGTCCCATGGCACGAAGCACCGTGCCGCCTTCGGCTTTGCATCCGTATCCACGAAGCACCACTCCACTATGACGCATCAATAATTTCCCTTGTATTTCAAAAATCCCTGGAGCCAACTGAACTGCTCCGCGAAATCCATTCTCATCTATCGGTAAAGAAGCGACATAATCCAAAGCTTTCTGGATAGTTGCCGTTGCATCTCCTTCCACAACAGGTACAAAGACTTTTGCCTCAACCAAAGGAATTTGCACATCGGATTGACGATATCCGCAAAACGAGAAATCGGGCACTCTGTCTCCATTCGGATACGCCTTATAAACCAATTTACCTTCTTCTGTAATATGAACAGGAGAATTGGGAGTTGTCTTAAAGTGCGCTTGGACAGGAATAAAGTTCAAACACAACAAAGAAATCAAGCACAAATAGAGAATAATGTTCTTCATATATCAAAAATTAGATTTTACAACCAAACTAAATATAAACGATGATTCATACTTAATTATATGTCGCACCAGCTTTAATTCATTGAATTATGGTTACAAATTAAAGGTATTTAGATGATTTTTTCAAAAAAATGAATCTTTTTTTGAACCTGTAACACGAAATAAGACAGGTTGCGTTTTACTTTGCACCATAATCATTCAACATTTGAGCCATGAAAACAATCATCAAGAAAATTAAGAGTATGGATTATCAACGCATTATCATCAGTGTATCCATTGCATTCAGTGTATTGACAGGCATAATAGGTTATGAAAAATTAAGTATAGGTTATGCCATAGTTTTCGCTATGCTTTGCGCATTGAACTCTATGCTCAAAGATTTGAAAGAATTGGGCGATGCATGGAAAGAATAGAATCCTGCCATTTATTAATAGGAAGTCTCTTGCATTGTAAGAGAATATTTGTACCTTTGCTTTTATAAAACTTTAATTATAAAATACATGAAAGCATTTGCAAGTCTATTTCTATTGGCTACAACAGCCTTATGGAGCGGATGTACGCCTTCCAGCAGCCAACAAACAATTCCCGAAGAACCAGTCACCACCATCCGACTGTTCGAAGGAGACAACCCAGACCCTTCACTTGTAAGATACAAGGATACGTACTACATGGTTCACTCTTCCTTTATCTATACACCCGGGTTAGTGGTCTACAAATCGACTGACCTGATTAACTGGACACCTTGTTCCGTTGCTTTACCCGAATATGCCGGTGATATTTGGGCACCGGATATTTGCGTGCATAATGACCGTTTCTATATTTACTTCCCTACCCGTGACGAAAAGGGAAAGACCAATATGGTAGTATGGACAGACAATCCGGAAGGTGAATGGAGCCAACCTGTCAATTTGCATGTAGGCGGTATAGACCCCGAACACGTAGCCGGCCCCGATGGCAAACGATATTTATTACTGAGTGCCGGCGACTTGCACCCCCTTTCAGAAGATGGATGCAGCATTATCGGCAAGCCCGAAATTATTTATAAAGGATGGGAAATTCCCGAAGAATGGGACATTGAAAGTTTTTCACTCGAAGGTTTGAATGTCAAGAAAATTGGTGATTACTATTATCTGCTTGCCGCCGAAGGGGGAACTGCCGGTCCTCCTACCGGTCACATGATAGTCCAAGCCCGTTCCAAAGACATCAAGGGTCCGTGGGAAAATGCACCAGCCAACCCTTTGCTCCGCACCGAGTCTCCACAAGAAAAATGGTGGAGTCAAGGACATGGTTCATTTATCGATACTCCCGACGGAAAGTTATATCTTCTTTTCCACGGTTATGAAAAAGGTTATCTCACTTTAGGTAGACAAACATTGATGCGTGAAGTAGAAGTGGGTGAAGACGGATGGATTCATTTAAAGGATGGACAAATATCTCTCCCCCAACCTCCGGTTGTGAAAGAAAGAGGTATCAAGGACTACATCTGGCAAACTACTCAGGAACGTCTGGCCGACCGTTTCACCATTACAGATGATGCCATCATCATTAAAGGGAAAGGAAACAGTCCACAAGAAGGCTCACCCTTGCTGCTCCGCGCCGGTGACCACAGCTATGAAGTGGAAGCATGTATAGAGCTGAACAATGAAAAGGCATCGGCCGGTTTTGTTACTTATTATGATAAGAACATGCACTTCGGCCTTGGTTTCAAACCCGGTCAATTGTTAAGATACCGTCGTGGAGCCGTACATCGCCATCAACCCAAATGCAACATTGAAATGAAAGATGGAGTATGCAAATTATGGGTAAAGTTACGTTATACAGAACACATCGTCAACGGATGGTATAGCGAAGATGGAAAGACATGGCATAAATATCCATGGGGATTCGACATGCAAGGATACCATCATAATACATTGGGAGGGTTCCTCTCTGTTCGCCCCGGTATTTATGTAGGAGGTGAAGGCGAAGCCAAGATTACCAACTTTGTATATAGAGCCTTATAAAATGATACTGATAGCAGACAGTGGCTCTACTAAAACCGATTGGAGTGTGGATAACGGCCCCGTTATCCACACCATGGGTATCAACCCTTTCCACCAATCGGCAGAAAATATCCGACAGATTCTTTGCAACGAACTTTTGCCACAATTACCCGAAAAAATCCTGTTAGACGAAATCCACTTTTATGGTGCCGGATGTACCCCCGAAAAATCTGTCATTGTAAAGGAAGCACTCGAAGTTTTGTTTCCACAAGCTTCCATTCATGTAAAGAGCGACTTATTAGGGGCCGCACATGCTCTTTGTGGTAAGACCAAAGGCATAGCCTGCATTTTGGGGACCGGTTCCAACTCCTGCTACTATGACGGAGAACAGATTGTACAAAATGTATCGCCATTAGGCTACATTTTAGGCGACGAAGGAAGTGGTGCCGTATTAGGAAAACGATTGGTAGGCGATTGTTTGAAGAACCAATTGCCCCAAGATATTTGCAACGCTTTCCTTGAAACCTTCGGACTTACTCCGTCTACCATTATAGAAAAGGTATATCGCCAACCACAAGCCAACCGTTTTTTAGCAAGCCTGACTCCCTTCTTATCGGCACACCGAGAAGTTCCACAAATTCATGAGTTGTTAGTATCCAGTTTCACGGATTTCTTCCACAGAAATGTGATGCAATACCCTTACCAAGACACTCCTGTACACTTTGTCGGCTCCATAGCCTGGCATTTTAAGGAAGAAGTGAAAGAAGCCGCCCAACTTTTAGGCATCCATACCGGCAAATTCATCCAAAGTCCGATTGGAGAATTGCTGAAATATCATCAAAATTAACGATTTATCAAGAAAATAATTTCCTGAAATGCATTTGTGTTTCAGGAAATTATTGTATCTTTGCGGCCGATTTAGATATTATCAATATAAAGTCTAACGTAATTAACAATTTTATTAACTAATTTATTAATGGAAAATTTAAAGAACATTGCTCCTATTGAAGACTTCAATTGGGAAGCGTATGAAAACGGTGAAGCCTTGACAGGCATGAGCCACGAAGACCTTGAAAAGGCCTATGACGGTACTTTGAACAAAGTAAACGACCGTGAGGTTGTAGATGGTACTGTTATCGCTATGAACAAGCGTGAAGTAGTTGTAAACATCGGCTACAAATCAGACGGTATCATTCCTTTGAATGAATTCCGTTACAATCCTGAATTGAAAGTTGGTGATACTGTAGAAGTATACATCGAAAATCAGGAAGACAAGAAGGGACAGTTGATTTTGTCTCACAAGAAGGCACGTGCTACTCGTTCTTGGGATCGTGTTAACGCTGCTCTCGAAAATGAAGAAATCATTAAGGGTTACATCAAGTGCCGCACTAAGGGTGGTATGATTGTTGACGTATTCGGTATCGAAGCATTCTTGCCGGGTTCTCAAATTGATGTTAAGCCTATCCGTGACTACGATGTATTCGTTGGTAAGACAATGGAATTCAAAGTGGTTAAGATCAACCAAGAATTCAAGAACGTGGTTGTATCTCACAAAGCTCTTATCGAAGCTGAACTTGAACAGCAGAAGAAAGAAATCATTGGTAAACTTGAAAAAGGACAAGTACTTGAAGGTACTGTTAAGAATATCACATCATACGGTGTATTCATCGACTTGGGTGGCGTAGACGGTTTGATTCACATCACAGACTTATCTTGGGGCCGTGTAAGCGATCCTAAGGAAGTTGTTGAATTGGATCAGAAGTTGAACGTTGTTATCCTTGACTTCGATGATGAAAAGAAGCGCATCGCTCTTGGTTTGAAGCAATTGACTCCACACCCATGGGATGCTTTGAACGCTGAATTGAAGGTTGGCGACAAGGTACAAGGTAAGGTAGTTGTTATGGCTGACTACGGTGCATTCATCGAAATCGCTCCAGGCGTTGAAGGTTTGATTCACGTTTCAGAAATGTCTTGGTCACAACACTTGCGTTCAGCTCAAGACTTCATGAAGGTAGGTGATGACGTAGAAGCTGTAATCTTGACTCTCGACCGTGAAGAACGTAAGATGTCTTTGGGTATCAAGCAATTGAAGCAAGATCCATGGGAATCAATCGAAGATAAGTATGCAGTAGGTACTAAGCACACTGCTAAGGTTCGCAACTTCACTAACTTCGGTGTATTCGTTGAAATCGAAGAAGGTGTTGATGGTTTGATTCACATCTCTGACTTGTCTTGGACTAAGAAGATCAAGCACCCATCTGAATTTACTCAAATTGGCGCTGACATCGAAGTACAAGTTCTTGAAATCGACAAGGAAAACCGTCGTTTGAGCCTCGGCCACAAACAATTGGAAGAAAATCCATGGGATGTATTCGAAACTGTATTCACTGTAGGTTCAGTACACGAAGGTACTATCATCGAAATGTTGGATAAGGGTGCTGTAGTTGCATTGCCTTACGGTGTTGAAGGTTTCGCTACTCCTAAGCACTTGGTTAAGGAAGATGGCAAGCAAGCTCAAATGGAAGAAAAGTTGGAATTCAAGGTTATCGAATTCAACAAGGACGCTAAGCGCATCATCCTTTCTCACAGCCGCATTTTCGAAGATGTAGCTAAGGCTGAAGAAAAGGCAGAAAAGAAGGCAGCTGCTAAGGAAAGAAAAGCTAAGAAGCAACAACAAGAAGAAACTCCGATGATTCAAAATCAGGCAGCTTCTACTACTTTGGGCGATATCGACGCTTTGGCTGCTTTGAAGCAACAATTGGAAGGTAAGAAGTAATTCTTTAAAACCTGAATATTTTAAGAGGATGTGTTTTGCACATCCTCTTTTTTATTATAGTGTCATCCTGAGCAATACGAAGGATCTGATTACATCCACTTTATGCACACAGATTCTTCGCTTTGCTCAGAATGACACTAAAAAAATATACAATTACACAAAAAAGAATTATCTTTGCAATTGATGGAAAAATTTGAGGTTAACATATTAGGTTGCGGTTCCGCATTGCCCACTACCCGACACTTCTCGTCGTCTCAAGTAGTGAACATTCGCGAAAAGCTGTTTATGATAGATTGTGGTGAAGGAGCACAATTACAACTCCGTCGTTCCAAACTGAAGTTTACCCGCCTCAACCATATCTTTATCTCACACCTGCATGGCGACCATTGTTTTGGATTGATGGGTCTTATTTCCACTTTCGGCCTGTTAGGTAGAACAGCCACCCTCCATATCTATGCGCACGAAGAACTGGAAAGGTTACTACAACCCCAACTCGAATTCTTCTGCAAAGGTATGACTTACGAAGTAAAATTCCATCACATAGACCCTACAAAGGCCGAAATGATATACGAAGACCGATCGGTCAGCGTCACCACCATTCCTTTGCGCCATCGCATTCCTTCATGCGGTTTCCTATTCCAGGAAAAGAAGACGCCAAACCATATCATCCGCGATATGATTGACTTCTACCAAATACCGGTATTTGAACTGAACCGCATCAAGAACGGAGCCGATTATGTATGTCCCGATGGTACGATTGTACCCAACGGAAGGCTTACTACCCCATCAGCCAGCCCACGAAGCTACGCTTACTGTTCGGACACCGTTTACCAACGGAATATCCTTTCACAAATAAAGGGAGTGGACTTGCTCTTTCACGAAGCCACCTTCATGCACGAAGATGCTGCACGTGCTAAAGAAACATTCCATACCACTACCCTACAAGCTGCAGAAATAGCCCGTGATGCCGAAGTCAAGCAACTGGTTATCGGACACTTTTCAGCCCGTTATGAAAACGAAGCCCTATTGTTGGAAGAAACCCAAAGCCTCTTCCCCAACACCTTGTTGGCCAAAGAAAACCTAAGAATCACCCTATAACCCCTTGCAGATGAAGAATTACAACGAAAAAGAAATAATAGCCCTTCTGCAAGAGCCCGAGCATCAACGGAAAGCCTTTGAATGTATTGTCAACGAATATAGTGAACAACTCTATTGGCAAATCAGACGAATGGTACTTTCGCACGACGATGCCAATGACATTCTACAGAATACATTCATCAAAGCTTGGCTGAATATTGAATATTTCCGGGGAGATGCTCAAATGTCTACTTGGCTTTATCGCATAGCCCTGAATGAATGCCTCACCTTCTTGAACAAGCAACGGACCAGCAACCAGTTGTCCATAGACGACAGCGATGCCGAAATGGTAACCAAACTGGAAGGAGACCCTTACTTTGATGGTGACGAAATACAAAAGACTTTCCTGAAGGCCATCCAATCATTACCCGAAAAACAACGGATGGTTTTTAACTTGAAATATTTCAAGGAAATGAAATACGAAGACATCTCCCAAATCTTAGGCACAAGCATCGGAGCCTTAAAAGCTTCGTATCACCATGCCGTGAAAAAAATAGAAGCATTTTTTAAAGAGGAAGATTTAAACCTTTGAAACCTAATTGAATCTAATAAATAGAGGAAATAACGTATGAAAGAAGAAAACAAAATACTCAGTAAAGTTGGAACAAAGAACCCGTTCAAGGTTCCCGACGGCTACTTTACTGACTTTACCCAAGAGCTGATGAGCAAATTGCCTGAAAAAGAAATGCAATTTGCCACTCAGGAAGTTACCTTATGGCAACGGGTAAAGCCATGGATATACATGACGGCCATGTTTTGTGGTATTATGCTTTCCGTACGAATATTTGTAGGAAATCCCAAAAGCATGGAATCCGCCCAATTGGTAGAAATGGAAAACATGTCGGACGAAGACTGGGAAAACTTGAGTACCCCTTCTCTGATAGACGATTATTCACTCTACCAGTTCCTGACCGATGCAGAAGAATACGATGATTAAAATATAGATATATGAAAAGATATTTTATACTCCTCATAACCATATGCATAAGTCTCACCACTTTTGCACAAGAAAGATCTTCGAAAGAAGAATTTCAAGCCAAGAAAAGAGAATACATGAGTGAAAAAGCGGCGCTCACTCCCGAAGAAGCCGACAAGTTCTTCCCCCTCTATTTCGAACTTCAAGAAAAGAAGGCTGCCACCAACGGAAAGGCCTGGCAAAAAGCCAAACTAAAGGAAGAAACCGCTACCGATGCTGATTATGAAGCCGTTGTAGACGGTTTTGTTGAAGCACAAATCCAGAACAGCATGTTGGATAAGGACTTTATCCAGAAGTGCAAGACCTTCCTTTCTGCCAAAAAGATATACAAACTCTATCGGGCAGAAATCAAGTTCCACCGCAATATGCTGAAAATCATGCAGAAGAATCAGAATAAAAAATAATGTGGGTGTGTTAAAATACACATCCACATATTTTTAGGCACGGATTACACGGATTAACACGGTTTTTAGTGTATGTTTACACCAACTATATCCGTGCAATCCGTGTAATCCGTGCCTAAAAAATATTTATGACATACATTTTCGAGACATCCACAAAAAAAATAATAACTCTGTGAAAATCTGTGTAATCTGTGGTGAGAAAAAAAATCTGTCCAATAATTAGACAAAGTATAGGACAATCCCGCACTTCTCTCTATTTTTGTAGAGCCTTTTGGCAGTTCCCCCTTGTGAAGGGGGATTTAAGGGGGATGTTCCATAAGGCATGAATCGTAGGGCTATCCCTATTAACCGGATGCAACGTGAATATTTTTACATCCCCCTTGCCCCCTTCATAAGGGGGAGAAATCGAAATAGGAATGAAGAAAAAGAAAACCATTGTGGTTGTCGACGACAACAAGAACGTACTCACCGCCCTGCAACTCCTGCTGAAGAATGCTTTCGAACGGGTGGTGACACTCCGCTATCCCGCATCGCTCCCCACCGTCCTCCGCGAGGAACGGCCCGATGTGGTGCTGCTCGACATGAATTTCGTAGGCAGCTTCAATACGGGCAACGAAGGGTTGTTCTGGTTGCACGAAATCAAGCGAAGTTATCCGTCGCTCCCCGTGGTGCTCTTTACCGCATACGCCGACATCGACCTCGCCGTGCATGGCATCAAGGAAGGGGCCGCCGACTTTGTGGTGAAGCCTTGGGACAACGACCGCCTGATAGAGACGCTGCTCGATGCCTGCGACACCGGCAAACGGAGGAAACGCATCGTGGAAGAAACCTACGTGCCCACCATGTTTTGGGGAGAAAGCAAGAGCATGAAGAGCCTCCGTTCGCTGGTGGAAGTGGTGGCCGGAACCAATGCCAACATCCTCATCACCGGCGAAAACGGTACGGGAAAGGAAATGTTGGCACGCGAGATTCATGCCCTGTCGAGACGCTCGGACAAGGAAATGGTGGCCGTGGACATGGGAGCCGTGACGGAGACGCTCTTCGAGAGCGAGCTGTTCGGCCATGTGAAGGGAGCCTTTACGGATGCACGGGCCGACCGCCCCGGCAAATTCGAAGCGGCCGAGGGCAGCACGCTTTTCCTGGACGAGATAGGCAACCTGCCCTATCACCAGCAGGCCAAGCTCCTCACCGTGCTACAGCGGAGGAGCGTCGTACGGGTGGGCAGCAACACGCCCATTCCTATCGACATCCGCCTGATATGTGCCACGAACTGCCGTCTGGAGGAAATGGTAGCGCAGGGCAAATTCCGCGAGGACTTGTTCTACCGCATCAATACGATACACATGGAAATCCCCCCGCTGCGCGAGCGCAAGGAGGACATCCTCCCTCTGGCCACACGCTTCGTGGAACGTTTCGCCGGACAATACGGCAAGGGACGGATATACCTCTCGCACAGCGCCGGTCAGAAGTTGAAGGAGCATCCGTGGTATGGCAATATCCGCGAATTGGAGCACGCTGTGGAGAAGGCCGTCATCATCGCCGAGGGAGACACCCTGACCGACGAACATTTCCACTTCCCCCGCAAGTCGCTCACGCCGCTGCCGGACACCGCGCCGGGCACGATTGAGGAAATGGAGGTGCAGATGATCAAACGGGCCATAGAGCGCAACGACGGCAACCTTACCGCCGTAGCCGCCGAACTGGGCATCACCCGTCAGACACTCTACAACAAACTGAAGAAATTCGGCCTATGATGCGCAGGGTGCTCGATACATTCGGCGTGTGCCTGGCCGTCGTCCTTCTGTTGGCCGCCGTCTGCACGTGGCTCGTCATGGTGCGCAACTGGCTTTGGCTGCCCGTCGTGTCGCTGTGTCTGCTCGTGGCCGTATGGCGATTCTACAAGCTCTATCGGCACAACAACCAAAAGATAGCCTTCCTGCTCGATGCCATTGAGAACAACAACCCTGCCGTACATTTCTACGAGAAAGTGAGGGACGACGAAAGTTCGCAAGTCAACCGGATGCTCAACCGCATCGCACGCATCTTATACAATGTAAAGATAGAAACCGCCCAGCGCGAGAAATACTATGAGCTGATACTGGACTTTGTGGAGACGGCCATCGTAGTGCTGAACGATGCGGGAGCCGTCTTTCAGAAGAACAAGAAGGCGATGCAGTTGCTCGGCATGGATATCTTTACGCACGTTCGCCAGCTCTCCCGTGTATCCGACATCTTAGAAATCGCCCTGACCGAGGCCAACCCCGGCGAAAGGCTGCAGGTGGATTACCCCACCGAACGAGGCACGATGAGCCTGCTGCTCCGTGTGTCGGGCATCCGCATCAAGGACGAGGATTTGCGCATCATCGCCCTGAGCGACATCAACAGCGAGTTGGACGAACGCGAAATCGACTCGTGGATTCGCCTTACCCGGGTGCTGACGCACGAAATCATGAATTCCCTCAGTCCGATCACCTCGCTGAGCGAAACGCTGATGCACCTCCCCGGTGCGGAAGACAAGGAAATGAAGCAGGGCTTGGAAACCATTCGCGCCACGGGCAGCGGACTGATGAACTTCGTCAACTCCTACCGCCGCCTCACCCGTCTGCCCCAGCCGGAACCTTCGCTCTTTTATGTGGAGCCTTTCCTGAAGCGCATGACGCAACTTGCCACCCACCAACATCCCTGTCCGCACATCGCTTTCGAGCAGCACGTAGCCGACGGACTCATCGTATGGGCCGACGAACATCTGTTGGCGCAAGTGCTCACCAATCTGCTGTCCAACGCCCTGCAGGCCATCGGCCCACAGGAGGGACACATCCGCCTCACCGCCTACCGGGAGGAAAACACCGTGTGCATCGAGGTGGCCAACGACGGTCCCCGCATCACCGAGGAAATGGCCGGACAAATCTTCGTGCCCTTCTTCACCACCAAGGAGGAAGGAAGCGGCATTGGCCTGAGCCTGAGCAAGCAAATCATGCGCATCAGCGGCGGCACGCTCACCCTCCGTCCCTACACTTCGCCCGACGCATGGACCACTTTCGTCGTGACTCTGCGTCTGCCGGCTTGTTAGTGTAGAAAATTTTGCTTATCTTTACGCAAAATTTAAATCTAATACTAACCAACAAATGGAAAAACAACCAAAAGGACACCCGAAAGGGCTTTATCTGCTTTTTGTGACTGAAATGTGGGAACGTTTCAGTTATTATGGTATGAGAGCATTGTTCATGCTCTATATGACCCAGGCTTTATTACTCAACAAGGAGGCCGCCTCCGAAATTTACGGAAGTTATACGGGACTGGTGTATCTCACCCCCTTGATTGGCGGCTATATCTCCGACCGCTATTGGGGCAACCGCCGCTCTATCGTGTGGGGAGCTATCGTCATGGCCGTCGGCCAGCTCCTGCTGTTTCTGAGTGCCTGCAACTATGAGCAGGTGGCACTGGCCCAACCGCTGATGATGATTGGCTTGGGGGCACTTATCTTGGGCAACGGCCTTTTCAAGCCCAACATCTCCACCATGGTGGGCAGCCTCTATAGCGAAACCGACACGCGGAAGGATGCTGCCTTCACGATCTTCTATATGGGAGTGAATGTGGGCGCCATGATTGCGCCGCTGTGGTGCGGACTGGTGGGGAATACCGGTCATCCCGAGGACTTCAAGTGGGGATTCCTGTCGTCGTGCATCGGCATGTTGATAGGCGCGGCTGTTTTCCAACTGCTGAAAGACAAATGGCTGCGTACACCCGAAGGAATGCCTATCGGAATGTCGCCCGTACACCGTGCCGCCGTCCATGAAGCCCGGCCGACGAAAGCCCCGGACAACAAGAAGTCCTACAAGCGAATCGTCATCGCCTCCCTCAGTGCGGCTGTCCTTATCCTGCTGTTTTCCGTCAACTGGGAAG
>JAFUNS010000057.1 GCA_017472925.1 Bacteroides sp. | reverse complement strand
CGAGAAATACCTCACCAAAATCAGCAAAGACAAATGGTTGCTGGAAACAGAGGTGAGCAGCTATGCAGGCGTAGGCCGTTTCGTCATGGGACTTGCTGCGGATATCCAAATCATTGATTCACCGGAGTTGAAGGAATATATTGCTGATTATGTTCAGAGGTATATAATAAGGTAGGTTTGGCTAAAAAAACTGCCTTTCTGCCTTACTGCCTTAATTGACTACACCCGGCCAACGAAAGATGATACGTCTTACTCGTGCAACTTGATACGTCTTGTTTAAACAAGATGATACGTCTTTCCGGCTTCTATACTAAGGCAATAAGGCAGTAAGGCAGTTATTTTTTGGATGATATCATGTATTGGGAAACATAATACGTAAAGACGGTATGGGAATCTCGTTGATAAGCATTTGGGCTATCTTTTCAAAAGCTGCGACTTTTGCTGGGTTTCGTCTATACTTTTTAAAGTCTCGTTTGAACTGACTTGTAGGATGTAGTTTTTTCATTTCATCAATTCATTCATCAGTTCATCCACATTATCGTATGCTTTTTTGTCTTTGTTGTTCATTGCTTCCGCAATAGATGCCTTTGTTGTTTCATTGGGCTCACGAAACATAGCTTCCAGCAAAACGTTTTCAACAAAATTGTTCAAACTTCTATTGCTAGCTTTTGCACCCATTCTTAGCCTTTCCATTAAGTCTGCTTTCAAACGAAAGGAAGCTTGTACTCTGATAGTTGTTTCCATATATTGAATTATTATTGTTCTAATTGCAAATGTAATACAAAGTATCCGAATATCCTACTTCCTTATACTATTTAACAATCAAGCGTACCGCCGAGCTTCATTCAGCGATACGCTTGGTTTCTTTGTCTATCAATAGGATTTATTCTGCAGGTGCCCACTTGCAACGGACTGGAGATACAATGGCGCCTTCTTCCTTCAGTTGCTTCATCGCCTTGTCTACTTCCTTCTTGTCCAAACCACTAAGTTCTGCTATCTTGCCTGCGTTCAACGGAGTACCCGCTTCCTTCATTGTTGCCAATACTTTTTCTTTTGCTTCCATATTCTTATTGTTTGATTGTTATTTTCTTATTGCAAATGTAAGTGATTTCTGCTATTTCTGCAAGAATATCTGGATTGAGTATTTCTATCAAGCAATAGACAGCATCTATCACTCATCAGTTTCCCTTCGCACTCCGGCTATAATTCACCAATACCACACCACCGAACACCATTCCCGCTGCCAATACTTTCTGCCAATTCAGTGTGTCCATCCCCACCCAAATGCTGATCAATATAGCTATAATGGGCTGCACATAACTGTACATACTCACAAGTGTAGGACGGATGCGCTTTTGCCCCAAGGGAATGAGGAAATAAGTGATAAATGTGGAACATACGATAAGGAATGCCAATTCCGACAGATAGGAACCGGACAAGAGACTATAATCGAAAGTCAGCAGTTCATGAGCGGCCATCGGCAGGGAAAAAACGGATGCGTACAAAAAAATCCATTTCATGAATGTGATGACCGAGTACTTCGAGATTACAGGCTTGAACAATCCTAAATAAAGCGAGAAACAAAGCCCGTTGGCTACCATCAGCAGAATGCCTTCCAAGCTTGTCTGAACTGTACTTCCGGTATTCGTTACACTGTTCATGATCAGATAAAGGATGCCGAAAAAACTGATAGCTACTCCTCCGGCTTTACGAAGAGTAATGGGTTCCTTCAGTGCATAGGCAGCAATGAACATGGTATAGATAGGAGAAAGCGAACTCACGATGGAACAGTCCATCGGCGTAATGTCCGGAATGGCCACGAGAAATGTCATCTGCGTAAGGAAGAAGCCCAGCATCGATGCCGACAGAATCTTCCCGTAATCCTTCCGTTCCACCTTCTCCTTCGGCAGGAAGCACGATATGAGCCAGAAGAGTGCCCCGGCTCCCATTGACCTCAAACAGAACAGAGCAACCGGCGAAATGAGCCGACTGCTTGTCAAATCCTTACATACAATGATGTTGATTCCGAATATGGCATACGCCACGAAACAGGCAATATGCCCTAATGTTTTTTCTTTCATGCTACAAAGAAATAATAGGCAAGTTAGCCAAACATCCGATTCAATTCCGAAGAAAGGAAATCACGGATATACACATGTTCCACTCCTTCATAACTATTTTCAAAAGAGCGCTCACCTGAAACAACAATCTTCGGATAGTTATCCTTAATCTTCAACAAATTGCCGAATTCACGCTCTATGGTTTCAGGTCGGGAAAGTTCTATCGCCACCTGTACGTAAAGGGTTTCACCATTACGGGTACAGACAAAGTCTATTTCTTCCGTTGCCAATGTTCCCACTTTCACATCATATCCACAAGCCACCAAATGATTGCATACCACATTCTCTAATCTTTTGACCTTGTCTTGCGGCTTGTATCCGGCAACGGTATTACGGATACCCATATTCTCAAAGAAATATTTTTCCCCTCTTTCAAAGAATTTCTTTCCGGCAATGTCGTATCGTCCCAATCGGTGTACAATGAAAGCTTCCACCAATGCATCCGCATACTCAGACACTTGCCCCGGAGCAATCTTTACATTCTGACTTTTCAGGAAGTCACTGATACTTTTGGATGAGAATAAACTTCCCACATTGTTCGCCAAAAAACGGATAAGCTGTTCCAAAAATACTGTATTACGTATATTCTTACGTTGCACCACATCACGCAACACAATGGTAGAATAAATGCTATGTATATACTCCATTGCCACATGTTCTTCCAACGGAAGATTAATCAAATAAGGCAGCCCTCCGAAGTGTATATATTTCTCCAACGACTCATCATCATTCGGTAATTGATGGAATTGCAGGAATTCAAGATAGGAAAGACTGAATATCTTGAACTCTACATATCTTCCTCCCAATTCATTGGCCAAGTCACTCGAAAACATTTCCGAATTACTTCCCGTTATGTAAATATCATTGTTTTCATCCAAAGCCAACGAACGGATAGCCAAACGGAAATCTACAATTTCCTGTATTTCATCCACAAAGATGTAATTTCGATGTTCATCACTCAATCGTTCTTTTATATATCCATAAAGATCACGATAGTTGGCTATAAACTCAAACTCCAAATCCTCCTTATTTATATATATGATGTTAGCATCCTGTTCTTCTTCCTTAATCAGATTGATTAACTGGTACAAGATGTAACTCTTTCCCACACGTCGATGTCCAACCATTACCTTTACAGCATTGGTACGCATAAAAGGCTTGATACGCTCAATATAGGTATCTCTTCTGTGTATTTTACTCGGTATTCTCACCATATTATTTAAATCATAACTTTAATTTCTTGCAAATATAGCAATTATTTAAATCATACTTTAAATACTCGACAAAAACTTCAATTATTACAATTACGATTTAAGTTTTTACATTCTTTTGTCACCTACTATTGCAATGAGAAGCCTTCTAAGAAAGCCATACTTGTTTAATAATTAATGTTCGAGCTATTAAGAATATAAACGAAAGAAACTACAAAATCCTCAGATATCGACATATAGCATCTAGAGGAGTTCAGATCCTTTGCTGCGCTCAGGATGACACAAGAGAGATATCAATGAATCATCATACAAAAGATTTTTTCATCATTTTCTCTACATCTCTACAGAAAAACTAATAATCAAATAGTTACATCATGTAGATAACATGTAGACAAATTTTTGTCTACATGAATAGATGTTCTTGTTTGAATAAATAGATGTGAATATGCGTATATCGCTGATTATCAGTATATATTTTATATTCAAAGTGCTTTGAACATAAATTCAAAATACTTTGAACGTATATTCAGAATGCTTCGTACATATATTCAAAGTATTATAAATATAAGACACAAACGGAAGCGAAAGGGTTAATATTGTAGAGAAAATACTTTTTTCGCTTCATTTATTGGTGTTTTATACCTCAACTTATCGGATTTTAGCGCATTAAAAATGCTTATAGTCCTTGACTTTGTGATACACCCCAAAGGATTAGTGCATATTACCGCCAAAACCAGGCTAAAATCCCTTCAAAACAGCATAAACAAGGTGACTTTATCGCCTAAAACCGCCATATAGAGGTAAAATGTAGAGAAAAACGGGTTCTCTACATGATTTCTACACGTTCTCTACATAGATAACGCACTGATTATCAATACAGATGTAGAAAATGTAGAGATGTAGATAAAAAATATCTTTTGAAATATATTCTGATAGTCGATAGAACTGCAACTTGAAGAATGACTTTCTCCGGATTTTCTTTCATTTATTAAGCACTCTTTTCTAAATTTGTCCTACGAAACTTTAATTCAATACATGATGAAAACAAAATTTATTTTTCTGTTGATGTGGCTGTCTGCTGTCATGCAAGCACAGATAGTATATCACAATGCGGAAAAATTTCCGCTTTTAGGAAGAGCGACCGATAATGTCAAGGTAAGATATCAAAGACTTCCCGACTCTTTAGAAAATGTGGCCCGTAAGGAACTTTGGGATTTGGGTAAGAACAGTGCAGGTATGGCCAT
>JAFUNS010000019.1 GCA_017472925.1 Bacteroides sp. | reverse complement strand
TGGGTGTACACAGATCCTTCGCTGCGCTCAGGATGACATTATAAAAAGGACTTCAATAAATGTTCTGAAGTATAGTGCAGGTATTATTGGTCTGATGATACTCTGTCTGCTTCCTTCGGGGATGAGCCGTTCGGCCTGGGTAGCGGCCGTTGTTTCTGTGGGTTACGTGATGGCGATGCATCATCGGGAGAAGCTGAGAACGTTTCTTCGGAACCATTGGAAAGGGGTGCTGACGGGGGGTGCAGTATTAGCAGTTCTTGCTTGTGGCGCTTATCACTTGAAGAAGGATTCGGCGGACGGGCGCCTGCTGATGTGGAAGGTGGCTGCCCGTGCGGTATGCGAACGTCCTTGGACAGGCTATGGTTGGGAATCTGTGGCGGGAGCTTATGGTGATGCACAGGAGGCCTACTTTGCAAATGGTGATTATACCACAACGGAAGCACACGTGGCAGGCAGTCCCGAATATGTGTTCAATGAATACCTGCAGGTGGCAATGGCTTGGGGGGTACCGGTATTGGTTATTTGTCTGCTTGTACTGGTAGGTGGTTGGTGTATCGCCCATCGCAGGAAGCAATACGGCTTGTGTGGTGCCTTGCTTTCGTTCGGGGTGTTTGCTTTCTCGTCGTATCCGTTGCAGTTCCCCTTATTTGTGTTTTCATTGGTCTTGTTATGGGTGGGCTGTATCCTCAACGGTTTGCCGCATCAAAAACGGTGGGGCAGGGTAACGGCGGTTACCTTGATGCTCATAGCCCTGATGGGTGGCGGTTGGCTATATTATCAACAACAAAAAAAAGACGAAACAAAAGAAAAATGGGAGCGTTGCCGGGTGCTGTACCAGTCGGGTGCATACATGCAAGCCGTGGAAAGTTATGCGGAGCATTACGAGGGGATGAAGCTCGATGCCCGTTACTTGTTTGAGTATGGTCATGCTCTGCACAAGCTGCATCGCAACGAGGAATCAAACAGAATTTTACAAGAAGCCTTGAAAGTAAGCAGTGACCCGATGATTCTGAACATCATCGGCAAGAACTTTCAGGAGATGCAGCAATATAAGGAAGCGGAACATTGGCTGCTTCGCTCCACCCATCGTCTGCCCGGTAGGATTTATTCGTACTACCTGCTTGCCAAGCTCTATCAAGAGGCTGGTGATTACTTCCCGTCCGAAAAGATGGATTGGGCTATAAGAATGGTATTGGAAACGGAACCGAAAGTGCATTCCCGTGCCATTGATGAGATGAGGAAAGAAGTGAAGGGGATGTTAAGACAATGTATTACATTTTAATCCGGTAATATTCCATGATGGCTTTGTATCTGTCTTGTGCTGTTAAACATGTGTCACGTAGGTATCCTTTTATGTCAGGCCATTGTTGCAAACCACGATAGTAGAACATTTTTAATTCATCCGTAATGATGAAAGGAATGAATCCGTTTGCCATACATTCTTTGAACATAATCAATCGACCTATACGGCCGTTCCCATCCTGAAAGGGGTGGATGCATTCAAAGCGATGATGCAAGTCCAGAATATCATCGAACGATTTTTCTTTTTGGTCATTGTATTCTTTCAGCAAGGCTTTCATTTCCTTGCTTACATTCTCGGGTAGGGTTGTGTCCCGCCCTCCCACTTCATTAGGAAGGCGTTTGTAATCGCCTACGGCAAACCAATCTTTCCGGCTGTCCGATGTTCCCGTTTTCAATATCTGATGCAATTCTTTGATAAATCTTTCCGAAAGCTTTTCTTCCGTTCGGTCGATGATAAGGTCAATGCATCTGAAATGGTTGGTGGTTTCAATGATGTCGTCCACATTGATACTTTCGTCTGTCACTCCGATGGTATTTGTCTCGAAGATATATCGAGTCTGCTCGTGTGTCAGTCGGCTGCCTTCGATGTGGTTGGAATTGTAAGTGAGGTCAATTTGTGTCCGATGATAAATACTTCCTTTCAGATGCATTTGCTTCTGCTCACGTAGAATGGCCAGTAAAGGCATTATCTTTTTGTCCGTAGATTTACGTGAAGGTAATTCTGTATCGTCGGGTATGCTCCAAGTCTTACCCGTTAGGAATGCACCTTCTATCTTTCCTGTTGCACAATAATTGCGTGCAGTCCGTTCTGATATGCCGTATCTATTGGCAAATTCTCTTACTGAAATATACTTCATCTTCTTCTGTATCGGCAAACTTAATAGCCGATTATAGCTGCAAATATAGTGCTTCTTGCCGATATCGGCAAGAATGCTTTCGAAAAAGTATAAAGAGTTACTTTACTCACCATAATTATTTTTTGCAATTTTAGTTACACAGCTCCGCTGTAACTATGTAACTAAAATTTGCAAAAAAAACTATTGAGTGATGGCAAAATATATCAAACTAGAAGTGCCCGACATGTTGAAAACGGGACAGTTATGACTATATACATTAATTCAATCAGAATTGTTTGTAGGGTAAAAATGCGGATAACCGCAATAATATCCTTTAAAACATCGTGCTATTTTAAATTGATGTGGTCTTTACACTAACATAAAAAAACACAGAGTTCTACAACTCAACGGTACATGAAGACCGGTGAAGGTTGTGAACTCTGTGGTAAGTGTAAATAGTCTATTATTTCGGCAAATTGAAGGTGTCGCTCAATTCCTTCATTTGGGCATCGCTCATGCCTTCGGGCTCAAAGCCCATGTTCTTGGCGGCAATGTAAATGAGGGCCGACTTGATGTCGGTATCCACAGCAAATACACCGTGCTTTTCCCACATCACTACATCGTAATCGTCGTCGATGGCCTTGATGGTAGCTTCGGCCAATTCTACACCACTTGGCATCAAGTAAGGTACCATACCGAGGCCGCGTGGACAGAAGGCTTTGGTTTCAGGATCATACTCCACAACATGCGGGTAGCCACATCTTTTTCCATGTACTTCTGGCTGTGTGTCAGCGCCACCAGTTCGATGGGGTGGGTGTGCAAGGATGCCCGAAAGGCATTTGATAAGGGGATTGAATGTATCGGTTATCAGTTCTTCACCAACGAAGAAGGCAAGAAGGATTACCGGATGGTTCCTTGTCCGGAAGGGGAGAAGTGCCGTCCGCTTTGGGCACGTTTCTATACGTTGGAAGACAATCGCCCCTTCTTCTGCGGCCGGGATGGAATCATGAAATTCGATGTTTCCGAAATAGAATATGAACGTCGTACCGGTTACAGTTGGTACAATGGTAATGGAGAAAAACTTCAACGGGATTATCAGAAGTGGAAAAAGAAAATGAGTAAATGAATTTAAGAGGGGCGTCATTTATGACGTCCCTTATTCTAGATCTTTTACAAAAGAAGTAAAATCTGACCAATCTTCGACTCGGAAAGCGCGAATATCCCGAACGGAGTTCTTAAACCAATCAATCTTTTTCAAAGCATCGATAGCGCGAAAAAGAACTGCCATATCATTCTTTTCTGTGAGATAGACACTGCCTTGCGTATTATAGAAATCGTATTTCCTTAACACATTCTTGATTTCGTAATACGCATTGTTATAAGGTTCTCCGTAATTGGAACGGAGGTCACCTATATTCATATCAAAAGCAATGGCAAACATCAGGCCGGTTGGAAATATTTGATTTGACCAAAGAAAATACGACCTAATTCATCTTTTATGGAAATAACTAAACCAATGAACGGATTGTGTTCCACATCGATGACCTGACCTTCAATCCAAGAACTCAGTCCTGTGAGTTGCGGATTTGCTTTCATTTTATCTCCTACTTTCGGTTCCATATCCAAAACTATTAATACGAAACAAAAATAGAGCATTTGTCGGTAATTACCAAATCCTAATTATTATTTCTTGTCAAATAACGAATCGATTTACATTCTTTTATTTTTTCATTTGGCGATTCTTACTTTAGGTTTATATATTGTATAAGCAATACTAAAATTGGCTTAACAATAACCTTAAATTATTGCATCCAATTAATACCTTTCTTTAATATTGTAGCATCTCTCCCAATTCCACCTATAGCGCAATTGGATTCTGATACACGTTGGGTAATGGTGCTATTAGCAGAAACTATAACATTGTCTGCAATGCTAACGCCTTTTAGAATTGTATTGCGACACCCAATCCATACATGATTCCCAATATGTATAGGACGCGGTTGGTTGATAACTTTTCCATTCTCATTCAGAATGTTGTGAAAATCCGTATCCATTATCAATATATCCCAAGAAAGTAAACAATCATTGCCAAAAGTTATTTCCTTTTGACATATAATACTTGAACGGCCTGTTATCGTTAGTTTATCTCCTAATGTCAACACTGCACCATTCCCAATACTAATTCGACATCCTCTACCAATATTAGCTTTCCCATTTATAACAAGCGTTCCACTAACTTCCCACATCGTTCTCGAATATTTAACATCTTGAGTACCTAATCCATGAGGACCAATTTTCACTAATCCTAATCGAGGTGTAACATTCAATACAATCTTACCTTGCATCTTATACAAATCCGTTCTGTGATAAATCAAGAAGGGTAAACGAATAGCTACTTTAGGAGGAAAATATTTCATATTGAAATAGAGTGTTCGCCCCCAATCCACTTTGCGAAGTAGACTAAAAATCTTTTTTACTCTCATAAATGCACTTTATTTGTGCGTGGACTATTTTCTTCGGGAATACGGGTTACGGCAAATACCGCAGGAGCATAAAAAGAGCGTGGCGCGTCCCTTATCATGCTCTGAGGTATTTGGCGTGACCCGCTTCATAGATAAGTTCCGCCCACGCAAAAGCGCAGGCGCTTACTGAACTTATTCGTAATGAAGCATCTTCTAATCGCCAAATTTTCAGAGCATCTCGAATAAATAGCAAACGCTAATTAATACTATATATATTTATTTCTCTTTCTTTTTGTTCGTTTTGTTTTTAAAGTTTAATGTTCATTGATGCAAAGATAGTAAAAATATCCTTCACATCTGTCACGCATCTGTAACTTTCATAAAATCAGAGCGTAATGGTGAAGGATAAGGCTAAAATCCATCTTTCACATCCTTCACACTCGCAGATTAGTTTCACCATCCCGAATGGCTTTCGTAAAACGGCGAGTTCTTGATGGGAAAACGGCGGTTTACGATGAAGAAAACGGCGGTTTCTTAAGTGACAGATGTGAAGGAGGGTGAAACACGATATCCTTCACCATTTCCTGCTGGCTTACAATTACTTGTAATCCCGTGACAGATGTGAAGGTTGTTTTCGGACTTTTTTATTTCTCTATTTCCCGTCCTTCTTCTATCCAGTTCAGGATACCTTTGTCAAGGTTATAGACTTTCTTGAATCCTTTCTTTATCAAGAACTCAGCAGCTGTACGGCTACGGCGCCCGCTTCGGCAATAAACCGCTACCGGCTTTTCTTTGTCCAGTAATTCGTCTACGGCAAGCGGAAAGCCTGCTTCATCCTTCACGTTGATGTTGAGGCTGTTCGGGATGTGTCCTTCGCCATACTCGGCTACGGTACGTACATCCACCAATTGAATGTTTGAATCTTTAATCAGTTGCTCGAATTGGGCGGATGTCAGATTCTTGTATTTTATTTCTTTGCCGGTGCATGCCCACATGCCCAACGAAAAAACGGTTACAAACAGGAAAAAGTAAAGGGTCTTAATCATGAGGTCAATAAATAAAGGTACGGCTGGTCATTCCTTCCTTGTATGTGTTGAGCTGGAAAGTGATGAGGTCGCCAGGGGTTAATACGTCTTGATAATGCCACAGAGGAACGGACAGATAGGCTTTCCGGTAAAAGCCTTCTACATCGTTGTCCCTATTGTGAAAAAGGGTAAGCTTTAAGGTTCGGCTCCCATCTTCGTTGGTGGTGATGCCTTCATCAATGAACCCAAATTCATGGGCTTTGTCCTTTACCATGACTTGAAGGATAAGGTTCAGGTAATCACCGCTTCGCCAAATACTTTGAATGGTAACGGCATCGGTATGTATATCTTCGAATTCACTTTCGGCTTTAGGAAGTGGAGCAATGACAGATTGAAGTGCATAGACATCGGCTTCTTTTGTATCGGGCAGGGGTACATATTTGCTGACCACCCGATAGATGGAGTCGGGGGTAAGCTTGTCTGACGGACGTTGGCTTTCTGGTATTTCCCAAGTCTTGCCCTCGTCGGTAATGAGCTGTGCACCTTTTCCTTGTTCGTTGGTCTTCAAGCAGACAAACTCAGTGAGTACGTCGGGGTATACATATTCTTCTTCACCGCAAGCGCAAAGCAGGCTTACGATGAAGAAGGTGGATAGTATTTTCAGAAGCACTTTCATCCGTTAACGGCTTTCAGATAGTTAGAAAGTGGATTGGCATAGGTAGCCCAAATATACTGACGGAGGAAAGCTTCGTCTTTGTTGGGCAAATCTACTTTGGCCAACTGACCTTCGATGTATTGGTTGAAGGTAGCTTTGTCGGCATCGGTATACTTGTCGGCAAACTCTTCCTTATTGTATAATAGGTCGTGTGCAATGTAGTTGCCCGGATAGAAGTGGTAGTTCTGATGAATGTATTTGTCAATCAATTCGGCTATTACTGTATACACCTCGGTCTTGGGTAAGTTACGTTGCTTGATTTCGTCCAGCTCCTTGTTGATGCAGTTTGCCGTTTGGAAATGGATGTATCCTTTGTAACCGTAAAGTCCGGTCTGCATATTGATGAGGTCGTCTTGCGGACTCTTCTTGAAGTTGGCATCATCCCGTTTCTGTTGGGCTTCTTTCGCTTTCAGATAGTCGCAAGGGTCGTATTCGTAGGAGAGCGAGAGCGGTACCAGGTTCATTTCCTTCAATCGGTCAATAATGTCACCTTCGCCGGCCATGGTCATCATTTTCAGGATGCTGTCCTGAGTCAAGTCGTTTGAATCCTTGGCACGTCCCTGGCGTTGGGCAATCCAAATGTTTTCGTGCTTTTCGGTGATGGCAAAATGCATGTATTTGGACATGAGGATAGAAGATTGCAACTGCTCACGCAAACTCAGTCCACGCTTCACGATGAACGATTTGTTGATGCGTACCAGTTTCTTGATCCACGGATAGATGAGCAGATTGTCGCCAATGGCGATTTCTACGGTGTTCATACCTTCATCTACCAGCAGGACATCCAGAAAGGCTGCATCAAGAATAATGTCTCGATGATTGGAAATAAATGTGTAGTTCAAAGACTTGTCTTCGAGGGCCGAGCAGTCGAATTCAATTCCTTTGGCACATTTCTTCACCAGTTCTTTCAAGAGTTTGTAGAAGAAAGCCTTCTGGAAATCCAAGTTGGTTTTGCACTGGCGCATTTGTGCAGCCAGCATTTCGAAAGGAATGCCGGGCATTGCTTGTGCCACTACCGCTTGAAACATAGGGTCGGCTATCAGTTCTTCATACACTTGGGGAAGCTCTTCGGGAGCATACGGACGAATTTCGTCAAATTCAGCGGGTATGTTCATAGCTCTTCTATTTAAAAGTTAATTGAATTTGTCTTCAATAATATCGGTCATTACATTCTTGATGTCAAGGCCTGCCGCACGCACTTGTTGGGGAATGAAGCTGGTAGCCGTCATACCCGGTGTGGTGTTGATCTCAAGCAGGTTCACCTTTTCGCCTTCGGTAATGATGTAGTCGATACGGATAATACCCGAACAACCTAAAATGTCATAGATAGCCGATGTGAGCAGTCGTACACGTTCGGCTGTTTCTTCAGGGATACGTGCCGGAGTAATTTCTTCAACTTGGCCGTTGTACTTGGCATCGTAATCAAAGAATTCGTTGCCCGTTACCACTTCGGTAATAGGAAATACCACTTCCTTGTCCTTGGTCTTGTAGCATCCGCAAGTAATTTCCGTACCTTTCATAAAGGCTTCAATCATCACTTCGTCGCTTTCTTTGAATGCCTTTTCGATGGCGGGCTGTATGTCTTCCTTGGTCTTTACTTTGGTTACACCAAAGCTGGAACCTCCGGCGTTGGGCTTGATAAAGCATGGCAAGCCTACTTTGTTAATCACTTCTTCGTCCAGTATTTCAAAGCCTTTGCGCAGAATCAATGATTCGGATACGCGGATACCGAAACCTTTCAGATATTGGTTGCAAGTGAACTTGTTGAAGGTGATGGCCGATACCAATACGTTGCAACTGGAGTAGGGCATACCTATCAAATCGAAGTAACCTTGCAAGATACCGTTTTCGCCGGGAGTGCCGTGAATGGTGATGTAGGCAAAATCGAAGTTCTTCTTCTCTCCGTTTTCTACGAAACTGAAATCATTGCGGTCGATGGGTGTCTTACTTCCGTCGGGCAACACTACTTCCCAACGCTTGCCTTCCATCTCAACGATATAGAGATTATATCTGTCCTTGTCTATAAAGGAATAGATTCCTTGTGCGCTACGCAGAGAGACTACAAGCTCGCTGGAGTCTCCACCGGCTACGATAGCTATGGTACGTTTTTTCATACTTCTCTGTTACTTATATAGTTTCTCCACTTGTCTATCAGTTCCACCATATCATCGGCAAGCGGGGAGGTGAAGAACATCTCCTGGCCGGTACGAGGGTGTACAAACCCCAATGTCATGGCATGAAGTGCCTGACGGGGGCAAGTGTCGAAACAGTTGTTTACGAATTGTTTATATTTGCTAAAGTGAGTTCCTTTCAGAATTTCATGACCACCATATCGCTCGTCATTGAACAAGGTATGGCCAATGTGTTTCATGTGAACACGTATCTGGTGGGTACGTCCTGTTTCAAGTACACATTCCACTAAAGTGACATAGCCCAGTCTTTCCAGCACCTTGTAGTGGGTTACGGCATGCTTGCCTTGGGTAGGGTCGCTCAGTACGGCCATCTGCATCCGGTCTTTGGGGTTACGGCCGATATTTCCTTCAATGGTACCTTCGTCTTTTTCTACCGTACCCCAAACTAAGGCATTGTACTTGCGCTTGGTGGTCTTGTTGAAGAATTGCAATCCCAAATGCGTCTTGGCGTCTGGAGTTTTGGCTACAACCAACAATCCCGATGTATCTTTGTCTATACGATGCACCAGTCCTACTTGTGGATCGTTAGGGTCGTATTTGGGATTGTCCTTCAAATGCCAGGCTATGGCATTGACCAAAGTGCCATGATAGTTTCCACATCCCGGGTGTACCACCAGTCCGGCCGGCTTGTTGATAACCATCAGGTCATCGTCTTCATATACCACGTTCAGAGGTATATCTTCGGGGATGATGTCGTTTTCATAACGGGGACGATCAAGCATCAAAGTAAGTACGTCGCCTGGTTTTACCTTGTAACTGCTCTTTACCGGCTTACCGTTGGCCATGACGAATCCGGCATCGGCTGCTTTCTGGATACGGTTACGCGATGAGTTTACCAACCGTTCGAACAGGTATTTGTCTATGCGTACCTGTTTCTGTCCTTTGTCCACTACCACACGGAAGTGCTCATAAAGTTCGGCCGGATTCTCTACAATCGGTTCCAGGTCGTCCAGATTATCATCTATTTCGTCAACAAAGTCTTGCATCTTAGGGCATTTAAGTTAGAACCATTCGTCATCCACAACCGGCTTGTCGTCCAGCACAATGATGGAATCGCCTTGTATGGAGTCTCCGGGCAATCCGTCCTCACCGGCACCTATACAAAGGGTAAGCACCGATTCGCGGGGAACCTTGTCGCCCGACATCAATTGATGCTCTTTGTATTTCACTCCATATACCCAGTCCTTTTCACCTTCTATCAGCTCAGGGGCTGTCAACTTGAATCCCATGGCCCGCAAGCGTGCTTCGGCTTGTCTGGAAGAACTGTTGTCTATAATATCGGGGATGGCAATCTTGGGTACATCGGCCGTATTGATGGTCAGGTATACGGTACGGCCTTCCTTCACCTTTGAGTTACTTTCGGGAGTTTGTTCGAGGACAGCACCTGCCGGCATCCCTTTTACATAATTGGAATCGATGGCTATGGCATTCAGTCCTAACTTGTTGATTTCATTTTCGGCTGCTCGCAAAGGTAGTCCCTTCACATTGGGAACCGTAACGGATTGTCCGTGGCGGGTATAGTTGTCCAACCAGTGCAATGTGCCCCATGCGGCACCTATTACTACCACTATCATGGCTATCAGGTTAAGCCAAAAGAAGCGGTTGCGTTTGAATGAAAAGAATTCTTTCAGTGATATCATTTGAAAAACGTTTATTTGGTGTCAAAGATACGATGTTTTTTTTGAATTACTTCAAAATCAGGCACGGATTACACGGATTAACACGGATTTTGTAGTTATATACATGACTTGTACCATGCAAACCGTGACGTGTTGTTGGACGAAGCGTAAAAAATCGTGCCAAAAAAAAGTGGATATGTATTGCTACACATCCACTTTATTTTATCTGTCTCTGAACGGATTATTTCTTAGTTCCATTATATTCGTCAGATACTGTCAATTTCTTGCGGCCCTTAGCACGACGGCTGGCCAATACGCGACGACCGTTAGCAGTTGCCATTCTTTCACGGAAACCGTGTTTGTTTTTTCTCTTTCTGTTAGAGGGTTGGAATGTTCTTTTCATTGTATATATACTTTTTTATGTTATTATTCAATCCGTAACGGGCTGCAAAATTAGTGACTTTTTTGAAATAAACAAAGAGTTCAATAAAATTTCCGCAATTCTTTTTGCGTTTTTTACTGATTTACATTACTTTTGCACTCGAAAAAGGCGAAATAATCAAAAATAATAATCAAATATAAGGTAGAAAAGTATGATTAATGCTCAAGACATTAAAATCGGAACAGCCATCCGTATGGACGGCAAATTGTATTTCTGTATCGACTTCTTGCATGTAAAACCAGGTAAGGGAAACACTTTCATGCGTACTAAGTTGAAAGATGTGGTGAATGGTTACGTGTTGGAACGTCGTTTCAATATCGGTGAAAAGTTGGAAGATGTACGTGTAGAACGTCGTCCATACCAATATCTGTATATGGAAGGTGAAGACTATATCTTTATGAATCAGGAAACATTCGACCAAGTGCCCATTGGCAAGGAACTCATCACAGGTGTTGATTTCTTGATTGAAGGTATGGTAATCGATGTAGTTTCTGATGCTTCTACAGAAACTATCCTTTATGGTGAACTTCCTGTTAAGGTTCAGTTGAAGGTTACTTATACAGAACCGGGCTTGAAGGGTGATACAGCTACTAACACTTTGAAGCCTGCAACTGTTGAATCAGGTGCCGAAGTACGTGTCCCTTTGTTCATCAACGAGGGTGAAACTATCGAAATCGATACTCGTGACGGTTCTTACGTTGGTCGTGTAAAGGCTTAATGTAGAAACATTGATTAATAAGCATCAAAAAGGCGGAACTTCTTGTGAAGTTCTGCCTTTTTTTGTTTCTTTGCAACAAAGAGCAAGTTATGAAGTATTCTTTTATTATACCTGTATATAATCGTCCGGACGAGGTGGACGAATTATTGGATAGCCTCACCAGGCAAACGTTGCGAAATTTTGAAGTGATTGTTGTGGAAGATGGTTCTTCCGTACCTTGTAAGGAAGTGACGGACAAATATGCCGATAAACTTCTGGTACATTATTATTATAAGGATAACTCCGGACCGGGGCAGACACGTAACTATGGGGTAGAACGGGCTTCTGGTGAGTATATGCTTATTCTTGATTCGGATTGCATCCTTCCTGATACGTATCTGGAAGAGGTGGAGAAAGAATTGCAACGCAAGGAGGCGGATGCTTTTGGAGGTCCCGATAGGGCGCACGAGTCTTTTACCGATGTACAGAAAGCCATCAACTATGCCATGACATCGTTCTTTACTACCGGTGGCATTCGTGGCGGCAAGAAGAAAATGGACAAGTTCTATCCGCGTAGCTTCAATATGGGAGTAAGAAAATCGGTGTATCAGGCATTGGGAGGCTTCTCTAAAATGCGCTTTGGCGAGGATATTGACTTTAGTATCCGTATCTTCAAAGGTGGATATGCCTGTCGGTTGTTTCCCGAGGCGTGGGTGTGGCACAAACGTCGTACCGATTTGAAGAAGTTCTTCAAGCAGGTGCATAATTCGGGTATTGCCCGTATCAATCTCTATAAAAAGTATCCTGAATCACTGAAGGTGGTACATCTGCTTCCTGCTGTTTTCACGTTGGGAGTCGTGTTCCTGTTGTTGGCTTCGTTGGTCTGCGGATGGAGCCTTTCGTTGTTGCTTTTGTTTGCCTTGATTATCTGCATAGATTCTACTCTACAGAACAAGAGTCTCAAGATAGGTTTGTTGTCCGTAGTGGCTTCGTTTATACAACTCACCGGATATGGAACCGGTTTCCTGATTGCCTGGTGGAAACGATGTGTTTGTGGGAAGGATGAGTTTTCGGCTTTTGAGAAGAATTTTTATAAATGAGGCCTTTTACATATTGAATACACTGTAATTTAGCTATCACAAAACGTATAAAACACCAATTGAAATGAGTAATAAGATGACAATCAACCAATGGGCGGAGGAAGATCGCCCGCGGGAAAAGATGATGTTGCATGGAGTGGCTTCGCTTTCCAATGCCGAATTGTTGGCCATCTTGATAGGATCGGGGAATACCGAGGATTCGGCGGTAGATTTGATGCGGAAAGTGTTGAACAACTATCATAACAACCTGAACGAACTGGGTAAAGCCTCTATTGATGAGTTGTGCAAGTATAAAGGCATTGGTCCGGCCAAGGCCATCACTATTCTGGCCGCATCTGAATTGGGTAAACGCCGGAAGGAGGAAGAGGTCCGTGAGCGGAAGCAGATTCTTAGCTCTAAGGATGTGTATGAATGCTTCTATCCGTTGATGTGCGACCTCCCTACCGAAGAGTGTTGGGTGTTGTTGTTGAACCAGGCATCGAAAGTGATAGATAAGGTGAAGATAAGCGCCGGCGGATTGTCGGCTACAGCGGTTGATGTACGGTGTGTATTGCGCGAGGCGCTGTTGAAACGGGCGGCAGGGATTGCTCTTTGTCACAATCATCCTTCGGGTAATATACGGCCCAGCAGGGAAGATGACCGTTTGACCGACCAGCTTCACAAGGCTTGTTTGGCTATGGATATCCGTTTGGTGGATCATGTGGTGTTGGTAGACGGCTGCTTCTATAGCTATGCCGATGAAGGAAGAATTTAATAACAAAATAATATCTAATAAATATGAAACGCTTTTTTTCTATTTGTCTGATGGCTGTATGGGCGATGACAGTCAGTACATATGCCCAAACAAAGTCATGGGAAGGAATTCATCAAGTTCCGTTGTCCGAAGTCGAAGAGCAATTCAATTTACCTCCCATTGAATTTGCCAGTCATGTCATTTGGGGTTGGGAAGGTAAAATGGATAAAAAGACCATTCAGAAAGACCTTGACTCCATCAAGAGCAAAGGTTTCCGTTCCGTTATTTTCGAAGCAGGTTATCACTTGCCTTACGAATACCTTTCCGATGGATGGTTTAAGGGTATACGTACCGCTGTACAAGAGGCTAAGAAACGGGGCTTGAAGGTATGGCTTATTGATGAAGGGAAGTATCCCAGTGGCTTTGCTGGCGGTAAGTTCTCCAAGGAACGCCCCGAATTAAGAATGCAGGCCATTGTGGTATGCGATACCATCAAAGTCGAAAAAGCAGCCAGCATCCAGGAACAGGACGTTCCGGAGGGAGTGATTAGCGCCGTTGCGGTGAGCCGGTCGGGTGCTCCCAATCGCATGGTCGAGATTAAGGATGGAAAGATCAGTTTCCAGGCAGGATTGGATGAATGGAACATCTTGTTGGTACGTCCGGAATTTAGAACCGCTGTCACTCGTGCGGTGAATAATCCTACCGGTGGTAAAGATGCCACCAATTCGTTGTGCGACTATATGAATCCGGCTGCCGTGCGTCAGTTTATCGATTGGACCCATGAACAATACAAGAAATATTTGGGTCGCGATTTGGGCACAACCGTGTTGGGCTTCCGTGGCGATGAACCCGATTATGCGCATACCCCTTGGACACCGGCTATCATCGAAGTGTTCAAGAAGCAGAAAGGATATGACCCTTCACCTTATTTGGCTTCCTTCTTTACCCGTAGGCTCACCCTGAAGGAACAGCGGGTAAAAGCCGACTATTGGGATGTATGGTCGGAATTGTTTGCAACCCACTTCTTCCAGCAACAGGCCGAATGGTGTGAAGAAAACGGTTTGGCACATATCACCCATTTGAATAATGAGCATAACATGCCTGTTTGCGTGAGAGCCGAAGGCGATTTCTTCCGCAACCTCAGTCGGGTACAGATACCGGGGGTAGATGCCATCTGGAATCAAATCTGGCCGGAAACCATCAACGATTTCCCTAAATTGGCCTCTTCGGTAGCTCATGTGTATGGAAAGCCCCGCTCCTTTAGTGAGAGTTTTGCAGCCTATAACATTTCGCCCACTATTCCTCAGGCCAAGTATGTGGTCGACCATCAGATTGTGCGCGGAATCAACTTCTTTGAGTTCATGTTCTGGATGGCTGGTTCAAAGAATAAGAACTGGATGACCGATCCCGGCATGAAGGGACTCAACGAATACACCAATCGTGCCACTTACTTGATGTCTTTGGGCAAACCGGGAGCGCGGATAGCCATGTACTATCCCACAAGCTCTTTGTGGTTGGGCAACAATACCGTATATAATGATTTGGTAACACTCACTCAGGAACTGCTGAAGCAACAACGCGATTTTGATTACCTGAACGATGACGCCTTTGCCGAAGCGTTGAAAGTAGGACCCGGTTATTTGGAAAATAACAGTGGACAGCGTTATTATACATTGGTTATTCCTTCGGTCGATGTCCTTTCGGCCACCGCTTGGAAGAAGATTGAAGAATTTGAGGCGCGCGGAGGTAAAGTGCTTTTCTGGGGGCGCAAGCCTACCATGCTGGTCGATGGCACTTTCACAGCACCTCAGCCTGTACCCGATATGCCCGATGCGTATTATGAACCGTCTTTGACTTGGACTGTTCAAGTGGCTTCGGCCATGCCCGAGGCAGAGATGACTATCCTGCAGACCGCACAGAAGAACCATCGTCGCTTGAATGCCCGTAGACAACCGGCGCAAGAAGAATCCTTGCCTACCGATTTTGTTCGCTATACCCGTCGGGTGATGCCCGATGGCATTCTCTATTTCCTTTTCAATGAAGGTGAGAAGGAAGCCTCCTTTACCGCCCATTTTGATAAGGTGGGTGTAGTGAAAGAATGGAATGCCAATGATGGAAGCATCAGTGAAATTCCATTCAAGGTAGTGGACGGCAAGACCGAACTCACCTTCAAATTGGCTCCTTGGGAAAGCAAGATTATCACCATTACCCCAAGCGATAAGGTCTATAACCTTACAGAACTGGGAGTAAAGAACGACGGTAGTGTTGTTACCAAGCAGATTCAGGCTATTATTGACCAGGCTCATCAGAACGGAGGAGGTACGGTACTTATGCCGGCCGGCCAATACCAAAGTGGAGCTTTGTTCTTTCCACGGGGAGTGAACTTCCACATTGAAGAGGGAGCCACCTTGGTCAGTACCGTCCGTCCGGAAGATTTCCCGGTTATCAAGACCCGTTTCGAAGGGATTGAGCGCCCTTGGCGTTGTGCTTTCCTTAATTTCGATAACTCCGAGAATGTCAAGCTTAGCGGTAAAGGTACCATAGACGGTAAGGGTGTGGAATGGAAAAAGATTCCTTTTGGTGATAGCGGTCGTCCCCGTATGATTTGTTTTACCAATTGTCCGGGAGGTGAGGTCTCCGGCTTGAAGCTGGTCAATCAGGCTTCCTGGTGCTTGCATATCCTGTATACCGATGGGTTTAAGGTTGAAGGTACAGATATCCGTGCGTTGGAATACATACCCAGTTCGGATGGTATAGACATTGACTCTTCCAGCGACGTGTATGTGAACAATGTGCGTATTGAGGCGCACGATGACTGTATCTCCATCAAGTCGGGTAAGGATATCGACGGACGCAGAGTGGCTCGTCCCAGTGAAAACATCCTAATTGAGAACTGTCATTTCGCTTACGGACATGGCGGTGTGGCTATGGGTAGCGAAATAAGCGGATGCATTCGCAATGTGGTTATACGCAAGTGTGTGATGGATAATGAAAACTGGAGTCCGCTTCGTTTCAAGAGCCAGCCCAGCAGAGGGGGCGTGGTAGAGAACATCACCTTTGAAGATATCGACATCTCGGGTGCCCGTGCCATTTTCGATATCAATATGGAATGGCGCATGGTTCCCCCGTTGCTCCCGGCAGCCGAGCAATTGACCGTTCTCCGTAACATCCGTTTCAAGAATATCCGTGGCGAGGCCAAGAGCGTAGGAACCATGTATGGCTTTAAGGATGCCCCCTTCGGCCCCGATGCCTTCTTCTTTGAAAACATGTATGTCAAGGCTGAGCGTGGCTTGAGTGTAGCCCATGCCGATAACGTGAATTTTGAAGGCTTGATTTTGGAGGTATCCAATGGAGAAAAGATATTCAAACGGGTACAACGAACCGCAAATAACAAATAAATTGTATATTTGCAGCCGTAAATATAGAAGAGTATTATGAATACAGAAGAACGTTTGAAGATTGAAGAAAGAATCATCGATATGCTCAAAACGGTGTACGACCCCGAAATACCGGTCAACATCTACGATTTGGGACTGATTTATAGAATTGATTTGCAAGACGATGGCGAAGCCGTTATTGATATGACACTGACCGCTCCCAACTGTCCGGCAGCCGATTTCATTATGGAAGATGTACGCCAGAAGGTCGATTCGGTGGAAGGAGTGACACAGGCCGTTGTGAACCTGGTCTTTGAGCCCGAATGGGACAAGGACATGATGAGTGAAGAAGCCAAACTGGAATTGGGATTCCTTTAATAGCCGGATAGATGAAGAAAGTCTACTTTTTATCCGATGCCCATTTAGGTTCCAGAGCCATACCCCATGCTCGAACTCAGGAACGACGCTTGGTGAACTTCCTTGACAGCATCAAGAACCATGCGGCAGCCGTTTATTTCCTGGGCGATATGTTCGACTTCTGGTACGAATATAAATTGGTAGTGCCCAAAGGCTATACCCGTTTCTTGGGAAAGCTCTCCGAGCTGACCGACAGAGGGGTGGAAGTTCATTTCTTTATAGGGAACCATGATATTTGGTGTGGCGATTACTTGGAAAAGGAATGTGGAGTGGTCATTCACCGTCAGCCGTTGAATTGTGAAATCTACGGAAAGGAGTTCTATCTGGCCCATGGCGATGGCTTGGGAGATAAGGATTGGAAATTCAAGCTCCTGCGTGCCATGTTTCATAGCACCACTTTGCAGCGTCTGTTTTCCACCATCCATCCCCGATGGGCAGTCGACTTTGGTTTGGAATGGGCCAAACATAGCCGATTGAAGCGTGAGGGAGGAAAGGAACCCGATTATCAGGGTGAGAAAGAAGAACCCTTGGTTATTTACACCAAAGAGTACCTTAAGGAACATCCCCAGATTAATTTCTTTATGTATGGCCATCGGCACATCATGCTTGATTTGATGCTCAGCCATTCCTCGCGGATGCTTATCTTAGGTGATTGGATACACGAGTTCTCCTATGCCGTTTTCGATGGAGAGAATATGTTCTTGGAACAATATATAGAAGGAGAAAGCCAGCTGTAAAGCTGGCTTTCTTGCTTCCATGCTCCTTTTCCGAAAAACAAATTGAGGGTGTGTTTTGTGCGATGTGTTACATTTTGTACTATATTTGCACTCCATGAAAACGCATATACTTTTATCCCTCATTCAATGATTTATTGCATCTTTAAGGATGCTGATTATGAAATTGGTAAATTAAAATATGTATTGTGATGAATAAAATTAAAAGACTTTTATTGGTAATGATTACCTTTGTGATGAATGGATGTGACAAATCGACAAATAAAATCGAGAATGAACTTGTTTTCTCTAGAGAGGATTTTAAAGAAACCAAAACATTATCTAATCCAGAGGAAATAGTTATTAAGGATTTATTATATCCCGCGAGTTTTCGTGTTATGAACGATAGTCTTTTGATTGTAGATAATCAACCTGTATGTGATTATTTACTTGAAGTGTATTCTTTAAATTCTCTAACCGCTGTAAAAAGACATATAAATAGGGGGAATGGTCCCGGTGAAATGCTTTCTTGTTCAATGAGTCTGCATGACAATCAAAACGAAACTTTCTTTTTGCGCGACTTAAGCACTAATCTATGTTATGTGACAGATTTATCAACCTTGTTACAAAATAACGTTTTTAAACCTTCTTCCTCTTTTAAACTATCTTCAGAAATTTCTATAGGAGCGGATATTTGTTTAATGTCAGATAATCGCTACGTAGGTTGTCACATGTGGTATCTGGAAGATCCGAATTTTAGCGTTGTAGATGCACCGTTGATGGTGTTGAAACGTGGTGAGGATAATGGTAAGGGAATTAATGATTATCCATTTATGGTGGCTTCTGTCAATGGTTCTCTTTTATTCACCCACCCTGATACTAATCATATATGGTCGCTTGATATGCATCGTGATATTATTCGTATATACAACGACTCATTATGTCAGATAGGTTCTTTAAGTGGTCCTGATAATTTCAGACCTTCTTATACACGAAAAGAAATAAAAGCACCTGTTGCTTTTGTTACTTTTGAAGGTGAAAAGTTTTACACATCGTATATTGATTACTACCTTACCGAAAAACATATTTATCTGGTTTATCAAGGTACGGAATATTTTGATCCAACAAATTTGTTGCCAGTAGAGATTTTTAAATTAGATTATTCGGGAAATCTATTATGTAATTATAAGGTGGATCGTTATGTATATTCTATTTCTATAGATCGTTCAGAAAAATATCTTTATTGTGCTTCTAGAAAATCATTAGAGGAACCACCAACTATTCTCAAGTACACATTGAATACGAAATAGAGAATGTGTATTCTATGTTTAATTGCATGAAAACATAGAATGCACCTCCTTTTCCCAATTTAAATTGTATGTTATGATTATAATTATTTTTTTAATTTTAGTAGTATTGCTTTTGGCAGGATGTGAAGACAAAAATAATAAAGAATATTGTAAAACATTGTTTGTAGATTTAGATTCTATTGAAGCAGACGTAAATGATGTCTTTTCCAAAATAGAAATAATACCTTTGGAAACAACTGATAGTTCATTCGTCGTTTATCCGAAAGAGATTCAAATATTTGAGGATATCATCTATATCTATGATATAGATAGACAGAAAGTTTTTTCTTTTAATATGGATGGAAAATTTATACGTAATATCGGTCGAATGGGTAATGGACCAGGCGAATATTCGTGGTTAAGTTCTATATCCATCGATGAAAAACGTGAAAGAATTCAATTATTGACAGCATTCAGTACTATATTAGAGTATACGACTAGTGGGTGTTTTATTGAAAAGAGATTTCTTCCTCATGATAAATTGAACTATCAAGCTTTGTTTAATGTAAATGACTATATAGTTACATGGACTATTCCTCACAACAACGAAACAGATTGTATTTCTATTTTAGATTCAGGAACATTGGAACTTGTTAAACAATTTGTAAAGGGTGCTTCTATAGTGAAAAAATACTCAAGAAATCTATATTCGTACAATAATGATATATATTACGGCCAAACTATAGAAAATGGTAATGTGTATAAAATTTCAAAGGATACTATAGGTTTAGCTTATCGCTGGGATTTTGGTTCGAATAATTATAATATGCACGATTTTAATTTAACATATAAAAATAAGAATATCAATGAAGAAGAAGAATTGTTACGAAATTATATTAATGAGGGGATAGTTCCATATTGGCAAGTTAAATATGCAGAAAATGATAAATATTATTATACATGTTTACGCTTTAATAACAAACGTGATGTGAATATCTTCTATCGGAAAACAGATGGGCGGTATTTTATTTTGGGTAATAAGCAAGATTTAAAAATATTCCCTCGCTTATTTACGGAAAAATACATGATGTCGGTTGTGTCCCATCAGAATAGGAATATTTATAAATCCATTCTTCCTGCATCTGAATATCAGAAACTGGAATCTATGAAAGAGGATGACAATCCTTGTTTGCTGAAACTTTACTTTAAATAAGAACATGGACAGAAAAAGTCGCTATATATAAAGGGGGACAGCATTCTTTTAGGTGATAGTTTGATAACGGACTACCGCTTTAAGGAGAACTATTATTTTACAACGGGTGATCATGTCATGAATTCTCAGGATTCCCGCTATTGGGGCTTGTTGCCTGAACCGTTTATAGTGGGTCGGGCGATATATATATGGAAATCGGTTCATCCGGTTACTGAAAAAGAGAGATGGGACAGAATTATGAAACGGATTGAGTGATGCGGACAGGGATAGTTGTACAGATAGTTATTGTATGTCTGATAATGATAGGTGGCTACGAAGCCTTCTTGGGCTTCCGTCAGCTCTATGGGTTTTCGGTGTCCAACCATAGCCTGTATGCCTTGACGGGGAGCTTCTATAATCCGGGACCTTATATGGGGTACTTGGCGATGGTGCTGCCGGTTTGTGTTTATGTGTTTTACTCTTGTCATTCTGACGACTGTAAGGAGGAAGAATCTGTATACGTATACAGATCCTTCGCTTCGATCAGGATGACATCATAAAAAGGACTTCCGAAAAGATGGATTGGGCTATAAGGATGGTATTGGAAACGGAACCGAAAGTGCATTCCCGTGCTATTGATGAGATGCGGGAAGAAGTTAAAGAGTTATCAAATAATGTCCATTCCATCGAAAGAAGTCAGTTTGGTAAGTAATTGTCAGTGGAAAAATTAGGAGGTAATTTGTGAATGATGTAAATTTACTTCTCGAAATAAAAAAAATATGATATTAACGAATTAAAAAGAATCAACATGAAAAAATATGTAAAAGTAGCCTTTATGGCAGTAGTAGCAGCTGTTGCAGGCTATAATGTATATCAGTCGCAATCAGTAATAAATGGTATGTCAGAATTTGCTTTGGCTAATGTGGAAGCGTTGGCTTCAGGAGAAGCTGTTGTAAATCTCCCTTGTGTAATGCAAAAAGACGAATATTGTACTTATATAGTTAAATTGGTTTCAGGGCAAACACAGCAACGTACGGAATTTGATTTGAAAAACTATAGATAAGTTATTACTTTTATGAAAGGAATTCGTTTTATATGTTTTTTATGTGGATTGGGCTTATTTTTTTCATGCTCAAAGGGAGTAGAAGAAAAAATGCCATTCATCTCGTTAAAGTCTCAAATTCTTAAGACTGATTCATTGTTAATTGGTCATAAAGTTATAGCAAAAATGGATAGCTTTCTTATATTCCCGACTTGGAAATGTAAGACTCTATATGATATATATGCTATAAAGGGTGATAGCTTGATTTTTCAAAATCATTTTTTGCCATTTGGGAATGGCCCTTATGAATTGACAATGTCAGTTGAAGCTTATAGTTTAAATAATGGGTGTTTTCTTACTTATGACCCTAATATTCAAAAAGGATTTCAGATTAATCTAAAAAATAGGCATGACATGTTGAATAAGTCTACTTATAAAGAATTTAAGCAGTTACAACGAGATGTACATTTTCTTAAAATTGTTTATGAAACGGATTCCACTTTAGTAACGACTTTTTTACAGGATGGCATTAGAAGCTATTTAGGCCGTTTCAATCTAAATTCGGGTTTTCTCACTCCTATTTGGGGACTGTGGCCCAATGATGGCTTTGAGGGAGCCGATAATATAAAACAACAAGCATATGCAGTTAATGGCATTTTATTAAAACATCCTTTTTTAAACAAGTATTTTACAGCCTCTGGTGTGGGTAAATATGGCGAAATATTTTCTATTCAAGAAGATAGTATAATTTCTCATCATAAATTATTTGATATTTATCCAAAGTATAAAGCGGATGATGATGGAATGAATATTAAATATGATAGGAGTAATTTCTCTGGGCTTGACGCTTGTGTCTCATCTAATTATATCTATGTAATGCCTGATAGGGGGACTACTGGAGACTATTTGAGTAACAATCATCCTTCAAGCTATTATATTTATACGAATGAGGTCTTTGTATATGATTGGGATGGAGTTTTACGAAAAAAATATTTGTTGGATAAGGATATTTTAACTTTGTTCGTTGATAATGAAGACCGTGCTATTTGGGGACTCGTCATGGATGAGAAAACTAATGATGAATATATGGTAAGATATGATTTAAAATAGAAGAACAATGTAAAAATCCATTCCTACACCATTGAAGGTATGTGGGAAGAAGTAAAGGGGATGGTAAAACAGTAACATCCCTTTTACATCGAGGAAGAAATCTTCCAATCACTGACGGTTCCCGTTTCAGACGAGAAGCTGACACCAATTTTATATAATGGGCGATTGTCCGCCTCGTAGGGGCGGGCATAGCCTTTCTCTTCTATCTGCGCCAAAGCTTCATCGGCAGTTCCGTCTAATTTGAACTCGAAAATGTAGATGTAGTCGGGAGTTTCTACGATGCAGTCTACCCGTCCTTCGCTCTGTTGCTTTTCGGTATAGACAGTATAGCAACTTATCATGCGCATCAGCAGGTAGAATGTGTAGTGGAAGTAGCGTTCACGCTCGCGTTCGTCTTCCTTGCGGCGCATGGTGTAAGGAATGTCGGCCAGGAATGAGGTGAGCAGTTTGCGGAACTTTTCCGTATCGCCTGCTTTCAAGGCTTTGACCGATTCGATGGCCCAACTTCCGGCTTCGGTCCTCGGCTTCAGATAATCAGCGGCTACCATAGTGACGAATCCCTTTTTCACTTCGTTGTTAGGGAAATCCAGTAAATAGGAATTCAATTCCATGTCGCAATCCTTGATGGTAAGATAACCGCTCTGGAATATCATAGGAAGAGGTTTCTCTACATCGGCCTTATAGTCGATGAACTGGCTGGGGTCGTAATACTTTCCGGTG
>JAFUNS010000002.1 GCA_017472925.1 Bacteroides sp. | reverse complement strand
ATGGAGTACTCAAAAAATATACTGAATTTACTGAGTGTAATGAGTGTTTTTATCGGGGTGATAGGGGAATTGGCCTATTCTACATTGGTAGTGATGGCGAGTTGATGTTTGTGGTTGTAAATACTTTTATGGTTGGGTAAAAGAGGAGGGGAGCCGCGTTAAGGCTCTCCCAAGTGGTGAACAATGGCTTCTACCTCGCGCTTCATGAAATGTTTCCGGCGGGGATTGTAGTTCATTTTCTCCAGGTCTCGGCAAAGGGGCTGACAATGGTGAATCCATCGATAAAGGTTTTTAACGGCGGTGTCTATACAGCTGTCGGGTGCATAGAGCATGGCGAGTTCGCTTTTGAGATAAGTACGGGGTGTAAACATGGAAAACAGGATTTTTGATTGTTGAATGATGATGCAAATATAATGAATAATTACCATATTTACAAACAAATACAAAAGTTGGCGGACATTGGCGGACGTTGGCGGACAATGGGCTCTCGGCTTGCATTATCTTTGCATTACGAAAGGGAGAAAACGACGCATTATCGGCCGTAAAACGACGTTTTCTTCTTAGTAATGCGATGAGTTCTTTTTTTAGGCACGGATGACACGGATTGCACGGAACCCATCCTCTGCTTTTCTTAAGCCTTCGGCTTGTTTGGATGACACAGATTTTTTACAGACTCTCCCTCTATAAACAAGAGGAGGAATAAATATGGATGACATAAACTAAAATCCGTGTCATCGCATCAGTCGGAACGACTACGGAAACACAAGGACCTGAAAAATCCGTGAAATCCGTGACGTGTTGTTGAGGACTTTGTCCGAAAAAATCCGTGCCTAAAAAAATGAAACCATTAACTAAAAACTAAACTATTATGAGCAACAACGAAAACAACAACAAAAGCATGTGGGGAAAGATTCTCCAAGTAGTAATCACTATTTTAACCGCCATTGCAACCACCTTCGGGGTGACCTCATGCATGGGGCTGTAAAAAAATCATCCTGAACGAAGTGAAGAATCTGAATACATGTTGACTGGCGCTTATCAGATCCTTCGCTTTGCTCAGGATGACATTATGATGAAAACTTACAGATTGTGCTTATTCCACAATCGTCATTTCGTTGATGAGGTGACCGCAATCGCCCAACTTGTCGATGATGAAGAGGATGTAGCGGATATCTACTGCGATACAACGCTGGAGATTGTCATCGAAGTTGATGTCGCCACTGAGCGATTCCCAGTTGCCATCGAAGGCACAACCAATCAATTCGCCATTGCCGTTGATAACCGGTGAGCCCGAGTTACCGCCGGTGATGTCGTTGGTAGTGAGGAAACAAGCCGGCATTTCGCCATTGGCCATGGCATAACGGCCGAAGTTCTTGGTTTCGTACAATTCCTTCAACTTGGCAGGCACCACGAATTCAGGGTTGGTAGGATCTTCCTTTTCCATCACACCCTTCAAAGTGGTGTAGTATTTGTAGTGCACACCATCCTTAGGGTCGTAAGGCTTGATGTTACCATAAGTCAAACGGATGGTGAAGTTAGCATCCGGAGCCTTTGGTTCTGGAGCATACATTTCGCAAAGGCCACGCACATAAGTCTTGTGAAGCAGGTCGATGCCTTCCATAGAAGCAGCATAACCTTCCATCACACGGTCGCCCAATTCGTACTTGGCTTCTACGAAATCCTTCATCAAGTCGTTGTCAATAGCCTTCACAGTAGGCTTCTTGAGGAACTTGTTAAGGTTGGCTTCGCTACCATAGATAGAAGTATCATAAAGGGCATCTACATAAGCGTTATAATCGCCCTTGAACTTGTTCTGGATGGTTTGGTAGAACGCTGGGAGTTGGTCGGCCTCAACCATCTGAGCATAGAGTGGGAGGAGAGCCTTGGCCACCTTGCGGTCTACTTCATGGTCATAGTCCTTGTTGCGGATGTGCTTGAAAGCCAAGCGCAAACGGTCGCTGAACTTCTGGATACCGGCCTTGTCCTTCTTCACGATTGCAGCGCGGAGGCTGTCGAGGTTGTTCGATGGGATAGAGAACTCGATGCCGTTGCGCAAGATTTCGTTGAAGCAAGTGTATTGGTACAACCAGGGGTTGCTCTTTTCGATGATGGCATCGATTTGGCTCACCACCTTGGCATAGTCGGCATTGCCCTTTTCTTGTGCGAACTTGGCGAAGCGTGCTTCTTGTTCGGCCTTGGTTTCGAGCACCTTATTGTCGATGATGGCCTTGTTCATACCGATGGAGTTCTTCCAATAGTTGGAGCTGCTGGCATACTTGCTGGCATACTGGATACGAACCTTGTCGCTGGCAGCCATTTCTTCCTTCAATACAGCCTGACGAGTTTCGCGGATGAGGATGCGAGGCTCGTTGGTAGCAGTCATGCGTTGCTTCACTTCGCTCTGAGTAAGGTAACGGTCGGTGCTGCCCGGGAAGCCCATAATCATGGCATAATCGCCTTCCTGAATACCCTTGAGTGAGATGGCGAGGTGCTTCTTCACCTTCAAAGGCACATTGCTTTCGCTATATTCTGCAGGTTCTCCATTGGCATCGGCATAGATGCGGAATACAGAGAAGTCGCAAGTGTGGCGCGGCCACATCCAGTTGTCTGTTTCACCACCAAACTTACCGATAGAGCTGGGAGGAGCAGCTACCATGCGCACGTCGCTATAAGTCTTCAAGTAAATGAGGTAGAACTTGTTGCCGGCATAGAAGGGGAGGCACTGTGCGCTGATTCCGGCTTTACCGTTCAAATCGCTGGCCTTGTATTCTTCGGCAGCAAACTTGGCAAGGAATGGACGACCGAAGGCTTCTTCTTCCTTCACTTCGCCAGCCTTGATCTTGGCATTCACCTTGTCGGTAACATCGACAATGCGTTCTACGAAGCGGAACTTCAAGCCCGGAGTGGCAAGCTCTTCCTTGCGGTTCTTGGCCCAGAAACCATGGGTGAGGTAATCGTGCTCAACCGAGCTGTGTTGCTGGATGGCACCATAACCACAGTGGTGGTTGGTGAGAATCAATCCGTCGGGCGAGATGATTTCGCCAGTACATCCTCCTCCAAAGATACCTACTGCATCCTTCAGGGAGATTTTGTTTGGACTATAGATGTCATCGGCTTCGAGCAAAAGTCCCTGAGCTTTCATGCGGTCGGCCAAGTGTTGTTCCTGCATCAATTGGAGCAACCACATACCTTCGTCGGCCTGAGCCGGAAGGAACATCGCACAAAAAAGTGCAATGAAAAATGATTTGAATGTTTTCATTTTCATCTTGTTTTTATCTAAAAGTTATATTTCTGTAATAGTTGCGACAAAAATACGAAAAAAAGAGGAACTATTGATAACTTTGTTTACTTCCCTATAAAACTTTTATTAGTTTTAAATAATGATAAAAAGTTTCTGTAGTAAAATTATACATTGTATTTTTGCAAGCGTAAAATGAAAACTATGTCCTGATGTCTATAAATAAATTGATATTATTAATTGTTTCCTTGTTGGCCTTTTCTTCGTGTGCCAGCGAATACCAGATTAATGGTAGTTCGTCGGTATCCCGTTTGGATGGAAAAATGTTGTTTGTAAAGGTGCCCCAAGGTGATAAGATGATTAATGTGGATTCGGCAGAAGTGGTTCATGGATTATTCTCGATGAACGGACCGGTAGATTCTACATTCATTGCTTCGTTATACATGGACGATCAAAGCATCATGCCGTTTGTGATGGAGAAGGGGAATATTGAGATATTGATAGACAATGCAATTATAAAGGTAACCGGCACCCCACTGAACGATTGTCTGTATGAGTTTGTAGGAAAGAAGAATTCTTTGGACGACCGTGCTTATGAAGTGGAACGCATGGAAAGCCGAATGATTATGGATGGAAAGTCATCGGAAGAAATCGAAGTGGAAATGACGAAGGAACGCGAGAAGATTTCGGAAGAGATGAACAAACTGGCCAAGGAATTCATTCAAGCCAATTACGAGAATGTGCTGGGACCTGGTGTATTCCTTATGCTATGTAACAGTTTTCCATATCCGGTGCTCACTCCTGTAGTGGAAGAGATTGTGAACGAGGCACCGGCATCTTTCCAGAACCACCCCATGATTAAGGAATACATGAAGGTGGCTCGTGAAAATATGGAAAAATTGAAGGAGATGGAATAATCAGCGTGTATGTAGCTGGGCATCCATCACGAGAATGCCTGCTTCGCCTGCCTTTCTTAGCTTTTCGACAATAGCCAATACGGTAGCTTCTTCTTCTACTTGTTCGCGTACAAATCCCCATAAGAAATCTTGGGTGGCATTGTCTTTTTCTTCAGCAGCAATCTTTACCAATAAATCAATGAGTTGGCTCACATGGCGTTCGTGCTTGTAGGTATCTTCGAATGCTTCGGTCACTGTGCCCCAACTTTGTGGAACCACATCAATCTTGTCAATCTTGGGAGTGGCCTCGCGTTTAATGAGGTAATGGGCCATCTGAGTGGCATGTTGCACTTCTTCTTCATATTGCTTGAACATCCAATGGGCAAAACCATCATATCCTTCTTTCTTGAGGTAGAAGGACATGGACAAATAAAGATTGGCCGACCAAAGTTCGGCGTTCATCTGTTCGTTGATTGCTTTTTTAAGTCTCTCGGTCATCATATTCTTACTGGTTAAGGGTTAGTATGGAGTAAGAACACTCTGCCGGAGGAAAAGTTCATTATTGGTCGGGATTCATTACCTTTCCCTTGTACTCATCAGGCAAAGCAGCCTCAATCACCTGATAAGACGATTCGGCCAGATGCTTCAAGTTTTCTGGACCTTGACAAGTAGGGTAGATGGGGTCGTGGATGGTCAATGAAAGCGGATGCCAACACAAGTATTTACCTGTGCGGGGAAGGATATTGAAAGAACCGCTGATGGTGAGAGGCACTACCGGTAACTGAAGTTCGTCGGCCAGCATGAAGGCACCTTTCTTGAAATCGGCCATGTGACCGGTAAAGCTTCGCGAACCTTCGGGGAATACAACCAACGACATGCCATCTGTAAGGGTATGACGGGCATGTTCAATGGTGGCCATAATCTTCTTCGGACCCGACTTGTCTACAAAAATGTGTCCGGCCGATTCGCATGCCTTGCCTATGAAAGGATTCTTTCGGAGGCTCTTCTTCATCATCCACTTGAAATTATGGTTTAAGAAACCATAAATCAAAAAGATATCGAATGCACCTTGGTGATTGGCCACAAAGACATACGAGGTCTTGTTGTGTACATTGGGGTTGCGGGTGATCTTGACAGGAAGCAACAATACATAGCAGAACAAGCGCGACCAAATCTTAGCCGGATAATAGCCCCACACATGGCCATTGCCCAACCAACAGCCCACAATGGTGGTGAGAGCGGTAAGAATAGTCAATACCAACAAGATGGGCGAAACAAGAATTTGATAGATAATATATAGTATCTTCATGGTGCATATTTTAAAAGGTGGCCAAATTTAATAATAAAAAACATTTGACCACCCCATATGGTTGAGAAAAAAGTTGGCTGTTCCTTCAAATAAGAAAGATGGACCTATAAATAAGGATGAATAGAAAACTTATTCTTTCTCTAATGTGAGCAAGGTAATCTCTGGCCAAGCTCCCAAACGCATGGGGAACATGAGGTAGCCCAATCCGATGTTTACATAGAGCATCTGTCCGTTTTCCTTGTATAGTCCATCGTGTTCGGGATATACAAAGCGTGAAGGGGAGAAGCCGAACAACTTGGTTTGCATGGCATGGGTATGGCCGGCAAGCATCAGCTGGATATCGGTTTGGGGCAGTACTTCTCTACGCCAATGGGTGGGGTCGTGACTGAGTAATATCTTGAACATGCCTTCAGTACCTTGCATGGCTCCCTTCAAATCTCCATAATTGGGGAAAGGAGGTTTACCACTATTCTCTACCCCAATAAGGGCTATGCTATCGTTGTTGTGATATAGCTTTACATGACTGTTGTTGAGCAAAGTCCATCCCATAGCAGCTTCTTTCGACTTCAAACTGTCCAGGTTGGCTTGTTGGTCGTTCTTGTCTTCCCAATGTATATATAAGGAATAATCGTGATTGCCCAATACAGAATATACACCATCCTTGGCTTTGAGTTGTGACAAGACGGGCATGAACTCATCAAGCTCGGTCGCCAAATTATTCACCAAATCGCCTGTAAAGACTATCAAATCGGGGTGGAGTGCATTTATCTTGTCTACTGCTTTCTGTAAGCCTTCAGGATTTCCCGTCCAACTGCCCGAGTGGATGTCTGATAGTTGGACAATGCGGTATCCATCAAAGCCTTGGGGCACATCGGCCGATTGAATGGATACTTCCTTTACTTGGAAATGTTCCTTTCCATAGATGCCTCCAAATAACAGAAATCCAAAAGTATATAAAGCAATGCCTCCAGCCAACCAACTTTCATAAAAACTACGATTCAATAGGCGTGCCATGAAGCGGAAAAGCAAAGAGGTGAGTGTAAAGACTGCCTTGGGTACACAGATGCATAGAAAGACAATAAGAAATGTGCTCAGGGTATTCATGGCATGTGGTCTTGGCTCGAATCTCAAGAATATGCATACCATGCCCAATAGGAGAGCTGCAGAGGGTAACCAATAAAGGCGGCGCACCCACTTGTGGGTGCACTTGCTGATGTAGTTTCGATAGATATACCAATCGGGTAATATCATCAAAACCAGGAAAAAGAGAAACAATTGGAAAATCATTCTCATATCCGGTCGAACGTTAAGGCCTGTCCACGATAGTTTTCATCCACTTTTCCTTCTTGATATACCAAATGTCCATTGACAAATGTCTTTTCTACTTTCGAATGGAAAGTTTGTCCAAGCATCGGGCTCCATCCACATTTGCTCATAATACATTCAGGGCTAACTGTCCAAAGTGTATCAGGATTTACGAGGACCATGTCTGCATAATAGCCCTTTCGGATAAATCCGCGTTTCTCTACTTGATATAAGGTAGCGGGTGCATGACACATCTTTTCCACTACTTGTTCCATGGTGAGTATTCCCTGGTGCATCAATTCCATCACAGCTACAAGGGAGAATTGAATCATAGGCATACCCGATACTGCTTTCAAGGCACCTCCTTGCTTTTCGGACAAAAGATGGGGAGCATGGTCGGTACCTATCACATCAATCAGATGGGTGCCGGTAGCTTTCCGTAAAGCATTGCGGTCGGCCTCAGACTTAATGGCAGGATTACATTTGATGCGAGCACCCAAATGTTCATAATCCTTGTCGCAGAAGTACAGGTGTGATACACATACTTCGGCGGTAATCTTCTTCTCTGTCAACGGTTTGTCTTCCAATAACTCCAATTCCTTGGAGGTACTGATGTGCATGATATGAAGACGTGCACCGGTTTCCTTAGCCAATTTTACGGCTAAGGCCGATGATTCATAACAGGCTCTTTCATCGCGTATCAATGGGTGATACTTGATGTCAAGATCTTCATCGTACTTACCTTTATAACTGGCAATGTTTTCGTTGATAATATCTTGGGCTTCGCAATGGGTAGCAATCAGCATACCAGCATGGGCAAAGATATATTTCAAAGAATCCATGCGGTCTACCAACATGTTTCCTGTACTGGAACCCATGAACAATTTGATACCACACACTCGTTTCTTGTCCAAATGTGCCAATACTCCTTCGTTGTTGTTTGTTGCTCCGAAATAGAAAGAATAGTTGGCCACACTCTTTTGGGCTGCATCGGCAAATTTATCATTCAGTGCTTCGATGGTGGTTGTTTGCGGATTGGTGTTGGGCATATCCATGTAGCTGGTCACACCTCCAGCCACAGCTGCTATACTTTCTGTATGCATATCCGCTTTATGAGTCAGCCCAGGATCGCGGAAATGAACATGGTCGTCAATCACTCCTGGTATCAGATAATGGCCTTGCGCATCGATAATCTCGTCACACACACCTGAAGGGAGTGCATCAGCTTCCAGAATTTCGTCAATAAGTTCATCGACAATTACTACAGATCCTTCGAATATTTTTCCTTCATTGACAATCTGTGCATTCTTTATCCATGTTCTTTTCATATACTTATGCTTTTTTTTGAGGGTATTTATGGAACCAGCTATGTACTTTCAATTGAATGACACCCATAACTGCTTCGCCAAAGATACTTGTATTCATTTTGGAAGTCCCTAATTCGCGATTGATGAAGATAACGGGAACTTCGGCAATCTTAAATCCACATTTATATGCTGTAAACTTCATTTCAATTTGGAAGGCATAACCTTTAAATCGGATCTTGTCCAAATCGATGGTTTCCAATACTTCCCGACGATAGCATTTGAAGCCGGCTGTAGTATCGTGGATGGGGAGACCGGTTATAATGCGTACATATTTGGATGCATAGTACGACATGAGTACACGTCCCATGGGCCAATTAACTACGTTTACTCCACTAACATATCGTGAACCGATGGCTACATCGTATCCTTCTTCCGCACATTTCTTATAAAGGCGAGGAAGGTCGTTCGGGTTATGGCTGAAGTCAGCATCCATTTCAAACACAAAATCATATTTATGCTCGATAGCCCATTTGAATCCAGTGATATAAGCCGTTCCTAATCCTAATTTTCCTTTTCGTTCAATCATAAATAAACGCTCGGGGAATTCGGCTTGCAATCTCTTTACAATGTCGGCCGTTCCATCTGGAGAATTATCTTCGATGATGAGAATATGGAAATATTTTTCGAGTGCAAATACAGCCCGAATGATATTCTCTATGTTTTCCTTTTCATTATAGGTAGGAATAATAATGATGCTGTCTGAATTTTTCATGATATTATAGTATTAGTGGATTCTTGAACCCTTTAATTTGGTATGGTTTATGGAACTACAAACAGATTGTACTTCTGTTTGGTTTTGTTCTATAGGTAAATCGGGTAGGGTACCAGTGGTAATCAGTGATAAGGTGTTCTTTAATAAGAATTCACGCTCATCGCCTAACGGATACCATTCACCCAAATAATTACGTTCGCTTAATTCGTATTGGGGAGTGAAGCCATTGCTGTAATTCCCTTCGTTGTTAGCATTGTAGACGTAAGCAACTACCGGCCATAAGATAAAATTGAATCGTTTGTCTTTAAAGGATTGCATGGCAACATTCTTACCCTCTGTCTGTTCGCCAATTAAAATGACATTCTCATCACCCATGTATGGCTTGAGTCCATTGATAATGGCTTCTGAAGCGGAAGCGGTATACTGACTGGTGAGAATATATATCTTATTCAGATTTAAATTGGCATCTGCATATTCAGGGTCGAAAACGTAATTGATCGCTATAGTATCAGAAGTTGGATTAAATTCCATTTTAATGAAATCCTTACCCATAGCATGGGTGGGTGCAAGCAGGCTTCCCAAAACTTGGGCGCACGAAAGGAATCCACCCGGATTATAACGCAAATCAAGGATAAAAGCATCGGGATCTTGTGCCTTGAATTGGGCAAAGATTTGTTTCATCTGTTGGTGATACTCTGTTTCCGACCCTTCGTTTTGAGGACCAGTAGCAAATTCATTGTAAACCAGATAGGCTATTTTTTGATTATTTATTTGGTATACCGTATCTTTGACGAAAGGTGATATTTCCATGGTAATGGAAGAACCAATGGATACAGTATCAACGGCTTGCCAAACTTGTTTTCCTTCTTCGTTGATTACTATCTTGTCTCTTGCAAATGAGGCTGCTCCTCCATTAATCAAGGCAGTATAGTTATCAGTAGTTATTTGTTTTTTACCGATGGTGGTCAACCAATCGCCACGCTTGATTCCTGCTGCTTCGGCCGGTGAGCCCGGAAGCACATGAAGTACGCGTGCCATGGTATGTGTGGTTCCCTTTAAAGGGTCTCTCACCAACTCAAAATCCATGCCGTATGTAGAAGTCCGGTTCAAATATAAAGCACGACTTTCTGTTTCCTCTGGAACTTTTATTTCTTCCATATAGGAATATGAATCTCCTTTGCCATCCAATGCTTTTTTATAAAGCAGGTTTTTGAAAAATGTAGAAGGTTGTGTGAAGTAATCATCTTCATCTTCAATCAATGGCATGTGTTCACTCCAGAGATAGTGTTCCTTCATGGTTTCTTCTATCCAGATACGGTCCTCAATGAGTGCATAAAATTCTCCTGTTCTATCTTCGCCACAAGAGGTAAAGCAAAGGAATAGAAGTATGTATAGTGTATAACGTATTTGTTTCATCTTTTACTTTTGAATCATCATGCAAATGTAGGTATTTTCTGATGAAATATCATTCTTTTTGGTTAGGAATTATAACTAAAACACCTTATCATTTCATGAAAACAGTTAAAAACATAAAAGTGATGAACCTTTTACCAGCTTTCTTGTTTACAAAAAAAACTAATTGAAACATCTTATGAAAATATTACATTTAAAAACACCGCTTTGGATTAGCCTGATGAATATGCTTGGAGTCTTGTTTGTATCATCATGTGTCAATTATCCCCAAGAAACATGGATTGTGAATGTTGCCGATATGAAATCGAATACAGATGAGGAATGGAAATTGGAATATGATTATAGAGGGAGATTGGTTAGATATGGTGAAACTACGCTCAATTATGAGGATAACCGGATATCTGTAGGAAATATGGAGTGGAATTGTAAGAAAGAAAAACAATTCTCAGCAGTATTTTATTGCGCGGACAATGAAGTGAATAGGAGTGAATCCTTTTGTTTGTTAGAGTCGAATGGAATAGCTTTTGAAACTCATAAAGAAACAAATTATTATTGGGAAAAAGATACATTGTTTATGTGTTCTCGTTATGAGAAGGTCAATGGAAATAGTTTGTTGCGTACTGTCAAGGCTAGTTATATATTCGACGAGGAACATCGACTTGTTGAGATAATCAGCAGGTATTACAATGAGGCAGGTGAAGAAGATTCTTCATGCCATAGTTATTTGGATTATGAATCACCGATTACTTATGTGTCGAATTTGAATTTAATGGCATACATAGCCGATCGTGAAGAATTGGATACATTCTTATTTTTGTTGTTGTATATGAATCAGGAGTTTGAAACAAATATTCTGCCCAATCAAATTCGTCATTGTGTAAATCGTGGCGAATCAACATACATAGCCGATTGCCTTTACCGGATGGTAGGCGAAAAACTCGTACATATGGAAATTGTCAGCAAACATGTAGAGCTTAAAGAACGTCTTGATTTCCAATACTATGAAGAATAACCCTATAGTAGATTGTCTAATAAAATATATAAATCTTCAGTCGGGATACCTATATGGGATAGATACTCCTTGTCTTCATTGAATAACTGGATGAATTCTGTATGACTTTTACATAAATCATGGGCTTTTTGATAATGGGCCAGTGCTTGTTGCATGTCATTAAGTGCTAAATGAACATGTCCTGCATTCAGCCAGTCTTGCTTGATTGGATGCTCTTCATGTAACAATAAGTTGTAGTATTTGAGGGCTTCTTCATTCTTGCCGGTGCAGAAAGAACACCATGCTATGGCTCTTCTGGCTTGTATAGGATTCTTGTCTAGATATTCTACTTTATAAAATGTAGATATGGCTTCCTCAAATCGATGCATTTTTACCAAACATTCACCTATTTGTTGGCTGATGGCCAAATTGTCAGGTTGTATTTTTTCTGCTTTTAAGTAATATGCGAGTGCATTAGGATAATCCTTGATATATTTGTAACATTGAGCCATATGTCTGATTGTCCAAATATGATCGGCAGAAATGAGGTCGGCTTGTTTATATTGTTCAATAGCTTCAGGGTATTTTTTCTGTTTTTGTAAAATGTATCCAATCTTTTGGTGTATTTCAGCAGAAATCTCACCCTTATCAATAAGTTGATTGAAGAGGGTAAAAGCGTCGGAATAATGTTCTTTGTGAAAAAGAAAGTCACTTATACCTTTGAGGCTTTCATCAGTTTGCAATAGAGAATTCAATAGTGGATTTTCCCATAATTTGAATTGACTGGTAAAGATGTCTACTTCTTGGCCAGGGTGCTTGTTTACCCAAACTTTAGAAAATCTATATAGATCCTGAATATATTGTCGGCTGATGTTTTTAGCGGCTTTAGACCGATTAAGTGCTTGTTGAAGCTTGCTTTTCTGTTCGTCATCCATCTCCATTTGTCCCATCATTTGCTTGAACGCTTGTTCTTTAGCCATTGTGGGCATGTTGGCCAACGTAAGGCAGAAGGAATATTTGTCGGAATTACAAAAAACATCAGATTGGAATATAACACCTAATGTGTTTTGCCAATTGTTGCCCAGTTCTTGTGTAATAGGTAATATTTCAATTTGGTTCATGTCAAATGGGTAGAACCAATGGGATACAGGGTTGAAGAATGGAAAATGTTTCATCATTGAGAATGTACTCATATAAATATCAGCACCTTCCAGTTGAAGATTTCCCATTTCACGAATTTTATCGGTTACACCACTCTTGTCCATCCATTCTTCCCATTCCGGATTGAAATCTTCTTCGTCTTTAGGAATGTCGAATCGTATTTTGTCTTCTTTCATCTGTGTAGCCTTCATGATTCCGGGAATAATGTCCTCGTTCATCTTTTTGGTTATTTTAGATGTCTCTCTTGTCATGAGCAGCTGCATCTGTATGGTGAAGAGGTTAAGTCTGAACTTCTCTTCTTCTTTTAAGAGGGAGAGTTGGGAAACAAGGTTGGGGTAGAGCTGTATCCTATTTTCTAGACGATCGATTATAATAGCCAATCCTACGAGAGCTCGTTGGCTTACTTGTAAATCTTCATGTTGGCAAGCCTTTAATAAACATTGGAATTTTCGTTCATCGAATAGATGCATCAAACTCATGGTTACGGCGCTCATTAATATGGCTTTGTCGTTGGATGATACCAATAATGAGTCGATTATTTGTTGCACTTCATGGGTGTCTGATTCATTCCAAAAAATATGTGTCCATACTTTATTGAACAATTCGTTGATTGCATTTTCGTGTTGGTGACATATTTTCTGTGTCTCAGTCTGTTGCCTTTCTTTCTCATTATAGAAGAGTTGGACAGTACTGATATCCTCTGTGTATGATTCTAGTTGTACCAATAGTTCTGGATACGAATGGGCCGGTCGTTGATTGAAGATTCGTAAATTTTCATAATAGGGTCCCGGTGCATGTGGTAATAAAAGAGATATATGTGTCCAATCGGTCAATTCGTAGGCACTCCTAAGTATATGGCTATACATTTTTAGGCGGTTCGGATCTTGTATACCTTTTCGGGCATATTGAAGCATGTAACCATAGGTTTCTTGTAATTCTTCAATACGATTTCTCAATTTCCAGTCGGGAACTTGCGTGCTGACGGCTTGAAGTTGAACCAATGCCTCCTTCAGTCGTTTATTGTCCAATAGATTGTATATGTCCTTTATACCTTCGTGCATAGTGCTTTCTTTAGAATGAAGTGTGCAAATGTAGCGATTTTCTATCACAGATTGAAGATTATTCTGTATTTTTGCACCAACTAAACAGTTTTATGGATATTTCAGAGTTACAACGCATATATGCCGGGCATCCCAATGTTAGGGCCTTGGCTGCACAGTTGGAAAATTCCTCAGTGAGGTCTATTTTCCTGGGAGGACTACATGCTTCTGCTTCTTCTTTGTTTCTTTCATCTGTTATTGATACTTCACCTCGAACTTTTGTCTTTATTCTTGGTGATGTGGAAGAGGCTGGGTATTTTTATCATGATTTGATTCAAATAAACGGAGAAAAGAATGTCTTGTTTTTTCCTTCGTCGTATCGGCGTGCCATTCGGTATGGTCAGAAAGATGCTGCTAATGAGATATTACGTACAGAAGCTCTTAACCGTTTGCAAAAGCAAGAGCCGGTTTGTATAGTAACCTATCCTGATGCAATAGCAGAAAAGGTGGTTTCACAAAAAGTGTTGGCCGAAAAAACTATTACTCTAAGTATAGGTCAATGCATAGGTACAGATGTGCTGATGGATATGTTAGCAGAATGGGGATTTGAACAGGTGGATTATGTATATGAACCTGGTCAATATTCTCTTCGAGGCAGCATTGTCGATGTATATTCCTATGCTTCAGAATATCCTTATCGTATTGATTTTTTTGGTGATGAGATAGATAGTATTCGTACTTTTGAAGTTGAATCGCAACTGTCTAAGGAGAGAAAGGATAGCATATCTATAGTTCCAGAATTGGCTTCTATGCAAAGTGGTGAGTATGTATCCTTTTTCCGTTTCCTGAAAGATGATGCGGTTATAGGTATGAAAGATTTCTTATGGATACGCGAACGAATAGATGCAGTACATGAGGAAACGGTTTCTAAACAAGCGTTGGAGGCTGCCGATGAAGAACAACGGGAAGACCTGTTGCGAATGAATAACCGATTGATGGATGGAAGCTCTTTTACATCGGATGTGTTGGAATTCAGACGAATGGAGTTTGGAAACAAACCAACCGGACATCCCCAAGCTACACTGACTTTTGATGTGGTAGCACAACCTATTTTTCACAAAAACTTTGATTTGGTTAGTTCCACTTTAGATGATTATGTGCAGAAAGGATATACGCTTTATATTTGTACAGATAGCGAAAAACAAGCAAAACGTTTAAAAGATATTTTTGAAGAAAGAGGTGATGCGATTTCATTTACTTATGTAAACAAGACATTACATGAAGGTTTTACTGATAATTTCCTGAAAAAGTGTTTTTTTACCGACCATCAGATTTTTGACCGTTTTCATAAGTACAATCTTCGTAGCGAAAGGGCGCGTAGTGGAAAAGTTGCGCTTACACTCAAAGAACTCAGTCAGTTTGAACCGGGTGATTATGTGGTACATATCGATCATGGTATCGGTAAATTTGCGGGGTTGGTACGTCTTCCTAATGGAAATTCTACTCAAGAAGTCATTAAATTGGTCTATCAGAATGATGATGTGGTATTTGTATCCATTCATTCTTTGCATAAAATATCCAAATATAAGGGAAAAGAGGGTGAACCTCCACGTATCAATAAATTAGGAACAGGTGCTTGGGAGAAGATAAAAGAGCGTACCAAAACCAAGATTAAGGACATTGCTCGTGATCTTATCCGATTGTATTCTCAACGCAAGCAGGAGAAAGGATTTGCCTATTCTCCCGATAGCTTTATGCAGCATGAGTTGGAAGCAAGTTTTCTGTATGAAGACACTCCCGATCAATCAAAAGCAACAGCTGATGTAAAGGCAGATATGGAGAGCCAGCGTCCGATGGATAGATTGGTTTGTGGTGACGTAGGATTTGGTAAGACAGAAGTAGCAATGCGTGCGGCTTTTAAAGCGGTGACCGATAATAAGCAGGTTGCTGTATTGGTTCCTACTACTGTATTGGCTTATCAACATTTTCAAACTTTCAGTGAACGCTTGAAAGATTTTCCTTGTAAGGTGGAATATTTGAGTAGGGCACGGACGGCCAAAGATACTACACGGATTATTAAGGAATTGGCTGATGGCACGATTAATATCATCATCGGTACTCATAAACTGATTGGGAAGAGTGTAAAGTTTAAAGATCTTGGTCTACTTATCATTGATGAGGAGCAGAAATTTGGTGTAAGTGTGAAAGAAAAGTTGCGCCAAATTAAGGTGAATGTCGATACACTTACTCTTACGGCTACCCCCATACCACGTACTCTGCAATTCTCATTGATGGGAGCGCGTGACTTATCGGTTATCCAGACACCTCCTCCCAATCGTTATCCCATTCAGACAGAGGTCCATACATTTAATGAGCAGATTATAACAGATGCCATTAATTTTGAAATGAGCCGTAATGGGCAAGTATTCTTTGTCAATAATCGTATTCAAAATTTAGTGGAGTTAAAGGCACTCATACTTCGCCATATTCCGGATTGTAGGGTATGTATTGGACATGGTCAGATGCAGCCAGAGGAGTTGGAGAAAATCATTATGGATTTTGTAAATTACGATTATGATGTGTTGTTGGCCACTACTATCATTGAAAGTGGTATCGATATACCTAATGCCAATACAATTATCATTAATCAGGCTCAGAATTTTGGTTTGAGTGATCTTCATCAAATGCGTGGTCGTGTAGGACGAAGCAACCGTAAAGCATTCTGCTATTTATTGGCACCACCTCTTCATGTATTGACTCCAGAAGCCAAGCGTCGGTTGCAAGCCATAGAAAACTTTAGCGATTTAGGAAGCGGTATACATATAGCTATGCAAGATCTTGATATTCGTGGGGCAGGTAATATGTTGGGCGCTGAACAGAGCGGTTTTATAGCAGATTTAGGTTACGAAACGTATCAGAAAATATTGGCCGAAGCGGTCAAGGAACTTAAAGAGGATGAATTCAGCCAACTTTATACCGAAGAACTGCAAATGGCAGGTGAGGAGAAGATTAGTGGTGAGGATTTTGTGAGTGAATGTTTGGTTGAAAGTGATTTGGAATTGCTCTTCCCGAATGAGTATATTCCAAGTAGTAGTGAACGTATGTTACTTTATCGTGAACTTGACGGATTGGAGCTCGATAAGGATGTACTCGATTTTAAAGCAAGACTTGAAGACCGTTTTGGAAAAGTGCCGACCGAAGGGCAGGAACTTCTACGCATTGTACCTCTTCGTAGGCTGGCAAAGCGATTAGGTGCCGAAAAAGTCGTACTTAAAGCAGAACGTATGGTACTTTATTTTGTGAGTAATCCTGATAGCCCTTTCTATCAAAGTATAGCTTTTGGCAAATTGATAGGATATATGGGAACTCATCCTCGTTATTGTAATCTTCGCGAGCAAAATGGTCGTCGAAGTATGGTTGTGAAAAATGTAGAGACGGTAGAAACAGCCGTAAGTATCCTTCAGGAAATAGTGAGTATGGAGAGCAAGTGACAAGCATGTCGTTACTTTATTATAAAACATGTCACTCTGTCAGTGTTTTCTCTGTTTTTGATTTGAATACAAGTGACAGACTTGGCAGGCATACTTTTTGTTCCATTATAAACAAATGATAGATGAATAATTAAAATAACATATAATCATGACTAAAGAAAAGAATCAACCTTTGGAAGAAGAATTGAAGAACGAAGAAACGATAGAAGAAACAACTGACGGCAAGGAAGAATGCCAACAGGAAGATATAGCTGAAGAACTGAGTGATGAAGAACGGGTGGCAAACGAACTGGAAGAAGCACAAAAAGAGGTAGAAGAATTGAAAGATAAACATCTGCGTTTGTCTGCAGAATTTGACAACTACCGCAAACGTACGCTTAAAGAAAAGGCGGAATTGATAAAGAACGGTGCTGAAAAGACATTGGTAGCTATCCTTCCTATTTTAGACGATTTTGAACGCGCGTTGAAGAATATGGAAACTTCAGAAGAAACTAAAGCTATGCGTGAAGGTGTGGTGCTTATTTTTAATAAGTTCCATAAAGTGTTGAATCAAGAAGGACTTCATGTAATCGAAACCGAAGGAAAAGATTTTGATACAGATTATCATGAAGCTATTGCATTGGTACCGGCTTCGTCGGAAGAGATGAAAGGGAAAATCTTGGATTGCGTACAAACCGGATATATGTTGAATGATAAAGTTATCCGCCATGCCAAAGTGGTAGTGGCTCAATAATGTAACTATGGCAACAAAAAGAGATTATTATGAAGTGCTGGGTGTAGAAAAAACAGCCAGTGAAGCCGAAATAAAGAAAGCCTATCGGAAATTGGCTATTCAGTATCATCCAGACAAGAATCCAGGTGATAAGGAAGCCGAAGAAAAGTTCAAGGAAGCCGCTGAAGCATATAGTGTACTTAGTGACAAGGACAAACGTGCTCGTTATGACCAGTTTGGCCATGCGGGTATGGGTGGTGCTGCCGGTGGTGGTTTTAGTGACTTTGCCGATTTCGATTTGAATGATATCTTTAGTAGTGTATTCGGCCATGGCTTTTCAGGCTTTGGCGGATTTGGTGGCTTCGGAGGAGGTGGCGGACGTACGCAACAACGTAAGTTCCGTGGATCTGATCTTCGTGTAAAAGTGAAGCTGAACTTAAAGGATATTTCTACTGGAGTTGAAAAGAAATTCAAACTGAAGAAGTATGTAGAATGTAACCATTGTCATGGTACTGGAGCCGAAGGTGATGGAGGAACCGAAACTTGTCCTACTTGTCACGGAACAGGTAGTGTAACCCGCACTCAACAGAGCATCTTTGGTATGATGCAGACACAAAGTGTATGTCCGCAATGTAATGGTGAAGGAAAAATCATCAAGAACAAATGTAAACATTGCTCGGGCGAGGGTATCGTTTATGGTGAAGAAGTGGTTGAAGTAAAAATTCCCGCCGGTGTAGCCGAAGGTATGCAATTAACCGTAGGTGGTAAAGGAAATGCTGGTAAGCATAATGGAGTACCTGGAGATTTGTTGGTGGTAATTGAAGAAGAAGCACATCCTGATTTGATTCGTGACGAAAACGATTTGATATATAATTTGCTTTTAAGTGTACCGACTGCTGCTTTGGGAGGAACGGTAGAAATACCGACTATTGATAGTAAAGTGAAAGTTAAGATAGAACCAGGAACTCAACCCGGAAAGGTTCTTCGTCTTCGCGGCAAGGGACTTCCTAGTGTAAACAGTTACGGTTATACTAATGGAACAGGGGATTTATTGGTAAATGTGAGTGTTTACATTCCCGAGACTTTGAGCAAAGACGAAAAGCAGGCTTTGGAAAAAATGCAGCATTCAGATAATTTTGAACCCAATCTGAGTATGAAAGAGAAAATCTTTAAGAAATTTAAGAATTTCTTTGATTAATAGAATAAAGGATGTGCTAAGCACATCCTTTTTCATTTATAGCCATAACCATCTATTAAGTTAATTCTTATTCTTAGATAATCTGCTATAGTCATAAGAAACGTTTAAAATTGTAATAATTACAAATATTATTTTATTTTTCTTGTGAATTAAATATTTTCTTTGTATATTGCGGAACAATTCAATATGGATTGTTTATTAAGGAAAGAAATTAATTAAAATATAGACAGGTAAAATAAAGTATTATGAAAAAGTTAGAAACATCTTTTGCAGGATTAACCTTGAAGAATCCGTTTATAGTTAGTAGTTGTAGTTTGACCAACACTGCACAGCGTAATAAGAAATGGGAAGATGCTGGTGCTTCGGCTGTAGTGTTGAAGTCTTTGTTTGAAGAAGAAATCGAAGCTGAATTGGCTAAGGCCCAACAAGATGGTCATTCAGAAGAGTTGGATTATTTGCAGACTTATTATCGTGCTCATCGATTGGAAAATTACTTGCAATTAATTAAAGATACCAAGCAGGTATGTTCCATTCCTGTTATTGCAAGCATCAATTGTTATCGAAGCTCGGATTGGACTTCTTTTGCTCGTCATATTGAAGAAGCAGGAGCCGATGCACTCGAATTAAACATTATGTCAATATGTAGCAGTTTGAATGATTCGTATGGTGCATACGAACAAGAACATATCAACATCTTGAAACAAGTAAAATCGGCGTTGAATATCCCGGTAATTGTAAAGTTAGGCCGTAATTTTACCAATTGTGTTCCTTTGATCGACCAATTGTATGCCAATGGCGCAGCAGCAGTTGTGTTGTTCAATCGAATGGTAGCTTTTGATATCAATATTGAGAAACTTTCTTATGCGCAAGGCAATGCTTTGGGGCAGTCCAATGATCTGTCTGAAGTACTTCGTTGGACGGGTTTGGTTTCAGCTCGTGTACCTCGTTTGGATATTGCAGCTTCAGGTGGTGTAACTGATGGCGCTTCTTTGGTAAAAGCTTTGTTGGCTGGTGCTTCGGCTGTTGAAGTTTGTTCTGCTTTGTATTGGAATGGGGCAGGTTGTATTCAAGATATGCTCCACTTCCTTCAAGAGTGGATGGAACGTCACGATTATCAGTCTGTTTCACAATTCCGTGGGTTGTTGAATGCCAGAAAAGAAAATGCATTGGATATGTTTGAACGAACCCAGTTCTTCAAGAACTATTCTTTGCGTAATGATTGATATAAATAAAAGTAAAAGGGGATGCACCATCCCCTTTTACTTTTATTTTAAGCTAATATTGCATCAGCTAAAGCTTCCATGGCAGGAAGGTCGGTCTGTTTCATGCGTGAGCGGATGGTGACAATGGGCTGAACGGTTTCTATATCTTTCATCTGTTCCAACATGCCAATCATCACTTTTGCGGCGCAAGGGGCCCATGAGCCATTTTCAATAATACCTACGCGGCGTTTCTGGTATGCCTTAATCTTGAGATGGTGAAGGAAATCGTGCATAGGAGGGAAGACGTCGGCATCATAAGATGCTGCAGCTACAATCAGCTTACCCATACGGAAAGCATCTTCTACGGCTTCGGCCATATCGTCGCGACTCAAGTCGGCTATGGATACTTTCGGTGCACCTTTGGCACGGAGAATGTCTGCCATCTTCTTGGCGGCTTCGGCTGTACCTCCGTGGATGGATGCATAGGCTATGAAAATTCCGTCGGTCTCTACTTCGTACTTGCTCCAGGTGTCATATAGGCCGATATAGTATCCCAGATCTTCTTTCAGGATGGGACCATGTAACGGACAAATACAGGCTACATCGAGGGTAGCCAATTTCTTGAGCAAAGCTTGTACTTGTACACCGTATTTACCGCAGATGTTAAAATAGTACCGACGTGCTTCGCAGGCCCAGTCTTCTTCGTGCGATAAAGCTCCGAACTTACCAAATCCATCGGCCGAGAATACAATTTTGTCCGTTTGGTCATAAGTAACCATCACTTCCGGCCAATGAACCATAGGGGCCATGAAGAACTGGAGGGTGTGTGTACCCAAACTTAAAGTGTCTCCTTCCTTTACAGCAAGGGTACGGCCTTCAAAGTCGGTTCCTTCGAAGAACTGGGGAAGCATCTGAATGGCGCGGGCCGATGCCACAACCTTAAGTTGTGGATATTTCTGGAGGGAAGCGGCAATGTTACCGGCATGGTCGGGCTCCATGTGTTGTACAATCAGGTAATCGGGAGTGCGTCCTTCGAGTGCAGTGGTGAGGTTGTTCCACCAATCTTCGCTCTTGCGGAGGTCGACGGTATCCATAATGGCAACCTTTTCGTCCATAATAAGGTATGAATTATAGGATATGCCATTGGGTATGATGTATTGGCTTTCGAAGAGATCGAGGTCGGTATCGTCTACTCCAATGTATTTGATTTTTTCTGTTACGTTGAATATCATATCGCGTTTGTTTTAAAATTAGGCTGCAAATATCGTATTTTTTGGGATGATGAACAATGGTTTCGGCGAAAAAATGACAAGAAAGTATTAGTGGTGAATGGATTAATATGTATATCTTTGCATTTATAAATAAAACTTTAAAATTAATTCTTAAAATCATGAAAAAGACATTAGTAGTGTTGGGAATGGCCGTTACGCTGTTGGCTTCGTGCGGACAGAAGCAACAGGTGGAACCTGCTATTCCTTACGATGCAGAGATTGAAAAGAAGGTAGAAGAAACATTGGGCAAAATGACACTGGAAGAAAAGGTGGGACAGATGGCACAAATGTCGCTCGAAGTGTTTGGCAAGCCGGGAACCTCGCGTGAAGACTTTCAGTTTGATGAGGCTAAATTGGATTCGTTTATCTATAAATATAAGGTGGGTTCGTTTCTGAATGTGCCGGGTACAGCGGTTACTCCTAAAAAGTGGAAGGAAATAATCGGTACTATCCAACAGAAGTCAATCGAAGCCTTGGGTATTCCTACTGTCTATGGTCTTGACCAAAACCATGGTGCTTCGTATACCGTAGGGGCTACATTCTTTCCACAAAACATTAACCTGGCCGCTACTTTCAACCGTGAGATAGCTCGTAGAGGTGGGGAAGTAGGTGCGTATGAAACTCGTGCAAGCAATACACCGTGGACTTTCTGTCCGGTGCTTGACTTGGTGCGTAATCCGTTGTGGCCTCGTGTTTGGGAAAACTTCGGTGAAGACCCCTATGTAAATGCCGAAATGGGTAAAGCACAAGTTGCAGGATTCCAAGGTGAAGATCCGAATCATATTGATAAGAATCACATTGCTGTAAGTGTAAAGCATTACATGGGTTATGGTGCTCCGGTTAGTGGTAAAGACCGTACTCCTGCAATTATTTCGCCAAACGACCTGCTCGAAAAGCATTTCACTCCTTATGCCGAAGCTATCCGTGCCGGTGCGCTGACTATCATGGTAAATTCGGCTTCTATCAACGGACAACCAGTTCATGCCAGCTATGAACTGCTGACCGAATGGTTGAAGGAAGGCTTGAATTGGGATGGTATGATTGTTACCGACTGGGCTGATATTGATAACTTGTGGAGACGTGAAAAAGTAGCCAAGGATAAGAAAGAAGCTATCAAAATGGCTATCAATGCCGGTATTGACATGTCGATGGACCCTTATAGCGTAGAATATTGTGTTTTATTGAAGGAATTGGCCGAAGAAGGAGAAATTCCGATGAGCCGTATCGATGATGCAGTACGCCGTGTGCTTCGTTTGAAATATCGTTTGGGATTGTTTGATACTCCGAACACAGATTATGCTGATTATCCAAATTTTGCATGTGAAGCTCATGCCAAGGATGCGTTGAAGGCTGCCGAAGAGTCGATGATTCTTTTGAAGAACCAGGACGGTATTCTTCCTTTGCAAGGCAAGAAGATTTTGTTGACAGGCCCGAATGCCAATCAGATGCGTTGCCTCAATGGGGGATGGAGCTATTCATGGCAAGGACATGTAGCCGATCAGTTTGCCGGGGAATATAATACCATTTACGAAGCGTTGTGTAATAAATATGGTGCACAGAATGTGATTCTTGAACAAGGAGTGACATATAATGAAAAGGGTAGCTATTGGGAAGAAAACCAACCGCAAATACAAAAGGCTGTGGCTGCTGCCAGCCGTGCCGATGTGATTGTGGCTTGTATCGGTGAAAATTCCTATTGCGAAACTCCGGGTAACTTGACCGACCTTACCTTGAGCCAAAACCAACGTGATCTGGTGAAGGCATTGGCCAAGACCGGCAAACCCATCGTACTGGTGTTGAACGAAGGACGTCCACGTATCGTTGCCGATATTGAACCATTGGCTAAGGCAGTGGTGAACATCTTGTTGCCGGGTAACTATGGTGGTGATGCATTGGCTAACTTGTTGGCTGGAGATGCCAACTTCAGCGGAAAAATGCCGTATACCTATCCAAAGGAAGTACATTCATTGATGACTTACGACTATAAACCCAGTGAACACATTGGTGAAGCCATGGAAGGTGCCTATAATTACGATGCGCAAATATCTTTCCAATGGGCTTTCGGTTATGGCTTGAGCTATAATACGTATGAATATAGCAACTTCAAAGTAAACAAGGATAGCTTTACTGCCGACGACGAATTGGTATTTACCGTAGATGTGAAGAATAATGGTACGCTCGTGGGTAAGGAAAGTGTATTGCTCTTCAGTAGTGACTTGGTGGCCAGCATTACTCCGGACAACCGTCGTTTGCGCAACTTTGAAAAGGTGGAATTGCAACCGGGCGAAACCAAGACCGTTACTCTGAAACTGAAGGGTAGTGACCTGGCCTTTGTAAATGCCGATGGCAAATGGACACTCGAAGCCGGTGATTTCCGTATGCAAGTCGGTAATCAGGTACTGAATATTGCATGTAACCAAACTAAAGTTTGGGATACTTTTATGAAATAAAATTTCCCGTTTAGTTTGGGGCTTAAACATAGTTAGGCACGGATTACACGGATTGCACGGATAAAGTGGAGTAAACATACACTAAAAACCGTGTTAATCTGTGTAATCCGTGCCTAATAATTATCAATAATCTCTTCAAAACTTAATTAATGTAAAAATAGGAGCTACCCCTTTTTACTTCCTACATTTTCTTGTTTCTAACCGACAAAGACCAGAAGAAAAAATGATTAATGAAGATAAAATACGTGAGACATTTGCCGTGAATCCTGATAAAGGATTCGGGATGTTGATGGAAGCTTTCCAACAACCTGTGTATTGGCACATTCGCCGTATGGTAGTGTCTCATGATGATGCAGAAGATGTATTGCAAGAAACATTCATCCGTATCTTCCGTTACTTGGACGATTTCAGAGCCGAAAGTACATTGTCCACTTGGATATATCGGATAGCTACCAATGAATGTATTCGTTTCCTGAACAACCGAAAGGAACAGACGTTGTCTACCGAAGAAGTACAAGAAGAGCTGATGGGAAAACTGATGGCTTCGGAATATGTAGATTACGACAATGAAATGGAGGTAAAGTTTCAGAAAGCCATACTGACACTGCCCGAAAAACAGAGGATTGTATTCAACCTTCGGTATTACGATGAATTGTCGTACGAAGCTATCAGCGAAATAACAGGTTCGAAGGTAGAAACACTAAAGTCCAACTACCATTTTGCGAAAGAAAAGATTAAGGATTATATGACGAAATAATAATTGAACTATGAATAAGGATTTTGATTTTAACGAAGTGGGCAAGCGGATGCCGTTCCGAACACCTGAAGGCTTTTTCGAAAAGATGCAGGCAGAAACGATGGCAAGGATAAAAGCGGAAAAGCGCCGGAAGAAACTCTATCGGTTGAAGATTGGTATTACTGCTGTTCTTAGTGCTGCAGCTATCTGGTGTGGAGTGATGTTTTTCTTCCCAACCCAATCCTCAGACCCTGTACAACAAGGAATCGGAAACGAATGGTTGGCTAATGTAGAAGACCCCATGGAACTCTACTTGCAACAGATGTCTGATGAAGAATTGGAGGCATGGATTGAATTCTCGGAGAATGATATATATTATGAATTAATGAACGAAAATGTAGGTGATTATGAAGAAGATTAAGTTTTTAGGAATGCTCGTAGTAGCAATGGTAATGGGTGTACAAGTCATAAATGCTCAGGAAGCACCGAAGGGCCCACATAAAGGCATGAAGATGACTCCGGAAAAAATGGCGGAATTTCAAGCTAACCGTTTGAGTGATAAATTAGGTCTTGACGATGCTACTTCCGCCAAATTTAAGGAAGTGTACAAAAAATACATGAAAGCATTGGGTGAAGTGCATGGAGAATTTGCCAAAGAATTCATGAAAAAGGTTAAGTCGGAAAAAGCGTCGAAAGATGGTGAAAAAGAAAAACCAGCATTCAAACCTCTAACTGATGCGCAAGTAGACCAGATGATGAAGGACCGTTTTGCCATCAGTCGTAAGACACTCGCTGTGCGTGAAAAATATTACGATGAATTCCGTAAGTTCCTTTCGGCTAAACAAGTACAGAAAATATACGATGAAGGATTTATGAATCGTGGGAAGTTTCAGAACGAAATGAATCGTCGTAAGGGAATGAAGCACCCGGGGCAAGAACAACATTCTCCGATGCCCAGATAATAGGAATCAGGTAAAAAGCTTGTTTGTTTTCGGATAATATTGTAAGTTTGTGAGCAATAAAGGATGTTATTATGAATAGAATATTGAAACATACTTTGTTGCTCACGCTTTGTCTGTGTAGCTTGAACATATACGGGCAGAGTCGCAACAAACAATACGAAGAATACATAAAGAAGTATAGGGACATTGCTGTAGATGAAATGAAACGCTACCACATTCCCGCCAGTATCACCTTGGCGCAAGGCTTGCTGGAATCGGGAGCTGGACAAGGCACTTTGGCCCGTAAGTCCAATAATCATTTTGGAATAAAGTGTGGAGGCGATTGGCGGGGAAAAACAGTGAAGCATGACGATGATGCTCGCAATGAATGTTTCCGTGTATATAAAAACGCAAAAGATTCGTATCGGGACCATTCCAAATTCTTGGCCGGCAAGCAACGTTATGCTGCTTTGTTCCGATTGAAGATAACCGACTATAAAGGGTGGGCGCACGGACTGAAGAAAGCAGGCTATGCAACCAATCCCCGTTATGCTTATCAATTGATAGATATCATTGAACGGTATGATTTGTATAAGTATGATAAGAAGGGAGGATTGAAATGGATGAAGGAAAATCCATTTCCGCACGAACCGTTCATAGCCAATGGACTCTTGTATATCAAAGTACAAGAAGGAGCAACCTGGAAAAGCATTTCAAAGGAATTTGATATCAGCAAACGGAAGCTTCGCAAGTATAATGACTTGTACAAAGGATACGAATTACAAGAAGGTGATATCCTTTATTTGGAAAAGAAAAATCGTAAGGCACCGAAAGGAATGTATGTTCATGTGTTGCGTGGTGGCGAGTCCATGTATTCTGTATCACAAAAATATGGTATCCGTTTGAAACGTTTGTACAAGATGAACAAGATGAAGCCCGAAGATCCGGCCCCTCAAGCAGGTACTATTTTAAGAATTCGATAATAAAAAAGCTCCGATTTTCGGAGCTTTTTTATATTTACTTGGTTACATTGACGTTCTTAACAGTAAATCCGTCAACGTAAGACTGATTGAAATCAGCATTCTTCTTAGCCTTGATGTCAAGGTTCTCGAAATGGAAGTTTGTCAGTTTGTATTGTTCATCCTGACTCTTTACATTGAAGAACACATCCACTTCCATCTGGCAGTTACGCATGGTAATGTGGTCACTGTATGACATAGGTGGATCCTTGCGGTCTTTCAAATCATAGAATTGTGTCCATGGTTGGATGAAGATGAATTGACCAACATTTCCGGTAATGTCCTCTACAGTTACATATTCATAACGTTGTGGTGTATCCGGGCGCATCTTCAACCAAAGCAGACGAGTGGCGTGGTCAACCTTGATGCGACGGAGAATCAGGTTGTGGTTGTAGATGGATTCAGAACCCAATGTAAGGCAACCGTGACAGAATCCGTACACGCAATCTTCAATGATAACATTATAGTTCCCACCGTTACCTTCTACTTTGGTCGGGTCATCAGCCCAAGGGCCTTTACCACCCTTCATGGCAATGGCGTCATCGTTTACCGACATGTAGCAACCTTTTACCAATACATTCTTTACTACATCCAAATCAATGGCATCGGTGCTGGGGCCTTTGGCATGGTTAGGAGTACCCAACGAATAGATGCTCAGATTCAGTAACTTCACGTTTTCGCTGTTATAGATGTGAGTTGTCCAGAAAGCCGAGTTCTGCAATTTTACACCTTCTATCTGTACGTTCTTGCAGTTTGATACATATACCAAACGTGGACGTTGTTCATCTTTGTTGGTACATTGGCGGTTCCATTTGCGTCGTAGCCAGAACTGCTTGTGATAGCGTAATCCGTTACCGTCGATGGTTCCTTTACCTGAGATGGTGAAACCGTCCAATCCGTCAGCATTAATTAATGCACCAAAATAAGTACAAGTTTCCCCTTCTATACGAGTCTTTCCTAATGGATAGTCGCCGATAAAGTCAGAACCGAGTAGGGTAGCACCATCTTCCAGATACAGATGAGTGTTCTGCTTGAAGTGCAATCCACCGGTCATGTAAGTGCCTCGTGGAATCACGATTACACCACCACCGTTGGCAGCTGCTTTATCAATCAATGCTTGTATTTCTTCAGTGTGCAGACGTCCGTCGGCAAAAATTTCATAATCGGTCAGTACGTATTTCTTTCCTAACTTTTCAATGTCCACCGATTCGTTTTGTCTGAACCATTCAGGAATTTCAGTACCATCGGGGAATCGGTCGATGTCTTTTTTCTTTTTGGCGAAAGTAGTAGGTGCTGCCAAAAGGAATGCCAGCAGCAAGGGCAAAATTTTCTTCATAGGCTTTAATTTTATGTGAATTTATAGTATCTGTTTGCAAAGATAGTTTTTCTTTTCATAGGTTAAGGTATAATAATAAAAAAAAGTGGATGCGCTGACACATCCACTTTCTATCAATAAGTGATTCCGAAGCGATTCGAACGCTTGACCCACGCCTTAGAAGGGCGTTGCTCTATCCAGCTGAGCTACGGAACCATCCTTAATTGCGGTGCAAAGGTAAGGAGTTTTGCCGAAACATGCAAGAAAAAGGAAACTTTTTTTGCCTTTCCTGAACTATGGTTTGATTTTCTCCCGATAGAATTCGGTACGGGCCAATATTTCCTTGACGAAATTGAAGGTTTCCCTTCCTCGGAAATAACCGTTCTTGCATACAGGATCGTTAAAATACTCTTCATTACTTTTCAGTAAGATGAAATCGGCAACATTGTCATCCCATACATATTTGTTTTTTCCGTATTTCTCGGCCAAAGCCATGGCATCGAATACATGGCCAATTCCTCCGTTATATGCTGCAAGCGTGAACTTGATGCGTTCGTTCGGGTCTTCTATCTTACTGAACGAGCGGGCAGTCAGTCCCAAATATTTGGTGGCGGCTTTTACACTTTCTTCGGGATTTTGTTCTTTTCCTTCGGGTACTCCCATGGCACGGGCTGTACGGGGCATGAGTTGCATCAGGCCTTTGGCACCGGCCCACGATACGGCTGTGGTATCGAAATTGGATTCGGTAAAGGCTAATGAAGCTAATAGTCGCCAATCCCAACCTATTTCGGCTGCATATTTCTTGAACAGGTCATCGAAATGGGAAATCTTTCCGTCCTTTATGGAAAGGATAGAACCTTGGGGAGTGCGCTTGCTGATTTCGAAATAGCGCTTGGTACTGGCTCGGTAGGCAGGTGAAGTAAGATTTTCATTGTGCCATTGGTTCACGGTTTCTGCCAATAGGGGAGAACCCTTTCGTACGGCCCATGATGCACGTTGGTCAAAGCTGATAGCCAGGTTGATGTTCAGCTGAGGATAATAGGTTTTGTTCAGACGGGCTAAATCGTTGTCGCATACGGCATACTCTATTTCACCTCCGGCTACTTTGGCTATCAGGTCTTCGGTACTGATACTGTCGTTGGTTACTTCGCGGATTAGGATGCCTCCTCCCAATTCTTTGTCCAAATTAATGAGTCTGTTCAAATATTTACCGGGTTTGGCGTATACTTCCTTTCCTACCAATTGGGTTACATTGGTAAGTGGGGGCGTTTTCCGTCCGTTACGTTGAACCAATACTTGATGGGTTATGATGTCTTCTCCACAAAACAATACGCTGTCTTTGAATTCTTTAATGATGGGAAGCGGGTAGGCTATCAAATCTCCTTCACCGGTTAGCAGCTTATGTGTCAGGTCGTAAGCGTCTGTAGCCGTCTTGATTTCCAATTTCAAACCTTGCGAACGGGCAAACTGTTCGGCCAGTTCGTATTGGAATCCCATCGGTTCTCCCCGATAATCGAAATAAGAAATGGAACTGTTCAGAGTCAGTGCAACCAGTACACCGCTGTCCTTCATTTGTGGAAGGTCATAATCTTCCAAGCCATTGGATGGTTGGTTGTATCCACATCCCAACAGACTGATACAGGCAAGTATCCAGAAATAGATTTGTTTCATTGTGCCGAAATAATTACTTTTGCACCCAAAAGTAGAACAAATTAATTAAATATCAAATTTATGGTCAAGCATATTGTTTTATTTAAACTGAAAGATACACTTTCTAAGGAAGAAAAGTGTGAGGTGATGAATCGTTTCAAGGCTGCCATCGAAGCATTGCCCGAAAAGATAGAGGTAATACGCAAGGTTTTTGTAGGGTTGAACATGAACGAAGCCGAGCAATGGGATATCTGTCTGGAAAGCGAATTCGATACGTTGGACGATGTGAAACTGTATGCGGCTCATCCCGATCATGTGGCTGCTGCCGGTATTTTGAAAGATGCTAAAGCCGATCGCGCTTGTGCAGATTATGAGTTTTAAGACGGATTTCCGTTAAAATGAAAGAAAAATTGAATATTTCATGATAATTATTTGCATATATCGTTTGCTTGCTTTACTTTTGTCGTGAATTAAAATGAGTGTTATATGCAAAGAGTATCTACAATTCATCATCATCATTACCCTAACGAATAGACTCGGTGGGCTGAGATGTTGTTGTAGTAAATGATATTGGTTAAGGCTTACCGATGAGGTAGGCCTTTCTTATTAATAAAGGTAATAAATTAGAAAGAAGATATAGTTATGCTAAGAATTGCAGTACAAGCCAAAGGCCGTTTGTTCGAAGAAACTATGGCCTTGTTGCAGGAGGCGGATATTAAAATCTCTCCTAAGAAAAGAATCTTGTTGGAACAAGCGTCTAATTTCCCTATCGAAGTGCTCTTCTTGAGGGATGATGATATTCCTCAGTCGGTAGCCAACGGAGTGGCCGATTTGGGTATAGTAGGTGAGAATGAATATGTAGAACGAAAGGAAGATGCAGAAATCGTACGTCGTTTGGGATTTAGTAAATGCCGTTTGTCATTGGCGATTCCAAAGGATGTGGATTATCCGGGATTATCATGGTTTGAAGGTCGTAAGATAGCTACTTCGTATCCCGGCATTTTGCGCGACTATATGGATAAGCATGGAGTGAAGACCGATATCCATGTCATTACAGGTTCGGTGGAGATTGCACCGGGTATCAGTTTGGCGGATGCCATTTTTGACATTGTAAGTTCTGGTTCTACATTGGTAAGCAACAGCTTGAAGGAAGTGGAAGTGGTGATGAAGAGTGAAGCATTGTTGATAGGCAACAAGAACCTTTCGGCTGAGAAGAAAGAAATACTTGAAGAACTGTTGTTCCGAATTGAAGCGGTTAAGGCTGCAGAAGACAAGAAGTATGTACTGATGAATGCACCGACCGACAAACTGAAGGAAATAATTGATGTACTTCCAGGTATGAAGAGTCCTACGGTGATGCCATTGGCGCAAGAAGGATGGAGTTCTGTCCATACGGTACTTGACCAGAAATGTTTTTGGGAAATTATCGGTAAATTGAAGTCTTTGGGAGCAGAGGGTATTTTGGTGCTTCCAATTGAGAAAATGATTCTTTAATCAGTAGAATGGCGCGAAAAGGTAGTTGATTATGAAAAAGATATATTATCCGAATAAGTCCGATTGGATGGAGATATTGAAGCGTCCGGTATTGGATGTAGAAACCTTGCGTGGTACAGTCAATGAAGTATTGAATCGAGTAAAGGCCGAAGGTGATAAGGCTGTAATAGAATATGAAGAACGTTTTGATAAAGTAAAGCTTGACGTGTTGGCTGTAACCGAAACCGAAATAATGGAGGCGGAAAAGAATGTATCCAACGAATTGAAGGAAGCGGTTTTGTTGGCACATAAGAATATCCATTCATTTCATGCCAGTCAGCGGTTTGAAAGCGATAAGGTAGAAACAGTACCCGGTGTGACTTGTTGGCAGAAAGCAGTAGCTATCGAGAAGGTGGGGCTTTATATACCGGGCGGTACTGCTCCGTTGTTCTCTACTGTACTGATGTTGGCTGTTCCGGCTAAGATAGCCGGCTGTAAGGAAATCGTGCTCTGTACACCTCCCAATAAGGAAGGGAAGGTAAATCCTGCTATTCTTTATGCGGCTCAAGTGGCTGGAGTGAATAAAATATTCAAAATAGGTGGAGTACAGGCTATTGGTGCCATGGCATATGGTACCGAAAGTGTTCCTAAGGTGTATAAAATATTCGGTCCAGGCAACCAATATGTAATGGCAGCTAAACAACAGGTATCGCTTCACGAAGTAGCGATAGACATGCCTGCTGGTCCTTCGGAAGTTGAGGTATTGGCGGATGAAACAGCTAACCCAGCCTTTGTTGCTGCAGATTTGCTTTCACAAGCTGAACATGGAGCAGATAGTCAGGTGGTTTTAATCACTACTTCAGAGAAGTTGATTGATGACGTTGAAGAGGAAGTCATGAACCAATTGGAGGCTTTACCTCGTCGGGATATAGCCGAAAAATCATTGGCCAACAGTAAGTTGATTTTAGTAAAAGATATGGATGAAGCGATTGGGATGACCAATGAATATGCCCCTGAGCACTTAATTATTGAAACGAAAGATTATATGGAATTAGCCGAAAAGGTGGTGAATGCGGGTTCAGTATTTTTGGGAGCACTTACACCTGAAAGTGCGGGCGATTATGCTTCGGGTACTAATCATACATTACCTACCAATGGATATGCCAAGGCATATAGTGGTGTGAATTTGGATAGTTTCATCCGCAAGATTACATTTCAGGAAATTACTCATGAAGGAATGTGTACTATAGGACCGGCCATTGAAGTGATGGCGATAAACGAGCAGTTGGATGCACATAAGAATGCTGTGACCGTCAGACTTAAAACGATGAATTGAGTATGAAAACATTGAAAGAATTGACACGCCCCAATGTATGGGCACTGAAACCTTATTCTTCGGCACGTGATGAATATAGTGGAGTTGAGGCATCTGTATTCTTGGATGCCAATGAAAATCCATATCATGCCCCATTCAACCGTTATCCTGATCCGTTACAAAAGGAATTGAAAAGTTTGATTTCTCCTCTTAAACAAGTACGCGAAGAGCAGATATTCCTGGGCAATGGTAGTGATGAAGCCATTGATTTGGTGTTCCGTGCTTTTTGTACTCCATCGGTGGACAATGTTGTTGCCATTGATCCTACATACGGAATGTATCAGGTATGTGCGGAGGTGAATGATGTGGAATACCGTAAGGTGTTGCTTGATGAACATTATCAGTTCTCGGCCGAGAAGTTATTGGCTGCTACGGATGATCATACTAAAGCTATCTTCCTTTGTTCGCCGAATAATCCTACCGGGAACAATTTGTGTCGTGGAGAAATAGAATCTTTGCTTCACTCCTTTGACGGGTTGGTGATTGTTGACGAAGCTTATGCCGACTTTTCGTCCGAACGTTCATTTTTGCTCGATTTGGACAAGTATCCTAATTTAATAGTTCTACAAACATTCTCTAAGGCATGGGGATGTGCAGCAATCCGTTTGGGTATGGCTTTTGCTTGTCCTCAGATTATTGGACTATTTAATAAAATCAAGTATCCTTATAATGTAAATCTGCTTACTCAACAAGAAGCGATATCTCTTTTGCAAGACCCTGTTAAAGTACAAGATTGGATTAGAATTTTGTTGCAGGAACGTACCCGATTAATGGACGAGTTCTCCAAATTATCTTGTTGTGAAACTATTTATCCGACGGATGCCAATTTCTTTTTGACAAAAGTGACTGATGCCAAGAAAATATACGAGTATTTGGTGAGTAAAGGGATTATTGTACGAAACCGTACTCATGTAGCCCTTTGTGGAAACTGCTTGCGCATTACTATTGGTACATCCGAAGAAAATGATACATTATTGGAGGCTTTAAAAGGATGGGTATGAAGAAAGTTTTGTTTATAGATCGTGATGGTACATTGGTGGTGGAACCACCGGTTGATTATCAGCTTGACTCATTCGAGAAATTGGAGTTTGTACCGAAAGTATTCCGTAATTTGGGATTTATCCGCAGTAAATTGGATTTTGAGTTTGCTATGGTAACCAATCAGGACGGATTGGGAACGTCTTCCTTTCCAGAAGAAACTTTTTGGCCGGTACATAATTTAGTAATGCAGACTTTGGCTAATGAAGGTATAACTTTTGATGAAATATTTATTGACCGAAGTTTCCCGGAAGATAATGCACCTACCCGTAAGCCACGTACCGGAATGTTGGGCAAATATCTGAATAATCCGATATACGACTTGCCAGGAAGTTTTGTGATTGGTGACCGATATACCGATGTAGAATTAGCCAAGAATTTGGGATGTAAAGCCATTTTGTTACAAGATGACAAATCGTCTCTAACGGATAAAGGATTGGAAGATTATTGTGTGTTGGCTACTAAGGATTGGGACCGTATTGCCGAATTCCTTTTTGCCGGTGAACGGGTAGCCGAGGTGCAGCGTACCACCAAGGAAACGGATATATATATAAAGGTGGACTTGGATGGAAGTGGAAAGTGTAATATTGCTACAGGATTAGGATTCTTTGATCATATGTTGGAGCAGATTGGCAAACATGGTAATCTGGATTTAACTATACAAGTAAAAGGCGATTTGAATGTGGATGAACATCACACTATTGAAGATACGGCCATTGCTTTAGGAGAATGTATAGGTATAGCATTAGGAGACAAGCGTGGCATTGAACGTTACGGTTATTGTTTGCCAATGGATGATTGCCTTTGTCAAGTAGCCTTAGACTTCGGAGGCCGTCCTTGGTTGGTGTGGGATGCTGAATTCAAACGTGAGAAGATAGGAGAAATGCCAACAGAAATGTTCCTGCATTTCTTCAAGTCACTTAGTGATGCAGCCCGTATGAATTTGAATATTAAGGCTGAAGGACAGAACGAACATCATAAGATAGAAGGAATATTCAAGGCATTGGCACGTGCTATCAAAATGGCGGTGCGAAGAGATATCTATCATTTTGAAGTACCTTCCAGTAAAGGCAGCTTATAACAATGTGGGTGTGCATTTCGACACACCCACATTATTTTATAATTCTTCACACTCTTTCAACCAAAGTGTAGCACTGGCATCGCTTGGCATGCGCCAGTCGCCTCGTGGACTGAGTGAAACGGAACCCACTTTCGGACCATCGGGCAAACAAGAACGTTTGAACTGTTGTTGGAAGAATCGGCGACAGAAAGTAGTAAGCCATTTCTTGATGGTGTCTTCATCGTACACTCCACGGAAGGCAATGCCTGCCAAATAAAATATTTTCGAAGGACGGAAGCCGAAACGTAAGAACTGATACAAGAAGAAATCATGCAGTTCATACGGTCCGACAAGATCTTCGGTCTTTTGCTTGATGTTGCCTTGTTCGTCGGCTGGAATTAATTCGGGACTGATGGGGGTATCTACAATATCCAATAAGGTGTTACGTGACTCGTAATCTACTCCGTTCAAAGCTACCCAGTTTACCAAATATTTGACTAATGTTTTTGGAATGCTGCCGTTTACTCCATACATGGACATATGGTCACCGTTGTAAGTGGCCCATCCCAATGCCAATTCTGATAAGTCGCCTGTACCTATCACCAATGCTCCTACTTTATTTGCATAGTCCATTAAGATTTGAGTACGTTCACGTGCCTGACTGTTTTCGTAAGTCACATCGTGTACAGTCATGTCATGCTCAATATCTTTAAAATGCTGTATACATGCTTCTTTGATGCTGATTTCCTTGATAGTTATGCCCAATGAAGACATCAGGTGCAAAGCATTGTTATAGGTCCGGTCGGTAGTACCAAAGCCTGGCATGGTAATACCAATAATACCTTTTCGAGGAAATTCAAGCTTGTCGAATGTCTTGGCACAGACTAATAAAGCTAATGTAGAGTCTAATCCTCCTGAAATACCTACCACCACTGTTTTAGAATTGGTGTGTACCAATCGTTTGGCAAGTCCGGCTACCTGAATGGCAAATATTTCTTCGCAACGCTTGTTCAGTTCTTCACCTTTTGGTACAAACGGATGGGCTTCGATGGTACGTGTCAATATCGTTTCACGTGGATTGACAAGTTCTGTAGCGACATGTATGGCTTCTTTATTGGAATTATGAGCTATGTTTGTCGCAAAAGTGGTGTTTGTTCTTCTTTCGTTGCGGATGCGTTCTATATCTATTTCGCTGATAATCAATTGTTCCTTTAAAGAAAAACGTTCGCTTTCGGCTAGGAGTGTACCATTTTCATAAATAAGTCCCTTGCCATCAAAAACGACATCGGTTGTTGATTCACCAAATCCGCAAGAACTGAATACATATCCAGCAATACAACGTGCCGATTGTTGTGCGAGTAATGAACGTAAATAAAAATATTTGCCTATACTTTCATTATCAGCCGATAGATTGAAGATGATTTCTGCCCCTTTCAGAGCCAATGACGAACTGGGGGGTATAGGAGCCCAGACATCCTCGCATATTTCAATACCAAAACACGTGTCGGATGTATCGAACAACAGATTTGAGCCATAAGGTACGGTTTGTCCACAAAGGTGTATGGTATTATCCGACAAGTTCTTGGATGAGGCAAACCAACGTTGTTCATAAAACTCCTTATAATTAGGTAAGTATGTTTTGGGTACTATCCCTAAAATTTTCCCGCGTTGGATAACTACAGCACAATTCATTAACATGGAATTCATGCTGATTGGCATTCCCACAATAGAAATGATGTCCATTTGGCGGGTATTGTTCATGATTTGCATAAGTGCCATTTCTGCCTCTTCCAAAAGAAGTGAATGTCCAAATAGGTCGGCACACGTGTAACCTGTAATACAAAGCTCTGGGAAGACAACTATTTGAACTCCTTTGCCGTCGGCAATGGCAATCAAAGTATCAATTTGCTGGGCATTGAATTTACAATCGGCTACCTTTACTTGAGGAATGGCTGCCGCTACTTTTACAAAACCATATTTCATACGCTTTATTATATAATAATTGGGGTATATAATGATGATGCAAAAATAATCATTCCTGTGTTTATATTCGGGAATTAGCGAGAAAAAAATAAAAAAAGAAGTAAAATATTTGCTGGTTCCTAAAAAGTATCTATCTTTGCAAGTGAAATCTAATTGTAATTATTACAAATTTAAAAGAGAGGTATAAATGAAAACGTATGATTACTTATTAAGTTATGGTGTGAAGCCGTCTGTACAGCGTATAGCTATTATGGATTACTTGTTAGAGCATCGCACTCACCCCTCTATAGAAGATATATATTTGGCATTGTGTGATGATATACCTACGCTATCGAAAACAACAGTCTATAATACACTGAAATTGTTTGTAGAGCATGGGGCTGCACAAATGCTTACGATAGATGAACGCAATGTGAATTACGATGGTGATGTAAGTCTACATGCACATTTCCTTTGTAAAAAATGCAATAAGATTTATGATTTGCCTGCAGCTCAGGAAGAAGAACGGATGGAACAATTCAATATGAATGGATTTGCAGTGCAAGAAATTCATCAGTACTATAAAGGGATTTGTCCATCGTGTGCAGCTGAGGAAGAATAGTCTGTTTGAAAGAATTTATAATAATAACTAACTAATAACTATTTAAAGATTAAGATTATGGCTAAGAAGTTTATTTGTACAGTTTGTGGTTACATTCATGAAGGTGATGCTGCTCCTGAAAAGTGTCCGTTGTGTAAAGTACCTGCCAGCAAGTTCAAAGAAATGGAAGAAACTGAAGGTGGTTTGCAATTTGCTGATGAACATGTGATTGGTGTTGCTAAGGGTTGTGACGATGAAATGATCAAGGACTTGAACAACCACTTCATGGGTGAATGTACTGAAGTAGGTATGTATTTGGCTATGAGCCGTCAGGCCGACCGTGAAGGTTATCCAGAAATTGCAGAAGCATTCAAGCGTTATGCATGGGAAGAAGCTGAACATGCTGCTAAGTTTGCTGAACTTTTGGGTGATGTAGTTTGGGATACCAAGACTAATGTAGAAAAGCGTATGAATGCTGAATGTGGTGCTTGTGAAGACAAGAAGCGCATTGCTACACGTGCAAAGCAGTTGAATTTGGATGCCATCCACGATACAGTTCATGAAATGGCTAAGGATGAAGCTCGTCACGGTAAGGGATTCGAAGGCTTGTACAACCGTTATTTCAAGAAATAATAGAATGAAAATAAAAGAGAAAAAGGGAACTTCATAAGAAGTTCCCTTTTTCTTTTATAGGTTTGTTTTTTATCTTGATTTGTTAATAAGACTAACACTATGTTTTATGCCTCGTAAAACATAGTGTTGTGATGAAGAAAACAATGTTTTATGAAGCGTAGTACATAGTAATGAAAGACTTTACGTTTACTGCTTTATTCCTTTAGTAATACTTCCTTGATTGCCCGGCGGAATGTATTCTTGTCGGCAGCTCCTACAATAACTTGTGGTTGGCCGGTTGTGGGAATAAATACAATGGTAGGCATGGATTGGATGCCCATGGCTGCTGCAAGTTCCTTTTCTTTGTCCACATCTACTTTGAATACATAGATACTATCCTGATATTCCTTGGCCAATTCCTTGAGGGTAGGGGCTATCATGCGGCAAGGTGCACACCAAGTGGCATAGAAATCGATAATGCATGGCTTATCGCCTTTGTATTTCCATTCTTGCGCTTCGTTATGCTTATAGTCGAATACACGAGTAAGGAACATGAGTTCATCCATTGGGATAACTGCGTCTTCTTTTTTCTTATCTTGCGCAAACATGGAAAAACTGATGACCAACATCAATAATAGGGTTGCAATTCTTTTCATGGCTTTTCGTATTGTTGCAAGAGTTGGGTGAGTTGGCTGGTGCGCATTACACCGCTCTGTCTCCATAACATCTTGCCATTTTTAAATATCATCAGCGTGGGTACTGATTGGATTTGGAAACTATTGGCAAGCGATTCGTGCTTGTCTACATCTATTTTAATGATACGAATGGAATCTCCCATCATTTTCTTTACTTCTTCCAAGACGGGTTTCATCATTCGGCAGGGACCACACCATTCAGCATAAAAATCGACCAATACAGGGAATGGTTGATTGACCATTTCATTGAAATTTTCCATAATCTTCCTTTGTTTTAAGTATATGTATAAAACAAAGGAAAATGGTTTTTGTTTGGTGGTGGATGGTGCTTACACAATGTCATTAAAAGCAAAAACGAAGAATCTGTATGCATAAACGTGGATGTTTACAGATTCTTCGTTTCCTCAAAATGTATTTGAAATACTTTTCTTACTTGTTAGAAGGAGTATAACGACTGTTCAATCCTTCAACGATTTCGTTGGTGATGTTATGTGCAGGATTAGCATACAACAAATTGTCGAAACCTGTGTTGCTGATGATCAAATCATATCCCTTGTTTTCGTTATAGATTTTCAAGAAAGAGTTGATAGAGTCGCGCAACTGAAGGCTATTTTTTTGGTTTTCAACGGCCAATTCTTCAGTCAACTTCTGTTGCAATTCCTGCAAATCTTGTTGTTGCTTTTGAATGCGTTGGTATTCTTGTTGTGCACGTTCAGGACTAACAAAACCGTTATTTTCATACTTACGTTGGAATTCTTGAGCTTCTTTTTCCAACTTCTTGCCCTTTTCGTTCAATGTAGTGCGGATGTTTTCTTCCTTCTTTATCATTTGTTCGTTCAGGTCATTCCAAAAATTGTACTTGGTAAGCAATGAATCGATTTCCACGTATGCAATCTTCATATTTGTTCCGTTACCATTACCAGCAGCAGGAGCTGATTGTGTAGCGGCATTGTTGTTTGCACATTGTGTAAAACCTAACACGATGGCAAGTGCCAAAAGTCCTTTGACGATGAAACTTGTTTTTTTCATAATTTTTTATGTTATTACTTTTGTTAATTATTAGCTGTTTCTTCATGCTTCACTTTCTCCGCAATGCGGTGCGGATTCTCCTTTCGGGCTTCGCGGTCTTGTGATTGAACGCAACCAATGCCCCGCTTACGCATTTCTTTGTTACCACTGACGTGAGTATTGGGAAATTTTCTGTTGAAAAAGAGACCGATACACAATAAAATCAGACAAATAGCAACAATTAACGCGGTTAAGTAGATAGTTTCGAGCATTCTTATTAAATTTGTGGTGCAAATATAGAGTATTTTTTGCATAATACCACAAGTAAATAACGAAAAAACGTTTTTACGTTTTATAAAATGTCAATATAGATATGGAAAACATTGAATTGAAGCCGGCATCGGTATTTCATTACTTTGCCGAAGTATGTAAAGTGCCACGTCCTTCTAAGAAGGAAGAGAAAATAAGAGCTTATCTGTTGGATTTTGCCAAAGAGCACCAATTGGAAGTAAAAACAGATGAAGCAGGTAATGTGTTGATTAAAAAGCCAGCTACCCCTGGAAAAGAGAATCTGAAAACTGTGATTCTACAATCACATATTGATATGGTTTGCGAAAAGAATAGTGACGTAGAACATGATTTCTTGAACGATCCTATTGAAACCTATGTGGACGGTGAATGGCTGAAAGCAAAAGGTACCACACTTGGAGCAGACAATGGGATAGGAGTAGCCACCCAATTGGCGGTGCTTGCTGCCACAGATATTGAGCACGGCCCAATAGAGTGTTTGTTTACAGTAGACGAAGAAACAGGACTTACTGGTGCTTTTGCTCTGCAAGAAGGTTTTATGGATGGAGATATTCTAATCAATCTTGACTCAGAAGACGAAGGTGAATTGTTTATAGGTTGTGCAGGTGGTGCCAATACTACTGCAGAATTTACTTATCAACCCATTGAGGCACCGCAAGATTATTTCTTTTTCAGTGTAGCTATCAAGGGACTGTCAGGCGGACATTCAGGAGATGACATCAACAAGAATCGTGCTAATGCCAATAAATTGCTCAACCGATTCCTTTCACAATTGAACGCTAAATATGATTTCTATTTATGTAAAATTGATGGTGGTAATCTTCATAATGCCATTCCTCGTGAAGCGACTGCACTTTGTGCCGTGCCAATGAAGGATAAGGAACCCGTGCGCATTGATATGAATATCTATACCGCTGAAATAGAAAATGAATTCAGTGTTACCGAACCAAATCTCCGTACAGAACTCTCATCTGAGTCGGCTTGTGCAACTGCTATTGATAGAGAAACTGTTGATAAATTATTAAAGTCGGTATATGCTGTGCATAACGGTGTATATGCATGGAGTCAGGATATGGAAGGATTGGTAGAAACCTCATCCAACCTTGCTTCTATAAAGATGGTAGACGGTAAAATCAAGATAGTAACCAGCCAACGTAGCTCTATTTTGTCATCCCGTAAGGATATGTCTGAAATGATTCGTTCAGCATTTGAATTAGGAGGCGCTACCGTTACCACAGGTGATGGTTATCCGGGCTGGAAACCGAATCCATCATCACCCATCTTGAAAGTAGCTATCGAAAGCTATCAGCGCTTGTTTGGAGTAGAACCTAAAGTAAAGGCTATTCATGCCGGTTTGGAATGTGGATTGTTCCTTGAAAAGTATCCGTCACTCGATATGTTCTCAACAGGACCGACATTAAGAGGTGTACATTCACCCGACGAACGCATGTTGATTCCAACCGTTGACAAATTCTGGCGCCATTTGTTGGATATTCTGATACATGTACCAGTTAAGTAAATGCCTGATTCTATTGTTGTTCTTGTGCCAAACAACTATGGTTGTATTGGCACAAGAATCATTTCGTGTCATGTTCTACAACGTTGAAAATCTATTTGATACGAAAGACGATTCGTTGAAGAATGACAATGAGTTTCTACCTGATGCTATGCGAAGGTGGAATTATTACCGTTATAGGGATAAGGTGAATAGTATAGCTAAGGTTATTATTGCTTCTGGCAACGAATATGTACCCGATTTGGTAGGGTTATGCGAAGTGGAAAATGATACATGTCTGAGAGATTTGGTAAGATATTCTCCATTACGCGAAGCCGATTATAGGTATGTGATGACCAATTCGCCCGATGAACGAGGGATTGATGTGGCATTATTATATCAGCGGGGTACATTTAAAATAATAGAAAAAGAAAGCATCCACGTTCCTGTGGAGATATTGAAGAAAACGCCTACACGTGATATACTCCATGTCGCAGGAAAAGTGTTGTCGGGTGATACGTTGGATGTGTTGGTATGCCATTTCCCATCGCGCTCGGGAGGGGCAAGAAAGACAGAACCTTATCGTTTGTTAGCTTCTCAAATTGTACAAAATACCATTGATTCGTTGGTGCAAGTCAGAGAATCTCCATACTTTATTGTAATGGGTGATTTCAATGATGGCCCTCAAAGTCGCTCTTTGTCTAATCTAACTAAAACAGGGTTACACAATTTGTTGAAAAACAAACCAATGGGTACTTATCGATATCGGGGAAATTGGGAAATTATTGACCAAATTTTAGTTTCTGCAAATATCTTGGATAGTATGAGCCGTATCCATACATCGGAAGATAAAGCGATGATTATCCGTTATCCGTATCTATTGGAGGAAGATGACAAATATGGAGGCGATAAACCTTATCGTACTTATAATGGTATAAAATATCATGGTGGATATAGTGACCATCTACCCATTTGTGTAGATTTGGAAATTATTCGTGATGATAAGGATTATTATTCAAGATAGTCATTGCTCTATATAATTGTTCCACAAATATCAAACGTATCATTTGATGTGAGAACGTCATTTTAGAAAGTGATATTTTTTCGTGCGAGGCTTCGTACACTTTTGGGGCGAATCCGTAAGGCCCGCCGATGATGAATACCAAACGCTTGTTGACGGTATGCATTTTCTTTTCTATCCAATCGGCAAATTCAATGGAGCGAAATTCTTTTCCGTGTTCATCAAGTAATACCACTACATCACCAGGCTGCAAGGATTTCAGTATCAGTTCCCCTTCTTTTTCTTTCTGTTGCTCCATACTTAGATTCTTGGTGTTTTTCAACTCAGGAATCACTTCCATATCGAATGATATGAAATGTTTGGTGCGTGATACATAATCGTCTATGGCTGTAATGTAATGCTTTTCTACTGTGCGACCTACTACTAATAAGGTGAATTTCATAAGCTTCTTGTTAATTTGCTTTGCAAAAATACAGAAAAAAACTACCTTTGCCTATCGAATCTTAAAAAAATAGCGAATATGGATGAAAAGATTGTAAAGGACTTGATAGACAGGTTGATTGATTTGTCATTTGCGGAAGATATAGGCGATGGCGACCATACTACTTTATCGAGCATTCCTGCCGATGCTATGGGTAAATCAAAACTGCTTATTAAGGAAGAAGGTATTTTGGCTGGTATTGAAATAGCAAAAATGGTATTCCATCGTTTTGATCCTACTATGAAGGTAGAAGTATTCATAGAAGACGGTACCCATGTGAAGCCGGGTGACATAGCAATGGTGGTGGAAGGTAAAGTTCAATCTTTGTTACAAACAGAGCGTCTGATGCTGAATATCATGCAACGTATGAGTGGTATTGCTACTATGACCAATCGTTATGTGAAGAAAATAGAAGGAACAAAAACTCGTGTGCTTGATACACGTAAAACAACTCCGGGTATGCGTATCCTCGAAAAAATGGCCGTAAAGATTGGTGGAGGTGAGAACCATAGAATCGGGTTGTTTGATATGATTCTGCTGAAAGATAATCATGTGGATTTTTCGGGTGGAATTCATAATGCGGTGACACGTGCCAAGGAATATTGCAAAGCGAAAGGTAAAAATCTGAAGATAGAACTTGAAGTTCGTAACTTTGATGAATTACAACAAGCTTTGGATGAAGGCGTTGATAGAATCATGTTTGACAACTTTACTCCGGAAGATACCAAGAAGGCGGTGGAGATTGTAGCTGGACGTTGTGAAACAGAATCATCTGGTGGCATTACTTACGAAACAATGTTGCCCTATGCACAAGCAGGTGTAGATTTTATTTCATTCGGTGCACTTACCCATTCTGTAAAGGGTATGGACATGAGTTTTAAAGCTTGTTGATAGTCTTTAGAATTAAAAATGGAGGAGTTGGTCGTTTTTCTTGATGGAATAACCTCTAACTCCTATTTTTGTATAAATGTGAGTTTAAAATGAAAAAGTTAGTTTGTATTATTACGTTAATTTGTGCTGTTTCAATCAATGCAGGAGCACAAGATTTGAAATCAATTCTTTCAGGGATAGCTAAAACAGTGGTAGGGGATAAGGCTACTACAGCTACATCTGTGATTGGTACATGGAAGTATGTAGGTCCGGCATGTGAGTTTAATAGTGAGAATTTGTTAGCGAGTGCCGGAGGTGAAGTGGCTTCTGCCAAAGTGGAGGAGAAATTAGAAATAATTCTTTCTAAGGTAGGTATCAATACTATTCAATACACATTTAATGAAGATGGTACTTGTTCCTATGTCATAAAAAAGAAAACAATCAGTGGTACCTATACATTCGATGCAGAATCTAAAACCATTACTATCAAGACCGGTAAATTGGGTATTTCTACAACAGCTCATGTGGTAACTCTTGGGAATAATATGAGTTTTGTTTATGATGCAGATAAATTAATGAGTGTATTGAAGACTATTACCAATGCAGCGTCTAAAGTTAATTCGACAGCATCTACTATTAGTAGCCTTGCATCTTCTTTTGATGGAATGAAACTAGGTTTTGAATTACAAAAGCAGCAATAATTGATACTATAAAAAAGGAGGGTGTACATTTCGATACACCCACCTTTAATTTTTCTTTTATTTTTCTTTTTCTTTCATAGCTTGGAAAATCAGATTTTCAATTTCTTCGGCCAATTCAGGATTGTCTTGAATCACTTGCTTGGAAGCGTCGCGTCCTTGACCTAATTTAGTGTCATTATAACTGTACCATGAACCACTCTTTTTGATAACACCATATTCAGCGCCCAAATCGATAATTTCGCCGGAACGTGATATTCCTTCGCCAAACATAATGTCGAATTCAGCACGACGGAAAGGAGGAGCCACCTTATTCTTTACAATCTTTACTTTGGTTTGTTTACCTAAAATAACATCGCCGTCTTTAATTGGTTGGCTCGGACGGATATCAATGCGTACAGAAGCATAAAACTTCAATGCATTACCCCCAGTTGTTGTTTCTGGGTTGCCAAACATAACACCAATCTTTTCACGCAACTGGTTGATAAAGATACAAGTTGTATTTGTTTTACTGATGGCTGAAGTTAATTTTCTCAAGGCCTGTGACATCAAACGTGCTTGTAAGCCCACTTTATTTTCACCCATATCGCCTTCAATTTCAGCTTTGGGAGTAAGAGCGGCTACAGAGTCGATAACAATAATGTCGATTGCCGATGAACGAATAAGTTGTTCGGCAATCTCCAATGCTTCTTCACCGTTATTGGGTTGTGATATCCATAGATTGTCAACGTCTACTCCTAACTTTGCCGCATAGAAACGATCAAATGCATGTTCGGCATCGATGAATGCAGCAATGCCTCCAGCTTTTTGTGCTTCGGCGATAGCATGAATGGCAAGGGTGGTTTTACCAGACGATTCGGGACCATAGATTTCGATGATTCTTCCTTTCGGATAGCCACCTACACCTAATGCTGCATTTAAGGCTACCGATCCTGTAGGGATAACTTCTACATCTTGAATATTGTCATCACCTAATTTCATGATTGAACCCTTACCGAAAGTCTTTTCAATTTTGTCCATTGCTGCTTGCAATGCTTTCAGCTTTTCACTGTTTCCTGTTCCTGGAGTAAATTCCAGTTCATTGTCTTTTTTTGCCATAGATTTTTGTTTTTATTCGTGCTATACTATTATAACTGATTCGTTCTAATAATAAAGTCCGGTAATTACCATTTACCGGACAAAGATAATGAAATATTTTGTGTATTATTGAATACGAACAAGTTTCTTATTGGTAAAATCCAATGATTTTTTCTGATAAAACCAAGTCTCTTCAGAACCTACTTTATGGATTCGGATAGGATCTCCTAATGAAAGGCGACATTCATCGGTAGACATCCCTTTGCGAACTTTACCTTGGCTGATGAGTTCCCAAAGTTCGTTGCTGATATCGGGATATTTGGACTTTAAGTTTCCTATACCAAATAAATCACCGAAATAATTGTCGGCCTGTAAAATTGTGTTTGCTGCATTGGTCGGTCTGAAAGTTGCTTTGATTTTGTAAATCTCTCCAGTCTCATGTTTCATTTCAAGGGTATGGAATGGTGAGTTGACATCCGATTCAATGTTTTGTATTTTAAAATGAGTGTATCGTGGGTGAATAACATTCTTCCCATTGACCGAAGTACATTCTACACTCTTTTTCAAGTAGATGCTTCGATTACCATATCTGGCCATCAGATTATCAGAATTCTTAATGTTGGCATCGGTAAAACTAAATGCGTTGGGGAAGAATTTATTCTTATTCTCCATAATGAAATCATCGTCTATCATACCGCAATTTGTTTTAGAGATAGCTACGGGCTGATAGTATGAGTTCCCTTTACTATCTTCAAATACAATCTTGACAGGGAAGGAGCGGGTACCTACACCAATAGCGGTTACTTTTACCTTTTCATTCATCTTGATGGACACTTCCCTATAACCGGATGTACTGTTGGGATCATCCACTCTCACTTTAGTTGTCCGCATATAGAGTGTTGCACCTTCCAATAAATCTTTGGCTGCATCTACATCATCTAAGAAAGCAAGTGTAGGGATACCTGCTTTAGGCTTGACACAATATTCGTCGAGGGTGGTGTTCTTTATTTCGTGATAATAACTTTTTCCTTCGCAATGAAAATCAAAATGAATGTAACCTCTATCAGTTACTTCGTAACCTAAATATTCAAATATCTGATATTTCAAGTCACCGCTACTCACTTCTTTATGGGTAGATGCATCTTTAAAAGTAGGAATAATCATGTCTTTTCGCTCGGGAATAACCATAAATTTCATACCTGGCGTCCATTCGCATAATTTATAATTCCGGAAATAGGTATTTATAAATTCATGCTCTGGTGAATCTGCATTACTACCACTGCTCTTTTGAGTGGCTTTAGTGGAAACCAAATAGCTGTTTTGTGCCGGCAATAGGCTAAAACTTCCTATAGCCAAACATAGTGAAATAAAGATCCTTCTCATCATTTTGCTTATTATATTAGTTATTATTAAAATTATATGCCCATTATAATCCATATCATCAATCTTCTACCAAATAAGCATACTGTAAATGAATAAATAAAAATATCTTCCACGATGTTATTCATTTTGACAGTAAACTGATATTTTGTCGCAAATATACTAATATTATTTGAAGTTGTGTATGTTTGAAATAAAAAAGTGCAATTCATGAATTGCACTTTTTTTAAAATTATTTGTGAATTACTTCTTTATCCAGATACTTTCCATCATTGCAAATCCTTCAGGATCGTGCTCCTTAAGTTGCTCTTTGTTGAATGGATAGTAATCGTTTTCACCCCAATATGCTTCACACAATTCTGCGAAATACTCCCATACGGTAACCATGCAGTAAACATCGGTTGTTTTTGTCCATTGATTAGGTTGAGTATAAGTTGTATTTCCTCTATACCATCCTGTTTTATATAATCCCTTTTCCTTTGCATTTTGGTATGCTTGCTTGATAACTTGATTATTTTCTCCACCAAGACCTTGGTCGTGATAAAGATGGCAAAGTTCATGGAGAACCATCAAAGGTTGATTGATATCTGTCCAGGATATATAGTAATCATAATTGGTGATTTCTACACATTTTCCCTTCTCTTTAATATCTCCGATTGATTCCGGATAACCTTCCCAAGTGTGGTACCAGGCTGCACTGGAGTTGTGTTTATTGTTTCTTTCCATCCAGATGGGTCTCTTGCGCATAACAGTGAGTGCATCTTCAGGTATTATAGACACTATGTGGTCAATGTCTTCTTTTATGTATTTAATAGCTTCCTGGCCTCTTTCAGTCTTGGTTTCGCTTTCCTTCATCTTAAAAGTAAATTCTTTATGAGTATACGTAGCGTAACCATGGGCATCAACAGAGTATTCTTTATTTGTTTCGTTATTATCTTCGCCTTTATTGGGGGCATCTGGAGTCACTTCTTCCTTTCCATTGTTCTCCTTATTAGGCTCATCTGGTGAATCTCCACTGCATGAAACGATTGTTGTACTTATAAGAAATGCTGTCAGAAATGTTTTAAATTTTTTCATAATTCATTTATTGGTTATTAGTGATTTTTGCAAAAGTAAATATAGAATACTTCTCTACCAAATTATTAGTTAGTAATCAGATAAATTGTTATGTTCCTTTATTGATATACATGATTTTAATAGGATTTAATCTATCTATTTGTCAAATTTGTCGTATTTTAAATAGGTGGGTAAAAGGCTATAACAAACAGATGATTTTACATACAAAAATAGCGTGCAATCAAATTAGTTGCACGCTATTCGTATATTTGTCAAGTTTTTATAATTACTTAACTTCCTCAAAGTCAGCGTCCTGAATATCTTCCTTTCCGCTTTGGTTAGCTTGTTGACCACCTGTGTTAGGACCTTGCTGAGCACCACCTTGAGCACCGCTCTGAGCATACATTTCAGCGCTTGCAGCCTGGAATGCACTGTTCAATTCAGCCATGGCAGCATCGATGGAAGCTACATCTTGAGCCTTGTGAGCATCTTTCAACTTTTGGAGAGCTGCTTCAATAGGAGCTTTCTTGTCAGCAGGAAGCTTGTCGCCCAATTCCTTCAACTGATTTTCTGTTTGGAAAATCATAGAGTCGGCTTGGTTCAGCTTGTCAATCTTTTCGCGTTCTTTCTTGTCTGCTTCTGCATTTGCTTCGGCTTCTGCCTTCATGCGTTCGATTTCTTCCTTGCTCAAACCAGAAGAAGCTTCGATACGGATAGCTTGTTCCTTACCAGTAGCCTTATCCTTAGCAGATACTTTCAAGATACCGTTTGCGTCGATGTCGAAAGTTACTTCAATCTGTGGAACACCACGACGAGCCGGAGCAATACCTGTCAAGTTGAAGTTACCGATTGACTTGTTCTGAGCAGCCATCGGACGTTCACCCTGAAGTACGTGGATAGTTACTTCTGTCTGATTGTCAGCAGCTGTAGAGAATGTTTCAGTCTTCTTGCAAGGAATAGTTGTGTTGGCGTCAATCATCTTAGTCATTACACCACCGAGGGTTTCAATACCCATTGAAAGTGGAGTAACATCGAGCAATACCACGCCCTTGATTTCGTCTGTCAATACTGCACCTTGAACTGCAGCACCTACAGCTACTACTTCATCCGGATTTACACCCTTAGAAGGAACCTTACCGAAGAAGTCCTGTACCAATTGCTGAACGGCTGGGATACGTGTAGAACCACCTACCAAGATTACTTCGTCGATATCCGAGTTGCTCAAACCAGCGTCACGCATAGCATTCTTACATGGTTCCAAACAAGCTTGAATCAAGTTGTGAGCCAACATTTCAAATTTTGCACGTGTCAAAGTCTTCACTAAGTGCTTAGGCATACCATTTACCGGCATGATGTAAGGCAAGTTGATTTCGGTGCTGGTAGAAGAAGACAATTCAATCTTAGCCTTTTCTGCAGCTTCCTTCAAACGTTGCATAGCCATCGGATCTTGAGTCAAGTCAGCACCTTCATCATTCTTGAATTCTTGAGCCAACCAATCAATGATTACTTGGTCAAAGTCATCACCACCAAGGTGAGTATCACCGTTAGTAGACAATACTTCGAATACACCACCACCGAATTCAAGGATAGAAATATCGAATGTTCCACCACCAAGGTCAAATACGGCAATCTTCATGTCCTTGTGTGCCTTGTCAATACCGTAAGCCAAAGCAGCTGCTGTTGGTTCATTAACGATACGCTTTACTTCCAAACCTGCAATCTGACCGGCTTCTTTAGTAGCCTGACGTTGTGAATCAGAGAAGTAAGCAGGAACGGTGATCACGGCTTCGGTAACTTCTTGACCCAAATAATCTTCTGCAGTCTTCTTCATCTTCTGAAGAATCATAGCTGAGATTTCTTGTGGAGTATAGAGACGTCCGTCGATATCAACACGTGGAGTATTGTTATCACCCTTTACGACTTTATAAGGTACGCGTGAAATTTCCTTTTGTACTTGATCCCAATTTTCTCCCATAAAGCGCTTGATAGAGAAAATGGTACGTTGTGGGTTAGTAATTGCTTGACGCTTTGCAGGGTCACCAATTTTACGTTCACCACCATCCACAAAAGCTACGATAGATGGAGTAGTTCTCTTGCCTTCAGCGTTAGTGATTACTACAGGTTCGTTACCTTCAAATACAGATACACATGAGTTAGTTGTTCCTAAGTCAATACCAATAATCTTTCCCATAATCTTATGTTTTTTATTTGTTCTCTAAATTAATAATGTTTATTCTCTTGCCTTACCCTATGTGGGCGGGCTTTTCATCTATTTATCAGCAAACTTCGTGCCAATTATTTTGGGGTTTATATTTCTGACAAAATGGCACAACTACTGTCAGAATTATGTTGTGTGCCTCTAATTTTAGTTTGTACTTGTGACTTTTGTGTCATATTTATTTTTCATCTCCATGAATTGTTTCTATATTTGCATCTGTTTATTAATAATCTAAAGTAAATTTGTTATGAAGAAGATTTTATTTATTTGCTTGGCTGCTATGGCTCTTACAGCATGTGGAGGTGGCAGCAAGGAAGATAAGGCCAAGAAAGAAATGAAGGAGGCTATTGAAGCTGTGAAGGAAGCTGCAGAAGAAAAAGCAGAAGAAGTAAAGGAAGCAGTGGAAGAAGCTGCAGAAGATGCAGAAAAGGAAGCAAAAAAGGCTTTGAAAGAATTGAAGAAGTAAGTTCATTCTTTCCTGAGAGACCTTAATAAGTATGAATCGTTATTGCACATAAAAGGGGGGAGTACCATGTGTATTCCCCCCTTTTATATCTCTATGTTGTTTAAAATAAAAATAGCGTGATTGGTTAAAAACTCCATTTTAGTGCCAAAGTCGGATTTACATACCAACCGTTATTTAGGGCGAAGTTTGAAGTGATTTCCCATTCTGTACCAATACTCAGATTGAAATTATCGTCTATACCATTAAACTTATTCAGATTAACCCAGAACTGAGGTTCGGTCATGAATACGAAATTATGTTCGTTCCCGTTAATGTCAGCATGTTCTTCTCTCCAGAAATCAGCAAATCCGGTGAAAGAGTATTTCCCTTTACCAAAATGAATATACCAAGTACCGGTCAATTGGAAATTATTAGGAGTAGGATTGCTGCAGATATACTTATACATGGGAGTAAAGCTGAATCCTTTAGTAAAATCGGAATTATTATAAGTATAAGTAAGACCGGCCAACCAAGAATCCTTGATATAATTCAAGCCACCATTGTATTCGGCGTGAATGGAAAGTGGACCGTTCCAAAACTTCAGTTCACGAGCAATTTCCCAATAAGCCGATTTTACTTCATTGTCAGCATAATCCATATCTACAAAGAAGAAGGTGCTTCCCCATTTGTCGGGTTTGAACATTTCTACAGTAGTGGTGATTTTGGCGCGACTATCCTTGAATTCGTCATACAAAGAGTGGCCGAAATCGTAATGCAACTGAATGTTCTGAGCTGCGGATTGGCAAATACCTACGAATAGGAGAATGGCGAATAATAATGTCTTTTTCATATAGCTATGATTTTTAAATAATATACAAAAATAAATAAAATGTTTGTGAAGGCATAAGGAAGTGTATGATTTTTACGGCAGAATACGTAATTTTGCCTTTTAAAATACAGATTGAGTGTATGAATGAACTTCCCAAAGACCCTATGATATTATTCAGCGTAGTTAATATGAAACTTCGCGATTGTTATTCTTCCCTCGACGAACTTTGTGACGATATGTTGGTTGATAAAGAAGAACTGATTAAGCGTTTGGCTGTTTTTGGTTTTGAATACGACCCGGATAGTAACCGATTCTGGTAAAAACTAAACCATTCGTTTGGCGGTAGCTCTATCGGGTTTACCTGTTCCAGTTATGGGCAATTTTTCTACAGATTTATATCGTTTGGGAACCCAATAAGTAGGAAGTACTTGTTGGCAAACAGATGCTATGTCACATTCTGTATCTCCTTCATGGAGCAATACCACAATTTCACCAAATTTGCTATCGGGAGCGGAAGTTATTTGGAAGGGTATATTTAAGTGTGGTTTTAACAAGGCTTCCACTTGCTCAATCTGAATCTTGACTCCACCACTATTGATGATGTTATCTTTTCTACCCAATATGCGAAAATGACCATTTGCATCCATTTCGGCTATATCATTCGTAATGAGTAAGTCGGGACAAACATCAGGTGCTTCAATAATTAAGGTATTCTCTTCAGATAAACGAAGGTTTACGTCCTCAAAGGGGGTATACCATTCAGAGGCATCTTTCCCATTTAATCGTCGTAGAGCAATGTGCGATAATGTTTCCGTCATGCCATACGTACTCCAAACATGATGAGGGAAATCTTTCAAATCATTAGCCAATTGAGAATCAATGGCTCCACCACCAATAATAAGATGTTTTATTTGGCGGAGTTTTTCTTTTTCCTCAGGCACTTGCAAACTATTATATACCTGCATAGGAATCATAGCCGCAAATGTAGGTATTTCTTTTAGGTTGGCCATTGGGTGTCCTGATGGGGGTACAACTATTAATCTCAATCCTGCTATAATCGAACGTATTACCATCATTTTTCCGGCTATGTATTGCAGAGGCATGCACAACAATGCCGTATCGTCTTTTTGTAATTTTAGGAAATCACATGTCCGACGTGCACTGGCTATCATTCGCTTTTTTTCTACTTGCATGGCCTTAGGAGTACCCGTCGATCCTGATGTATGTACCCCGATGGTAGGCGAATCATTTTGCCATTCGTCCATAAACGCTTGGAGTTCCCTTAAAAATTCCAGTTCTGTCATTGTCTTAACCAATTGATAATGTTGGGATCTGCTTCTTCAGAGTGATACCAAAGGCAATCACCTTGAATATGTAGAGGGAAATCAACGTTGTCTGTAAATAACATGCCTGTACCTAATCCTTGAGGTAGGGTAGGGCACAAGGTAGCTGTCCATTGGGCAATGGCATTCAAACCGATGTTCGACTCTATAGCCGAGGTAATCCAATGCCCAATTCCATATTGTGTAGCTAATTCAATCCATTCTTGGGAACCGCATAGTCCACCATGAAGAGAGGGCTTTAAAATGATGTATTGTGGGCGGATGGTTTCTAAAAGTGCAATTTTATCATTTCGATTGTTGATGCCAATCAATTCTTCATCAAGCGCAATGGGGATAGGGGTACTCTTACACAATCGATTCATTTCTTCCCATTGACCGGCACGGATGGGTTGTTCAATGCTATGGATATGGTATTCACTCAATCGTTGGAGCTTATCCAACGCTTCAGAAGGCGAAAAGGCACCGTTAGCATCTACCCGGAGGGTGATTTGATCAGCAGAGAAATGTTGGCGGATATGTGCCAAAAGTTCCAGCTCTTTCTCAAAATTGATGGCGCCAATTTTAAGTTTGATGCACCGGAAACCTTGCTGCATTTTTTCTTCTATCCGTTGATACATTTCGTCAAAATTCCCCATCCAGATAAGTCCGTTAATGGGAATACCTTCTTTCCCTTGACTAAAAGGTGTTTGCCATAGTTGGATGCTTTGGGCTTGATAGTGTGCCCATGCCGTTTCTAATCCGAAAAGAATGGAAGGATAAGGGCGTAATGCTTCCCGATCAATGCATCCTGTATCCACAAACTGCTTACATGCTTCTTTTAAAATGGCCTCGTAGTTGGGTAATGCATCGCAACTCAAATCGGGTAGGGGGGCACATTCGCCTACACCATAGTGCGAGGGATTTGTGGTGTCAATAAGTACGATGTACCATACATCCCGCGTAGTGTAAATGCCTCTCGAAGTACCAGCCGGTTGCTTGAAGTGCAATAGTTTATGGATAATCTCTATTTTCATGCAAAGGAAATTGACGTTAAGGGAATTTGGGATAATCCTGGAAACGAGGCTTACGTTTTTCCAAGAAAGCTTTTCCACCTTCTTGTGCTTCATCTGTCATGTAATAAAGCATGGTGGCATCACCTGCCAATTCTTGGATACCTGCTTGTCCGTCAAGTTCTGCATTCAATCCGGCTTTGATCATGCGGAGAGCCAATGGGCTATGAAGCATCATTTGTTCGGCCCATGCCACTACCTCGTCTTCCAATTGGTCGAAGGGAACGACTTTATTTACCAATCCCATTTCAAGGGCTTCTTGTGCATTGTATTGTCTGCAGAGGAACCAAATTTCGCGGGCTTTCTTTTGTCCTACGACACGGGCCAAATAAGAAGAGCCGAAACCAGCATCAAAGCTACCTACTTTAGGTCCTGTCTGTCCAAAGATAGCGTTTTCTGAGGCGATAGACAAGTCGCATACCACATGAAGTACATGACCTCCACCAATGGCAAAACCATTCACCATAGCGATAACGGGCTTGGGTAGGGAACGGATTTGTTTCTGGACATCGAGTACATTCAAACGGGGTACTCCATCAGTTCCTACATATCCTCCACGACCTTTAACGTTCATGTCGCCTCCACTACAAAACGCCTTGTCACCGGCACCTGTCAATACTACTACATTAATGTCTTGACACTCACGACAATAATAGAGTGCATCGCTGATTTCTGTGGTAGTGGTAGGGGTAAATGCATTCCGATAACGTGGACGGTTGATGGTTATCTTGGCTATACCGTTATAAAATTCAAACAAAATGTCTTGATATTCCTTGATGGTTGTCCATTCTCTTTTTTCCATATCTTATTTATTTTTTAAGCTCTTGTAATATTCTCTTAGTAATTGGGTATCTTCTCCCTTGTCTGTATACACCTCAAGCAACATGGCTTGTGGATGTTCTTCCGGCGAAGCAAACAGGCTTAATGCATCTTGCCATTCGTCGGCATTGGTTGCTTTCATATAGTGAAAACCTCGTTCTTCGGCCCATCCCTTGGCTGATGTCTGATGCTCAGCGGTGATATAAGGACGCGATTGACTGGTCTTATCCATTCCTGGAAGGGTATGGAATATTTCTCCACCTTCGTTATTTAGCAGGAGTATTCGTAAATTATGATGGAAATGAGGCATCCACAAAGCGTTCATGTCAAAAAAGAAACTCAAATCGCCTATGATGACAAAGTTAAGTTTGGTAGAAGCCGTAGCATATCCAATAGCGGTTGACAAGGAACCTTCAATGCCATTTACCCCACGATTGCAACAGACTTCTACATCCGATGCTATTTTGAAGAGTTGGGCATATCGAACCGTGGAACTGTTAGCTAAATGTAGCGCACAAGGAGTGGGCAGGGCTTTAATCAAATCACCCGTTACAGATATTTGTGAATAAGGCAATTGGGGTTCGGATATTATTTTGCACCAATTCTCCCACATCAATGGGTAGTTGGTGGGTTTTCCATCTAATAAGAAGGCAATTTTTTCCAGGAACTCGAAAGGATCCATTTCGATAACCGTAGTGAGGCATCCGAAAAGGTCGGCTATCTTTCCATCGGGCGAGACGTGCCAATGTTCACGGGGTGGATGGTTACGCAAATACTTTTTCATCTGCTTGGAAACCATGTGTCCGCCATAGGTAATCAGCAAGTCGGGAGCCATTTGTGCTTGACGGGTTTCATCCATGGCCGATACGGCTACATCAAAGTTCTTGATGGGCATACCAGGGATGGTTTGATTGCCCAAATGTTCGCTGAGCCATACAAAGTTACGATAAAGAGGTTTGACGAATTTCTTGTCGAACTCATAAATCAAATTCATTTGTCCCACAATAATCATTCGTTTGTTGGCTTGATTAAGTTTGTCAATCAGCTCTTTATAGTCACGGTCGTACACATTCAGTCCTTGGTATCGGTTAATCACACGTACCGATGGCAATTCCTTGACGGTAAATCGGTAAATAGGTTCCGATATGGGTACGTTGATGTGTACAGGACCTTTCCCGTGGTGGGTGGTTTCAAGTATGGCTTCATTGATGAGACGGTTGCAATACCATTCGTCTTCATCGGTATGTACTTCAGGCAAGTTGACCGACATCTTTACCAATCCTCCAAATACATTTGGTTGAGGAAGGGTCTGTCCATCCATTTGTCCTATCCATGCCGAAGGCCGGTCGGCCGAGATAATGAGTAAAGGTATTTGTTGGTAAAAGGCTTCGGCTACGGCAGGATGGAGATTAAGCAAGGCAGAGCCTGAAGTACAACAGACAGCTGCCGGTCCCCCTCCTTGTAAAGAGAGGCCGATGGCAAAAAATCCGGCACTTCGCTCGTCGGTTACGGCATAACACGTAAAGTCTTCTACGTTGGCCAATGTCTGTACAATGGCCGCATTCCTACTTCCCGGACATAATACCAGTTTCCGTACTCCATGCGCTTTCAATAGCGCAGCCAATTGCAATATACTTTTCTTGTCTGAATACATATTATAGAATATTTCTCATGGTTTTCATTTTTTCATGGGTCTCTTCCCATTCCGAAGCTATATCGGATGAGGGAAGTATACCGCCTCCTGCATAAAGTATGGCTTTCTTGTCTTGGATTTCCATACATCGCAAGTTCACATAGATGTCCGTTTGTCTATCAGGATCCATCCACCCGATAAAGCCGGAATAATACCGCCTGTCGTGCTTTTCGTTGGTGGTAATGAATGCGTAGGTTTCTGCCTTCGGAAGTCCGCATACCGCAGGAGTTGGATGAAGTTCTTTCAACAGGTCTCCCAAGGTTTGTGTACCTTTCAGTTGAAAATAGAAATCGGTCTTCAAATGCACCAATTGTCCCGCTCTTGCGGTATAGGGCCCTTTTTCTTCTAATTTCCCTACATGATGCTTGACGATATTGCGCACATAATCGGCTACCAGTGCTTGCTCTTCTTTGTTCTTGGGAGTCCAGGTCTCGGGCATTACTTCACCTTGCATCGGCATGGTACCCGCCAAAGCCACGGTATGCCATCGTTTTCCTTCACCACTTAAGAGTATTTCGGGGGTACTTCCTATCCAAGTGCCCGATACGGGGGTGTGGCAAAGATAAATCATCATTCGTGGATAGCTGTTGCAAGCCTTTATAAAAGCCTTGATGGGAGAGAAATCATCCGATAGTTCTTGCGTAGCCGTACGCGATAATACCAGTTTCTTGAATTTTCCTTCTTGTAAGGGTACGATGAATTTATGGAATGTTTCTTCATACTCTTCTTTATCAGGCACCTTCGGACTTTCATTCATAAAACGATGCTTTCCTGCTTGAAAAGCGTCGTTTTGTGTGATGGAAAACATCGTTTTCTCAATGGCTTCCCATCCAATGACCGATATGTCCGGCCGGATATAGACCAACGGATGTTTGTCCGATGGCAGGAAAGGACTGATTACAAATCCCCGTTTACCGTTCAATTCGCTAATGTCGGCCAACTCCTCCACCTTGCCAGATGTCTGCATCACCAGGTGGCACTCATCTGTCCATGGAAGACGCCAAAGGGCAAAACTATAGTTGCTTTGCGTCAATTGGTCCATCCATTGCGAAATGTGTAGATCGGGTGCGTTCATTTCTTCCTTTTCTTTATATAGTTTACAATGCGAACGGTCGATACCAATCGTCCGTTTTCTGTCTTTATATCAACCTCCCAAACGTGGGTGCTAACTCCTTTATGGATAAGTTTGCCGGTAGCAATGACCTTTTCGCCTACTTTAGCTACGGAGATATGGTTCCCGCTTACTTGCATGCCGAAGGCCAATTCGTCTTCCTGGCAATATCTGAGTGACCCATGACCTACCAACGATTCGGCCAAGGCTAGCGAAGCACCACCATTCAATACTCCATAAGGTTGGCAAGTACGATGGTCAACCGGCATTTCTGCGCGGAGGTTACCTTGCTCGTCATCGGGTAAAAACACGATGCCCAGATGATCAACCATACAATTCCCCAAATAGGGGAGTTTGGATGTTAAGTCTTTCATATCTTCTTTCAGTAAATCCGACTACAAAATTAGTCTTTTTTCTGCTGTCATGAACTTTATTTTCCGTAAATTTGTACGATGTAAGTGAAAACGAACGAAAATATACGAAAGTATAGATGAAGAAGAAGTTTCAGATACAAGTCCCCGGTGGTGCGGATCAAGTATTGTTGCATACTTGTTGCGCCCCTTGTTCATCGGCCATCATTGAATGCTTGATGAAAGAGGGTATTACCCCCGTTATTTATTATTGTAATCCCAATATTTATCCGTTGGAGGAATATCTTATCCGTAAGGAGGAATGTACCCGTTATGCACTGTCGTTAGGGTTGAAGATTGTCGATGCTGATTATAACCACGATGAGTGGCTTTGTCACATTCAGGGAATGGAACAAGAGCCCGAAAGAGGAGGACGTTGTCTTCGTTGCTTCAAGATGCGTTTGCTTGATACCGCCCGTTATGCCCACGAACATGGATATAAGGTTATTACTACTACGTTGGCATCCAGTCGTTGGAAGAGTTTGGAGCAAATCAACGAAGCCGGTCTTTATGCCGTTTCTCATTATCCCGATATAACTTGGTGGGATCAGAATTGGCGGAAAGGAGGATTGAGTGAGCGCCGTATAGCCATTATCAAGGAATACAATTTCTATAACCAACAATATTGTGGGTGCGAATTTAGTATGCGGAAAGATGTTACGGAAAAAAAACGTGAAATCCATGCATAAAAAATAAGTGGATGCATATCACTATACATCCACTTTGGTAGTCCGTGGGGGAATCGAACCCCCCTTGCAAGAATGAAAATCTTGAGTACTAACCGATATACGAACGGACCATCCTCATTGCATCCCGAGGGTTCCCCTCTCGTTTGCGGATGCAAAGATAAGAAGAATATTTGAATTATGCAATAAGATGCATCAAATATTCGAAATATCGTCCAAATTTTTCTGAATATCTTCGTCCTTCAATTCATAGTTTACCAAGTTACCGGCAAAATATTGGTCGTACGAAGCCATATCAATCAAACCATGACCGGATAGATTGAACAAAATCACCTTTTCTTCACCTGTTTCGATGCACTTCTTGGCTTCGCGAACGGCAGCAGCAATGGCGTGACAGGATTCTGGAGCCGGAATGATACCTTCCGATTGGGCAAACAGACAACCGCATTCAAATGATTCAAGTTGGTTGATGTCCATCGCTTCCATCAAACCGTCTTTCAGTAATTGCGAAACAATTACACCGGCACCATGGAAACGCAAACCGCCCGCATGAATGTTGGCTGGTGCGAATTTATGTCCAAGGGTATACATGGGCAACAATGGAGTGTATCCGGCTTCGTCGGCAAAATCGTATTGGAACTTACCTCTGGTTAACTTAGGACAAGATGCTGGTTCGGCGGCAATGTACCGTGTCTGGCGACCTTCCTTGATGGTGTGGCGCATGAAGGGGAAGCAAATACCACCAAAGTTTGAACCACCACCGAAGCAACCGATCACAATATCCGGATATTCACCCGCCATTTCCATTTGCTTCTCAGCTTCCAGACCAATTATGGTTTGATGCAAGGTAACGTGACTCAATACCGACCCAAGGGTGTATTTACAATTAGGAGTTGTCTGGGCCAATTCAATGGCTTCAGAAATAGCGGTACCCAATGAACCTTGATGATTCGGTGTCTTGGTCAATATATCCTTACCGGCACGGGTTGACATGGATGGTGAAGGGGTTACCTGTGCACCGAATGTCTGCATGATACTACGGCGATAAGGCTTTTGGTTATAGCTGATTTTTACTTGATATACAGCAGCTTCCAAACCAAAGACCTTGGCAGCATACGAAAGGGCAGCTCCCCATTGTCCGGCTCCTGTTTCGGTAGTGATGTTTGTCACCCCTTCTTCCTTGCAATAGTACGCTTGTGGCAAAGCCGAATTCAGTTTATGCGAACCGATAGGGCTTGTACTTTCGTTTTTGAAGTAGATATGTGCCGGTGTACCCAATGCCTTTTCCAAACCATAAGCACGTACCAACGGAGTTGAACGCCAATACTTGTACATTTCGCGTACGGTTTCGGGAATTTCTATCCATGCATTTTCCTGGTCCAATTCCTGATGGCACAATTCCTTAGCGAAAATAGGGTAGAGGTCTTCGGGCTTCAATGGCTCTTTGGTCTTGGGGTTCAGCGGAGCCATGGGCTTGTTTACCATATCCGCTTGTATGTTATACCAGAATTTAGGAATATCCTCTTCTGACAAGATATATCTCTTTTGTTTATTGCTCATATTCTTTCATTTTATTAGTTTGTCGGCAAAATTAAGTAAAAAATGTCATTCCTACTAATAATATAGATATTTTTTTGTTATTTGTAGATTGGTCCTTATTTTTTTTATTAACCCCATTAAACCTTTTGCTGTTTTTGGTGTCTTAAGAGTATAATTTAGTTTAGTTTTTAGTTTTCTCAAGAGACCGGCCGATGTGATATTGCCCGGCTCTCTATTTTTATGAACGTTTATTTGGCGGTTTCCCTCACTTTTTGTTACTTTGCTCTTCAAAAATCAAGAATCAAATGAAAAAGTTGACTTATATCTTTACATGGCTGTCTGTTTGTATAATGATGGGATGTGGTGGTAAAAAGGCGGATACCAAGGCCGAAGAACGACAAATTTTCCAAATAGATAGTGTGGATGAAAATACAGGTGTGCAACGCATGCAGACTTCGCACATTGACCAAACCATAGAATGTAAAGGAAAGAAATTCCGTTTGGTTATCAATCGTGTGCCCGATAGTTCACTTCCTGTAGTGAAGAGTACCATGGGAACTTTTGCCGACAACCGTATCCATGTTAAGATTACCCGCGATAATGGTACCCAATTATTTGCCAAGAGTTTTACGAAGAGTGATTTCGCCGCTCATTTACCTAATGATTATTTAAGGGAATCCGTTCTCGAGGGATTGGTTTTCGATGATGTGAAATCGGCAAATAATAAGGAAATAACGTTGGCGGCAAGTGTCAGCTATCCCATGACCGACCTGTATGTACCTTTTACCCTGGTTATTTCGCAAAGCGGAACGCTTTCCTTGGCGAAGGATGAGGATATGGGGGAACTTACTCCTATGGAGGAAGAATAAGCCCCCTTTAAATTTTATTCCATTTGTTTGTAATCCTTTGCTAAACCACCCTCGCTGGTTTCTTTGTAGAGTGAAGGCAAATCGTGGCCGGTTTGTTTCATAACATCCACTACCTTGTCGAACGATACACGGTGTATTCCATCGGTAAATGCAGCGTAGATATTCGAATCCAAGGCACGTGCAGCGGCGTATGCATTACGCTCAATACAAGGAATCTGTACCAATCCGCAAACAGGGTCGCATGTCATTCCCAAGTGATGCTCCAATCCCATTTCGGCGGCATATTCTATTTGTGCGGGACTACCTCCAAACAATTGGCTAGCGGCAGCTGCTGCCATGGAACAGGCTACACCCACTTCAGCCTGACAACCTCCTTCGGCACCGGATATGGTAGCATTATGTTTGACAATGTTTCCAATCAAGCCTGCGGTAGCCAATGCGCGGAGTACTCTCATTTCACTGAAATCACGACTCTTGGCCAAATGGTAGAGAACAGCGGGTACTACACCACACGAACCGCAAGTAGGAGCCGTTACAATCTTACCGCCCGATGCGTTTTCTTCACTTACGGCCAAGGCATACGAGAATACCAATCCTCTGGAACGCAGGTTGTCTTTATACCCCTTTGCCTTGATGTAATAGGTAGCTGCCTTGCGTCGCAAGTTCAACGGGCCAGGCAATACACCTTCTTCCTCCAAGCCACGTTCTACGGCTTCGCGCATCACTTTCCATACTTCCGACAGATAGTCCCATATATCGCTCTCTTCGCACTCTTGTACGTATTCCCAATAGCTCTTGCCGGTACGCTCACACCATCCCAATATCTCGCTCATGGTCGACATTTGATAGATGTGTTGTGAATCGATTTTGGGCACTCCCTCTTCGGCCAAGGCACCACCACCTACGCTGTATACAGTCCATTCGTCGGTTACTTTTCCGGTTTCATCTTTCGATTTGAACAACATGCCGTTAGGATGGAAGGGCAAGAATATTTCGGGTGCCCATTTCAAGTCAACGGGGGCATGGGGAGTGAGTGTATCAAGTATGGCTACATCGGTCATGTGACCTTTACCGGTAGCAGCCAAACTTCCATAAAGGGTTACTTCAAAGGAAGCAGCTTCGGGGTGCTTTCCTAAAAACATTTCAGCTGCTTTTCGAGGCCCCATGGTGTGACTGCTCGATGGGCCTATACCTATACGGTAGAGTTCTTTTAATGTCTTCATTGTATAATTGAATTAGGTTTTCGCAAAAGTAGAAATTAATTGTGATTAATCCAAATCCACTACGGTAATACCGGCTCCTCCAAATTGAACGTGTTCATCCTGGAAATGAGCCACACCGGGTACACCCGACAAATAGTCGCGTATAAGTGTACGGAGTATTCCGTTACCGGTACCGTGTAGAATGCGTACCCTGCTGATGCCCAATAAAATGGCATCGTCGATGAAGTAAGTCACCGCTTGTATGGCTTCGTCACCCCTCATGCCTCGAACATCAATGTCTTGTTTGAAACTGAGTTTCTTTTCGTATACGCGGTCTTGTGTTTCGCTACTTACAAAGGTACTTTTAGCGATGGTCTTCTGAACAGGTGCATCGGTGCGTTCCAAACGGTCTATCTTAACGTTGGTCTTGATCATACCGAACGTTACCATGGCATTCTTTCCGCTGATGCTGATTACTTCGCCCACTCCGGTTTGTCCCTTGATTTTCACCATGCTTCCCACTTCAATAGGCTTCATCTTGGGAACCGATGGAGTAGTGGATGCAGCCTTTTCAGTGGTTTTCTTGTTTTTCTTGTCCTTCTTCCGTTCCTGCTTTTCGCGGAGGCGTTCCATTTTTCGGGCAATTTTGTCTTCCTGTGCCGCCTTGTCCAATTCATCAATCTGATCGCGGAAGTCGGTCAGCTCCTGACGGGCCAAGCGGGTACGTTCCTTATCGGCTTGTGCCTCCTTGATGGTACGTATGGTATTTTCAATCACTGCATTACTTTCTTGCAGCAATTGCTCGGCATCGGTCTTTGCCTTTTTAAGGATTTCCTTACGGCTGCGTTCCAATTCCTGTATTTCAGCTTCGTAGCGGGCAATGGTTTCTTCCATTTGCTTTTCGCGCTTACGGATGTTCTGACGCTTGGTTTCCCAATACCGCTTGTCGCGTACAATGTCCTGCAAATACTTGTCGGCATTGATGTATTCACTTCCCACAATTTCCGAAGCATCGGCAATCACTTCTTCGGGCAGACCTATCTTCCGGGCAATCTCTACAGCAAACGAGCTGCCTGGGTTGCCTATCTGTAGTTGGAATAGGGCTTGCATCAGATGTCGGTCGTACAACATGGCACCGTTTACCACTCCTTCGTGGTCTTCGGCAAAGTGTTTCAAGTTCTGATAGTGAGTGGTAATGATACCGAAGGTAAGTTTTTCGTTAAACCGTTTCAATACTGCTTCGGCAATGGCGCCCCCAATCTGAGGTTCGGTACCTCCACCGAATTCGTCAATCAATATCAGGCTCTTTGCATTGCAGTTCTTCATCATATTCTTCATATTGGTGAGGTGTGAAGAATAGGTACTGAGGTCGTCTTCAATGCTTTGTTCATCGCCTATATCGATAAAGATGCTGCTGAAAATACCGGCATGACTACGTTCGTGCATGGGTATATGCAATCCGCATTGAAGCATGTACTGCAAGAGCCCCACCGTTTTGAGGCACACCGATTTACCACCGGCATTGGGTCCTGAAATGATAAGTATGCGTTGTCTGCTGTTCAATTCTATGTCAAGCGGTACCACTTTCTTCCCATGTTTGGCAAGCGATAGTTGTAGGAGAGGATGGATGGCCGTAGTCCAATCAATGACCTGTTTGTTTTCCACCACCGGTTTGATGGCCTTAATCTGAATGGAAAAATGTGCCTTGGCACGGATAAAATCCACTTCGGCAAGGAATTCGTACGATTGTAGGATGGCTGGTACTTGAGGACGTACCGTTGCCGAGAACTCCATCAGGATGCGGATAATTTCGCGTCGTTCTTCACCTTCCAATTCGCGGATACGGTTATTGGCTTCCACCACTTCGGCGGGTTCGATGAAGACGGTCTTTCCGGTAGCCGACTCATCATGTACAATCCCCTTGATCTTTCGCTTCAATCCTGGTGCTACGGGGATAACCAGTCGTCCGTCACGCATGGTAGGAGCTACATCCTTGTCTACATAGCCATCGGCTTGAGCGTTTCGGAGGATAGCGTTCAGACTTCTTGAAATACTTCCGGTAGTCGACGCCAGTTCCCGACGGATACGTAGGAGTTCAGATGAGGCATTGTCTCTTACCTTTCCATACTTGTCCAGTATGTTATTAATGCGACTGATGAGTTGCGGAAACACTATAATATCACCGGCCAATGCTTTGAGCGCAGGATAGGGTGAAGGACTTTCCTCACCCGCTTCCTCCTCATTACCGCGTTGTAGAAACCGTACAATGTCGCGAATGGTTTCCAAGGAGCGTCTCAAGTCGAACAGTTCCTGTTCCTCCAAATACATTCCTTCCACACGAATACGCTTGAGTGAAGGGCGTACGTCAAAGAAATATTGGTCGGGGAATCCGTCTTCTTCCTGTATGATGCGAATGAATTCGTCCACTTCCTGCAAACGCTGGCAGATTTCTGTATAATTGTCAGAAAAAATCATCTCGTCCACCCGCTCTTGTCCCAGGGTGCTCAAGCATTTTTCTTTCAGCATGTGGCGGATGTTGTCGAATCCAATTTTTTGTTCAAAGTTCTGGGGGTATATCATAGTTGTTATCCAAATCGCTTTAATAAGATGCAAAGATAATAAAGATATTTGGTTCCAACAATCATTGACTTGATTCTTTTAAGGGTGAAGAACCACTAAGCCAACGTGTACTGTACTCCATCGCTGCTTTTGAATTGCTTGATTTTTTGGTCTTTTATCAATACCAATAAGGCCATACATAATTCGGTGGCACCAATGGTGGTTATTTCTTGCAATTTGGCAAGTGTATACTGGTATCCTTTCTTCATGGCACGGAATACTTTCTCCGCATTCATTGTCATTATCTTTCTGTCCATAATTGTAGTTTTTTGTTGTTTTTGAATAGTCACTACAAAGGTAAACAACTACATTGGAAAAGTGTTGCCCTATTTGTTTGTGATTTTGGTTTTAATTTCCTAAATTTGCATCCATTAGAAACCGAATCATGAAAAACATATTGTATATCCTTGTTACCTTTTTTGCTTTATTGTCGTTTGCAGTAGTGGAGGCACAAGACCGCATTCACTATACAGGTGCTGAATTATCTAATCCTACACATCATGATGGTCAGTTGTCACCCGTGGTGGGAGTGCATGCCATTCAGGTGATGCGGGCCAACCGTGAATATCCTACGCCGGAAAATGGTTACGGATGGACCTACAACCACCAACCGATGCTGGCTTGTTGGAACGGGAAATTCTATATGCACTATTTGTCGGATCCACAAGACGAACACGTGCCGCCTTCTCAAACATTCTTGATGACTTCCGAAGACGGGTATCGTTGGACAGCTCCGCAAACCTTGTTCCCCATCTATCGGGTACCCGACGGATTTACCAAGGAAGGACGTACGGACAAGGCCAAGGATTTGGATGCGGTGATGCACCAACGGGTAGGGTTTTATGTGTCGAAAGACAATCGTTTGATTGCTATGGGTAATTATGGAATAGCTCTTGACAAGAAAGACGACCCGAACGACGGCAATGGTATCGGTCGTGTGGTGAGAGAGATTTACAAGGATGGTTCTCTGGGCCCTATCTACTTCATCTACTACAACCACGATTTCAACGAAAAGAATACGCAGTATCCCTACTATACCCGTAGCAAGGACAAAGGCTTCAAGCAAGCTTGTAAGGAGATATTGGACAATCCGCGTTATCGCATGCAGTGGGTGGAAGAAGCCGATCGCAACGATCCGCTTATTCCGTTGCACAAGGAATACAAGGCATATTGCGACTATACCTTACCCGATGGACGATTGGCCAGCCTTTGGAAACATGCTTTGACGTCCATCAGTGCCGATGGAGGTTATACGTGGGAACAACCCGTAGAACGTGCGAAAGGATTTGTCAACAGCAATGCCAAGATATGGGGACAACGATTGAGCGATGGTACCTATGCCACCGTGTATAACCCCTCGGAATTCCGTTGGCCGTTAGGTATCTCGTTGAGTAAGGACGGATTGGAATACACCACGCTGAATCTGGTGCATGGCGAGATAACTCCGATGCGCTACGGTGGAAACTACAAGTCGTTCGGTCCCCAATACACCCGAGGTATACAGGAAGGCAATGGAACACCACCCGATGGTGATTTGTGGATTACTTACAGCATGAATAAGGAAGACATGTGGGTTACACGCATCCCAGTACCTGTACAACAACACGCTACGGCGCATGCCAACGATGATTTCTCGCACTATCGGCATTTGAATGAACTGACGCAATGGAACCTCTATTCCCTGCAATGGGCACCTGTATCGCTCGATGGCAAATGGTTGGTAATGAAAGACAAGGACTTGTTTGACTATGCCCGTATCGAACGGAAGATACCTGCTTCCAAGGAACTGAAAGTTTCCTTCGAACTGATGGCCGAACAAAACGACAAGGGGCTGCTGCAAATAGAATTTTTGGATGAAGATGGTACGGCATGTTCACGCATCGAACTCACAGCCGAAGGATTGATGCGAACCAAAGGAGGAGCCCGCTATGGCAAGAATATGGATTACGAAGCCCATAAGACCTATCAGGTGGAAGTACAATTATCCGTAGCCAACCGTATGGTGCAAGTCTTCATTGACGGAAAGAAACGTGGCCAGCGCATGTTCTTCGCTCCTGTAAAGTCTATCGAACGGGTGATGTTTCGTACGGGTGGCCAACGCACATATCCTACTGTGGATACACCGGCCGATTGGTATGGCATCCTCGACAATGCCGGCGAACAGGAACCCGAATGTACTTACCGCATTGCTCACTTCAAGACCTCGTCCACCGATGCGGATGCCCAGGCTGCTCTTTTGAAATTCAACGATTACAAGCATTATGTGGAGCATTTCAATACCATGGAGGATGAGAATATCGTACAGGCTATTCCTAACGAACAATCGGTTGAATGGATGCAGGAAAACATTCCTTTGTTTGAGTGCCCGCAACGTAGTTTTGAGGAAATGTTCTACTACCGTTGGTGGACCCTTCGTAAACATATCAAGGAAACGCCGGTGGGGTATGGCATGACCGAATTCCTGGTCAACCGTTCGTATGCCGACCAATACAACCTCATTGCTTGTGCCATGGGTCATCACATCTATGAAAGTCGGTGGTTGCACAATCAGGACTATCTGAATCAGATTATCCATACTTGGTATCGGGGTAATGAAGGGGGACCGATGAAGAAGATGATGAACTTCAGTTCCTGGAATCCCGATGCATTGATGGCCCGTTATCTGGTGAATGGCGATAAGGATTTCTTGTTGGATATGAAAGACGACCTGGTTCAGGAATATAATCGTTGGGAGATTACCCACCGATTGCCCAACGGTCTTTATTGGCAGGGTGATGTGCAAGACGGTATGGAAGAATCCATCAGTGGCGGACGAAAGAAACAATATGCTCGTCCCACCATCAACAGTTATATGTATGGAAATGCCAAGGCACTGACTATGTTGGGCCTTTTGAGTGGCGATGAAGCCATAGCCATGACTTATGGTCAGAAAGCCGATACGTTGAAAGCTTTGGTGCAAGGCAAATTATGGAACGAAAAGCATGGTTTCTTTGAAACCCTTCGTGGGGATACATTGGCAGCTGTCCGTGAAGCCATCGGTTTTCTACCCTGGTATTTCAATCTGCCCGATGCCGATAAAATATACGAAGAAGCCTGGAAACAGATAGCCGATGAAAAAGGATTCTCGGCACCGTATGGACTGACCACTGCCGAACGTCGGCATCCCGAATTCCGTACTCATGGAGTAGGGAAGTGCGAATGGGATGGAGCCGTTTGGCCATTTGCCACTTCGCAAACGCTGACCGCTATGGCCAATTTCATGAACGATTATCCACAAACAGTGCTGACCGATAGCCTTTATTTCCGTCAGATGGAACTGTATGTAGAGTTGCAACACCATCGCGGTCGCCCATACATCGGTGAGTATTTGGATGAAGTGACCGGCTATTGGCTTAAAGGCGATCAGGAACGCTCGCGCTATTACAACCATTCCACCTTCAATGATTTGATAATTACGGGTTTGATAGGCTTACGACCACGTATGGATAACACCATCGAAGTGAATCCGTTGTTACCTTCGGGCCAATGGAAATGGTTCTGCTTGGATAACGTGTTGTATCACGGTCATATCCTTACCATTGTGTGGGATGAAGATGGCGACCGCTATCACATCGGTAAAGGTTTCCATCTCTTGGTCGATGGTAAGAAAGTGGCGCATGCACCTTCTTTACAACGGTTGGTGGTGGATGCTTTATTTTGTCATCCTGAATGAAACGAAGGATCTGTTTACATATATTTGTTGAATACAGATTTTTCACTTCGTTTAAAATGACAAATTATAATATTGAGAAACTAGTAAATGTACAAAAATATGAAGAAGCAATTATTGACTGTATTGTTGGGACTGATGGGATGCACTCCCTTCCTTAACGCCCAAAAAACATACATACCGTGGACACACGGAAAGTTACAGGTATCCGAAGAAAACCGTTATCTGAAGCACGAAGACGGTACGCCATTCTTCTGGCAAGGCGAAACCGGCTGGCTGATGCCCCAACGCCTCAATCGCGACGAAGTGGCCTATTATTTGGAAAAATGCCGTGTGGCCGGGTACAATATGGTACAGGTACAAGTGTTGAATGGAGTGCCTTCCATGAACGTATACGGACAATACTCCATGATTGATGGTTTCAACTTCAAGAACATCAACCGCAAGGGAGTGTATGGCTATTGGGACCACATGGATTACATCATCGATACCGCCGCTTCAAAAGGCATCTACATTGGTATGGTATGCATTTGGGGAGGCTTGGTAAAGAGCGGCTTGATGAATGTGGAAGAAGCGAAGTTGTATGGACAATTTTTGGCCGACCGATACAAGGATAAGCCTAACATCATTTGGATGATTGGGGGCGATGTACGGGGAGATGTAAAACCCGAAGTATGGGAAGCCCTGGCCACTACCATCCGCAAGGCTGATGCCAACCATCTGATGACGTATCACCCACGTGGACGTACCATGTCAGCCACTTGGTTCAACGACCGCGATTGGTTGGACTTCAATATGTTCCAAAGCGGACATCGTCGTTATGGCCAACGAAAGGGGGACGGCGATTATCCTATCGAAGAAAATACGGAAGAAGACAACTGGTTGTATGTAGAGAAGAGCTTCGCCTTCAAACCCATGAAACCGGTGATTGACGACGAACCCATCTACGAAAACATACCTCAAGGTCTTCACGATGTGAAGGATACCAAATGGAATCAGCACGATGTCCGTCGCTATGCCTATTGGTCGGTCTTTGCCGGTGCCTTTGGTCATACTTACGGTAACAATGAAATCATGCAGTTCATCCGTCCCGGTGTGAATGGCGCTTATGGGGCCGATGGACGGAAGAAAGCTTGGTGGGATGCCTTGGAAGACCCAGGCTTCAATCAGATGATTCATCTGAAGAACCTGATGCTCAGCTTCCCTTTCTTTGAACGCATCCCCGACCAGAGTGTCATTGCCGGTAAGAACGGTGAGCGTTACGACCGTGCCATAGCCACCCGTGGCAAAGATTATCTGTTGGTATACAATTATTCGGGTCGACCCATGCAAATCGATTTGACCAAAATCAGCGGAACAAAAAAGAATGTTTGGTGGTACAATACCCGGACCGGTGCTTTGGTATATATCGGCGAGTTTGACAATGCCGTCACTACTTTCCAGCACGATAGCGGTTACATGAGTGGTAACGATCAGGTCCTCATTGCCGTCGATGCATCGAAAGACTATGTTAAGAAAGAATGGAGTGTATTGCCGGATGCACAAAAATAACTAAAACAAAGAAACCTATGAAAAGACAAATTGCTTGGTGGTTGCTTGTAGCACTACCTGTTTGGATAAAGGCTGCGGTTGTGGTTACAAATCCGCGTACCGAACAAATGGTGAATCCCTTAGGATTGGATACTGCCACTCCACGAATGAGTTGGATGCTTGAATCCGACCAGAATGATGTGATGCAAACGGCCTATCATCTGTTGGTGGCCTCTTCTCTTGAATTACTGGAAGAGGGGAAAGCCGACCTTTGGGATTCGGGTAAAGTAACTTCCGATGCCTCGCAATGGATTACTTACAACGGACTGCCTTTGAAACCCAATCAACGGGTATGGTGGAAGGTAAAGAGTTATACCACCCAAGGAGAAACCGCATGGAGCACACCCGCTACTTGGGGAGTAGGCTTGTTGAAAGAAAGTCAGTGGACAGGCAGATGGATAGGTCTCGATAAAGCTATGCCTTGGGACGACGAAAGTCAATGGGCCCGTTTGAGTGCCCGCTACATCCGTAAGGAATTCGCTTTGCAGAAGGAAATCAAACGAGCTACTTTATATATTGCAGGGATGGGGTTGTATGAACTCTATATCAACGGACAAAAGGTGGGCGACCAGGTATTGGCTCCGGCTCCAACGGATTATCGTAAGACCATTCTTTATAATACCTTCGATGTCACTTCGCTCTTGGCATCCGACAATGCCATTGGGGTGGCGTTGGGTAATGGACATTTCTATACCACTCGTCAGAATTATAAACCCTATAAGATAGCCAACTTCGGTTATCCCAAACTTCGTCTGAACCTCATAGTTGAATATACCGACGGCTCTCGTGAAACGATTGCTACGGATGAGAAATGGAAACTGACCGCCGACGGACCTATCCGTAGCAACAATGAATACGATGGTGAAGAATACGATGCCCGTAAGGAATTGGGCGATTGGGCGACCGTAGGCTATGACGACAGTGCCTGGCAACTGGCCCAACGCGTAAGCATACCTACCGGAACACTCCGTGGAGCCATGGCACCCAATATGAAGGTATTGCAGACCATCAAGCCGCTCTCCATTGTCAAAGTGGGCGACAAGTACATCATGGATATGGGTCAGAACATGGTAGGTTGGATTAAGATGAAAGTAAAAGGTGCTGATAACCATACCATCACCCTTCGTTTTGCCGAAACCTTGCAGAAGAATGGCGAACTATACATGGAAAACTTGCGTGATGCCAAGGTAACGGATACCTACATCTGCAACGGAAAAGAAAACGGATCGTGGTGGAGACCTACGTTTGTCTATCATGGTTTCCGCTATGTGGAAATCAAAGGTTACGAAAATCCGAAGATAGAAGACTTTATCGGTGAAGTGGTGAGTGACGAGATGGAAGTGATTGGTTCTTTCGAATCGTCGGATAAGGTCTTGAACCAAGTCTATCGCAACGCCTATTGGGGCATCTTGGGCAATTACAAGGGATTGCCGGTGGATTGTCCCCAACGTAATGAACGTCAACCTTGGTTGGGCGACCGTACCATGGGTTCCTTGGGCGAAAGCTACATTTTTGAAAATGGTCCGCTCTATGCCAAATGGATGCGCGACATTTGCGAAGCCCAACGCGAAGACGGATGTATCCCCGATGTGGCACCTGCGTATTGGAATTATTATTCGGATAACATGACGTGGCCGGCTGCACTTCCTATGTCGATGGAAATGCTCTATACGCAATTCGGCAACCTGAAGCCCATCGAACTTTGGTATCCCAATGTCAAGCGATGGCTCAAGCATATGCGCGATGATTACATGACGGACGATTATATCATTACCAAAGACCGTTATGGCGATTGGTGTATGCCGCCCGAATCCCTCGAATTGATTCATAGCAAAGACTCTACACGCATTACCGATGGTGCCTTGATTTCTACTGCCTATTATTGCAAGGTATTGCAATTGATGCATCGGTTTGCCGATTTGTTGGGCTATGAAGAAGACAAGGCCTTCTGGAAGGACTTGGAACAAAAGATGACCGATGGTTTCAACAAACGTTTCCTTCATGTAAAGAAGGGAACCTCCCAGCAACCGGGACATCTGCTTTATCCCGATAGCATATTCTATAGTAACAATACCATTACTGCCAATCTCCTTCCTTTGGCGTTTGGTATGGTACCCAAAGAATACGAAGAAGAGGTGGTAAAGAACACCGTGTCAAACATCATGCTGAAGGCCAACGGCCACATCAGTTGTGGGGTAATCGGTATTTCGTGGCTGCTCCGTGAACTCTCAAATAGAGGACATGCCGATGTAGCCTGCTTGTTGGCTACCAACGATACCTATCCTTCGTGGGGATACATGGCCCAACAAGGGGCTACCACCATTTGGGAATTATGGAACGGAAATACGGCCGACCCGAAGATGAACAGCGGAAACCATGTGATGCTGTTGGGCGATTTGTTGCCTTGGTGTTACGAAAACTTGGGAGGTATCCGTAGCGATAAGGAAAAGGTAGGCTATAAGCATATGGTAATGAAGCCCGATTTCGATATTCAGGACATCAGTTTCGTGAATGCTTCCTATCGTACTCCTTACGGTAAGGTGGTAAGCCGTTGGAAAAAGACCTTGCAACGTGTAGAGTGGGAGGTGGAAATCCCCGCCAATACCACGGCCGAAGTACATCTGCCCAACGGAAAGATAGAAAAGATAGGTTCCGGAAAACATCGTTTCAAGGTGGAGATTATAACGAATCATGCGGCGATAACCAAAGACGAATTTCTGTACAATGAAGCCCCGTTTCCGGCTTGCCACGGGGCAACCCTTGTAGAGTGTAAGAACGGCGATTTGGTAGCTGCTTTTTTCGGAGGTACCAAAGAGAAGAATCCAGATAGCAATATCTGGATTTGTCGTAAACCGAAGGGGGCCAACCAATGGACCGCTCCCGTACAAGTGGCCGATGGCATTTATACGGAGTATACTCGCCAGGCTTTCAGCGAAGAAGATTTGCAGAAGTTTGCACAAAGAGAAAAGATCGTAGACCGCCTGATGAAAGAAACATCGGGTACTACCAAAGACGATCGGGCCAAGCTTTATCGCACTGCTATGCTCGAGATGGGAGGAGCCAAGGAAGCCGCTCCGGCGGTTCCTATAGGGGATAACCTAACTTCCCCTACCTGGATGGTCGCTACTCCCAAAGGAGGCAAACCGTTGGTGAATGAAGAATGGCGCAAACCTTGTTACAATCCGGTTCTTTTTCAAACAGCGGATGGCAAACTGATGCTATTCTATAAAATCGGTTATGGTGTATCCGATTGGCGCGGATTCTATATCGCATCAAAGAACAACGGGAAATCATGGAGTAAACCCGTTGCTTTGCCCGAAGGTTTCTTAGGTCCTATCAAGAACAAACCGGTGTATGTAAACGGACGCATGATTTGTCCGTCGAGCACAGAAGCGGGTGGGTGGAAGTTCCATTTCGAAATTTCGGACGACCATGGAAAGACCTGGAAATACGTGGGTCCGTTGGAATCGGAGCCTATTCTTTGTATCCAACCCAGTATACTCACCTTGAGTGACGGTCGACTGATGGCCTTGGGAAGAACCAAGAATGCCCGTTTGGCGGTGACCTATAGCAGCGACAATGGCGATACATGGAGCAAGGTCACCTTGAGTGAGTTGCCCAACAACAATTCGGGTACCGATGCAGTCACCTTGAAAGACGGTCGTCATGTGGTGGTATATAATGATTTTGCTACTATACCGGGTACTCCCAAAGGATTGCGTACCCCTTTGGCATTAATCGTTTCCGATGACGACGGTCGCACCTGGAAGCAGAAAATCGTTTTGGAAGATAGTCCCATCAGCCAATATTCATACCCCAGCATCATTCAAGGAAAGGATGGAAAACTGCATGTGGTGTATACCTGGCGTAGAGAACGTATTTGTTACAAAGAAATTGATTTGAGTAAGCTATGAATAAACGAATCAGAATCATCGCCTTGGCTATGGCTGTATGCCCTTGCCTCATGGCGCAATATCCGGTTGTCCCCGATTCGGTGAAGGCCCGTTTGGCCATCCAACAAAAGGAAATCGACCGTCTATCAGACGAAGCGTGGGAAAAAGCTTTGCCTGTTGTATTGGAACAATCGCGTAAAGGTCGCCCGTATAAACCTTGGGCTTCCCACCCACAGGATTTGATAAAGGCCGATATACCAGCCTTTCCGGGTGCCGAAGGCGGTGGTGCCTTTACTCCCGGTGGTAGAGGAGGGAAAGTGATGGTGGTCACCTCCTTGGAAGACAGAGGACCCGGAACCCTTCGCGAAGCTTGTGAAGCAGGTGGTGCACGCATCGTTGTCTTTCAAGTATCGGGTATCATCCATTTGAAATCGGCCATTAATATCCGTGCTCCCTATATCACAATTGCCGGACAAACCGCTCCCGGTGATGGTATCTGTGTAACGGGTGCATCCTTCTTGCTCGATACCCACGACATTATTATCCGCCACATGCGATTCCGTCGAGGAGCTACCGATGTGGCATTCCGCGACGATGCCTTAGGGGGGAATTGTGTGGGTAATGTCATCATCGACCATTGTTCGGCTTCGTGGGGATTGGATGAGAACATGTCCCTCTATCGCCATGTATACGACCGTGATTCATTGGGTCATGGCAAGAAGCTTCCTTCGGTGAATGTAACCATTCAGAATTCCATCTTTTCCGAATGCCTCGATATCTACAATCATTCCTTTGGGGCAACCATCGGCGGACACAACAGTCTGTTTTGCCGCAACTTGTTTGCCTCAAACATCAGCCGCAATTGTTCCATTGGCATGAACGAGGACTTTAATTTCGTAAATAATGTAGTCTTCAATTGGTGGAACCGTACCGTAGATGGGGGAGACCATACCAGTCGGATAAATGTCATCAACAACATCTATAAGCCCGGTCCTGTTACCCCAGCCGACAAGCCCATTTCCTATCGCATTCTGAAGCCCGAAACGGGTAGGGACAAGGCCAATCGGGACGTGTTTGGAAAAGCGTATGTAGGCGGCAATAAAGTGTTTGGGAACAAACGGGTAAGCCGTAACAATTGGGATGGTGGTGTGCAACCGGGTGTGGATGAGGCTCAAAAGGAAGCCACTCTTCAACAGATTCGTCAAGAAGAACCTTTCCCCATGCCTCCGGTATCCATTCTTCCTACCGAGCAAGCCTATCAATGGGTTTTGCGTAATGTAGGTGCCTGTTTCCCCAAACGGGATGCTGTGGATGAACGAATTATTCAATCCGTCAAGACCGGAAAGGCCATTTATGCATCCGATGCCCGTGAATGCGAAAGTCCGTACGTCAAGCGCCGTCTGCCGGCCGATTCCTATAAACAAGGCATTATTACCCATCCGCAACAGGTGGGAGGACTTCCTACTTATCAAGGTACTCCGGTAGTTGATACCGATATGGATGGTATGCCCGATGCTTGGGAATCTCGTTATGGCTTGAATCCGAACGATGCATCGGATGCAACCTTGGATTGCAACGGTGATGGATATACCAACATTGAGAAATACATCAACGGAATCAATCCTACCCAAAAGGTAGATTGGACCGATTTGAATAATAATAAAGATACACTGGCCAAACGTAAAAGCTTGTATTGATGCTGAAACGAATCCTTACCTGTTGGTTGATGGGCTTATGTCTTTGGGTAACCCATGCGCAAACTGTTCCGTCGTATTTGCCGGATTACTCATTTTGTGGGTATCGGCATTCGGATGTCCCCCTTCCCGAAGTCAAGAATCAAGTGTTTGTTTCCTGGAAAGAAGGCGACCAATCGTCTCGTATTCAACAAGCCATCGATTATGTATCTTCCTTACCCATGGATGCAAACGGTCATCGGGGAGCGGTTTTGTTGGATAAAGGTGTATTCGAATTGACCACTTCTTTGCGCATTACCACATCGGGGGTGGTGCTTCGAGGCATGGATAAAGAGCAAACCTGTTTGTTGAAAAAGGGAGTCGACCGTGGTGCCATTATCTACATGGAGGGGATAAACGACAGGATGCCGTTGGATACCCTTGCTATCAGTAGTCTTGATGTTGCGATGAACGAATGTACGTTTCAAGTAGCAGAAAGCGCTACGTGGAAGGTAGGCGACCGCATACTTATTCATCGTCCTTCGACCAAGGAATGGATTGCATCCCTTCATTGCGATGTGCATGGGGGTGGACATGACTTCTGGGGATGGAAACCAGGCGATGCAGATATCCTTTGGGACCGCACCATTACTCAGGTACAAGGAAACCATATTACCATCGATGCACCCCTTACCATGGCCTTGGATGCACAATGGGGAACCTCTACGGTTATTCCTTATATCTGGAAAGGTAGAATGGCCGAATCGGGTATCGAGAACCTCACGTTGGTATCCGATTACAATCCAAACAATCCGAAGGATGAAGATCATCCATGGACAGGCATTTCCATCGAACATGCCGAAAACTGTTGGGTACGCCGTGTGAATTTTCGTCACTTGGCCGGAAGTGCCGTTATAGTCCAACCTACCGGTTCACAGATAACCGTCGAAGATTGTATATCGCATGAACCCATATCCGAAATAGGAGGGATGCGACGCTATACCTTCTATACCTTTGGCCAACACACCTTATTCCAACGTTGTTTGTCCATTCACGGCATTCATGATTTTTCAGCAGGAACCAATGCAGCCGGACCCAATGCCTTTGTCCAGTGTGATGCCATAGAGTCTTACGGCTATAGCGGCGGTACTGGTATATGGTCGTGTGGCTTGTTGTTCGATATTGTCAATGTGGATGGCAACGATCTTCGCCTGATGAATGTCGGTCCGCAATTCAATGGAGCCGGTTGGATCTCGGCCAACAGTACCTTGTGGCAATGCTCTGCTGCTTCCATTCATTGTTTCTCGCCCTCTTCGAAGGAAAAGAACTATGTATTCGGTTCGTGGGGACAATGTTGGGGAAATGCCGAATGGCACGATATGGATAGCCACATTAAACCCCGTAGCTTGTTCTATGCCCAATGGAAACAACGCAACGGAAAAGAGTGCGACTGGGCATACATCCTGCCCCTTTCTACCAAGGCATCGAGTAGTCCGACCGTCGAGGTAGCCCAACAATTATCCGATGCTTCTTACCAACCGCTTCTCACGCTCGATGCTTGGATCAACCGTGAACCTTCTACCATTCCTGTAGATATAGACCCATTGAAAAATATCGACCAGCTTCCCCAAGTAAAAGCGAAGGAAAAGGTACGCAAACCATCCCGTTCGTGGAAAGTCAGTCGACAATTATTGGCCGATTACGGAGCATCTAACCATAGTATACTTACCGTCCCCTGGTGGAATGGTAAACTAAGGAAACCAGCCTTGTCCAAGGCGCTTCCTCATCTGACTCGCTTTGTTCCCAATAGAGAGGGACAAGGATTGACCGACCGTATCGATGATGTGCTCACTTATATGGTTGAACACAATTATCAGGCTTTGGAGCATAATTATGCCTTGTGGTACGACCGTCGTCGCGACGACCATGAACGCATACGTCGTAGCAATGGCGAGGTGTGGGCACCCTTCTATGAATTCCCGTTTGCCAGAAGTGGAGAAGGCAAGGCTTGGGATGGATTGAGTAAATACGACCTTACCCGTCCCAACGAATGGTATTGGAATCGGTTGAGGGAGTTTGCCGATAAGGCCGAAAATCATTCTTTCTTCCTCTTCCATCATCATTACTTCCAGCATCATCTGTTGGAGGCTGGTGCCCATTGGGTAGATTTTCCTTGGCGTACTGTTAACAATATCAATCACACCGATTTCCCGGAACCTGTACCTTTTGCCGGTGATAAACGGATCTTTATGGACGAACAGTTCTATGATATCACCCATCCGGTCCGTCGGGAACTTCACAGAAACTATATCCGCATGTGTCTCGACCAGTTGGCCGGTTATTCCAGTGTGGTTCATTTCCTGAGTGCCGAGTATACCGGTCCGCTTCATTTTGTTCAGTTCTGGTTGGATGTTATCGCCGAATGGGAAAAGGAAACCGGTCAGCAAGTCTGGGTAGCCCTCAGTACCACCAAAGATGTACAAGATGCCATTTTGAGTGATCCCGTCCGTTCGAAAACCGTTGACATCATCGATATCCGTTATTGGTACTATCATACAACCGGTCTTTATGCCCCTAAGGGTGGCCAACATTTGTCGCCCCGTCAGCACACCCGCCAACTGCAGGGTGGGGAAGTGACCGAGGCCGAAGTCCGGAAAGCCATGGACGAATACCGTACCAAGTACCCCGATAAGTGGGTGTGGTACCATTCCAAAGCCCCAGTAACTGCGTCGAAGTAAGAATTTCCTCAAAAAAACGCGGGCAAAAATTTGTAGTTACAAAAAAAAACTCTACCTTTGCATCGCTTTTGAAGAAAAGCACTTCTGAATAGAAGTTTTGGAGAGATGGCAGAGTGGTCGATCGCGGCGGTCTTGAAAACCGTTGTACTGAGAGGTACCGGGGGTTCGAATCCCTCTCTCTCCGCAAGAATAAAGGAAAAGTGGATGTGTAAATACGCATTCACTTTTTTCTTTTAGGCACGGATTACACGGATTTTACGGATAAATTTAATGTAAACATACACTGAAAACCGTGTTAATCCGTGTAATCCGCGCCTAAAAAAGGAAACACCCAATTTTAAGGCAGTAGCCTTATTTTAATTTTACCGTAACTTTCTTCCCCGTTACTTGCGTCAATAAAGCTGTTCCGTTGTTTTCGATGATAATGTCCGGATATTTCGGTTCTATCAATACGGTACCGTCTATGCTGATTACTCCCCATTGGCTGTAGTTCATTTCCACCGCACAATATTTGCCCACCGGCGGTTTCACGTTGCGGTAGATAGGAGGGACGGTGATGCGGTTGCCCACCTTCAGTCCCCATTTCAAGCCCACCTGATAGGGGATGGCCGTACGGAAGTTTTCCTGAATCTGACGTTTTTTCTCTGCTTCCTGCTTCTTGATCCGATTTTTTGTTTGTTCCATTAAGCGCTCGATGGCATCCGAACATTTCTTCCACTCTTCAGGGGTAGAACGATTCCCTAAATAGGATTTTCCTTCCCGGGTAGCGTGGTAGAAACGTTTATCTTTGTCGCTTACCACTAATGTACCATCGTCCAGCCAACGGTAGATAGGGTAGTAGTCCTCATCGTTAGTAAAGAGCGCATATACCTGTCCGTTGCACTCGTTGATGGATAAGAAATAATCACGGTACGTAATGACCAGGCTGTCAAAGTCCACACTACTTTGATATACCTCCTGGGTACGGCTGTAACAAGTGTGCTTCACCTTCAGTAGTTCGAAGGAACCGTAGCGTTTCACCTCCGGCTTTACCTCGTATGTACGCAGGTTGCACAAATCCACATAACACGTGTGGCCCCCTGCAGTTTCCACCACTAAGAACCGATTTCTGCCAAATCGCATGGTCGCACAATTGCTTCGTTCCCAACGCTTGTTACCCGTAGCATCCACCAATCCGCAACGGTTATCGGGCCATCTCACGGCTGCCTGATCCTCCTTGATGTCGAACACCGTGGTATATTCCGCTGCCGTCAACCGTTCCCGTCCGCGGCGCAGTCCCCACAATCCCGTCACTTCATCCTGCCAGGCTTTCAGTTCTGCTGTGCGTTGGACTATTTCTGGTCGCTTGTCCAGTTCGGTGAGCCGTTCCAGCAATCGGTCGTGACTGATGACCAGTCCCATGCCCATATCCGTTCCCGGCACCTCCACCTGCCATTGGGGGAAGTACATCGTTTCGCTGGCGTTCTGTATCAGGCGCTGTCCCTTGCCCGCCGTTTCTCCACGGAACATCCGTTCCCAGTCCCAGTCCACCACTGGCAACCCGAATACCCGGTACAGTCCCACATTATCTATCAGCATACACGTTTCCTTGCCAGCTGTCCGTCTCAGTCCGCGTCCCACCTGTTGCAAGTATTTCGCCAGAGAAAGCGTAGGTCGTGCCATCTGTACAAATTCCACATCCGGACAGTCGAAACCTTCGCTGAACACATCCACGTTCACCAGCACCTGCAGACCGCCCGCCTTGAATTCCTCTACCAATTGCTTGCGTACCTGTTGTGGGGTACGACTGTCGATGGCCGCTGCCTTTACCCCCTGCTGACTGTAATAGTCCGCAATGCTCCGTGCATGGTCTATGCTGATGGCATACACAATTCCCTTCTTTCCCTCAGCAAACTGCATCATGCTCCGGTAGAGCCGTTCGATGCTTGGTCGGCGGTTCAGCACCTCATTCATCTCCTTCACCTGGTAGTCACCGTCCGCACCCCGTTTCTCTAATGAATCAATCAACCGCTGGTCGGCACTGTTCGCCCGGATGGAAGCATAGTCGAATGCCGACAATACCCCCCGTTCAATGAATTCCGCGATGCTCCACGAAATCACCAATCGATCGAACAAGTCCGTGAATCCACTCCGGTTCATGCGGCACGGGGTAGCTGTCAGTCCTAAGAACTTCGCCTTCGGCCATTTCTCCCACAGAATGCGGTACGTCTTGGCCAGTGCATGGTGCGCCTCGTCTATCACCACCAAGTCCGGTGTAAAGTCCAAGGAATCCATCCTCCGTGCAATCCCCTGAATCGAAGCCACCCTAATTGTTTTGTCATCCTGAGCGTTTATCTTGTCATCCTGAGCGCCAGCGAAGGATCTGAATCCATTCACCGTCTCCCTAATCTGCTCCACCAACTCAATCCGATGCGCCACAATCAGAACCGTCCCGCTAATACCATTCACCACGCTTGCCAATACATGCGTTTTCCCCGTTCCGGTAGGCATTTGCACCATCACACTCCGGCATGTTTTCCATTCCTGAAAAACACGTCGAACAGTCTCTTTCTGGTAATCCCGAAGTAGAAACAATTGTTTACTCATTTTCCAAATTTCTCGCACGCTTCGTAGTAGGTATCTAAGCTACCGATGTCGAATCGTCCGGCACTCATCGGCCAGGCATGCATGGTGGTCTTTTCTACCATGTAGTACGCTAAGTTGCCGGGAGCATCCTTGCCGCAACCGTTGGCTACACTCTGCTTCACGAGGTCAAGATCTTTCTTCAAATAGATATAGAACGGAGGAACCGCCCAGTGGCTCTTCGGAACCTGCGGCTTCTCTTCCATGTTCAGCACCTTGTTCTGCTCATCCATCACAATCACCCCAGTGCGCTGCAACTTCTCGATGGAAGGCTGCTCGTGGCACATGATGCAACTGGTACCTTTCTGCAAGGCAAAATCCACAAACTCCTGGAACGAGAAGAAGAGCAGATTATCGGCAGCCACCACCAGCATATCATCATTGATATGCAGTTGTTCGATGGCATAGAGCAAATCGCATACCGCACCCAAACGGGTATCGTTGGTCTCCGTACCATCATCCACGATGGTTACCGGCTTGGTATATACTTGCTTACTGGCCCATTCTTCAAAGATGGGTGCAAACTTATGATTCGTGATGATGATGTGCTCATCAATCTGTGGGATGCTGTCGATGTCGTCCATCATGCGTCCCAATATGGTATTCTGTCCGATTTGCAACAGAGGTTTCGGGAAATTTTTGGTCAGTTCCCCCAACCGTGTAGCATAACCGGCCGCTATAACAATATTTTTCATAATTCATTAATATTTAGTTCGCTCGAGCCGCGAGGGCTTTTTTATTTTTGACTGAATTTTCGCTCGAGCCGCTGGGCTTTTCATTTTTCTTTCTGGCAGCAGAAAGAAAAACCGAAACAAAAAGAAAGACTGCCGGCTGCACTTTTTTGGCTATTCCCTCGGCTGTTTCCGCTAAACAAAAAGAACTCGTTTCACTCAAACAGCTTTTTGTTTTTAACGCTCCAACAACCTCCTCCATTTCACGCCAAAAAAGATGAGGCCGGAATTTTGGCGCAACATTGCTTTGCTCGTTGCTCGTTATTGTTTTCTTGTTCGTTCGTTGCTCGTACATTTGTCATCCTGAGGAACAAAGTGACGAAGGATCTGAGTACATCCCCAAAAGAGCGAAGCAACGTTCAACAAAAATCCGCAGGGTACCCTAAAAACGAGCGAAGCAACGTTTAGTAACCATCCACTCCAGATGCATCCGGCATGAGTGGAGAAGCGTGAAGAAATTTGTGCGTTTTTCCGTTAAAAAGAAAAAACATGAAAGCATCCAGTTCCGGCCTCATCGGAGAAGCGTGAAGAAATTTAGTTTCTTTCCCGTATAGAAGAAAAAGCTGTTTGAGCAAAGCGAGTTCTTTTTCTTTAGGGAAAGGAGCTAAATTTTAGCTTCGGAGGTGCAGCCGGCGAATTTTCTT
>JAFUNS010000018.1 GCA_017472925.1 Bacteroides sp. | reverse complement strand
GGTTTCTGTATTGGTGGCTTGCGCTATTTCCGTAGTCCATTCCTTGTATTTACGGGTATGCTCCAATGCAGCCTCGGCATCACCTTTCGCCATGGCTATTTCTGCAAGTTTGAGGTGAGCTCGCTGGGAGGTGTACATTTCATTTTCTCCCATCACTTTCTTATAATAGTAAGCAGCAGAATCCAATTGGTTGATACCGTAATACATTTCTCCAACTATTTCATTATAAGTCATGTTTGAAGGGGCATTATATGTTTTAATGATTGCTCTTGCAGAATCAAATTGTTCTAATTGATTATACAACTCGGAAATATACAAATTCGTTTTACCTACAAGTTCTTCATGATTTAGCATTACTGCTTTTTTATAAGCTTTCTGAAAATAGCACATAGCACTATCTGCCCTTCCATATCCGGTATAAGTTTCGCCTATAGTACAAAGATTCTTAATCATCCCTATTTGGTCTCCCAGCAAAGAGCAATAATGGTATGCTCTCCTAAATGCTTTCATTGCTTCATCGTATACATCTTGATATAAAAGGAGATGTCCCATTTGAGAATATACCACTTTTTGCAGTTTATAGTTCGTACTTCCATCTAATAATTCTGCCGCTTTTTGAAAATAATCAAGCGCCTTGGGCGCATCATATAAATCTGAATAAACTCGTCCTGCATAGTAATAAGCTTCTGCCAACAACATTCCTTTATTCTTCTCATAATATGAAATGAGCGACAATATAAGGCTATCCGATGTATGTTTAATGAATGCTTTGTCATTAGCCTTAATTGTTAGCAAATGATAGTATTTTTGTATATCTATAGATTGTTCTTTTATCGAATTTACAAGTTCTTTTAAACACAAAATAGCGCTATCTGGATAATGATATGTCAAACTATCTATTTCTATCAAATAATTCTCTGACGTTCTATTTGGCGAACAAGAAGTTCCCCACCCCATAAGGCATATTAACGTTAATAGTTGTATTGCTTTATTCATAACCATATTTATCGACTATAGATAATTTGTATGCAAACACAAAATAACAACAATTATTGCACATTCAAGCATTTCATTTAAAGTTCTTTCCTATTTAAATAAAAAAGCGCACAAAAAGCGCACAAGATTAAGCTATATTCACAATATACAACTGATAATTTTGCAATGAATTATTTAACAATCTGAATCATGATGCAAAAATTAATACAGTTCATAGTTTTATTCTATGTTGCAATCCTAATTTCCGGTTGTAACAATGACGATACTCCCAAATTCTATTTTGACGAAGAATCAAGTAAGGCGATAGCCGACAAAATTCCTTTTGATGCTAAAGGAGGCAATGTGAATTTGATTTTTTATCATGACGAAACCGCAGATATCAATATAGAATCTGAAACGAATGATTGGCTCCATGCCCAATATACACCTATTGACAGAGAATCTTCCCAACTAACAATCAAATGTCTGCAAAACAGTTCCCCCCAGGTTCGAAACGGAAGTATTGTTCTTTGGGTCAATGAAGAAAGAACCGTAGTTTACGTTCAACAAAAAGCTGCTCAACAAATTTTGATTGAAAATAAGCATGTGATCGTTGATAACCAAGGAGGAAAAGTAACGGTAAAATGTCAAACGGACGGTGATATAGATGTATCTTTATATTTATATCCTGACTGGATACGAGTATCGGATATTAAAGAAACGACGGACGGACGTGAAGTGATTCTATCAGTCGATGAAAACATGGCAACAGGACGCATCGCCAAAATGTTTGTTAACGGGGAAGACAACGGGTTTGAATGGATAGCCATTCAACAAAAACCGGCTGTTTTCGGAGAAAAGGTAATATTAGAGACAAAAGGCGAAGGACAATTGGATGTTTTGCTGGGCAATGACACGGGAAATCTTCGCCGCATTCGCTCGCTTACTATTCGGGGAGCCATAAATGGATATGACATTTATACACTCCAAAAGATGTTTGTCACAAGTAACGCTTTGGGAAAACCATTGGACTATCCGTTAGCACTTGATTTAAGCGAAGCTATTATTTATGGCAACTATAACAATATTTATGAAGAGGAATTTCATTTCGACATACAACTACCGAATGACAGAGTGATATTCTCCAATCATGAAATTCCCGACTATATGTTTTCTTATGCAGAAAACCTGACAGCAATTTCTCTGCCCCACTCTACGAAGATTATAGGAAAACAGGCTTTTCGAAATTGTACGGCACTTTCTTCTGTCAATATTCCAGAAGATGTATGGTATATCAAGGATTCCGCTTTCTTAAACTGTTCGGCAACTCAAATAAATATCAACAGATTGTCGGCATTAAAGAAAATAGACGGTTATGTATTCAGCACCACTTCAGAAATAGAGTCACTCCGTTTGCCTGACACCTTGGAAGACATTGCTGAAAATGCATTTTCGGGATGTACTTGCAAGGAACTTATAGTATACTGGTTAACACCACCGGAACTTAGAGTACTTCCCAATCCGACAAATTGTATCCTCTATATTCCTAAGGGAGCAAAAGATGCTTATTTAGCTTCAGCTTATTGGAACCGTTATTCACAAATAGTGGAAACCACGGAGTATTGGGAAGATTAAGTAAAATTCCATCTATCCCGATTACCTTTACAAATGCTGGAATGTAATGAAAACAAAAAAAGATGAATATTTAAAACTTTACAGAAAAGATAACACATTTTCCGCTTCAATACCATTATTCTGTGATAGCTTTGCAAGCGTAATACAAAAACTATTTATATAATTCAAAATTTACTACAATGAAAAAATTATTCGTATTCTTAGCTGCTATGCTTTATGTGTGTAGCGCTTCGGCACAAGTAAAAATCGGGATAGAAGCCGGTGCCAATCTATCACGTATGGTTGGTTCAAGTTCATTACCTTCGGAGAAGAAGACTAAAACGGGATTCCAAATTGGGATAACAGCCGACTATGAACTCGGTTCACATTGGGCGCTAATGTCCGGAGTATCTTTCATCCAACGTCATGGAGAACTCGAATTGGGAGAAAACTATCATTCTACCCCATCCCAATACGAAGGATATATGCGTTTTCCAAAAGTGCAAACCAGAATCAACTATTTACAAGTACCTCTAAAATTAGGTTACAAATTCCACTTAAATCAGCATATACATCTGCTTCCTTCCATCGGTTTGTATGCGGCATACGGTTTTGGAGCCGGAGATTGTGATTTAACCGTCAAGGATATGGGAGTCACCCAATGGAAACCATTGGAAGGAAAAGCTGAAGAGGGATTAAAAGCCTTCCGGCGATGGGATTGGGGAACAACCGCAGGACTAAAGATGATATTCAATCAACATTATACAGTATCCTTGGATTATTCTATGGGCGTAAAGAAAATGTCGAAAGAATACGGTTTGCGTAATTCCACTTACCAATTATCGGTAGGTTACCGTTTCTAAACCTACAAACTTCTAATATCTAATAGTCAAAAAGAAGGGTAATTACTCAATGCTGATTCCCATTTTCTGCATCAGAAAGCAAGCATTCATATTTTGGGCTATTCCTTCTCTTAGTTTGTAGGAGAATGTCAGTTCATCGTTTTGGATGTCGGCCTCAAAACAATAATTGCTTATCTCGTTGGGGAAATGTTGTTTCAGTTCGCCAAGTAGAAGGTCGTGGGTAGCGATGATGCCATTGGCCTTTAACCCCAGCAATTGTTTGACGAGCGAGAACGATCCTTTCTGTTTGTCCATGGAATTGGTGCCTTTCAGGATTTCATCCAAAATGATGAACATTTCCTCGCCCTTCTTCAATCGCTCAAGGATTTGTTGGAGACGTTTCAATTCGGCAAAGAAGTAGGATTCATTATTTGCCAAAGAGTCACTGGTACGGAGGCTGGTCATCAGATGAGCCGGATAGATTCGTAAGGAGGAACAACAGACGGGAGCGCCGATGCAAGCCAAGATGTAATTACATCCAATGGTCCGTAGATAGGTACTCTTTCCGGCCATATTCGCTCCGGTGATGATGAGGAAGTACGGACGTTGAGGGATGTCCGCATCATTCACCACGCATTGTTGTCGGGGCATGAGTGGATGTCCCATGTCCTTGGCTTGGAAGACGAAAGGCTCATCGGTGAGGTTGGGGTATGTGTATTCGGGATGATTGAAGGCGAAGGTGCCCAAGGCACAAAGTGCATCCAGCTTGCCCAATGCTTCCAACCATTGCAACAAATGCGTACCATATTCCTGTTTCCAACGCTCAATGCGGAGCATCTGACGAAGTTGCCAAAACATGCTGCCTTCCAACAAGGCGTACAAGATAAGATTGTTGCGAAGGTCGAGGCGATCCAGTTCCTTGGATAGAACTCCAAGCACTTCGGGAGCTTTCTTTCCGTTGCTTTCAAATCTCTGTTTTAGAGAGACAAGTAATGTACTTTTCATAGATTGCTTGTCGGCCAGCTCTATCAAATGGGCATAGGTGGATAGCATCTTCAAAGTCTTGTTATAAGATTCCTGGATGCGAGTAATCTTTCGGATAAGATTGGAACTGGCAATAGTAAATGTACAGAAAACCAATCCAAACCAACTCATGGAAATGACACCAAACATTCCTAAGGTAAACAAAAGAATATTGATGCAAGGCACCGCCCAACAAATCCATTGGTTGCTTTTCTTTTGCAAGAAAACAGAAGGTGCTTCTATCCACTTCTTCAAATCTTCCATGGTTGTCTTGTCGTCCTTGTACAGACATCCGGTAATTCGGAAGGTCTCGCGGAAATCGTTATATCGGCCCAGTTCCTGGATAGCTTGTTGACGAGTCTCGATTTCTACCTTGTTGTTCAATGGTTGGCGCAACCAACGGCTAAGCGTCTCTTTGCCGAAAGGAGTACAAGTACGGTTCAGACATTGGAAAAGCGAATGCTCACCGAAAACATCAAGATCGAGGCTGAACGGATGCGAAGCGTCTATCCATTCCTTTCCTCCATCGAATGCCGAGTAATCGTTTATCAACGATGCCAACTCAGCCCGATAATGACGGATGCTTGCCTCGTGCCAATCCTTTTGATGGTATAAACGGTTGTGTAACTTTATCAACAATAGGAAAGGTATGAGCGCAACAAGAAGAATCCCGCAGATAATGATTCCTCCTTGGTCGTACCCCATACATAAGGCAACAAATCCGGCTATGAAGATAAAGACCCTCAACAGACTGATATGGAGAATCCTTTTCTTGATACGTTCGCTTTCACGCTGTGCGTTATCTAATTTTCCTTGATAGTGCTTCTTCAATTCCATCTTGTACCGTTGGTTTCTTAGTGTGAGATGATTCGGTTTCAATGAATCAACAAATGTAGTAATTATAGGTGACATAACCTTTAAAATAGATGCCATAATCTTTGTATTTCAATTGAAAAGGACTAATTTTGTTGGAAGAATTAAAAACTAACTACTATCATGAAAACAATGAATCATTTTTCAAAACTTATTGGCCTTGCTATTGCAGGGATGATTGCATTTACTTGTTGCAAACCGGAAGTCAAAACCGAATTCCCAACCAACAAGAAAGAGATTATGGATGCTTTTGTTGCTGGTACACTCCCTCAATCTTATGTACCGGCCGCCTTCTTTATTCATTTCCCCGGGAATGACAGTAAAGTAGGTGAAGGAGCCATCAGAAGCCACCTCAACTATCTGCTACAAACCAATGCAGATGTATTGAAAGTACAATTTGAACAACGTCCCGACTTTATCGAAGGACTGGACAAGCAGGAAACTTGGGACAACATACCCGAAATGCCAGAGGATTTTTATCGACCGACTTTCGAAGTGGTTCAAAAGCTACAAGAATATGTAGGTAAGGATGTATACATTTTGCCGACCATCTATTCTCCATACCAAGTGGCCCGTCAGTCATTAGGCGACGAAAACATAGCCAAGGCTGCCGTTGACCGTCCTGCAGACCTCAAGCGTGTATTAGGCTACTATGCCAAGGCATTGGAATGGTATGTGAATGCCTGCAAGGAAATAGGTATTGAAGGTTTCTATATGACTACCCAAGGCGGTGAAATGAAATATTACTCCATCCCCGGATTCTTTGAAGAACAAATCAAGCCTTTCGACCTTCGAATCATGAATTTGTGCCAAAAGGATTCCAAACTCACCATCCTTCACATTTGTGATTGGGAAGGCACCTATGATGACTTGACCCGCTATGTAGACTATCCCGGTGATATTGTAAACACTCCTTTGGATCTTAACGGAACACCCTTCAGCGTAACCGATGGCGAAAAACTTTTCAAGCGTCCTGTATTAGGTGGATTGAACCGCAAAAAAGAAATTATCAGCGGAACTACCAATGATGTAAAGGCCGTTGTACAAAAAGCGATAGCCGATGCTCCTAAGGGCAGAATCATGATTGGAGCCGAATGTACTGTTTCGTCTGCACCGATTGAAAACATCTATACAGCTGTCTATACAGCCCATCATGCCAATCAAGAATAAACACTTCCCTTTTAGGGGTTCTCTAACGTAAACGTCCGCAACTCCGCATTGTTCATCTTAGGAACACTGCGGAGTTGTTGTAAAGGTATCCCTTCGATATGCGCTTGTACGGCTCGGTTAATCAAACCATGGCCTACCACCAGGATACGCCTGCCATCATAATTTTGCTTCAGCCATTGCAGGAATTGTGCGGCTCTGTCATAAAGCATCGGTTCCGTTTCCACATCGGCGGGAAAACAAGTCAGATCCACATCCTTTATATATAGGCCCGTCCAACTTCCCCAATCTATTTCGCGGAGCAACGGAGTGGTTACCCACGGCAATCGCCGTTCACCTACAGCCAATTGTACCGTATCCTTGCAACGTTGCAAATCGCTACTAACTACCATATCAATGGCTATATTCTGAAGTCTCACTCCTAAAATACGGGCCTGTTCCTTCCCCTCAGCAATAAGCCTTCCCGGCAAATGCCCTTGAAAGATACGCGCCAAATTTTCTTCCGTTTGCCCGTGACGGGCCAAATAAATTGTCATCATACAGACTTTATTCTTAAATGTATGGTACAAAATTAGCGGTTTTCATGAAATGATACGCGGAAATATTGCACAGATTGAAAAAATAACTTACTTTTGTTTCAATGAATTAAATGTACTAGGTATAAACTTTAATGACTAAAGATATGACAGACGTTAAGACTTGCCTCAACGAGGCGCAGGACAAAATGGATATGGCTACCATGTATTTGGAAGAATCATTGGCTCATATCCGTGCAGGTAAGGCAGACACACGCTTGTTGGACGGTATTCGTGTAGACTCTTACGGCAGCATGGTACCCATCAACAATGTGGCTTCAGTGACTACTCCCGATGCACGCAGCATCGCCATCAAGCCTTGGGACAAGAGCATGTTCCGTGTCATTGAAAAGGCTATCATCGACTCCAGCCTTGGCATTATGCCGGAAAACAATGGTGAAATTATCCGCATCGGTATTCCTCCGTTGACCGAAGAACGTCGTAAGCAATTAGCCAAGCAATGTAAGAGTGAAGCAGAAAACGCAAAGGTAAGCGTACGCAATGCTCGTCGTGACGGTGTAGACAAACTGAAAAAAGCCGTAAAGGATGGTTTGCCTGAAGACGAACAGAAGAATGGCGAAGAAAAACTCCAGAAGTTGCACGACAAGTATATCAAAACTATCGAAGACTTGTTTGCAGCTAAGGAAAAAGAAATTATGACCGTATAACAGAAGGACGTGCGCGGATTAGTTATCAAAAATACAGGAAGCTGGTATCAGGTAAAAACTGACGAGGGGCAATTGGTGGATTGTAAAATTAAAGGCAATTTCCGTCTGAAAGGCATTCGTAGTACCAATCCTATTGCGGTAGGCGATTATGTACAGATTATCGTAAACAACGAAGGTACCGCTTTCATCAATGAAATAGAAGACCGCAAGAACTACATCATCCGACGCGCTTCCAATCTGTCCAAACAATCGCATATACTGGCCGCTAACCTCGACCAGTGTATGCTGATTATTACCATCAACTATCCCGAAACATCCACTATCTTCATCGATCGTTTCTTGGCTACTGCTGAAGCTTATCGAGTACCGGTCAAACTTATCTTCAACAAAACCGACCGATACAACGAAGACGAAACGCGCTACATGGATGCACTGATCAATCTCTATACCTACATTGGTTATCCTTGTTTCAAGGTATCGGCCCTGAATGAAACGGGTATCGACGAAGTGAAGAAAGACCTGGAGGGTAAAGTAACCTTGTTATCAGGCAACTCGGGTGTAGGCAAATCAACCCTCATCAACGCTATTCTTCCCGACTTTGAGGTGAAGACCGGAGAGATATCCGACTATCACAACAAAGGAATGCACACCACTACTTTTTCTGAAATGTTCCCCTTACCCAATGGAGGTTATCTGATTGACACTCCGGGCATTAAAGGATTTGGAACATTCGATATGGAAGAGGAAGAGGTAAGCCACTACTTTAAAGAAATATTTGAACATTCAGCACATTGTAAATACGGGAATTGCACCCATCGTCATGAACCGGGATGTGCTGTACGGGATGCAGTAGAGCAACATCTCATTAGTGAATCCCGATATATTTCTTATCTGAATATGCTGGAAGACAAGGACGAAGGGAAATATCGTTCCGCTTACTAAAAAAACTTAACAGCATTAAACACGATGCTGTTTTTTTTATCTAAACCTTATAACTATCTTCTAAAAATTAAGCTACTCATGAATAAAAAGATAAAATGGGGAATTGTTTCAGTAATAGGATTAGGATTAACCTTTTTAGCTGTCCGGACATTTATCCCCCACGAAAACAAGGAATTGGCAGAAAGCCCGACCAAAGCTCCCGTATCCAACAGAAACCGAACATTGAATGTTATTGCAGAAGTCATTAAGGAAACATCCATATCCGATGGTTCCAATACCACCGCTCTACTTTTACCCGACGAAGAAGTCAACCTCTCGTTCGAGACTTCGGGAAAAATTACTTCAATCAATTTTATAGAAGGTACACACGTAGAAAAAGGACAACTGCTTGCCAAGGTAAACGATGCACAATTACAAGCACAACTCCGCAAATTAGAGGTACAACTAAAATTAGCAGAGGACCGTGTATATCGTCAAAATGCCCTATTGGAAAAAGAAGCTGTCAGTAAGGAAGCTTATGAACAAGTGCAAACTGACTTGGCCATGCTGAAAGCCGAAATAGACATGGTGAAAGCCAATATAGCCTACACAGAATTACGTGCTCCGTTCGATGGCATTATCGGTCTGCGCCAAGTGAGTGAAGGAGCTTATGTTACCCCCTCAACCATAGTAGCGACATTAACCAAAATCTCTCCATTGAAAATTGAGTTTGCCGTAGCCGAACGATATGCCGGTATTTTAAAGAATGGAGCGAACTTAACCTTTAAGGTAGACGGACATATCAAACCTTTCTCTGCTAAAGTATATGCCATGGAATCGCACGTAGACCCATCCAGTCATACCTTTGCTATTCGTGCCCTATATCCCAATACAAACGGATTATTGATGCCGGGCCGTTTTGCCAGTGTAGAACTGAAGACTCAAGAATTCAACAATGCCATTACCATCCCTTCACAGGCTATCGTACCCGAAATGGGTATTGACAAGGTATATCTTTATAAATCGGGGAAAGCACAACCGGTTAGCATTACCAAAGGTATTAGAAACAATGAAAGAGTACAAGTTTTACAAGGCTTGAACATAGGAGATACCATTATCACGTCGGGTACACTACAGCTTCGTACCGGACTTAGTGTAACATTGGACGAAGTTAATTAAAACCCAAGCTTTATGAATATCTCCGAATTAAGCATACGCCGCCCCGTTTTGGCCACCGTATTGACACTAATTATCCTATTATTCGGTTTCATCGGTTATAATAGTTTAGGGGTACGCGAATATCCATCCGTAGACAATCCGATTATTTCGGTGTCTTGCTCGTATCCGGGAGCCAATGCTGATGTCATTGAGAATCAAATTACCGAGCCCTTGGAACAGAACATCAACGGTATTCCGGGTATCCGCTCCCTATCGAGTACCAGTAGCCAAGGATCCTGCCGCATTACTGTAGAATTCGAATTATCGGTAGATTTGGAAACTGCAGCCAACGATGTACGCGACAAAGTATCGCGTGCCCAACGTTACCTTCCACGTGATTGTGACCCCCCAACCGTATCAAAAGCAGATGCTGATGCCACTCCTATCCTTATGGTAACCATCGGTAGTGACAAGCGCTCATTATTGGAAATCAGCGAAATAGCCGATCTAACCGTCAAAGAACAATTGCAAACTATTCCTGATGTAAGTAGTGTAGAAATATGGGGAGAAAAGAAATACTCCATGCGTTTGTGGATTGACCCCATCAAGATGGCCGGTTATGGCATCACTCCAATGGATGTAAAGAATGCGGTAGATCGTGAAAACGTAGAGCTACCGTCGGGAAGCATCGAAGGGAATACGATGGAACTAAGCATCCGTACCCTCGGGTTAATGCATACAGCCGAAGAATTCAATAACCTCATCATTAAGGAAGACAACAACCGCATCATCCGATTCAGTGATATCGGACGTGCCGAACTGGAAGCACGTGACTTGAAAAGTTACATGAAGATGAACGGAGTGCCGATGATTGGTGTAGTAGTTATTCCCCAACCGGGTGCAAACCATATTGATATAGCCAATGAGGTATATGAACGTATGGAAATCATGAAGAAAGACCTTCCGGATGACGTACATTACAGCTATAGTTTTGACAACACCAAATTTATTCGTGCGTCCATTGACGAAGTGAAAAAGACGGTATATGAAGCTTTTGTATTGGTTATCATCATCATCTTCCTATTCTTACGTGACTGGCGTGTTACCCTTATTCCTTGTGTAGTAATACCGGTATCGCTTATAGGTGCCTTCTTCGTGATGTATCTGGCCGGATTTTCCATCAATGTGCTATCCATGTTGGCCATCGTCCTGTCGGTAGGGCTTGTGGTAGACGATGCGATTGTTATGACAGAGAATATCTATATTCGAATAGAAAAAGGAATGGAACCGAAAGAAGCCGGTATAGAAGGTTCCAAAGAAATATTCTTTGCTGTTATTTCAACCACCATTACCTTGGTAGCGGTATTCTTCCCCATTGTATTTATGGAAGGAACTACTGGTCGTCTGTTCCGCGAATTCAGTATTGTAGTAACAGGAGCGGTTATCATATCTTCATTTGCAGCATTGACTTTTACCCCAATGTTAGCTACTAAACTATTGGTTAAAAGAGAAAAGAAAAATTGGTTTTATTGTAAAACCGAGCCATTATTCGAAGGATTAAACAATGGTTATAGCAAACTTTTGGATAAATTCTTGAGTGTACGTGTTTGGGCATGGCCCATTACTGTAGGTACATTAATACTGATACTTTGGTTATGGAATAATATTCCCGCAGAAATGGCTCCATTGGAAGACCGTTCACGAATTACAGTCAATACAAGAGGACCTGAAGGAGTAACGTATGAATATATGCGCGACTATACCGAAGACATCTATGCCATGGCAGATTCCATCATGCCGGATGCTGAAGCTGTTACTGCCCGTGTGTGGAGTGGTAGCGGAAATATTCAAATCACTTTGAAAGACTTGAAGGACCGTGACTATTCACAAATGGATGTGGCAGAGCAACTATCCAAAGCGGTACAAAAGAAAACAAAAGCCCGCGCTTTTGTACAACAACAAAGTACATTTGGCGGTCGCCGTGGAGGTATGCCCATACAATACGTACTACAAGCCACTAATATAGAAAAGTTAGAAAAGGTATTGCCCGTATTTATGGCTAAGGTTTATGAAAACCCGGTATTCCAAATGGCTGATGTAAACTTAAAATTCAGTAAGCCAGAAGCCCGCATTGCCATCAACCGAGATAAAGCCAATGTAATGGGAGTAAGTACACGTGACATTGCACAAACCTTACAATATGGATTAAGCGGACAGCGCATGGGATATTTCTATATGAATGGCAAACAATATGAAATTGTAGGAGAAATCAACCGCCAACAACGCAACAAGCCAGTCGATTTGAAATCAATCTATATCAGAAGTAACAGTGGTGAAATGATTCAGATGGACAACCTCATTGAACTTCAAGAAGGTATTGCACCACCACAACTTTATCGATATAACCGTTTCGTAGCAGCAACCGTATCAGCAGGCTTGGCCGAAGGAAAAACCATAGGTGAAGGGCTGGAAGAAATGGACAAAATAGCAGCCGAGGTCTTGGACGAAACCTTCCGTACGGCATTAAGCGGTGAATCCAAAGAATACCGCGAAAGTTCATCAAGCCTGATGTTCGCCTTTATCTTGGCGTTGGTTCTTATCTATTTGATATTGGCGGCACAGTTTGAAAGTTTCAAGGACCCGTTTGTAATTATGCTTACCGTTCCATTGGCCGTTGGAGGCGCCTTAGTCTTCATGCATTTCAATGGACAAACCATGAACATTTACAGTCAGATTGGTATCATTATGCTTATTGGTCTGGTAGCTAAAAACGGTATTCTCATTGTAGAATTTGCTAATCAGAAACAAGAAACAGGTATGGATTTAAAGACCGCCATTCGTGAAGCTTCCATCCAACGTTTACGTCCAATTCTTATGACCAGCGTATCTACCATTCTTGGATTGTTACCTTTGGCCTTTGCTACCGGAGAAGGTGCTAACGGACGTATTTCGATGGGAATTTCCGTAGTAGGTGGTATGTTAATATCCACTTTACTAACGATGTTTATCGTCCCCGCCGTATACACTTATATTTCAACCAACCGAATTAATAAAGAGAATACATGAAGAAAATAATAATATCCTTTATTGGTTTCGTTTCCATTCTTGGACTATCTGCCCAAGAAACATATACATTAAAATCCTGTCTTGAAACCGGATTGGAACAGAATTATTCCATCCGAATGGTACGAAACGAAGAACAAATCAGCAAGAATAATGCTACTTTGGCCAATGCCGGTTATTTACCAACATTAGATTTATCAGCCAGATATAGCGGAAGTCTCAACGATACAGAAAACAAGATTAGAGAGACCAACGAAACGACAAAGACAAATGGAGTGTACGACCAGACCCTTAATGCCGGTTTGGATTTGAATTGGACCATCTTCGACGGTTTTAAGATACAGGCAAACTACAAACGTTTGAAAGAATTGGAACGCCAGGGAGAAACAACCACTCGCCTGGCCATAGAAGATTTCATTGCCGAACTGACTGCCGAATATTACAATTATATCCAACAACAAATACGTCTGAAGAATTTCCGCTATGCCATGTCACTCTCCAAAGAACGACTTCGTATTGTAGAAGAAAGATATATTGTTGGTAATTTCTCCAGACTCGATTTACAACAAGCTCGTGTTGATTACAATGCCGACCGTGCCCAATACATGAAACAACAAGAAGCAGTAGAGACTTCACGCATTCGTCTGAACGAACTGATGGGATACAATGACATGTCCCAGCGCGTTCATACCACAGATTCTGTCATTGATTTAAACACCTTACTTTCATACGATGAATTATGGAAAGCAACGCTGAATAACAATGCCTCCCTGTTAAAGTCGGAGCAAAACAAGACATTGGCCGCATTGGATATGAAATCCGTTAAATCGCGCAATTATCCCTACTTAAAATTAAATACCGGTTATGGATATACACTCAACAAATACGAAATATCTTCTACTAGTCGTCGAAGTAATTGGGGATTGAACGTGGGTGTTACTATGGGAATCAACCTATTTGACGGCAACCGCAAAAGAGAATTGAAAAACGCACGCATTGCCATTGAAAACGCCCGTTTGGAACAAGAAGAACTGACTCAAGCCCTTCAAGCTGATTTAAGTACATTATGGCATGCCTACCAAAATAACATGAAAATGCTAAAGTTGGAACGTGAAAACCTGATAGCAGCAGTAGAGAATCACGAAATTGCCAGCGAGCGCTACATGTTAGGGAATTTATCGGGTATTGAAATGCGCGAAGCCCAAAAAAGTCTGCTGGATGCCGAAGAAAGAATTCTATCCGTAGAATACGATACCAAAATATGTGAAATTTCCCTTCTTCAACTGAGCGGTGGAATTACTAATTACTTAAAATAAAAATCTTTTAACTATGAAAAAATGTCTTATTGCGCTTGTCATTACAAGCTGTTTGTTGCTAACGGGTAGAATAAGTGCCCAAGAATTCCAACTGACCTCATCCGGTTATTTCAAGAATCAAGGAGTAGATGTTATGGCTTTTGACGACATCTACCCAGAAGGGCACCAAGGTGGGGTGTGCATCATTATGAACGGTAATCGTATAGCTACCAACGGTGACATCCGATTGGAAGCGACTCCAGGACAATGGCAACCTGTTCCCAAGCAATTAAATAGAAAGATAGAAGGGAACAGTATTATTGCAACCATGTGCTATCCGGATTCTTCACGCCATCTAACAGGGTTTAATCCGATGATTTATCCGGAATTGAACTTAGTATACACTGTTAAGGTTGAGGCCAAAGGCAAACAAATTGAAGTAACTGTCGATTTAGACCGCCCCATTCCCGAACACTTTTTAGGGAAAGTGGGATTCAATCTGGAATTCTTCCCCGGTTCTCATTTTGGTAAACCTTGGTTAATGGATAACCAAAGTGGTATTTATCCACAACAACCTAATTCGCCATTGATGACAACCAATCCTAATCATCTGCATACAGGGAATTATCACAACGGAAAAAGTCCTATGGCAGATATGAATCATTTGATTGGTAAAGGTTACAGTCCTATCGTGGCCGATGACGTTATCAGTGAGCCTTACGCTATAGGTAAAAAATTTACCTCCCGTCCCGATGATCCTTATAATAAAGTAACCATCGAGTCCTTGACTGGCGACTTACAATTGTTTGATGGCCGTATGAACCACAACAACGGCTGGTTTGTATTACGCAGCAACATTCAGCCTAACAAAACTAAAGGTGCTGTAAAATGGATTATCACTCCTAATATTGAAAACGATTGGATGTACAAACCAGTTATCCAAACATCTCAAGTAGGTTATCATCCGGCACAAAGTAAAGAAGCCATCATCGAGCTTGATATTCGTGACACCCAACTGCACGATGCACAACTGATCCGAATGGATGCCGACGAAATAAAAACAATTAAGACCATCAAACCTGTAGAATGGGGAAAATTCTTACGCTACAATTATGTCAAGGTCGATTTCTCGGATATCAAAGATTCTGGAGTATATCAAATTAAATATGGAGAATCAGTATCCCCCATTTTCCGTATAGACAACAACATATACGAACGTGGTGTATGGCAACCCGTTTTAGAATATTTCTTACCGGTACAGATGTGTCATATGCGAGTGAACGAAAAATATAGAGTATGGCATGATGCTTGTCACATGGACGATGCACAAATGGCTCCCGCACATAATCATATCGACGGATACGACCAGAAAGAAGGACTCTCTAAATTCAAGCCTGGAGAAATTGTAGAAGGTGTAAACATCGGCGGTTGGCACGATGCCGGTGATTTCGATTTACGTATTGAATCACAGGCGGGTGAATGCTATATTTTAGCATTGGCATACGAAGCTTTCCACCCGGAATTGGATGTTACTTCCATAGACCAAATCAATCGTATTACAGAGATTCATCAAGCAGATGGAAAGAATGACTTGCTTCAACAAGTAGAAAATGGCGCACTCAGCGTAGTCAATTCCTATTTGGCTTTAGGTCGCCTTTATAGAGGTATCATTTGTAACGGTCTTCGCCAATACGTCTTATTAGGAGATGCATCTGCCATGACAGACGGGAAAATTGGTAATGATGACGATCGATGGATCTTCACCGAAGACAATCCAATGCGTGAGATGTCTACAGCAGCCCAATTAGCTGCCACTTCACGTGTATTGAAAGGATTCAACGATACATTAAGCACTCATTGTCTCAATATTGCTCGTGAAATATTTGAGCACACAGGTAAAGATAACCCAAGAATTGCTTTTGCTAAGATACAAGCAGCAGTAGAACTTTATCTAACTACGCAAGAGCAGCCTTACTTGGATTATTTGTACGCCAATCAAGAATTAATAACCAAACAGATAGGCCAAACAGCTTGGTATACAGCCCGCGTGGAAAAACAGATTGCTCAAATGAAAGGCAAGAAAGCCAAAGCATTCTCGAAAGCTTTCCGTGCAGCTTTAATGGAAGTTGAAAAGGGGTTACAGGTACAAGTGAAAGAAACGCCTTATGGTGTTCCTTATCGTCCACATATTTGGGGAGCCGGTTGGGATATTCAAAGTTTTGGATTTAGACATTACTTCTTGGCTTCAGCCTATCCTGAGATATTTTCCAAAGAGCCCATATTCAATGCACTTAACTTTGTATTAGGTTGTCATCCTGGTTCTAATCAAGCATCATTTGCATCAGGAGTAGGTGCTCAATCGGCTACCGTAGGCTATGGTTTGAATCGTGCTGACTGGTCATACATTCCGGGTGGAGTTATTTCTGGTACCGCTTTGATTCGTCCCGACTTTCCGGAGCTGCTAACCTTCCCCTTCTTGTGGCAACAAACGGAATATGTATTGGGAGGTGGTTCATCCCACTACATGTTTTTGGTATTAGCAGCCAAACAATTATTGGAATAATAGAAAGAGAGTGTGTCTTATTATAATTTAGGCACGGATTACACGGATTAACACGGTTTTTAGTGTATGTTTACATCTACTCTATCCGTGCAATCCGTGTAATCCGCGCCTAAAAAATAAGTGGATGCGTATTTCGACACATCCACTTTTTATTTTATACATTTACTTGCAACTGCAACGAGGTTTCAATTGCTTGAAGAAGTCATTACCCTTATCATCTACCAAAATAAATGCAGGGAAGTCTTCTACTTCAATCTTCCAGATAGCTTCCATTCCGAGTTCCGGATATTCCACACATTCAATGCTCTTAATGTTGTTCTGAGCAAGGATAGCTGCAGGGCCACCGATAGAACCGAGATAGAAACCACCATGCTTTTGACAAGCATCGGTTACCTGCTGGCTACGGTTACCCTTTGCCAACATAATCATGCTACCGCCATGGCTTTGGAACAAGTCAACGTAAGAGTCCATACGTCCGGCAGTAGTCGGTCCCATAGAACCACAAGCCATACCCGCAGGAGTCTTGGCTGGACCTGCATAATAAATAGGATGATCCTTGATATATTGTGGCAAATCTTCACCGTTATCGATACGTTCTTTCAACTTGGCATGAGCAATATCACGACCTACAATAATAGTACCATTCAATGACAAACGGGTAGCTACCGGATACTTGGTCAATTCTTTCAAGATATCTGCCATCGGTTGGTTCAGGTTAATCTTTACAGCATCGCCTTCACCAGCTTCACGGAGTTCAACCGGAATCAATTCACCTGGTTTGTCATCCATCTTTTCAATCCAGATACCATCCTTGTTAATCTTACACTTGATGTTGCGGTCTGCAGAGCAAGAAACGCCCAAACCAATCGGACAAGAAGCACCGTGACGAGGCAAACGGATGATGCGCACGTCGTGAGCCATATACTTACCACCGAACTGAGCACCCAAACCAATCTTGTGAGCTTCTTCCAATACTTGCTTTTCGAGTTCTACATCACGGAAAGCACGACCGTATTCATTACCTGTTGTAGGTAATTCGTCGTAATAGTGAGTAGAAGCCAGCTTAACAGTCAGCAAGTTCTTTTCAGCAGAAGTACCACCAATCACAAATGCGATATGATAAGGAGGACAAGCAGCAGTACCAAGAGACTTCATCTTTTCAATCATGAACGGAACCAAAGTAGCCGGATTCAATACCGCCTTAGTTTCCTGATATAAATAAGTCTTATTGGCAGAGCCACCACCCTTAGTCACACAAAGGAACTTATATTCCATACCTTCGGTAGCTTCGATATCAATCTGAGCCGGAAGGTTGCACTTAGTATTCACTTCATCATACATAGTGAGAGGTGCATTTTGCGAATAGCGAAGATTTTCTTCGGTATAAGTCTTATAAACGCCCAATGAAAGTGCTTCTTCGTCGCAATAACCAGTCCATACATGCTGACCCTTTTCACCATGAATAATAGCTGTACCAGTATCTTGACACAAAGGCAACTTACCCTTAGCAGATACTTCTGCATTACGGAGGAAAGTCAAAGCAACGTATTTATCATTGTCACTTGCTTCAGGATCGCTTAAGATCTTTGCAACTTGTTCATTATGTGAACGACGGAGCAAGAAAGACACATCACGGAAAGCGGCGTTAGCCATAGCAGTCAAACCTTCTTTTTCAATTTTCAAGATAGGTTTACCTTCAAATTCACTGACAGACACATAGTCCTTGGTCAGCAAGTAATACTCAGTCTTATCGGGGCCCAAATCGAACATGGGTTGATAATGAAACTCAGGATTTGCCATAAAGAATCTATTTAAGTTATTAATTGTTAGTTATCAATGCAACAAAGGTAGCAACTATTCTCGGATTTTCCGTATCTTTGTGCACTATTTTAACATTAGCATTTTATTTAATGAAAAGATTTACTACACTTATTCTGTTTTTTTCACTGCTGACAAGCATCTGTACTTGGGCACAAGGTACCGCCAATACTCAAACTGACAGTTTGGAAATCCAATTAAAGAAAATATATACCAAACGGGAAGTAATGATTCCTATGCGAGATGGAGTGAAACTATATACCGCCATCTATGAGCCTAAAGATAATACAGAAAAACATCCTACACTGATGATGCGCACCCCTTATTCTTGCGCGCCCTATGGCGAAAAGTTTGACAATTATCTAAAAGGATTCCTGAAAACCTATGTAGATGCCAGATATATCATTGTTTTTCAAGACGTAAGAGGACGGTATAAGAGTGAAGGAGAATTTGTACAAATCCGTCCGCTCAACAAAAACAAGAAAGGGAAAAAGGACAAAAAGAATATTGATGAGGCGACTGATACTTATGACACCATTGAATGGTTGATACACCATACCCATAGTAACGAACGTGTAGGTACATGGGGAATCAGTTATGACGGGTTTTATGCCACAATGAGTGCTTCGTGCAATCACCCGGCCTTGAAAGCCGTATCTCCTCAAGCTCCTGTAACCGACTGGTTCCGTGGAGACGACCGTCACCATAACGGAGCATTCACTTTCTTACAAACCACCAATTTTCTCCCTGCTTTAGAGGGTCGAAACATAGAAAAAGGAGTGATGCGCCAAATTGTCAAGAACGATGTATATACGGATTTCTTGGCTCTCGGTACATTCAAGAATGCCGATGATTTAGTAAAAGATACTACCGAAACCATGTGGAACAATATCAAGAATCATCCTAACTTTGATGAATTTTGGAAGGAACGTGATGCACGTACTACTTGTTATAACCTTAAACCAGCCATGCTTGTTGTAGGTGGCTTATATGATTCTGAAGATTGTTATGGCGCTTGGGGATTGTATCGGGCCATTAAAGAACAATCACCTGAAACCGATTTATACCTTGCTTTTGGTCCTTGGTGGCATGGAGCATGGACTCGTCGTAATTTCCAAGGCTTCGGGAATGTATATTTCGGCAACAACAGTTCGGCTTATTACTTGGATCATATCCAGTATCCATTCTTCCGCTATTATCTGGAAGGCAAAGGCGAGAAGCCCAAAGATTTGGTCAACGTATTCTATTCCGGTAAGAATGAATGGGAATTTTCCAATGAATGGCCTCATAAAGAGATGAAACCGACTCCCTATTATATACATGGAAATGGTTCTATCTCAACAGAAGTCCCTACTGATAAGGTATCGTATACAGAATATGTATCAGACATGGAGCATCCGGTACCTTATACAGCTACTCCTACAACTTACAGGACCAAAGAATATATGCTTGACGACCAGCGATTTGTCACTTCACGTCCCGATGTAATAACCTTCGTTACCGAACCACTAACCGACACATTGACATTGGCCGGACCTATCGAAGTAAAACTAATGACCTCCATTAGTAGTACCGATGCGGATTTTATGGTGAAAGTTATAGACGTTTATCCCGAGAATTTCCGCTACCCCAAAGAAGCGGTAGAGTATTTGGGTAACCGTACTTACCCCATGAGTGGCTTCCAACAATTGGTTCGTGGAGAATTATTCCGTGGACGTTTCCGTTCCGGTTTCGACAATCCACAACCTTTTACTCCTAATGAAATGACTCCTGTAAATTATACCCTTTACGATGTTGCACACGCTTTCCTTCCGGGACATCGGCTTATGATTCAGATACAAAGTTCATGGTTCCCCATCATCGACCGTAACCCTCAGAAATTTATCGATACTTATCATTGTACGATAGAAGACTTTCAAATGAAACAGGATATCAAAATCTATCATCAAGAAGGAGCCGCTTCAAGATTGTTGCTTCCTGTGGTTAGTGAATAAATATTATATTTAGGCACGGATTACACGGATTAACACGGTTATTGTTTGAAGGTTTAATACCAACTTTATCCGTGCAATCCGTGTAATCCGCGCCCAATTTATTTTATTCCTTTTTTTAAGCTAAAGGCGAAATGCGTTCTATCAATTCATTTCCCAATGCGGTTTTCTTCTGAATATGATTCAACACCTCTGTTACAAACGGATTACTTTCGAACGTACCACGAACTTGTTCAAAGTCCTGTTCTTTTTCCTCACGTGAGCCATCGGCACCAAAACCAGTCATGGACGACAAAGTAAATTCTTTCTTTGCATCGGCATAAACCATCTTATCCAATCCCACCACTGCTTCTTGCCATTGCTTTACAATAGTAATCACATCTTTTGCCGAAATACTTTCGGGTTGCAAATGATAGAATGACAAAATTTTATCGTAAGCCCATGCCCACTCATAAGTATAATAGTTACGATGCATTTCAACAAAACGGTCATGAATCTGGTCAACAGTATTAAGAACTCCCGATTCAATGTCGGTCATTAATTTTTCCACTTCACTCTTGGGAGCAATCAATCCAGAGATATCGACCCATTCACCCAAACCGATTTCAGTATCAGGCACTAAACGAGCACGTATTTCTTCATTACTTTGAAACTTTGTTTCCTCCAAACGCTTGATGATTGAATTGCCAAGAAACTTATGAATGGCTGTTTCGTAATATCCAATCCCATTGTTCAACGATGAGTTCTTGATCTTGGTACTTTGATACGAATACATTTCAGAAGTCTCTCCTGAAACCTTGCGCAAATCTTTCAAGATTTTGCAGCCCTTCATCATCTTTTGGATGGTATACGGACTCAAAAGATTATAATTGATTTGATCAAGTTTAAACGGGTCTTTTCGCTTGTCACGACGCGGCCATTTTTGCGCATCGCGTATCGTACCCACACTCTTCAAATTTACTCCAGGTATCAGATAGGAGTTGTTCTGCTGTTCAATCAAATAAGAGAAAGGTAAATTCGAAGTGTCCGAATGATTTACATGCCGTCCCATCACCAAAGAGAAGGCACCAACCTTAGCCGGCCAAAGAATATATGAATCCGAAGTAGTCTTTGCTCCTCGTTCCATAGCTCCTTGATGAATAGGGCCTAATTTATACATGTGATTACTTTGGTTTGACCCCGAGCCTGCATTCATAAATGAAAACATACCGGCAATAAGCAACGTAGACTTATGGTGTGTCACTGTAAATGGACCGGCAAAAATAGCACAGGCTTCACCATTTTCTTCTTGACAATTGCTAAAGAACAATGAGTCGGAAGCCGAATAATTATGTCCCAAATGGCATGCTTGTCCAATAAAGCAACGAGTGAGCATGGTCCCATCTTCCACATGCGAGCCACTTGATATAATGAAATCGTCACACACCACACCATATCCCATATGAATCGGTGCATGTTCATTACTATTCAAACTACCATTCTTCAACCGACCAGCACCTTCAATCTTACAATAGTCGCCTATCTTTACATTCTTAATATATCCGGAATCGACAATAGTAACATGGTTACCTATCGTTCCCATTTCCGATGCATTCTCTTCTGCATATTTCTCAATAATGTCCTTCATTCGTTCTATCAAGACAGGACGATGGCGATACAAAGCCATTATATAAGCCTGATGAGCCGACAAACGGTCGTGTATCATTACTTCACGCCCACCTGTTTCGTTCAGCACCGCCACCTCAACTCCATTACCGAAACGACTTTTACCATCCACCAGAATGATATCTACATTTTCGATGAAGACATGATCCCCTATGATATAGTTAGCAATGTAATTCTTAACATTTTCTATGCAGCAATGATCACCTACCGTTACATTATGTAACGTTGTGTGATACAACCCCGCATGCTTCTTCATACCACCAGCTAAAGTAAATTCACCCTCGAATACTCCCAATCTTACCTTCCCCGAGAAACGAGTATAGTATATATAATCGGGGGTAAAATCCGGTGCAACTTCAATGTCTGCCCAATTTTCTGCGGTACAAGAATGTTCTTTTAACTGTTGAATTTCCTGATCCGTCAGCTTTCTGTAATCATTCATATTCCCATTCATTTATTAAATATCCGTTTCATCATAAGTTTGATACAAGAAATCATTGTACGGATACTTCTGAACATGCATTTCTCGTACCTTATTATATATAACGGATTTCAGTTTCTCCAAATTTGTCTTTTCCTTTGCCGAAATAAAGATGCAATTATCATTCAGCTTCGCCATCCATGTCTTCATCAATTCTTCCAAGGTAATGTTTTCCTTGGTTTTCGGAGTCAAGTCGTCTTCCGCCTTCTCAACATAAGTATAGGCATCAATTTTATTGAAGATAATCATAGTCGGTTTTCCAGCTGCACCCAAATCGGCAACGGTTTTCTCAACCACTTCTATTTGTTCTTCAAAGTCGGGATGTGAAATATCTACCACATGTACCAACAAATCAGCTTCACGAACTTCATCCAAAGTAGATTTAAAAGATTCCACCAAATCCGTGGGAAGTTTACGGATAAACCCTACCGTATCGGTCAACAAGAATGGCAAATTATCGATAATCACCTTACGTACAGTAGTATCAAGAGTTGCAAAAAGTTTGTTTTCTGCAAACACTTCACTTTTGGCCAACAGATTCATCAAAGTAGATTTCCCCACATTGGTATAACCGACCAAAGCTACACGAATCATTCGTCCACGATTTTTACGTTGGGTAGATTTCTGTTTATCAATTTCCGCCAAACGTTCTTTCAACAACGACATACGGTTCAAGATGATACGACGGTCCATTTCTAACTGCGTTTCACCCGGTCCGCGAAGACCTACAGAACCTTTACCGCCACCGGCACCAGATCCCCCACCCTGACGTTCCAAGTGAGTCCACAATCGTTGCAAACGTGGAAGCATATATTTATATTGTGCCAATTCCACTTGTGTCTTTGCATTGGCTGTTTGGGCACGCATGGCAAAGATATCCAAAATCAAGGAAGTACGGTCCAATATCTTCACTTTCAGTTCCGCTTCGATGTTACGAAGCTGCTTGGCCGACAATTCATCGTCGAAGATAACCATACCTATCTCACGGTCTTCTTCTTCCTCAGCCAAAATATAGTCTCTTATTTCTTCTAATTTACCTTTTCCTACGTAAGTGACAGAATGAGGCGAAGGCAGTTTTTGGGTAAATCGCTTCACCACTTCCGCACCTGCTGTCTGTGCAAGGAATTCCAATTCATCCAAGTATTCCGTGGTTTTACGCTCGTCTTGAGACTGAGTAATCAAACCTACCAGAATCGCAGTTTCTACCTTTGCTTCAGATATTACAAATTCTTTCATTAATCGACATTCTATAGTTCGGGGACAAAGATACGAATAAACGAGTAGGAAATATCAAGCTTGCTTGAATATTTCTTGCAGCGAGTGTGAGTATCTTCGCGGTTTACCTCAAAAATACGAAGAACTTGCGTAAAAATGGCAGAATGAGGGCAAAATATGATAAGTGGTTGGTACTTATACCATTTTTGTGTTATCCCGCCATATTTCTAATTTCGGCAGAAATAGCCGTATATGGTGGGTATTAGAGAAAGAATTGCTACCTATCCGTTGCCTTTTTATAGAAGGGGAAGTTGGTAGAAACAGCATCTTTAATCTCTTGCACATACCCTACAACAGCCACAAAGAACGCTTGTTTTTCCTATCATTGCACTGACAAAGGTAATCATTTTTTCTCGTTGGAAGAAAAATACGAGAATGAGATTAATAGTCAAGTACTTGTTGCCTTGTTCCGCTATATTCTACATGCCGTTCATTAACTCTGTAAAATTTATTTTTGCAACCAAAGGAAAGAGTTATGAATCAGGCAGATGTAAAGGTGTCGTTCTACCTCAAAAAGAGCGAAGCAGATGCCAAGGGGAATTGTCCCGTTATGGCAAGGTTGAATGTCGGCAAGTACTCCGAGGCGGCATTCAGTGTGAAAATGTCGGTACCACATACGATGTGGCACTCTGGTCGTGCTACGGGCAAGAGTGTCGCAGCCCGTGAAATCAACCGTCAGTTGGACGAGATAAGAGCATCAGCTCTGCATATCTATCAAGAGCAGTCGGCAATACGAGAAGGTGTAACTGCTGATGATGTCAAGAGCCTGCTTTTGGGTATGGCTTCGGGACAACAGACAGTTATGAGTTATTTCCGCACCTTCATCAAGAACTTCGAGAAGCGTGTAGGTGTGAACCGTGTCGCAGGTTCTCTCCGTGCTTATAAGTACGCCTATATGCATGTTGAGAAATTCCTCAATGAGAAGTACAAACTGACCGACCTTCCTTTTACGGCATTGGATCGTTCGTTTATCGAGAAGTATGACCTTCACTTACGAACCGACTGCCATTTGGCTCTCAGTTCTATTGTCAATCTTACAACCTCTTTCAGAACCATTGTCAATGAAGCTGTGGCAGACGGCATTCTTACCTTCAATCCGTTTTGGGGTTATGAGCCTGAGCGTCCGCAGTGGAAACAGAAATATCTCACGGCTGAGGAATTGGAGTTGATTATGACAACGCCATTACATAATGCAAGGCTCTATATCATTCGTGACCTGTTCCTCTTCTCTTGCTACACCGGAATATCTTATGGAGATATGTGTTTGCTGACCAAAGATGATTTGGTTACGGATGAGAACGGCACACTTTGGATACGCACCTCCCGTAAAAAGACAAAGGTCGAGTATGAGGTACCACTCCTTGAAGTTCCCTTACATATACTTAATAAGTATCGTGATGTAGAGTCAAACGGAAAGTTGTTGCCTATGTACTGCAATTCCGATGTGAATAAATATCTGAAGACAATAGCTGCCAAATGCGGTATAAATCGTAGAATCGTCTTTCATGCGGCCAGGCATACATACGCTACGGAGATTACACTCTCGCACGGTGTGCCATTGGAAACGGTCAGTAAAATGTTGGGGCATACACGAGTTGACACCACTCAGATTTATGCGAAAGTAACCGATGACAAGATAAATGCTGATACCAAAAGGCTAGATAACAAGATTAGTGAACGCTTTACAATCGCCATTTGACAAACATTAAAACGATTAAATATGAAAGCAAACAAGAATACAGAGAACCAGAACACAAAGCGTCGCAGCACCTTCGCCATACTGTTCTACATCAACCGCACGAAAATCCGCAAGGATGGTATGTGCCAACTATTGTGTAAAGTGAGTATTGATGCCGAGTGGGAACAAATCGGCACGAAAGTATCAGTAAATCCAGCCATCTGGAATCCCGACAAAGGGCGTGCCGATGGTCGTAGCGAAAATGCAGTAACGGTAAACAGAGCTATTGACGAACTTACCAAGGAGATTACTGAGCACTATAATCACCTGAAGAAGAGTTTGGGATTTGTTACGGCTGAACTTGTGAAGAATGCCGTTAAAGGTATCGGCCAAAAGCCCGTAACACTACTTGCCCTCTTCCGTGAACATAACGAGGAGTTCAAGAAGCGTGTTGGTGTGGATAGAATCAAGGAGACCTACGACTGCTATCAACGCTCATACAAGCACCTTGCAGCATTTATTCAGGAGAAACGAGGTGTGGAAGATGTCACATTACGAAGTCTTGACAAAGTATTCTATGACGATTTTGAGATATTCCTGCAAAGCGACTGTCGTCTAAGTCCCAAGAGTGTACACGAACACTTGTATAGGTTGAAGAAGATGACAATGCGAGCCGTCAGTCAAGGCACTTTGCGTAGGGATCCTTACAGCCGACTGCACCCACCGTTGCCCAAACGCAAGAGCCGGCATATGAAGTTGGAGGATCTAAAAACTTTGATGTCAACGCAGATTGACAAGCCAAACCTGCAACGAGTTCGCGACTGGTTCATCTTCTCGACCTTTACAGGGTTGGCATATGCCGACTTGAAGCGGTTGTCCGTAAATGATATAACACAGGCAGAGGATGGCAGCTGGTGGATACATATCAAGCGTCAGAAAACGGATACGCTGTCATCTATCCGCTTGTTGGATGTACCACTACGCATTATCGAAAAATACAAGCATGAGCGTCAGGGCGATAAGGTATTTAACCTCTATTGTCGTGAGTATCTCATTAAATTGACAGGAGAATTAGGTAAAGAGTATGGCTTCTATCTGACATTCCACAAGGCCCGTCATAATTTCGGAACTCACATGACCTTATCGCTGGGTGTACCGATAGAAACAGTAAGTAAGATGATGGGACATACCTCCATCACGACCACCCAGATTTATGCCCATGTAACGGACAAGAAGGTAGACGAGGATATGAGACGATTGCGAGAAGTGACTGCCGACAAGAAGATTGAACTGGCCGATGAAGGATTGAAGTTCAAGCGTTGCCGTAAATGGAAGAAAGCAACCGTATAAAACCATAGCAACGACCTCTATTCGGGGTCGTTGCTATCGTTTAGGTTATACCCATCGCTGTTCCTCTACGCAGCGTTTATGGGAATCATTGAGAATCTTTTCAATCTCGGACTCCTTGTAAAGAGCCTTGCCTTGAACAAGGTAGTAAGGTATTGCACCAGCCGAACGGTACTCCTGCAATGTGCGTCGGCTCACTCTAAGTATCTTGGATAACTCTTCATCAGTGAGGAACCTCTCGTTGTTCAATGTCGGTTGTACCAGAGTCTCCGTCTTTTGAAGAATCTTGTTTACCCGTTTCAGACGCTCTAATATTTCAGCAATCTGCGGGTCTGTCTTATCTATAAAGAAACTGCTCATATTCTCTTCTTTTTAATGGGGTGATAATTGCTTTCAATGAATCTCTGAATATCCTCGGGCTTGTAGAATATCTTGTGCTTTATGCGAGCAAACGGTATCAATCCTTTCTCACGATACACCTGAAGCGTGCGTTTTGATATTCGGAGTACCTGGCATACATCCTGGTTATCCATCCAGCTCTTGAGTCCAAGATCTTTACGGGTAGCACACAATCTGTTCACTCTATCCTCAAACTCGCTGAAATGGCTGCACATCTCATCAAATGCCTTCTTACCTATACATACGATTTCCATATTCCATAGTTGTTTTGAGGTTAGAAACTATTGTTATTTCTCATGCTTGCCGGAAGTGGCAAGCCCTTCTGCTCGAAGAAGTCCTTGACCTCGGAAGCCTTGTAGTATGTGCGTCCGTCAATCATATAGTAGCGGATAAGTTTCTTCTGGCGGTAGCGTGCAAGGGTACGGTGAGTCACGCCAAGCAGTTTGCTCAGGTCGTAGTTATCCAGCAATGT
>JAFUNS010000017.1 GCA_017472925.1 Bacteroides sp. | reverse complement strand
TCTTCGTTGGTAAGATATATTTCCACAACCATGTCTTCCTTGTTTACCTGCAACTTTGGGAAATGTTCAAGAATGGATGCCTTGAACTTGTACCCTTCCTTGAAGGCAACGTTAAGCATGGCAGAGAATACGGCAAGGTTCTTGTTGATGGTCTTCTTCATGTAGCCGTATCTTTCCATGTAAAGAACAAACTCGTCTATTAAGCGTTCATTGATGTTGTTCCACTCAAACAGATGTTCCTTGCAGAAACTTTCAAGTATCACAGCGAAGCCTTTATAGGTATGGAGTGTTCCTTTTGAGTAGTTGTTACCCTTACGCTTAATGCTTCCGTTTTCCATCCCCTCAATTCTCTTTTGAACAAACTCCAGAAGGCTTGGTCTGCGTGCGTCCTGAAGTTTCTTGACCAACTCGGCATTTGCTTCTGTCTGTTCCCTCTTTTTGGAAATTATAGTTGTCCGACTGATTTCTGAGGGATTGACGGTCTTCACCATTTCATAGACTTCAAGGATATCCTTTCGGGTAAGTGCTTCTTCTGGAAGTGACATGATAATGGCATTAAGCGAAGCAACGAAAGCCTCTATATCCGTTTTCTTCTTCATAAGGTTTTCCCTATAAGCGGCATTGAGTTTGCCTCTTTTAGGGATAGAGATTTCACCATCCAAAAATTCTTCCTCCTTTACGGTAACTGGAGACTTGAACTGCGGTCTGTTAGTACGGGTAATGTCCATTCGCACCAAAATGTGATGTTCACCTTGCTTATTTTCCTTCTTGGCGAGGGATAATGTTGCTTTTGCCATACTGCTATATTATGAAGTTTGGTGCAAAGGTAGCAAAATTCCCTGAAAATAATGTCACAAATAATGTCACATTAATGAGATTTTATGAAATATTAGTGAAACGGTCTAAAATTATGAAAGTATTGATATAAAGCATATTATCTTTCTTTTAATTCATTTCTTTTCATTTGTTTTGCAGTTGTTTTCATATAAAAGGGGTATTAGGCTACCCCATAGGGATTATATTGGACAACGGGCAAGCCCTAGCATGTGATGATTTGTCCAATCGACACTTAGTTGGTTAGCACCGAATTCATCATAAAAAAGAAATTCCGCAAATTATTTGGAGGTTTATCTGATTATTATGTAATTTTGCACCCACTTTTGAAAACCATATAAAATTTAGCAATGCAGCAAAGTAGAATGAACATATTAACAACATCAATTCGAGGCAACAAATGCTTTGAAGGTATGTCGTATGTTCATACTCTTAGCATTGAATCCATCGGTTTAACTTTCCAACAAACGTATAAATCAATAGAGATATAGTTAGATGCCTATATCTCGATAGAGAAATAACAACAGAATAGTTGGAGAGTCCTTACCAAACTTTCCAACTATTTTTGTTTTATACCCATTGGTGACGTTCTTCCTCTCCGTCTATTCCGTCCAATGGCAATCAACAAGATTTAGTATTAACTACGCAGGGATGCGGTAAAATGTAGAAATTATGAAAATACAATATGCATCTGACATACATTTGGAGTTGTCAGATAATTTAAGATTTATAAAGAGTGAGCCATTTGAGGTTACTGGTGATGTGTTGGTTTTTGCAGGTGATACCGGTTATTTACGGGATAGAACACTCCCTAATTTAAGATTCTGGAAGTGGGCATCGGCAAACTACCGAGAGGTGTTACTTGTTCCTGGGAACCACGAGTTCTATGGAAATGGTGATGTGTTAGCCTATGGCGATAGCTGGAATCTTGAGATTCTGCCTAATGTGCATTACTACCAAAACAAGGTTGTGAGAATTGATAATGTTGATTTTATTCTCTCAACTCTTTGGTCGCACATTCGCCCGGAGGATGAGTATTTTGTACATCGTGGAATGAATGACTTTCGGCAGATTCTGTATAATGGTCGTCGCTTTACGCCTGCTGATTTTAATGCTGAGCACGAGAAATGTCTGGACTTTATCAAGCAGAGTGTAGCTGAGAGCACTGCCGAGCGTATCGTGGTAGTAACTCATCATCTGCCATCAATGGCCGTTGTGGCTCCCGAGCATAAAGGCAGCTTGCTTAATAGTGCCTTTGCAACGGAGTTGGGTAACTTTATTGCAGACAGCCGTATTGATGCGTGGATTTTCGGACACTCGCATGCCAATGAGGAGGCAATCATCGGGAATACACGCCTTGTCTGCAATCAGCTTGGTTATGTCTATTACAATGAGCATCTTGCTGGATTTGACGGCAAACGATTTATAGAAATCACATAATTGAAAATTTAGTGAATTTATGAAGAACCTATCAAATAGATATTTTTACGAAGTCCATTACTCTGTTGATGACAATGGAAATATCCATCATTGGAATGGGGATGTATATGCAGATAGAAAGAATAGACTTTACAAAACAAAAATGAAGCCTAATGACCTGCCTGAATATTATTGCATAGTGCAAAGGTATGGCAATCGTTATGATATAATAAACGCCAGTGGAGTTGTTGATATAGCATACTCTTGGGTTAAGGAAAATCATTTTATGAAGGACTCTGTTCTACGTATCTCATATACAGGAGAATTGAAACCATACTATGAGAAGTATAATATTAATGGGAAGGAGATTGTAAGTTTTTCACCTTCATATACCAATGAAGATGAAATGATTTTCGGCAATAGCATCTTTAAATTTCTTGCTTATTGCAAAAAGTATTCAAGGATTAGCCTGAATAAGGTAAGAAAATCTTTCATTGAGCAATGTGAATGGTTGAAGAACAACGAACCTGGATTTGCTCCTCATAGTGGCAAAGATGAAAATGGCAATACTGTTTTCCCCGACTTTGGAGAATGGTTTGATAACAATATAAACGATTTAATAACACAAACATAAAATAAACAGTTATAGATTATGAGTTTAGATGTAACAATAATATACAAGAAACCTAAAATGGTGAAATACAATGCAACCCATGCAGCATGTGGTAGTACTTTCATGATTGTTCCCGACGATGTACCCACAGAGGAGACAGAGTGGAGTGCAAACATCACTCACAACATGAGTAGAATGGCACTGCAAGTTCCCATCTGTGTTAAATACAGGAATAAGGAGTATAAGGGTACTTTATATGACTATGTATGGGAGCCTGGAGAGAATGGCAATATTACCACCTCTATAATGAGTAAAATTCTTGCTCAAGGTATCGCCTATATGGTTGAGAATAGGAAAAAACTCCTTCCTTTTAATCCTGCAAACGGATGGGGTTCTTATGATGGATTTGTTCCTTGGCTGATAAAATACAAGGAGGCCTGCGAGGACAATCCTGGTTGCAAGATAAGGGCAAGTATATAAGATTCGCTCCAAGTCAGCAGAATAACTGTTGCTTGGAGCGATTTTCTATCCTGTAATTTTGAATTCTAAATACTCGTCACACACATAATCCGCCAAATCGCTTTTAAAATACATGATTTGGCGGATTATAAATAGTGAATCACATTATACTGTGATTTTGTCACATAATACTATCGAAAATAACTCATATTTAGCCAAATTCGTAATATATTGTGAATTCTGCTTGTTTTGTTCGTTAAAACACTCTATATTTGCACTAAATACCAATATATTGTGAATATGAAAGCGTTGGGAATGCAGATTAAGGCTCGCAGATTAGCTCTTAAAATCAAGCAACAAGATTTGGCTGATTTGGCTGTTGTGAGTATAAATACAATTGTTGCTATCGAACGTGGTACAGGAAATCCGCGTATTGATACATTACTTTCTGTATGCGATGTGTTAGGATTACAACTTATAACTAAGTTAAAGGATTAACATTATGAGACAATGTGAAGTGTATCTACACGGAATAAAGGCAGGTGTATTAATTGAAAATGACAATCGTGAGTTTATGTTTACTTACGATAAAGCATATTTGTTGAGTGAAAATTGTGATGCAGTAAGTCTGACATTACCGCTTCGTTCTGAACCTTATAGTTCACCGTTCCTATTTTCTGTATTCGCAAATATGCTATCAGAAGGGGACAATCGCCAAATACAATCTCAACTACTTCGTATTGATCCTGAAGATGATTTTGGAATACTATTGGCTACTTGTCAATATGATACCGTTGGAGCCATTACCGTTAAACCGATAGAATTATGAAAGATTTAACTGTTTGCCCTTCAATATTACAAGAGGGCTATGATACCTATTCGCCTATAGCTCGAAGAACTCTATTTGATGGTCATGCTGTATCTCATATTTTCTCTGAAGCAAGTCCAGACACAGGAACAGTTGAGGCAAATGAAGCTGTAAAAAGTGTTGGACGTATATCGCTCTCAGGCGCTCAGCCCAAATTTTCCATTGTTGTAGATGATGATAAACTACGCTATATTCGTGAAGGAGAACAAGGAACATTCATCCTTAAACCACGTCCTACAGCATATCAAATCATAAATAAGGATTTTTGTGTTGCCAATGAGCACGTAACTATGCAAATTGCATCACAGGTATATGGTATTGAAACGGCTGCAAATGCGCTTTGCTTCTTTGATGATGGCACTCCTGCATATATTACACGCAGATTTGACGTACATAGTAAGGGTAAATACAAACAAGAGGACTTCGCTGCATTATTGGGTTACACAAAAGATAACGCAGGTTCTAATTACAAATATGACAAAGCCAGCTACGAAGAGTGTGCCGAGGTAATACATCGCTATGTAAAGGCTACACTGATTGATATACGTAGATTTTTCCGCATAATCCTATTCAACTTTGTTACATTGAATGATGATGCACACTTGAAGAACTTTTCTTTGATAGAACGTAATGGTGAATATCGTCTATCTCCTGCCTATGACCTTATCAATACATCTTTGCAGCTTATGAATCCTCATATTTTTGCTCTTGACAAAGGTCTCTTTAAGGAGGGAATGGCATTTTCTGATACTCACACCATCAGCCGTTCTGATTTTGAAGAGTTCGGTAAGCGTATTGGACTTCCTATAAAAGTAATAAAACAAGAGATTGATATGTTCGCGGCAGAACAACCTTTGGTTAAAGAGTTACTTGGCCGTTCGTTCCTTTCACCATCTTTGCAAAAACAATATTGGATGGCATTTGATTACCGTCGCAAAATGCTCAATTTTTAAAGCATAAATAAAACAAATAGAAAAAGTCGTTTTATTTCCCTGCAATCAATATATTTGCATACTTGTAGGGAAATAAATTATATCCTGATTTTTTCAGATTCATAAATTAAATGATACAACCATAATAAATTATCGTTTGCGTTAATATAGCAGACAATGCCGTCGTTTACTTATCGCGCACGATGATTTATAGTACTCCTACAAAAGAAAAAACTAAAATCACACATTTGTGTAATTTCCAACGATAAACATTGAGTAATATCGCTTAAAAATCGTACCTTTGCATTAGAAATCATTTGGAACGCAAATGCGGTAAGAGGCTGAATAATAATCACTTCAATTTGGTTTCTACCGAAACTTGAAAATGAGCTTGAAAAGCGCGGTACAACACGTATATCGAAATCGCTGATTATCAGTACGATGAATTTGTGAGTATTTTCCGTGTCATTGTAAAAATGCGAGTTGTACCGATTAAAAGGCTAAAACGCTTTCAATCAATAGTGTAAATGTGTTGCATCGGAACATTATCAGACAATACCATGAAACTGAAAAAAAAGAACTTCGAAGCAATTATCATCATTAACAAGACAGACTCAAAGACCCTTTGTAAAGTCTTAACAGAATATCATGCTTTGAGTGATGGTATTGTACCTCCATACACTATAGAGAATTGGCAACTGGCCCCTGATAAACATATCTTGTCATTCCCCAAAGGAATCACCTTCGAGGAATTTGACAACCTGCTCACTTAGCTCGACAACGAGATAAAAAGCACCAAGGATATTTACGGATACAACTCCACCAAAAGGCTCAAGGGGATAAGAACCCTAGAAAAGGCTATGTTCTGGATAGACCCAATCTATAAAGTTTTATACATCTGCATCGAAAACGGAGAAACATACAAGGAAAGCGACAAGGAACCTCACAAATTTGAAAGAGCCACTTGCCACAAGAAATACATCCCTACCCAAGTCCAAGGATGGAAAAACAGAGCCCGACTCATTGCATCCTATTCCTTCAAACCAACCAAGATTACAAAGAATTCATGGATATCGGAAATGTCCTTTTGGTGCTTTATGATTATTGCATTTCTAACCATAATAGCCGGAATCACTTTTGGTAGAAACACAATCTTCTCCTATGATGTCAAGTTCTGGTTGACCATTTTAGGGATTCTCGCACTTTCGGTTGGTACTGTACATGTTGTTTCACCTAAAGAGAAACAATCATTACATCATTTGGTCGGAAAGCAAAAGATGTATATCATTAATACTTTCCTTTTATTGAGTTCCATTTCTATAAGTCTCAATTACTTTATCAGTTCGGGAGATGCGAAGCAAGCAATCGTCACAATCGATGATACATGGATGAATAGAGGTCGCCATCATCTTACTTTTGCGAAGTTTCGTTTTCAGCCTCACAACAATGAAAAAGTATCCTGTAACATACCCGAAGATACATATGAAAACATCAAGCCGGGTGACAAATGTATCGTCCATTATTATAAAGGGATCATGGGGTACTTAGTCATCAGGTCTTTGACTAAGGTAGAGTGATGTCCCCTCCAAAAACACAACCTGCAACTTTGCAACTTTCACGTTTTTTCGTTTTCGTGTTTTATCACTCATCGGCCTTTGACATATCGATGAATTTCTGTAATTTTGCTAAAAAGTATTTTTGCCACATGATGAAACCATACATTATCGTCCAAGTATCGATGGACGCAAGAACATGGCTTCAGTTTTCGCCGGATTGGATACAGACATTCTCCCCACCAACTCCAGTTGACGGATATGAGAAAGATGGGCAAAACAATTCGGAATAAATACAAGTTATAAAGGTGTAAAACAAATAGAAATCAAATGAAAAAAATAATCATCATCGATGGCGGTCCTCGTAAGAACATGAATACCGCAAAGTTATTGCAGCAATTTGCCGAAGGAGCAAAATCAGCAAGTAATGATATGGAGGTCAAGACCGTACGACTTTATGAACTCGACTATAAGGGTTGTATGTCGTGTATGGCTTGCAAACTTAAAAGCAAGGCTTCGAACATTTGCCGATTCAAGGATGCGCTAACTTCCATCTTAGAGGAAATATCTCATGCAGATGGTCTTGTTCTTGGCTCGCCCATCTATTTTGGAGAAGTTACGGGACAGATGCGTGCTTTTCTGGAGCGTTTGGCATTTCCGTGGCTTTCGTACAATGACTATAGCCTTACCGCTCCCAAGCGCATGCCCGTGGTGCTTATTGAGACGATGAACGGTACTCCCGAACGTAACAACAGCAACCATTTCGGCACGATGGAATGGTGCATCACCACAGCCCTTGGCGAACCTCAACGTATCGTTGCCTACAACACGACTCAAGTGGCTAAATATGACAACTACGAATTGGGCAGTTTCTCCGAAGAGGCCAAACACGCTTGGCGCGATGAGCATTGGGAAAAGGACCTACAAAAGGCGTTCGAGGCGGGACAACAGATGGCAAGTCTTTAAATATTAAGGAGTAGCAAGTATATGATTGCTACTCCTTAATCAGTTATATACTTATATATAATATCATTCGGTATTGTTACCTTATAGATCGGTTTCTAATCTCCAAAGTAACATCCATATAACTTCGCTTGCCCTCGATGTAGTCAGCATAGAGCATTTCCGCATCCCGACCTTTCAGGATGCGGCACTTGCCACAAGCCTCGCAATCGTGCAGGCATTTCCAGGCTTCCAAGACATAGGCCAGCCTTTCTTCTTTGGTGGAATTGTCTTTCATTGGAGGTTGCATAATATCTACAATTAAATAATAGCCACCTTAATCACGCCATCCAATTTATTCTCAAAGATACGGTAGGCTTCCTCTATCTCACTCAACGAGAAACGATGCGTGATGAGCGGAGTGGTGTCTATCCTACCCTCTTCAATCAGGCGAAGGACTTCCTCGCAATCGCATCCATCTACGCCACCGGTCTTGAAGGTGAGGTTCTTGCCATACATGTCGGGCAGAGGAAGAACTTGAGGCTGGTCGTAAAGGGCTACCACCGTTACAATGGCATTCGGACGGGCACACTCCCACGCAAGGCGGAAGGTATCATCGGCTCCGGCCACTTCGAGCACTCTATCGGCACCTCCATAATCGCTATTTTTCAAAACAAAATCCTTACATTCTTCGGGAGTGGCAAGCAACACATCGGGGTAATGCTCCTGCACGAAACGACGCCTTTCTTCGGACTTCTCGCATACGATAATTCGCTTGGGCTGTTTCAACATCACGCAAAGGAGCGTGCAGATGCCTGTTGGCCCCGCTCCGATAACCAGTACGATATCGTCTTCGGTAATCTCCGAAATACGAGCAGCCCAGAAACCTGTGGCCAAGACATCGCCTACGAGTAAGGCTTGTTCATCAGAAACGCTATCAGGGATGCGGTTCAATCCTTGATTGGCCAATGGTACGCGCACATATTCCGTCTGTCCGCCATCGATACGGCATCCCAATGCCCAACCGCCATTCGGGTCGGTGCAATTGTTCACATAACTATTCTTGCAGAAGAAGCACTCTCCGCAAAAAGTTTCTACATTCACCGTCACTCGGTCGCCTGGCTTAACGTTAATGACATCCGCGCCAATCTCTTCGACCACTCCTACCATTTCGTGTCCTACGGTAATGCCCGGAACGGCACGAGGCACGCTTCCGTGCTTGATATGCAGGTCGCTGGTGCAGATGCTGCTCATTGTCACGCGAACAATGGCATCGGTGGGTTCTATCAATGTAGGCTTCGGTTTTTCCACCAAAGCGAATTTTCCTTTTTCGATGTATGTGTATGCTAACATAAACTTGTAATAGTTTTTCTGTTTACAGAGGTGCTATAATTCATTAATTACTTGCTGGAGTTGCTCTAAAAAACTGGCGCCGTGCCCGCCATCCATCTGCACGTGGTGAAACTGAAACGATATGGGCAATGTGGTAGTGAGCCAATTACTGCGATACCTGCCCCACATAACCATTGGGTTGCAGAACTTGTCGGTGTATTGGTTTACAATGCAGTCGAGTTCCGTCTCTATCATTGCCGATGTTCCCACAATCATACAATCCTCAAGGAATGAACTCTTGCACTGCTTGGCAACCAGCGCTGTCAGACGGTTGTATTCCTTGGCGAATTGTTCGACATCATCGGTGTATGCAATGTCGCAAGAATTGATTCCCCCTTTGCTGTTGTTTACAATTATGTTTATGGCAATGCAGTCATATTTGAAGAGCTTGTCTTTTTCGGGTAGAATATAGAACTCTTTTATGTCGCTTGCAGCCTTTCCTATACACCAACATAGCAGGGCGTTAAATTTGATTCCACGTCTCTTGCTTGCTTTGAGCAACTTGGTTACATTGAATGTTTTGGTCAATGTAACCATTGGCATAGGAGATGTCATCCAAAGCGAAAAGGCTTCGGCACGCATGGTTTCCTGCGGAGCTACTTCTATTTTCATATTATTATTTCTATTTTTCCAACTTCCAACCACAATCTCCGTGATAAATCATCTGCTTGGTCATACCACCATCGATGCAGATATTCTCGCCCGTGATAAAACCAGCCTTTTCGCTACAAAGAAATAGCACCATATGGGCTATATCCATAGGATTCCCTACCCTGCCTGCAGGCTGCTGAGTGGCATCGGGACCTTCGTAAATGGTGTATGCCGTATCAATCCAACCGGGAGAAATGGAGTTCACCCTTGCTTTTCCCGACAGGCTTACCGCCAATGCGTGAGTGAGTGCAGCAATGCCACCTTTGGCAGCTGTATAACTCTCGGTCTGCGGCTGGCTCATACGGTCGCGCGAGGAAGAGATATTGATAATGGATGCACCATCCGCCAAATGAGGGATGAAGAGTTTGACCAAATAGAAAGGTGCGGTTACTCCCACACTTAAGGCATACTGAAACTCCTCGTAGGAACATTCATCTATTCCTTTCATCAGTGGCAGAGCATTGTTGATGATAATATCCACTTTATCATGTTTGCTCAGCACCTTGGCCGCAAAAGCCTCCAACACCTCTTTCTTGGAAATATCCCCAACGAAATGCTCACCCTCTTGTTTGTCAATCACATAGACTACAGCTCCCAATGAACGGAACTCATCGGCAATGCATAGGCCAATACCATTGGCACCGCCGGTCACAATAACTACTTTATCTTTGAATGTATCTGTTTGCATAAAGTTTCATCATATTTAAAGCATAATATTCAATATACAGATATTTACAACAAATATACTATTTTTTCAATTACAACAGTTGATTTTCATAAGGAAAAACGACAATTATTTAATCTCGTAACCTATATATACAAGCAATTAAAACTCAACCCGCAACTTTGCAACTTTCGCAATTTTCGTATTGAAAAGCAAACACCTAAAAAATATAATTACCTGTTATTCTTTTTAATATCAACTAATTTCTGTAACTTTGTTAAATAATTAAGAAACCAAATGAGGCCATGCATTATATGCCACATGATGTCGCTCTTAACATCCCTTCTACCAAGTTCCGGTTGATGAGTGTGGAAAAATAGGGCGAGACAATTTGGGCGAAATATAAATTATAAAGGAGCAAATACGATTTTTTTTATGAATTAATTCAAATCTAAATTTATCATGAGAAATGCATTTACATTATTAGCTTTATTAGCAACTATAATCGTTGCATGTACATCGGAATCTAAACACTCCTATTGGATTCATGTAGAAGGGAACAAGTTCATTGATGCAAATGGAAAAGAAATTATCTTCCGAGGCCTTTGCTATTCAGACCCCGTCAAATTGATAAACGACAACCAATGGAATGAAAAGTATTTCGCTGAAGCAGCCCAATGGGGAGCCAACATCGTACGTTTTGCCGTACACCCTACCCATCTGAATAAATACGGATGGAATGAAACTTTCAAAGCCATGGATGAAGGCATTGAATGGGCCAAGAAGAACAAGCTGTATGTAATCATGGATTGGCATTCCATAGGTAACCTAAAGGATGCCAAATACACAAATCCTATGTATAATACGACCAAAGAAGAAACATTTAAATTTTGGAAAACCGTAGCTCAACGTTATAAGAACGAACCGACTGTTGCTATGTATGAATTATTCAATGAACCAACGGTTACAGGAGAAGACACCGGTGAATGTACTTGGGAAGAATGGAAAACCATTCAAGAAGAACTGATAGACACCATCCGTACATACAATCCCAATGCATTGTGTCTCTGTGCCGGATTCAATTGGGCATACGATCTGACTCCTGTAGCGACCGCTCCTATCAAACGGACAAACATAGCTTATGTATCGCATCCATATCCTATGAAGCGAAGCCAACCTTGGGAAGAACAATGGGAAGCTGATTTTGGATATGTAGCCGATACTTATCCGGTTATTTGTACAGAAATAGGTTTCTGCCTTGAAAATGAACTTGGAGCACACATACCAGTCATATCAACCGAAGTATATGCAGAACATATCACCAAATATTTCGAGAAGAAAGGAATATCATTTACAGTATGGTGTTTTGATAAGGACTGGTCTCCAACCCTTATTGAAGATTGGGACTTCACTCCTACCACACAAGGACGTTTCTTCAAGACCTATCTTCAGTCCATGAAAGACAAACAATAAAAAAGATGTTTCGTTAATATATTGAGCCCCAAGGTTTAGACAATAAACTTTGGGGCTCAATTGATAACCAAGATATTACTTGTTCAGGTATATCATTTTACCAAATCCTTAAAGGCGGAACCAAAAATCAAATAACTGGTATTACCCGCTATGGTACTCTCATTCATTTTTTGATATAACCCGTAATCTTGCAACTTTTATGTTTCCTATTTTTTTACTATCCTTTTAACTTCATGTCGCCATCCTTTATCCATCCTAAACGTTTCATGATGAAGTGGAAGAAAAGACTGAGAATAGCAGGGAAAATGAAATAGAGACCAATAATTTCTGACAAAAGTACACCATGGTCGGTAGTAGCACACATGGTATCCCAACATCCGAGAGGACCCACAAGTCCGGCTGTTCCCATACCAGCTCCGGCCGCATTATTGGTCATCTTTAACCACATGGTCGATACTGGGCCAAGAATTGCTGAGGTAAGAGTTGGAGCTAGCCAAATAATAGGCTTTCGGGCTATATTACCTATCTGCAACATTGATGTTCCCAATCCTTGTGAGATTAATCCACCCATACCATTATCTTTATAGCTGATAACGGCAAAACCAATCATTTGCGCACAACAGCCAGCTGTAGCTGCTCCAGCCGCTAATCCACCGATACCAATTGATATGCATATAGCAGCCGAACTTATAGGTAGCGTAAGAAGACAACCTACAGATACCGATACTACAATTCCCATTACGAAAGGATTAAGCATGGTGGCTCGATTGATGACTACTCCAAGTGACATTACCCACTCATTGATGGGAACACAACAATACTTAGCAAACAAACCACCTATCACCACTGCTAATAGAGGCGTGACTATAATGTCTACAGGTGTTCGTTTTGATATTAGTGAGCCAGCTTCTATTCCAACAATAGAAGCTAAGTAAGCACCTATTGGTCCACCAAACTGATAACCAAGTGCACCTATTGCTACTGCAGATATAGTTACTAAAGGAACACATTTTAGTCCAAGTGCAATAGCCATGCCTATTGAACCTCCAACAACAGGAGCAGATTGTAGTAAAATAGCTATATCCTTAAGACAGTCAAATCCAGGTATTAGGGCAATTTGCTTGATGATAAGTCCTAGGATAAGCGAACAGAAAAGACCCATTGCCATAAAACTTAACGCATCGACAATATATGTTTTAAAAAATCTGCTGATAATTGATTGTTGTTTATTATTCATCAATGTACAATTTTGATTAATCAATTTATTTAAAACAAAGATATACATTAATAAATAGTTAACATCATAAATCAACAATATTTTAGAATTCCAATAAATAATCTAATCATTCATAATTTATCATCAATCGAATTTGAAACTATTTAATATAATTTTCGCTTTTTCTTCTTAAAGAGCTATAATTCTAAGTAAATAGACTATCTTTGCTAATAATTAATGAGATAATAATATTACAATTCATAACAATTATGCGTATAGCTATATATGGAGCAGGATCGTTAGGAACCATCCTTGGAGCTTTTATCAGTAAAGCCGGAATAAATATTGAACTGATTAATCATAACAAAGCTCATGTTGAAGCTTTGCAAACAATGGGTGCACAAATAACAGGTACAGTGAAATTCACACAAAAGGTAACCGCTTATACTCCCAATGAAATGTCTGGTTTATACGATATCATATTTCTTATGACCAAGCAACAACACAATAAAGATGTTGTACAGCTGTTAAAAAAATATTTAATAAGTGATGGAGTGTTAGTAACTTTCCAAAATGGTCTTCCTGAAATGCTTATCGCTGAATTTTTAGGTAATGAACATGTCTTGGGTTGTACAGTAGCATGGGGCGCTACTTTACAAGCTCCGGGTATCTGTGAACTTACAAGTGCTCCAGATTCTCTCTCCTTCTCTTTAGGAGCCATTTCAGGAAATAGGAGTAAACATTTTAACAAAGTCAAAGAATTACTGGAATTAATGGGTAAAGTCGAGGTTGAGGAAAATTTCATTGGAACACGTTGGAGCAAGTTACTCATCAATGCCGCTTTTTCAGGTATGAGTGCTGTATTAGGATGCACCTTCGGCGAAGCAGCCAGGCCAAAGGAATCTCGTAAAATTATTCAAGCACTTATCAAAGAGTGTATAGACGTATGTAAGATGGGTGATATTCACATCGAACCAGTCCAAGGAAAAGACATTGTGAAATTACTCGATTATAATAATACTATTAAACGTGCATTTTCGTTCTTTATCATTCCTATTGCCATCCGTAAACATGCTAAACTTAAAGCTAGTATGCTACAAGACCTTGAGAAAGGGAAATTAACAGAAGTTGATGCCATTAATGGCATAGTATCTCAATATGGTAGAAAAGTAGGGTGTCCTACTCCTATGAATGATCGAGTCGTTGATGTTATTCATAAGATTGAACAAGGTGAACTAAAACCCTGTTTTGAAAATCTGATTTATTTTAATTGAACCCATTTGTTAACTTTCTATATTCATAACATCCATTCCAAAGGAATCTATTATTTTGACTACATAATCTTTAAAAGCATATTGTATAAGTATGACTCTAATTAATCTGTAATTGTTTTTCGACCATCCCCACTAAAATTCCAATAAATACCGCTATCAGTAATTGTACTATTATATTCTTTTAAAAATTCTTCATAACTATTCAATTAATTACTGCAAATATATAATATGTAATAGATATCCAAACAACAATATTGGCTTATCATAAAAAAAACGTATCTTTGCAAGAGATTTCAATTTCTAACAAAACATATTAAAATATACAGATGATAACAGTTTCCAATTTGGCCATTCAATTTGGCAAGCGAGTATTGTATAAAGATGTAAATCTTAAATTCACCAATGGCAATATATATGGAGTAATAGGCGCCAACGGAGCAGGAAAATCCACCTTTTTGAAAGCCATATCCGGCGAATTAGAACCAACTAAGGGAAATGTGACTTTAGGACCAGGGGAACGTCTTTCTGTTTTAAGTCAGGATCACTTTAAATGGGATCAGTTCACAGTACTCAATACCGTACTAATGGGACATACTATCCTATGGGAAATCATGAATGAACGTGACGCATTGTATTCTAAAACAGATTTTACTGATGAAGATGGTATTCGTGTTTCTGAATTGGAAGAAAAATTTGCAGAGCTTGATGGTTGGAATGCAGAAAGTGATGCTGCAGCACTATTAAGTGGGCTTGGCATTAAGGAAGACTTACATTATAAATTAATGGGTGAACTTAGTGGTAAGGAAAAAGTGCGTGTAATGTTGGCACAAGCCTTATTCGGTAATCCTGACAATCTTTTATTGGACGAACCCACCAATGACCTTGATATGGAAACAGTTACTTGGTTGGAAGAATACTTATCCAATTTTGAGCACACCGTACTTGTAGTAAGCCACGACCGACACTTCCTAGATTCTGTATGCACACACACAGTTGATATTGACTTCGGAAAAGTGAATTTGTTTGCAGGTAATTATAGTTTCTGGTACGAATCCAGTCAGTTGGCTCTTCGCCAAGCTCAAAACCAAAAGGCTAAAGCTGAAGAAAAGCGCAAAGAATTGGAAGAATTTATTCGTCGTTTCAGTGCCAATGTGGCAAAAAGTAAGCAAACTACCAGCCGAAAGAAGATGCTGGAAAAGCTGAATGTAGATGATATTCAACCTTCTTCACGCAAATATCCTGGCATCATTTTCACCATGGAACGCGAACCAGGTAATCAAATACTTGAAGTTTCAGGACTTCGTGCCGAAACCGAAGACGGAGAAGTACTCTTTAACGATGTGAATTTCAACGTAGAGAAAGGTGATAAAATAGTATTTTTAAGTCGTGACCCACGTGCCATGACTGCATTATTCGAAATCATCAATGAAAACCGTAAACCGCAAGCCGGTACATTTAGTTGGGGAGTAACTATCACCACTGCTTATCTGCCTTTGGATAACACTAAGTATTTTGAGAATGATTTGAATCTGGTTGATTGGCTTAGTCAATTTGGTGAAGGTAATGAAGTATACATGAAGAGCTTTTTGGGACGAATGCTTTTTAGCGGTGAAGAAGTACTTAAAAAAGCGAATGTTCTTTCAGGAGGTGAAAAGATGCGCTGTATGATTGCTCGTATGCAACTGCGCAATGCCAACTGCTTGATTCTGGACACACCTACCAACCATCTGGATTTGGAATCAATCCAAGCATTCAACAATAATTTGAAGCTTTACAAGGGAAATGTTCTTTTCGCATCGCATGACCATGAGTTTATCCAAACCGTCGCCAACCGAATCATCGAACTTACGCCCAACGGCATTATCGACAAGATGATGGAATATGATGAATACATCACCAGCGAGCACATCAAAGAAATGCGTGCAAGAATGTACGGCGACAAATAATTAGTAAATAATGAATTACAAAGAAACGCTTGAATACTTATTTAATAGTGCTCCTCTATTCCAACATGTAGGGAAAGATGCCTACAAAGAAGGATTGGAGAACACAAATACACTTGATGCGCATTTCGGTTATCCGCATCGTTCATTCAAGACCATTCATGTAGCAGGAACCAATGGAAAAGGTTCCTGCTCACATACATTGGCTGCTATCCTTCAATCAGCCGGATACAAGGTAGGATTATACACTTCACCTCATCTGGTAGATTTCCGCGAACGTATTCGAATAAACGGAACGACCATTTCTCAAGCGTATGTCGTCGATTTCGTTGCAAAAGAACGTCGTTTTTTCGAACCGCTTCATCCTTCCTTTTTTGAATTAACAACAGCTATGGCCTTCAATTACTTTGCCGAAGAAAAGGTAGATATAGCTGTGATTGAAGTAGGGCTTGGTGGAAGATTGGATTGTACCAATATTATTCAACCGGATTTGAGTATCATCACCAACATCAGTTTTGACCATACACAGTTTTTAGGCGACACATTGGGAAAAATCGCAGAAGAAAAAGCAGGAATCATCAAGCCACACACCCCCGTTGTAATTGGTGAAACGACATCCGAGACACGTCCTGTTTTCGAAAAGAAAGCCAAAGAAATGCAAGCACCCATTATCTTTGCCGAAGATGAAAACTGGATAGAAAAATCATATATAAACGAAATAGGAAGACGTATTTATCAAACGAAATTATTCCCAAAGTTGGAAGGTGAATTAGGAGGATTATGCCAAGAAAAGAATACATCTACCCTACTTTCAGCAATAAAAGTACTACAAGAAATAGGTTACTCTATTAATGAAAGCCACATACGAAAAGGATTTTCCAATGTATGTCAGCTAACAGGTTTGATGGGAAGATGGCAGAAATTGAGCATTCAACCCACTCTTATTTGTGACACCGGACATAATGTAGGTGGAATAAAATACATTGTCGAACAACTTTCCCTTCAGACTTACAAACAATTACACATCGTTATGGGAATGGTAAACGATAAAGATATAAGAAGTGTACTTGCCATGCTGCCCAAAGAAGCAACATATTATTTCACTAAAGCCAGCGTTAAAAGAGCCTTACCTGAAGACCAACTACAACAATTGGCAAATCAAATTAGTTTGAAAGGTAATACCTATTCTGATGTACAAAGTGCCGTAAAAGCAGCATATATAAATGCTGATAAAGACGATCTGATTTTTGTTGGTGGAAGTAGTTTCATCGTTGCAGATTTATTAAGCTTTTATGTAAATAATAAAACGATTGCTATACAAAATCGTTAATCAGAATTGAAAAAATCAGCATCCTTCATTTTTTCTTCAAAAAAAATTGGGAAATAAGAAAGAAAATCTTTTTATTTGCAATAGTTTTAAGAATACTATATAAAAAGATTTTTATCATGATAAACACAATTGACGCCGGAGAAAACCTCTGCGGTTTAAAAAGAGCCGATTTTCAGAAAGTTATTGATGGCAAACAAACAGATTTATTCATTCTCAAGAATGAAAAAGGTGCCGAAATGGCAGTGACCAATTATGGTGGTGCAATTCTCGCAATCATGATGCCCGACAAAAATGGCAAATATGCCAACGTCATTCAAGGGCACGATAGCATCGACCATGTCATTAACAGTCCCGAAGGTTATCTCAGCACATTGATTGGACGATATGGTAATCGTATAGCTGATGGTAAATTCGAGCTTGACGGTAAAGAATACAAACTAGCTGTGAATAATGGTCCTAATTCCCTTCATGGAGGACCAACAGGTTATCATTCACGCGTTTGGGATGCTGAACAACTCTCCGAACAAAGTGTAAAGCTCCACTATCTATCGGTTGACGGTGAAGAAGGTTTTCCTGGGAATTTAGATATTACTGTGATTTACACACTTAGCAATGACAATGAATTCATCATTGACTACTCTGCTACAACCGACAAGAAGACCCTTGTAAATCTCACTCACCATGCATTTTTCAGCCTTTCTGGTTTGGATAATCCAACAGCTACAATAGACAACAACATTGTAACAATCAACGCCGACTATTACACACCTATTAATGAAGTTTCTATCACTACAGGCGAAATTGCTCCAGTAGAAGGTACTCCTATGGATTTCCGTACTCCTCATTCAGTTGGAAGTCGCATAGATGATTCTTTCCAACAATTAATTAATGGTAGTGGTTATGATCACAACTATGTATTGAACAAGCATGAACAAGATGCATTAACATTTGCTGCTAAATGCGTAGAACCAATCAGTGGTCGTTCATTAGAAGTTTACACAACAGAACCTGGAGTACAAGTATATACAGCCAACTTCCATACTGGTTTTGCTGGATGGCATGGAACTACTTTCCCAAGAAGAAGTGCCATTTGCTTTGAAGCTCAACACTTCCCCGACACACCAAACAAGGGACATTTCCCATCCTGTGTATTGAAGCCTGGTGATACATACAAGCAAGTAACCATCTATAAATTCGGAATTGAAGAATAAAGCTAACCATTATAAACTTAAAACATTAGAATTATGAATCAACAAAACAAAAATGGTAATTTGGTAGCCGTTATTACCATGTGTTTCATCTTTGCGATGATTTCCTTTGTAACTAATATGGCTGCTCCTTTTGGAACCATTTGGGGTTATACTTACCCATGGGCAGGTATGATGGGTAACATGATGAATTTTGCCGCCTATTTATTCATGGGTATTCCGGCTGGTAAAATGTTGGTAAAATATGGATATAAGAAAACTGCCCTTATCGCTTTAGGTGTTGGTGTAGTTGGTCTTTTAGTACAATATTTGTCTAGTATTTTTGGTGCTGACATTCACGCATTTGATTATCAAGGACAAGCTGTCGCCCTCAATTTAGTAATCTATTTATTAGGTGCATTTATCTGCGGTTTCTGTGTATGTATGTTGAACACTGTAGTAAACCCAATGCTTAACATCTTAGGTGGTGGTGGTAATCGTGGTAACCAATTCATTCAAATTGGTGGAACATTGAATTCACTCACAGGTACACTCACTCCGTTCTTGGTAGGTGTATTGGTTGGACAGCTCTCCGAAAAGACAAGTATGAGCAATGTAGCTCCTCTCTTGTTTATCGGTATTGGTGTATTCGCCATTTCATTCTTCATCATCTCTGCAGTAGCTATTCCAGAACCACAACAAAACATTAAGAATGAAAAATTCACTCATAGCCCAATGTCTTTCCGCCATTGTGTATTGGGTGTAATCGCTATCTTCTTCTATGTGGGTGTTGAAATTGGTATTCCTGCCGAATTGAACTTCTATATTGCAAACATGGGATTTGAAGGTGCATCAGCTATTGGCGGTGCTTTAGCTGCTGTATATTGGTTCTTAATGATGATTGGTCGCGCAGCTAGCAGCGTTATCAGTGGAAAAATTTCCACATCTACTCAGATGACAATTGTTTCTTCTGTAGCCATCATTTTGTTACTTATCGCAATATTCATGCCAGAAAGTGTTGCTGTTCAGTTCAAAGGACATGACATACCAGTAAAATGTTTCTTCATTGCCATTTGTGGTATTTGTACATCCATTATGTGGGGTGGTATCTTCAACTTGGCAGTAGAAGGTTTAGGTAAATATACAGCTGCAGCCTCTGGCCTTTTCATGACCATGGTAGTGGGTGGTGGTATTATGCCACTTATCCAACACGCTATTGCACAGAATGCAGGTGCTATTACTAGCTATTGGTTGGTTATCGCCATGTTGGCATACATCCTTTATTATAGTAAAATAGGTTGTAAGAATGTAAACAAAGATATTCCAGTTGAATAATATAACAATTAAAATATTAACTTTAAATACTTTAATATCATGGACATAGATTTTGTAAGAAGTCGCTTCATCAAGCATTTTGATGGCACTACAGGTTCAGTATACGCATCACCAGGACGCATAAATCTTATTGGCGAACACACCGACTATAACGGTGGTTTTGTATTCCCTGGTGCAGTTGACAAAGGTATGATTGCAGAAATCAAGCCTAATGGTACAGATATCGTTAAAGCTTATTCTATTGACTTGAAAGATTATGTAGAATTTGGTTTGAACGAAGAAGATGCTCCTCGCGCAAGTTGGGCTAGATACATTTTCGGTGTATGTCGTGAAATGATTAAGCGTGGTGTAGAAGTAAAAGGCTTCAATACAGCTTTTGCAGGTGATGTACCTCTTGGAGCTGGTATGTCTTCTTCTGCTGCTTTAGAAAGTACATATGCTTATGCATTGAACGAACTTTTTGGCGAAGGTAAGATTGATAAATTTGAATTGGCAAAAGTTGGTCAGGCAACAGAACACAATTATTGTGGTGTAAAATGCGGTATCATGGACCAATTCGCATCTGTATTTGGTAAAGAAGGTAGCTTAATCCGTTTGGATTGCCGTTCTTTGGAATACCAATATTTCCCATTCAAACCAGAAGGTTATCGTTTGGTTTTGGTTGACTCTGTTGTTAAGCATGAACTTGCATCATCTGCATACAACAAGCGCCGTGAAAGTTGCGAAAATGTAGTTGCTACAATCAAGAAGAATCATCCCGAAGTTGAATTCTTACGCGATTGTAACTTGGAAATGTTGGAAGCTGTAAAGGCTGAAATTTCTGAAGAAGACTACATGCGTGCCAAATATGTTATCGAAGAAATTCAACGCGTACTTGATGTTTGCGACGCTTTGGAAAAGGGTGACTACGAAACAGTTGGTCAAAAGATGTATGAAACCCACTATGGCATGAGCAAATTGTATGAAGTAAGTTGCGAAGAACTTGACTTCTTAAATGATATTGCATTCGACTGCGGTGTTACAGGTTCACGTGTAATGGGTGGTGGATTTGGAGGTTGTACAATCAACTTAGTTAAGAATGAACTCTACGAAACATTCGTCACTACAGCCAAAGAACGCTTCAAAGAAAAATTCGGTCGTAGCCCGAAAGTATATGATGTAGTTATCAGCGATGGTTCTCGTAAACTCTGCTAATTATTTTATTTCAATAACAAAATAGGATGTGAAGCTTCACATCCTATTTTTGTTAGTATATAATTGTATATAACGCACTATACATGTTGCACAACATATAAAAAAAAAACACAAGTTATTACAATAAGTGTTACTTTTACACCATATTAAATAAAATTACTAATTAGTATACAAGTCAATATGAAAAACTTCAAAAAGAATCTATTGGGTGCAGGAATCGTTATGGCACTGCTTAGCAGCTGCGGAGCACCCAAACAATCAAGTGAAGCTTTGACGCTTTCAGGATTGAAACCATCAAATTTTGAGACTTTAGTAGACAGTGTTAAGCCTGTCAAGTTGTACACTTTGAAAAATGCAGCAGGCATGGAAGTTTGTGTTACTAACTTCGGTGGACGTATTGTTTCTGTCATGGTACCAGATAAAAATGGTGAAATGAAGGATGTAGTACTGGGCTTTGACAACATTAAAGATTATCAAACAGTCCCTAGTGATTTCGGTGCTTCAATCGGACGTTATGCAAACCGAATCAACCAAGGACAGATAACTATTGATGACGAAGTAATCCAATTACCGCAAAACAACTTTGGCCATTGCTTGCATGGTGGTCCTACTGGTTGGCAATATCAAATTTACGAAGCTAATCAAATCAATGAAACTACCATAGTTTTAACCATAAAATCACCAGATGGTGACAATAATTTCCCTGGAAATGTAACTGCTGATGTAACTTATACCCTTACTGAAGACAATGCTATTGACATTGCATACAAAGCTACAACAGACAAAAAGACAGTTATCAATATGACTAACCACTCATATTTTAACTTAAATGGTGACCCAACCACATCAATTACAAACCATGTTCTTTATGTTAATGCAGATGGTTATACTCCTGTTGATAATACTTATATGACAACAGGTGAAATAGCTCCTGTTGCAGGAACTCCTATGGACTTCACCACAGCTAAAGAAGTTGGTGTAGACATTAACAACTTTGATTTTGAACAAGTTAAATTTGGCAATGGATTTGACCACAACTGGGTATTAAACACCAAAGGTGATGACAAACAACTTGCTGTTAAGATGGTATCACCTGTTACAGGAATCACTCTTGAAGTTTATACAGACGAACCAGGTATCCAAGTATATTCTGGTAACTTCTTGGATGGCACAGCTAAAGGTAAACATGGTATTGTATACAATCAACGTACCGGTATCTGTTTAGAAACTCAAATTTATCCTGACTCACCTAACAAGCAGTGGGAAGAATGCAATGCATATTTGGCTCCAGGTGAAACATATACCAGCCATTGTATTTACAAATTTGGTGTAGAAAAATAATTGTCTAACTTTAAATAATTTAATCACAAATGAATTCAGGATTTGAAACCATTGATTTTATAATCTTTGGCGTTTACATTGTAGTTCTGGTCGCACTCGGTTTATTCTTAAGCCGCGACAAGGACGGAAAAGAAAAGAGTGCCAATGACTACTTCTTGGCAGGTAACACTTTAACATGGTGGGCAGTGGGTGCTTCCTTGATTGCCGCTAACATCTCCGCCGAACAATTTATCGGCATGTCAGGTACTGGTTATGCAGATGGTATTGCTATTGCTGCTTACGAAATCATGGCAGCCGTAACATTAATTGTGATTGGTAAATTCCTTTTGCCTATCATGATTGATCGTAAGATTTTCACTATACCACAGTTTTTGCACGAACGTTACAATGACGGTGTAGGTCTTGCATTTTCGATCCTTTGGTTATTCCTTTATGTGTTCGTTAATTTGACATCTGTAGCATGGTTAGGCGCATTGGCTATCGAACAGATTTTAGGAGTACAAGGAGTAATGGTTAATGCATGGGGCATTGAAATCTCTATGCAGATGCTTATTATCATCGGCTTGTTCGTTGTAGCAGGTATTTATTCAATATACGGCGGTTTGGCTTCAGTAGCCTGGACAGATGTTATGCAAGTAACCTTCCTCGTTGGGGGTGGTTTAATAACTGCCTTTGTAGCATTAGGCGCTATGGGTGACGTTTTGGGTACAGATGCATTAGGTGCATTTGCTCAAATATTCACAGACTTGACAACAGGTGAACATGCTACCGACCCACACTTCCACTTGATTATTCAGGAATCACACGATCCCGAAGCATATGCTAACGTTCCGGGTATCGTAGCTGTAGTAGGTGGTGTATGGTTGACAAACTTAGGCTATTGGGGTTTTAACCAATACATTATTCAAAAAGGCTTAGCAGCAAAGAGTATAGATGAAGCCAAGAAAGGTTTGATTTTTGCAGGTTTCCTAAAAATTCTTATTCCTTTCATTGTTGTTATTCCAGGTATCTGTGCATATTACATCATGCAGAATCCCGACACATTTGCTAATATGGATTTACACGGTTCCATCAATCGTTCTGATGATGCATATCCTTGGTTAATTCGTAACTTTACTCCGACAGGTATAAAGGGACTTTCATTTGCTGCATTGACTGCTGCCATCATTTCTTCTTTGGCTTCAATGTTTAACTCTACTTCTACCCTATTTACAATGGACATTTACAAGAAGTATATCAATAAAGGAGCCTCAGATAAAAAATTAGTTAATGTAGGTCGTTTGACAGCTTTGGCAGCCTTGGTTATTGCAGCAGTTGCTGTTAAGCCTTTGTTAGGTGGTCTCGATCAAGCATTCCAATACATTCAAGAATATTCTGGTTTCATCTATCCTGGTATCATCACTGTATTCGGTATGGGTCTTTTGTGGAAACGTGCATCAGCAACAGCTGCCATTTGGACATCTATCCTAACCATACCAATGGGGGTAATTTTCAAAATATGTTTGCCTGATGTAGCATTCCAACTCCGTGCAGGTTACATCTTCATCATTCTTATGACTTTCTTTATCTTAATTTCTTATATGGATAAGAAGTATATCAAGGCTGAAACAGTATCGGATGCCGACAAGAAACAAATGTTAATGTGGGCTAAGATTATTGGTTGTATCGGTGCATTCTTCGTATTGGCAGGTCTAATTGTATCTTTAATGGGAACATCTACAGCATGGACTGCATACTTGAACGATATAGGCTTCCAAGCATTTATCTTCTTCGGTGTATTAGTTGGTTGTAACGCAGTATGGCTTTACAGCAACTCTATAGACACAAAGAAAGATCCAAAAGCATTGCCTATTAATTTGAATTTGTTTGCAACCACAAGAGGTTACACATGGGGAACTTTAGGCATCTGTTTAATTACAGCTATCCTTTATATCTGTCTTTGGTAATCTAAATATCTAACCTACAATGACCACCTACTACAACATCAATCCAAAATTCTACGTATCAGTGGATTGCATTATATTCGGTTTTGACGAGGGGGAGCTAAAGCTCCTCCTGTTAAAACGGAATTTTGCACCAGCCATGGGAGAATGGTCTTTAATGGGTGGATTCGTTCAACAAGATGAAAGTGTAGACGATGCAGCCAAACGTGTTCTTCGAGAATTAACCGGTTTGGAAAATGTATACATGCAACAAGTTGGAACTTTTGGGGAAATTGAACGTGACCCAGGTGAACGTGTCATATCAGTAGCTTACTATGCACTTATAAAAGTTGATGAATATGACCGTAAACTGGTGGAGGAACATAACGCCTTTTGGATAAAGATAGATGAATTGCCATCACTCATATTCGACCATCCGGAAATGATTTCCAAAGCACGTGAATTAATGAAACATCAAGCTTTAGATAATCCAATAGGATTTAATCTTTTGCCCGAGTTGTTTACTTTATCACAGATGCAAAGCTTATACGAAGCAATATATGGTGAACAGATGGACAAACGTAACTTTAGAAAACGGGTTGCCACTATGGAATTCGTAGAAAAGACGGATCAGATAGATAAAACAGGTTCTAAACGAGGTGCCTTTTTATACAAATATAATGATAAGGCATACCGTCAAGATTCTAAATTTAAACTCGTATAATTATGTTAGAAGCATTAAAGGAAAAAGTATTTCATGCTAACCTTGACTTGGTAAAGCATGGTTTGGTGATATTTACTTGGGGGAATGTGTCTGCAATAGATCGTGAAACAGGATTGGTAGTTATCAAGCCAAGCGGTGTTTCATATGACGACATGAAAGTAGAAGACATGGTTGTAGTTGACCTTGATGGCAACATTATTGAAGGTAATCTCCGCCCATCTTCTGATACTCCAACTCATCTGGTGTTATATAAAGCATTTCCAGAAATTGGTGGTGTAGTTCACACACATTCTACATACGCAACAGCATGGGCACAAGCTGGCCTTGACATACCAAATATCGGTACAACACATGCTGACTATTTTCATGAAGCAATTCCTTGTACAGACAGCATGACAAAGGAAGAAGTGGAAGGTGCATACGAATTGGAAACAGGAAACGTTATTGTAAAACGTTTTGAAGGCATGAATCCAGTTCATACACCTGGAGTACTGGTAAAGAATCACGGTCCGTTCTCTTGGGGAAAAGATGCACACGATGCAGTTCATAATGCAGTAGTAATGGAACAAGTAGCCAAAATGGCAAGTATAGCATTTGCTGCCAACCCCAACCTCACTATGAACCCATTATTAATCGAAAAGCATTTTAACCGTAAACATGGTCCTAATGCTTATTATGGTCAATCAAAATAATATTAACCCTTTAAATAAAATAAGATTATGGAAAAAGCATTTTCAAATTATGAAGTATGGTTCGTTACAGGAGCTCAACTTCTGTATGGTGGTGAAACAGTAAAAATCGTAGATGGCCACTCAAAAGAAATGGTTGACGGACTCAACAATAGCGGTATTATTCCTATTAAAGTTGTTTATAAAGGTACAGCAAATTCTTCCAAAGAAGCTGAAGCTGTAATGAAAGCAGCAAACAACGATGAAAAGTGTATTGGTATCATTACATGGATGCATACATTCTCACCTGCAAAGATGTGGATCAAGGCACTTCAAGCATTGCAAAAACCACTCCTCCACTTCCACACTCAATACAATGCCGAAATTCCTTGGGAAACAATAGACATGGATTTCATGAACTTGAACCAATCAGCTCATGGTGATATTGAATTCGGTCATATTTGTACACGTATGCGTATTCCACGCAAGGTAGTTAGCGGATATTGGAAGAGTGAAGAAGTACAAGAAAAAATTGCTATTTGGGCACGCGTAGCTGCAGGTGTTGCTGATGCAAAAAATACTCGTTGTCTTATGTTTGGTATGAACATGAACAACGTAGCCGTAACAGACGGTGACCGTGTAGAATTTGAACAACGTATGGGTTACCACGTTGATTATTATCCAGTATCATCATTGATGGAATATTTCAAGAAAGTAACTGATGCAGAAGCTGACGAACTAGTTGAAGAATATAAAAAGATCTATGAAATCAAGATAGATGAAAGCGGTGAAGAAGTATATTGGGAAAAGGTAAAGAATGCTGCTAAAGCAGAAATTGCATTACGCCGAGTACTGAAAGATGAAGGAGCTACTGCTTTCACCACAAACTTTGATGATCTCGGTGACGCTGATATCAACGACCCGAATTTCGTTGGCTTCGACCAAATTCCAGGTCTCGCATCTCAACGTCTTATGGCTGAAGGTATCGGTTTTGGTGCTGAAGGTGACTGGAAGACAGCTTGTCTCTGCCGTACATTGTGGGTTATTCAACAAGGTATGCCTATCGGTTGCTCATTCTTGGAAGACTATACCCTTAACTTCGCTGGCGACCGTTCTTCTTGCCTCCAAAGTCACATGCTTGAAGTATGTCCTCTTATCGCTGTAGAAGAAAAGCCAAAACTTGAAGTTCATTTCTTAGGTATCGGTATCCGCAAGCAACAAACTGCTCGTCTTGTATTCACTTCTAAGGTAGGTCGTGGTATTAAGGCTACAGTTGTTGACCTTGGTAACCGTTTCCGACTCATTTCTCAAGAAGTTGAATGTATCGAACCAAAGCCAATGCCAAACCTTCCAGTAGCATCTGCTCTTTGGATTCCACAACCTACATTTGAAATTGGTGCCGGTGCATGGATTCTCGCAGGTGGTACACACCACAGCGCATTCTCATACGACATCAATGAAGAATACTGGGAAGATTTCGCAGAAATGGTTGGTATCGAATATGTAAAGATTAACAAGGATACAACAATTAGCGGATTCAAGAAAGAATTACGCATGAATGAAGTGTATTACATGTTAAATAAAGCTCTTTGCTAATATTTTAAGGAGTTACGCCACTTATCTTTAAGGTGGCGTAACTTTATACATAATCATTAACACATTTAACTTCAATATATAAGGTATGAAATTAGATGCAAAATCAACCATTGAAGCCGGTAAAGCAATTTTAGGTATTGAATTCGGTTCAACCCGTATCAAAGCCGTTTTGATTGACCAAGAAAACAAACCCATAGCACAGGGTAGCCACACTTGGGAGAATCAATTAGTAGATGGACTGTGGACATATAGAATAGAAGCCATTTGGTATGGTCTACAAGATTGTTATGCCGAACTTCGTAAAAATGTAAAGGAACTCTACGATACAGAAATTGAAACATTAGCAGCAATCGGCGTAAGTGCTATGATGCACGGCTATATGGCTTTCAATGAAAAAGAAGAAATTTTGGTTCCATTCCGTACATGGAGAAATACCAATACAGGTAAAGCAGCTGCAGAATTATCTGAATTGTTTGTATACAATATTCCTTTACGTTGGAGTATTTCACATTTATATCAATGTATACTTGACAATGAAGATCATGTAAAAGATATCAACTTCCTTACTACATTAGCTGGATATATTCATTGGCAAATAACAGGTGAAAGAGTTTTAGGAGTAGGTGATGCTTCAGGTATGATTCCAGTTGACCCTGAGACTAAGACATACGATGCTAAAATGGTAGCCAAATTCGACAACTTGGTAGCTCCAAAGGGCTATGATTGGAAATTGCTCGATATTCTTCCAAAGGTATTGGTAGCCGGTGAAAATGCAGGTTGTTTAACTGAAGAAGGTGCTAAAAGACTTGACGTATCAGGTCATTTGAAAGCAGGTGTTCCTGTTTGTCCTCCTGAAGGTGATGCTGGCACTGGTATGGTAGCAACCAATGCTGTAAAACAACGTACAGGTAACGTTTCGGCTGGTACATCTTCATTCTCCATGATTGTTTTGGAAAAAGAGTTGTCAAAACCTTACGAAATGATTGATATGGTTACTACTCCTGATGGTAGTTTGGTAGCCATGGTACATTGCAACAACTGTACTTCTGACTTGAATGCATGGGTAAATCTGTTTAAAGAATACCAAGAACTTTTAGGAGTACCAGTTGATATGAATGAAGTGTTTGGTAAACTTTACAACCATGCTCTAACAGGTAATGCTGACTGTGGTGGTTTGATTTCATACAACTACATCTCTGGTGAGCCTGTAACCGGTTTGGCAGAAGGACGTCCTTTGTTTGTTCGTTCGGCCAATGACAAATTCAATTTGGCTAACTTTATGCGCTCACATCTTTATGCTTCTGTTGGTGTACTAAAGATTGGTAATGATATTCTATTTAACGACGAAAAGATTAGAGTAGATAGAATTACAGGTCATGGTGGTTTGTTTAAGACAAAAGGTGTAGGCCAAAGAGTATTGGCAGCCGCAATCAACTCCCCTATTTCTGTAATGGAAACAGCTGGTGAAGGTGGTGCATGGGGTATCGCTCTACTTGGTTCTTATTTAGTTAATAATGAAAAGAACCAAAATTTGGCTGACTTCCTTGACGAAGTTGTATTTGCAGGTGATGCTGGAATTGAAATTAAACCTACTGCAGAAGAAGTTGCAGGTTTCAATGTATATATAGAAAACTACAAGCTTGGTTTAGGCATTGAAGAAGCAGCTGTTAAATGTAAAAAGTAAAAACACTAATTTAATCTATTAGACATGAACGATATTAAAGTAATGAATCATGCAGCGGACAATATCCGTATCTTAGCCGCTGCTTCCGTAGAAAAAGCTAAATCAGGTCATCCTGGTGGTGCAATGGGTGGTGCAGATTTCATTAATGTACTCTATTCAGAATACCTTAACTATGACCCACAAAATCCTACATGGGTAGGCCGTGACCGTTTCTATCTTGATCCAGGCCATATGGCTCCTATGCTTTATTCACAGCTTGCTCTTATCGGCAAATATAGTCTTGAAGAATTAGCACAACTTCGTCAGTGGGGTTCTCCTACAACAGGTCACCCAGAATTTGAAGTTGAACGTGGAGTAGAAAACACATCCGGTCCTCTTGGACAAGGTCATACATTTGCTGTAGGTGCTGCTATTGCAGCTAAGTTCTTGGCAGCAAAAACAGGTAACCCCACATTTGCAAAAGAAACTATCTATGCATATATTTCAGATGGTGGTGTACAAGAAGAAATTTCTCAAGGTGCAGCTCGTGTAGCCGCTGTATTGGGATTGGATAATCTTATCATGTTCTACGACTCAAACGATATTCAGCTATCTACAGAAACAGCTGAAGTTATGACAGAAGATACAGCTGCCAAGTATCGTGCATTGGGTTGGGAAGTTATTGAAATCAATGGTAATGATGTAGTAGAAATCCGCAAAGCTATAGAAACAGCCAAGGCAGTAGTTGGAAAGCCAACTTTGATTATTGGTAAGTGTATCATGGGTAAGGGTGCCTTGAAGGCCGATGGTTCATCTTACGAACGCAACTGTAAGACTCATGGTGCTCCTCTTGGAGGTGATGCTTTCGTTAACACTGTCAAGAACTTGGGCGGTGATCCTGAAAATCCATTCCAAATCTTTGATGATGTAAAAGAGCTATATGCTAAGCGTGCAGAAGAATTGAAGGAAATTTGCGCTGCTCGTTATGCAGAAGAAGCTGAATGGGCTAAAGCAAACCCAGAAATGGCAGCTGCACAAGCTGATTGGTTCGCCAATAAAGCTCCACAAATTGATTGGAGTAAAGTACAGCAAAAAGCCAATGATGCTACTCGTAATGCATCTGCAGCTTGTCTTTCTGCTTTGGCAGAACAAGTGCCTAACATGATTTGTGCTTCAGCCGACTTGTCTAACTCTGATAAGACAGACGGTTTCTTGAAGATGACAAAGGCTATGACAAAGGATGACTTTAGTGGTGCATTCTTCCAAGCCGGTGTAGCCGAATTGACAATGGCATGTTGTTGTATCGGTATGGCATTGCACGGTGGTGTGATTCCAGCTTGTGGTACTTTCTTTGTATTCTCTGATTACATGAAACCTGCCGTACGTATGGCTGCCCTTATGGAATTGCCAGTTAAGTTCATTTGGACACACGATGCATTCCGTGTAGGTGAAGATGGTCCAACTCATGAACCAGTAGAACAAGAAGCACAAATCCGATTGATGGAAAAATTGAAGAACCATAAGGGACACAACTCTACTTTGGTGCTTCGTCCTGCCGATGCAAAGGAAACAACAGAAGCTTGGGCTTTGGCTATGGCTAATACAGCCACTCCTACCGCTCTTATCTTAAGCCGTCAGAATATCACTGATCTTCCTGAAGGTAATGATTATAGTCAAGCAGCTAAGGGTGCATATATTGTTGCAGGTTCTGATAAGAATCCAGATGTTATTCTCGTTGCTTCTGGTTCTGAAGTATCCACACTTGTAGCAGGTGCAGAATTACTCCGTAAGGATGGTGTAAAGTGCAGCATCGTAAGTGTACCTTCAGAAGGTTTGTTCCGCAGCCAATGCACTTGTTATCAAGAAGAAGTTTTACCTGCTGGCGTTAAGAAGTTTGGTTTGACAGCTGGTCTTCCTGTAAATCTTCAAGGCTTGGTTCCTGCTCATGAAGGTAAGGTATGGGGATTGGAAAGCTTTGGTTTCTCAGCTCCTTATAAGGTACTTGATGAAAAACTTGGCTTCACAGCTGAAAATGTATATAACCAAGTAAAAGCAATGCTCTAATGAAAACAATCGGTTTGGCATCAGATCATGCCGGATATGAATTGAAGGAATATATTAAGACTTGGCTTGAAGCTAAGGGATATACCTTCAAAGATTTCGGAACTTATAGTGAAGCCAGTTGTGACTATGCTGATTTTGCACATCCATTGGCTTTGGCTGTTGAATCAGGTGAATGTTATCCAGGTATAGCTGTTTGCGGAAGTGGTCAAGGTATTGGCATTACATTAAACAAGCACCAAGGTATACGTGCTGCTTTATGTTGGATTCCTGAAATAGCCCACTTGGCTCGTCAACACAACGATGCTAACATTTTAGTTATGCCAGGACGTTTTATTGACAAAGCAATGGCCGACACCATTATGGAAGAATTTTTCACTACTGAATTCGAAGGTGGACGTCACCAAGCTCGTATTGAAAAAATGCCAATTAAATAAATTATATGAGTAATTATACATTAAATGAGAGTAGTTGCAACTACTCTCATTTTTATTATTACATGATTATACTAAAAAACCGACAAAAAGGGAATAATTATTTTATCAACTTTCTATTATATTTATTATCTTTGCCCCATATTATATAATAAGTAACAAGTAAATGATATGAGAAAATTGATATCTATCTTTATGTTGTGTTTTTCGCTCATTGCTACAGCACAAACAGATGAAAAATATTTGACTGGTGCAGTACCACTTATTGGCGGTAAAGTTGAATTTTCTACAGAGATGCAAGTACCAGCTATGTCTCAACAACAAATATATGAAACATTGCTGGAATGGGCTAATGAAAGATTTCAGCCAAAAGACAAATTCAACGCAAGGGTACTTTATACAAATCCTAATGACGGAAGTATTGCCATAGGTGGAGAAGAGTATTTGGTATTCTCATCTTCTGCTTTATCATTAGACCGTACTCGTATCTACTATTTGCTTAGTGTAAAATGTTCATCCGGCAAATGTAATATCGAGATGAATCGTATACGATATTGGTATAATGAAGCACGCGACGGAGGTGAAAAATTCACTGCAGAAGAATGGATAACAGATGATATGGCTTTGAACAAGTCAAAAACAAAATTGGCACCAGTCTGTGGAAAATTCAGAAGAGAGACTATTGATTTGAAGGACGAAATGTTTGCTGAAATGCGCTCTGCACTGGGTAATAAGATGATTGCATTAGGATTGCAAGCAGCACCAGTAAAACCAGCCGAACAAGTAACCGTTGTTCAGCCCACCCTTTCAACTGCATCAACAGCTATAAATACAACTGTCCAACAAGAAAATATCCAGCCGGAAACTCCTAAAGCAACAACAGAAGAAGATATAATAGCAAATGCTGTACGCATGACTATTAGTGTGAACGGTGAAGAAATGGATTTAAGTAAAGAATGTTGGGGTGGACGCTCACAATTATTTGGTAAAGATGTTACCTATTGTATCATTGACACACAGAAAACTATGAGTAATCTGTTATTATCACAAAGTGATACTTATACAATCTCATTTTATTCCAACGGAAGCAACGAACCAAACGTAATCATAAAATGTCAGAAAATGATGATGCAAAACATTAAGGGAGAAGAAGCAAAAAAAATGAATCCTGCTTGCAATCCAGCCTTGACATACAATGTATACGTAGGTGAAGTAAAATAATAATAGAAGTGGAAATAATTAAAGAACTGTTGTATCAAAATAAAATTGCTGAGGCTATTGAACAATTAAACAAATATATTGATTCACATCCGAATTGCAATGATGAGCCTTTTTATTTATTAGGTAATGCTTGGCGGAAACAGGGGAATTGGCAATTAGCACTTAACCACTATTTAGAAGCAATTGAAAGGAACCCAGAAAGTCCTGCTTTATCAGCTAAAAATATGCTCATGAATATTTTAGAGTTCTATAACAAAGATATGTATAACCAATAAGGAATAAACAATGGCTAAAATTAAAGGAGCTGTAATAGTAGATAAAGAACGCTGTAAAGGATGCAATTTATGTGTAGTTGCATGCCCTTTCAACGTATTGTCACTCACAGCTAAAGAAGTAAACAAAAAAGGATATACATTCGCACAAATGGCAGTAGAAGAAGCATGTACAGGTTGTGCTTCATGTGCAACTGTATGTCCGGACGGATGTATTTCTGTCTATAAAGTAAAAATCCAATAATAAAAAAGAAATGGCAGAAGAAGTTTTATTAATGAAGGGGAACGAAGCCATTGCGCATGCAGCAATTCGTTTCGGCACAGATGGTTATTTTGGCTATCCTATCACCCCTCAATCTGAAGTCTTGGAAACACTTGCAGAACTGAAACCCTGGGAAACTACCGGCATGGTTGTAGTACAGGCAGAAAGTGAAGTGGCAGCAATAAATATGGTTTATGGTGGAGCTGGCTCTGGTAAAATGGTGATGACATCATCGTCAAGTCCAGGTGTAAGCTTGAAACAAGAAGGTATTTCTTATTTAGCAGGTGCTGAGCTACCATGCCTCATTGTAAACGTAATGCGTGGAGGACCAGGTTTGGGAACTATACAACCCAGTCAAGCTGATTATTTCCAAACTGTTAAAGGTGGTGGCCATGGTGATTACCATTTAATTGCACTTGCACCTGCATCGGTACAAGAAATGGCAGATTTTGTAGGTTTGGCTTTTGACTTGGCCTTCAAATATCGAAATCCAGCTATCATTTTGGCTGATGGTGTAATTGGACAAATGATGGAAAAAGTTGTTTTACCAGAACAACGTCAAAGACTAACTGATGAAGAAGTAATAGCACGTTGTCCTTGGGCTGCTCATGGAAAGCAAGAAGGACGCAAACCAAACATCATAACTTCATTGGAGTTGGATCCATCAATCATGGAAAAACGTAATATCCATCTGCAAGAAAAATATGCGGAAATTGAAGCCAATGAAGTTCGTTATGAAGAAATCAACTGTGAAGATGCAGAATATCTAATAGTAGCTTTTGGTTCATGTGCACGCATTGCACAAAAAGCTATGGAATTAGCAAGAGCAGAAGGCATCAAGGTGGGATTATTACGCCCCATAACCATTTGGCCGTTCCCTTCTAAAGCAATAGCAGAACGTGCAAAACAAGTCAAAGGAATCCTTACCGTTGAATTAAATGCCGGTCAAATGGTAGAAGATGTACAATTAGCTGTTAAATGTAGTATACCAGTAGCACATTATGGACGTTTAGGTGGTATTGTGCCTGCCCCAGATGAAGTTATCAACGCATTGAAAGAAAAACTAATTAAATAAACGAATATGGGAACCGATAAAATCAGAGTTATTCTGAACATAGTATTCATGATATTGGCCGTAGTATCTGTTATCCTCTATTTTGTAGTAGAAGATTTCACGACCTTTATCTATGTATGCGCGGCAGCCTTATCTGTCAAACTCATGGAGTTCTTCTTGCGCTTCATGTTATAAAGGAGGAAAATTATGACAAAAGAAGAAATAATCAAACCTGAAAACTTGGTTTATAAAAAGCCAACGTTGATGAACGATAATCCTATGCACTATTGTCCTGGTTGTAGCCATGGTGTAGTACATAAACTGATTGCAGAAGTCATCGAAGAAATGGGCATGGAGAATCAAACTGTAGGTGTCTCACCTGTAGGATGTGCCGTATTTGCCTATAACTATTTAGACATAGATTGGGAAGAAGCTGCTCATGGTCGTGCTCCAGCTGTCGCTACTGCCATCAAACGTTTATGGCCAAATAGATTAGTATTTACTTACCAAGGAGATGGAGATTTAGCATGTATTGGTACAGCCGAAACAATTCACGCATTAAATCGTGGTGAGAACATCACTATCATCTTTATTAATAATGCCATTTATGGTATGACTGGTGGTCAGATGGCTCCCACAACTTTAGTTGGAATGAAAACTGCAACTTGTCCTTATGGCCGTGATGTTACAATCCATGGTTATCCTTTAAAAATGACTGAAATAGCTGCGACATTAGAAGGAACTGCTTATGTAACGCGTCAATCCGTTCATAGTGTTCCTGCTATCCGTAAAGCCAAGAAAGCCATTCGCAAGGCCTTTGAGAACTCCATGAATGGTAAAGGATCAAACTTGGTTGAAATAGTATCAACATGTAATTCAGGTTGGAAGATGACACCAGTTGCGGCCAATCAATGGATGGAAGAACACATGTTCCCTTTCTATCCATTAGGTGACTTGAAAGATAAAGAATAAAATGGATTAACAATGAAACAAGAAATCATTATAGCTGGATTCGGTGGTCAAGGTGTACTTTCCATGGGAAAGATATTAGCATACTCCGGATTAATGGAAAATAAAGAAGTAACATGGATGCCAGCCTACGGTCCTGAACAACGTGGCGGTACTGCCAATGTAACCGTTATTGTAAGTGATGAACGTATCTCTTCACCCATTTTGAGTCAATATGATACAGCCATCATTTTAAATCAGCCATCATTGGAAAAATTTGAGGACAAAGTAAAGCCTGGTGGTATTTTGATATACGATGGATATGGAATTATGGAACCTCCTACCCGCAAGGATATTAACGTATATCGAATAGATGCCATGGATGAAGCTAATGAACGCGGTATGGCTAAAACTTTCAATATGATAGTATTAGGTGGATTACTTAAGTTACGTCCAATTGTCGCTATTGAAAGTGTATTAAAAGCTCTTTACAAAACGTTGCCAGAGCGTCATCACAAGCTCATTCCAATGAATGAAGAAGCTATTCGAATTGGAATGGAAATCATAAAAGCTGTATAAAGAAATCGTTTTCATAGTAAAGCACAAATTATATAAGTTCACACCTTCATTAGAATTTCTATATCAAGATGTGTGTCTTATATAATTTGTGTCTTTTATTTAATATACATTCAAGATAATCTAAACAGATTGTAAATTGTGCTATATTTTAAAGTAATTTTCATTTGTATTTTGTACCTTTGTCTTTAATATGAAACAGAAATATATATTCATAATCATTGCCCTATTCTGTTGGTCTTTACCAACAGTGGCACAACAAAGACTAACTTCTGCAGCAGGAAGCTCGGCTAGTGGAAGAAATTTGGGTACACATAACCGCAATGGTAATCCTATAGATACAACAGCCGTAACTGATGCCAGTACAATACCTATCGGATTATTCTCTTGGAAAGTAGACAAACGGTTGGGTAATATTACCTCTGTACCGGTTGACACCATTCAAACCGGTTTTCAAAATTCAAACGATGTAGGTGGACCTACCGGACAATTCAATTATTTGGGGAATTTAGGGTCACCACGTATTAGTCGTATATTTTTTGACCGTCCAGAAGAAAGTCAATTCATTTTTTTGGACCCATATGATTTTAGTGTACAACAACCACAAAATGTAATATTTACCAACACTCTATCTCCTTTTACCAATCTAACATATTACAAAAGTCTAAACAGTCGAAACGGAGAAGAACGATTTAAATCATATTTTGCAATAAATGCAAACAAACAATTGGGTTTTGGTTTCAACATTGATTACCTATATGGTAGAGGTATGTATACAGACCAAAACACAGCTTTCTTTAATGGCAATTTTTTTACCTATTATAGAGGAGACAAATACAATATGCACTTTATTTTCAGCAATAATAATATAAAAATGGCTGAAAATGGAGGGATTTCTGACGACCGTTATATCACAGATCCTCTTGATATGGCTGAGGGGAAAAAACAATATTCATCCACAGATATCCCTACCAACTTAAATAAGGTATGGAATCATAATACAAGTTACCGAATTTTTCTTACGCATAGATATAACTTAGGTTTTTATAAAGGGCAAAAAGATAAGGCAAAAGCAGGAACTGATAGTTTACTTGTTTCTACCACCTCATTACCCGATAGTGTAATGAACGAAATTCTAAAAGACAGTTTGTTGGCCAATGGAATACTTACAGATAGTATAGCTACCAATAAAAAGCCAATACTACCATCTTCTATACAAATACCAACTGCATCGAATTCAGCAGAAACTACTGATACAACAGACACCATTCCTGAATTTATACCGGTAACAAGTTTTATACATACATTTCAAGCCGATTTTGACAAGCGTAAATACATTACACAAGACAATGCACAAGCATTGAAATTGTATGAATACAACTTTTTTGGTAATGATTCAATCGATCATACCAAACGTACATCAATAAAAAACACTTTTGGTATTGCTTTGCGTGAAGGATTCAATAAATGGGCAAAAGCTGGACTTACAGCTTTCATTACTCATGAATATCGTGACTTTACCTTAAGTGATACAACAGGTGTGGATGAAAACCGGATAATGAAACATTATAAGGAAAATAATCTGTCTGTCGGTGGTGAGTTATTAAAAGAGCAAGGTAACTTACTACATTATAGAATATTGGGAGAATTAGGCATTGCAGGAGAAGATGCCGGACAATTCCGTTTAGAAGGAAAAGGCGATCTCAATTTCCGTTTCTTGGGAGATACGGTACGATTAGAAGCAAATGCATATATAAAGAATCTAAATCCTGTATTCTTCTATCGACATTTTCACTCCAAACATTATTGGTGGGATAATGATGATTTATCTAAAATCATGCGTACTCGCATTGAAGGTACTTTAAACATACGTAAATTAGGTACTACATTACGTGCAGGTGTAGAGAATATAAAGAACTACACTTATCTTGATAATGCCAGTGTAGGTGTAACCAATAATCAAGGTGAAATAACTTCATACAAAAACAATGCAGTTGTGAAACAAGACGGAAGCAACATACAAGTACTAACCGCCATGTGGCAACAAAAATTTAAGGCTGGAAATTTTCATTTGGATATAGAAGGTGTTTATCAAAAGTCAAGTAATGAAGATGTACTCCCATTACCGGAACTTTCAGCTTACGCCAATCTATATTTGAAAACTGCATTGGTAAAGAATGTATTCAATGTGGAATTGGGAGCTGATGCACGTTACTTTACTAAATATTATGCACCTGATTACTCACCAGTAATGGGACAATTCTATTTACAGAATCCCAATGAGAAAATTGAGATTGGCGGTTATCCAATGATAAATGTTTACGCTAACTTGCAATGGAAGCGTACACGTATTTTTGTTATGATGTACCATATAAATCAAGGTTCGGGTGATTCCAATTATTTCTTGGCTCCCCACTACCCTATCAATCCTAAAATGCTTAAATTAGGTATTTCATGGAATTTCTTTGACTAAGCCTATGAATAAATATGTAAAATACATAATTTTAGGAATCATCGCAGTTGCTATATCAAGTTTACTATTTCAGCCTAAGGAAGACACTAATACTTTTCCTCAAAGAGATTATGCTGAAATTATACAAAGTGGTATACTTCGAGCTGTTACTGAATATAACTCGGTAAACTATCATGCCAATGGAGACAGCATGGTTGGTTTCCATTTCGAATTATTGAAAGCTTTTGCCGAAAATAAAGGTTTGTCACTTGAAGTAATGCCTATTATGAGTATGGATGAAAGAATGAAAGGAATAAATAATGGGAAATTTGATATATTAGCTAATGACGTATTGATAACAACAGATCGTAAAGATTCCCTTTTATACACTCATCCTATTCTATTAGGTAAGCAAATTTTAGTTCAACGCAAACCCTTCAATGAGAAAGACAGCAACTTTATTCACAACCAATTGGATTTAGCGCATAAGACATTACATATTGTAAAAGGTTCTCCCCATAAATTCCGTATCATGAATTTAAGCAATGAAATTGGTGATACCATTTATATCAAAGAAATAGATAAGTATGGGCCGGAACAACTTTTAGCTATGGTTGCGCATGGTGATATTGATTATGCTGTGTGTGATGAAAGTATTGCCAAATCCTTACAAAATGATTTTCCCCAATTACATATGACTACGAACATTAGTTTTAGTCAATTCTATTCATGGGGAGTCAGCAAAAATAACATAGTCCTACTTGACACTTTAAATACCTGGTTAGAAAAATATACCCAGACTCGGAGATTCAAAGAATTAAAAAAGACATATCACAAGGAGTAACCTATTATACACTATATGATTCATTTAGATAAAATAAGATGGGGATTTATAGGATGTGGTGAAGTAACCGAAACCAAAAGTGGTCCAGCTTTCAGCATGATACACCGCTCTGAAGTTGTAGCCGTTATGAGTCGCGATGCTGAAAAAGCAGCATCCTATGCCAGACGCAATCATATTCCACGATGGTATACAGATCCACAATTATTGATAGGCGATGAAGATGTAAATGCCATATATATAGCAACTCCACCTTCATCACATGCTACATTTGCCATCATGGCTATGAAAGCCGGAAAACCTGTATACATTGAAAAGCCAATGGCGGCCAGCTATGAAGATTGTGCACGTATCAACCGAATTTCTCAAGAAACAGGTGTTCCTTGTTTCGTCGCATATTATAGACGATATCTACCCTATTTTCAAAAAGTAAAAGAACTAGTAAACAGTGATAAAATAGGTAAAGTTATTAACATACAGATACGATTTGCCCAACCACCACGAAATTTGGATTATAACAATAACAACTTACCATGGCGTGTACAGGCAGATATAGCAGGTGGAGGCTATTTTTATGATTTAGCTCCCCATCAGTTTGATTTACTTCAAGATATATTTGGCTGTATCCTCGAAGCTGAAGGATACAAAAACAATATAGGGAAATTATATGACGCTGAAGATACAATCAGTGCATGTTTTAAATTTGAGTCAGGTATACCAGGTTCCGGTTCATGGTGTTTTGTTGCTCATGAATCAGCTAAAGAAGACCGAATAGAAATTATTGGCGACAAAGGTATGATATGCTTTTCTGTATTTACCTATGATCCTATAGCATTACATACAGAAAAGGGACGCGAAGAAATTTTACCCGAAAATCCTCCATATGTTCAATTACCTCTTATTAAAGCCGTAGTAGAACATTTACAAGGTAAAGCAATCTGTACTTGTGATGGCATTAGTGCTACTCCTACCAATTGGGTTATGGATCGCATCCTTAATAAACTTTAAGAAACTTTTATCATGCATTTCCAAAGGTTACTTTTCATATTCACATTACTTTGTGTTTCCTTCACAGTGAAAGCACAAATTGAATATGTAGATACTTTGGAACAGAAACGCCCAAACATCTTATCTGTCATTGCTGGAGGTATTGGGAATGCTGGTGAAGATGTAGCACGCACAATCCGTCATACAGGTAGAATAATACGAAAAGTGGTAAACAATGTAGATACAAACTACATATCTCCCAATCGGTATAATTTAGCATTTATGTTGGAACATAGTACATGGTATGAGCATTATCGGTTAGGGAGCCGTGAAAATGAACGTCCACAGAGCATTAACTTTTCCCCTAATATGGGTATGAAATTGGGAGTTTATTTCGGATGGAGATGGATATTTTTAGGTTATACATTTGACATCGAAGACCTGTTCGGAGGAAATAAAAATAAAGCAGACAAAACTGAGATGTCATTAAACATTTATAGTTCCAAATTTGGTGTAGATTTGTATTATCGAAAGACAGGTAGCGACTTTAAATTACGTTCTGCTAACGGATTTAATTTATCATCCCCTTTTAAAGAACAAGATTTCAGTGGTTTAAAAAGTAAGATTAAAGGACTTAATGGCTATTGGATTTTTAACCATCGTAAATTCTCCTATCCTGCTGTATATAGTCAGTCAACCAACCAACGCAAAAGTGCCGGTTCTTTTATGGCTGGATTTTCTTATTCACAACATGCTATTTATTTTGACTATACACAACTTCCCAATGAATTAAAAAATGATTTAAATACCAATCTCCGTTTTAAAAAAGTTAAGTATTCAGATTATAGTTTAGGCTTCGGATACGGATACAATTGGGTTTTAAAAAAAAGTTGGACAGCCAATCTTTCTCTCCTACCTGGGATAGGTTTCAAGAAAGCTATCATAGACGATGTAAAGTACAATGACAGTCATTGGATTAAAGATATCAATTTTGATTTAATAACTAGAGCTGGCATTACATACAATAATTCTAAATATTTTATAGGTGCCTCTTTAGTCATGCATTCGTATGATTATAGAAAGACCAATCTTAGTGTAACCAATTCATTTGGTACACTTCGTATTTATGCCGGATTCAATTTTTGGAAGAAGAGAGAATATAAATAGTCATATTAACCTCAATAAATTACTACAGTATCATGAAACATTTTCTATTACTGCTATTTTCACTAATAGCCCTAAACCTATCAGCAATCGAAATTACAGCTGAGAGAGCCAAAGAATTGGCTAATGTATTTTTTCAAACGAATCACCCACAAAAACTATCAGCAAGTTTTCAGATGGTATTTGATGGTGAAACAGCCCACACCCGTGCAGCTGGAGCTGCACCCGCTTTATATGTTTTCGACAATATCAATGGTAAAGGTTTCGTCATTGTATCGGGGGATGACATAACCACTCCTATCTTAGGATATTCTTTTGAAAATGAATTTCCACAAGAAAATATACCTATCAACATTAATGGTTGGTTAGATAATTTAAAATCTCAAATCAATCATGCACGAGAAATGGGATTAACATCCAAGCATAGTAGAGCGACTGATAAATTAGGAGAAACAGTTGTTAAACTTGAAACTCCAATTTGGGATCAAATGGCTCCATTTAATAACGAATGTCCAAAGATTAATAATAAAGAAACCCCAACAGGATGTGTTATTACAGCTACCGCTATTGCTATGCGCTACCATCAATGGCCACCCAAAGGAAAGGGTGTAGCTCCCCAATATAAAACTGCTACAACAGGGACATATGTAAATGCACGTAGTTTACAGCATGATTATCATTGGGATAAGATGAAATACGATTACAGAAACGGCAACTACTCGGACGAAGAAGCTAAACACGTAGCTGAACTTATGGCAGACTTAGGTGTATTATTTAAAGCCGACTACCATCCTAATGGTACCGGCGCTGTTATGCACAATATTATGGCAGGACTTTCCGAATATATGGATTACGACAAGAGCGGTATATATCTAAGACGTACCGACAACAATGAAACCGAATGGTACAAAATGCTTAAAAACGAACTTAACAACAATCGACCCATTATATACGATGGCAACAATAATAGTGTTGGTCATGCTTTTATTTTAGATGGATATACATCAACCGATTATTTCAGTGTTAATTGGGGTTGGGGTAGCTATTGTAACGGTTATTTCCGTTTGGATGCAATGGTACCCGATGGAAGTGGTACCGGTGGAAATAATTCCCACTATAATAATAACCAAGGTGCTGTATTTAATTTAAAGAAAAATGAGGGGGGAGAATATGTAGAACTTTTCCAATATAGAGAAGACGCCAACGGTGTTACAGGTCTAACTATAGTTGAAAATAATTTGGATATTAACAAAACTATTAAGATAGCAGTTAGTTGGATAGGTAATACAGGACACTCTACTATCAATGGTCAATTTATGATTGGATTAGTAGATAAGAAAGGTAACTTGAAAGAAGAACTTCTTACTTTTCCAATTGAAGGTTTAGGTCCTAATTTAGGTTGGTCATTCGATCAATTACTAACCATCAATAGTACAATTAAAATTGGTGACCGAATTTGTTGTTTATATAAAAGTGAACGATATCCCGAATGGAACCTTATCAAAGGAGGTGAAAAATGTTCTTGGGAAATTCTTATAGGTAACGAAAAACCATTGGAAGAAAGTACTCAATTGCGCTATAATAAAATAGAAAAGAAGCTATACATTTCGACAAAAGAAGGAGTAAGCGTCAAAATGTTCCACAATGATTCAGAACTAAATGTTATCCAACAAATAACAGATACAGAATACAGTATACCCACTGAGGGGCTGACTTCTGTAAAATTAGTTCTTGACAAAGACGAAGAACATCAAGAAATCAAACTAAAATTAAATAAACAATAATCAACTATCAAAACCATGTATCATATGAAAACTTGGATATCACATATATTTGTTTCACTTTTAGTTATCAGCTTAACCGCATGTTCTGGCGAAAGTGAACCTAAAGTAGAACCATCTGTATCTATTTCCGGACAATCTTCTGCCACTATAGGTTCTAATGGAGGTAGTACAACTATTACATTTTCATCGGCTAAGGATTGGACTGCCAGTTCTAGTCAGAGTTGGTGCAAGATTTCTCCATCTAGTGGGAAGGGTGGAAATGCAACCATTACCATTACAGTAGATGAAAACACATCTTATGACGAGCGCAATGCAAGTGTTACTATCTCTTCTGAAACAGTAAGCAAAAACATAACCGTAGCCCAAAAACAAAAGGATGCTTTGACACTCACTTCCAATAAGGTAGAAGTAAAAGCAGAAGGTAGTAAAATAGAAATAGAAGTAAAGTCGAATATAGCATTTGAGACTCAGATAGAAACAAAAGCGCAAGAATGGATTAGTCCCGTATCAAGAGGTTTAAGCACTTCTATTTTAGCCTTTCAAATCCAGCCCAACAAAGAATTTGAAAAACGTGAAGGAAAAATTACTATTATAGGTAACAATCTATCTGAAACAGTAACTGTTTACCAAGAAGGAATATCATCTGCCATTGTTCTCAGTCAGAATGAATATATAATTGGTAGCACAGGTGAAACAATAACCATTCAAGTAAAAAGTGATTTGAATTATGAAATGAAAATGCCTGAAGCTGATTGGATTCAAATTTCTGAAAGTAGAGCGGTTTCTACATACACTCACTATTTAACCATTCTACCTAACGATACATATGATTCAAGAAGTGCTGTGGTTTCATTTGTGGGTTCTAATAATTCTGTAACAGAAACGGTTACAATCAACCAATTACAGAAAAATGCAATAATTGTAGCCAATAATGAATATAAGCTCGATGCCAGAACTACCGAATTGGAATTCCCAATCAACACCAATGTGGAGTTTGAAGTAACAACTCCTGAATGGATAAAGAGAAACACCGAATCACGCGCTTTGGAAAGTATTCCATTACGTTTCACTGTTGAAGAAAATTCCACTTTAGATGTTCGCGAAGGTATTATCGTCATTTTGGGTGAGGATGTCAAGCAAGAAATCAAAGTAATCCAATTAGGGCGCAATGATAGTGGACGTGTAGCAATCATTCATAATGGAATTAACTTCAACATTCCTCAAATTGTAGGGCATAACGTATCCGGTACCATTTATTGGGGAGACAACACACAAGAAAACTATAAAGAAAATACCGTTCATGCTTATCAAGATGATAAGGAACACCAAGTCATTATGGAAATCTTAGGAGGTGAAGAAATAATCATTCCTAAAACAAACAACCTCATAGAAATTGATTTGACTGAGTTCTAATTTATATCATAAAAAAGTGGATGTGCTTTTGAACACATCCACTTTTTTATTTAAAGCCTAAGAACTGACTTTTAAAATCTTGCGCCTAATGTAAGCAACAACTGATGACGTGAATTGTCTACTTGTGCAGCTGGTAGCAAATCTGTTTCTCCTGTAGAGAAATTATAATTGCTATCAAATGCACAGAAATCAGATTTATACATATCATACTTGTAAGCCAAGTCTGCATATATCACACTTCCTCTATATCCCAAACCAAACGTAAAAGTATTCTTGGATTGTATATTATTGAAATCTGTACTGGTTCCGTATAATGACAATGGATTATAGGCATAATCTTGGAAAGCAGCAGTAGAATAATTATATCCCGCACGAATACTGAATTGAGGGGCCATACGGGCTTCCATACCCACACGTAAAGTATGTACTCCCTTCAAGAACTCCTTCACATCAGCCTGGCCACCCAATTCGTAACCATCCATATCTTCCAATTGAGTTGAAGAATAATCCTGATATTCATATTCAGCACCAATAGCCACCAAATTTTGTAAGGTTGTACCCATACTTACATTGAATTTCCAAGGAGTAGTCAATCTATAGTCATATATAAGGTAATCAGGATTCAACTCATCACTTAATGTTTGAGAATATGTTTCACCCCAATAGGTAATATCCGAATTCAATGTAGCATTATAGTTTTCTGTCATGTCATACCAAGTAGGAGTATGAACAGCAAGACCAATACGGAAAGGAGACTCTTCAAAAGGACGAGCTATCACACCCAATTTAAAGTCTACCCCTGTACCTTCGAGGCCATAATAATTATCAAGTGTATAACCGCCATTTTCATAACCTTCATCATCATTTAAATATTCAGTATAGGAACTGAATCGGTTATATTTCAAGTCATACACTCCCAAAGTTGCACCAATATAAAAACGGTCTTCGATATTAAAAGCCACGCTGAAATCGTACTCATTGATACCACCTGTTTCACGACTGAAGAAGTTATTGCTATGACCATTCCAACCAATAACAGCATCATTAGGATAATCAACCAATCCTGTAGTAATTCCCATTATACCTAATACTGGATATTTGTTCCAATAACCGGAATATGGGTTCTGAGCATCCAATACCGCATCGAATTCTGAAGCCGAATTCATACCCCATGCTTCAAGTTCATCTGCCAAATAATTAGTTTGGGACATACCGTCCAGCGCACCACCAGCTGAGAAGAGACGATTGAAGTTCTTACTCTTATGATAATTGAATCCGAAATTCACGAAACGAAGTGATGTGTTATTTCCAATCTTATTGGTATATACAAATCCCACTTGATCGAGCGATGCACGTGTACGGCTTTCGTTCATATTTGTTCCATTAAAACTACTTTCTGTAGCTGTATTATTGAAACCGAAAGAAATGGCTACATCATTACTACGATAAATACCAAGTCCTGCCGGATTTGTTCCTATCACCGATATATCACCACCCAAGGCACTCATGGCACCTCCCATACCTACAAAGCGGGCTGTTCCATTCAATTCACTACCCAATACTCGTTCGGCATCGTATGCATTTTGTGCGGTTGCAGAGGCTATAACCAACCATCCGCAAACCATTAACAAATTCTTTTTCATATATAATATAGTTTTTGTTTGTACTGAATTTTAAATCTATCGAACATCCATTATCTGCGGCTACCACGTGAACCACCGCCTCCACTATTTGAACGTGAACCTCCACCACCAGCAGAAGAACGAGAGCCACCGCCACCACTTGAGAAGCTACTACCCGACGAACGACTACTACTGCTACTACGATAAGAAGAATTACTATTTGAACTTCTTGATGAAGAACCGCTTCTATATGTCCTGTTATTGGAAGCCGATGAACTTCTCTGCTGATAAGTTGAAGCCGAACGGTTAGTTACACTACTACGTGTACTGCTTGGACGATTGTATGAAGAGCCACGACTTTCAGTAGAACGAACATACGAATTATTGTTGGAACGTACACCTGCAGCCTCACGAGTACTTACTGATTCACCATTGCGGTTTCTGATAGCTGTAGTACGAGGACGAACAGAATTGCTGTTATCATTAGAACGAACCACTCTACCAGCAGTAGTACGACGTACATTCCGAGTACCTTCTCCTCTATTCACATTAGTACGATTGGATGCACTACGATTTACCCCCGTTGCACTTCTACGAACTTGACGTGTACCTACATTCGAATCGCGATTACTACGTGAACCACTTTGAGCAACTTGTCTACGATTACTTGTAGAAGCCAAACTATTTCTGTTACCTAAATTATTGGTATATCTACCGGCATGAATGCCAGGACGAACGGCTGTTGATCCAAATCGACCATGACCACCGCCCCAATAACCGCCTACACCGGCATACAATGGTCCATGGTAATGAGGATGCCAATGATGATGATGGTGATGATGACCCCAATAGCCACCCCAATAGCCACCATACCAATAATTTCCATACCAATGGTTATACCAAGGAGAATACCATCCTCCTAAAGCCCAACTACTACCCCATGGATAGTTCCAACGCCAATCCCACCATAAGCTGTTGCTATATGTTGGGAATGCATAAGCATAAAAACCATCATCAAATACATTCCATTCCCAAGATGGTAGTGCATAAACCACATCCCAATAAAGAGGACTGCTTACAGGAATGGCAAATCGTGGATTACGGAAACGGATAATACGCATGGCATATTCATAATCATCCTGCGTACCTTCAAATCCGTTCACCCATTCACCACGTTCATTGTAAGGTTTTTCTTCAATGTAGAGCGTATCATTCTCCATGGTAAATGTATTGTCCCGTGAAGTATACCGACGGTTATATTCATCTACATCGCGGACATTTCCTTTCACATCCTTTACAACTACAGTTGAATTAGGAGCAGCATATACAGTTGTCGGAGCCTTGTCCGATTCCACCACTACCTTAGCAGGAGTTGCAGTTGTCACCTTTTTTTCTACTTTCTTCTTAGGAACGAAGTAAAGATCATCTTGTGCCATTGTCAAGACAGGCAAACAAGTCATTATCAGCGAAACTAACAGAATCTTTTTCATATCGTTTATCTTTAATTTATTATTATCCATTTTTCTCGATACAAAAATAAGAAGAGGTTTTCATCCAAAAGAGAGAATTTCCCTATTCCTTGATAGGGATTTCCCTATTTCTTACCTCTTGTAACAAATAAAGCTGTATATTTGTAGGAGAAATCAGATTACAAAGATATGAAATATTACGAAATTACATTTACCACCACCCCATGCAATGAAGTGGTGAACGATGTGGTATCGGCTTTGGCCGGCGAAATTGGTTGCGAAAGTTTTGTTGAATGGGAACAAGGTGTATTGGCCTATATCCAACAAGACCTATTTGACGAAAGTGCATTGAAAGATATGGTTGCAAACTTCCCCCTACCAGACACCACCATCCTATATAAAGTAGAAGAAGCAGAAGATAAAGATTGGAACGAAGAATGGGAAAAGAACTTTTTCCAGCCCATCGTCATAGGCGAACGTTGCTGTATACATAGCACTTTCCACAAGGATACCCCCCAAACAGAATACGAAATCCTTATCAATCCGCAAATGGCATTTGGTACAGGACATCATGAAACCACCAGTTCCATTATCTGCGAATTACTTGATGCCGATTTGCAAGATAAAACAGTACTCGACATGGGATGCGGCACATCCATATTAGCTATCCTTGCTTCCATGCGTGGAGCTAAAGAAGTGACAGCCATAGATATAGACGATTGGTGTGTAAACAACTCACGCGACAACATAGCCTTGAATCATATAAACAACATAACCGTAGAATTAGGTGATGCCCGTTTGTTGGAAGGTCGAGCACCATTCGATGTCATCATTGCCAATATTAATCGTAATATCCTATTAGCCGATATAGAACGCTATACAGCTTGTATGCACGCTGGTTCTGAATTATACATGAGTGGATTTTACGTAGAAGACATTCCTGCCATACAATCTAAAGCTGAAAGTCTCGGACTCAAGTTTGTACACCACCGCGAAAAGAACAATTGGGCTGCGGTTAAGTTTTTATTGGAGTAATTTTGAATTACTTTATTAAAATGGTTTCAGTAATGTCACCGCATCGTAATAGATTGAATCTCTGTTTGTATGGATGAAATGAGATGTTATTTGTTTCATTTCAGTGATTTCAGCCTATAAGTCATATTTATTAAACGCCGTTTTCTTAATTGCAAAACGGCGTTTTATAAATAAGAAAACGGCGTTTTATAACAAAGAACTCACTTATCTATTTTAAAGCGTTTATAGCTGAAACGAGATGAAATAAGAAAAACTTCTATCATTTCATCCATAAGTACTATGAATGAACAACTTACGATGTGATGACATTACTGAAACCATTTTAATAAAGTAAAAAGATTATCAGCCAATAAAACTATTCTTTAATACACAAACTATCCAATTGTTGAAGGGAACCATTGAAAATATTCAAATCAACTTGTTCGTCTATACCTGGTAAGGTACCGGCATCGTGATGTTGCCAAAAATTCCAATCACCTTGATAACGAACTGAATCCACATAATAATGGGCTATCCAATAAGGGTAACTATTGAATACAGAATCATTCAAATAGTTGGTCTTGAACTTATAAGAAGCATAGATAATAGGTTTTACGCCATAATGTTTCTCAACAAGTTGTAACCAAAGTTTAAGGTCGGCCCGAAGTCGGTTCATATCTTTGGCTTTCTTTTCAATATCAAGTACCGGTGGCAAATCGCCTGGCTCTAGTTTTACAGAGTTAATGAAGAAATCGGCCTGACGAATAGCGTCTGTTTTCGGATTATAAAAATGATAAGCTCCACGAATAAAACCATGGACGCGAGCTGAATCGAAATTAGCCGTAAAATTCTTATCACTAAAGTCGCCTCCCTCGGTAGCTTTCATATAAATAAAGCGAATAGGGAATTGAGACTGACGAGTTTGTGAAAGCTTTTCCCAGTCAATATCACCTTGATAATGAGAAATATCTATGCCATGCACCTTATATCCGGCAGGCATACATACACCATAACCTTTCAGTCCATAACAAGGTTTCCAACGATAAGCATAAGGACGGATAAAGGAATAATAGAATATGGCTACAAATAACACTCCGACTATCCCCATAATGATATAGTACAACCACATAGGAACTTCCCACTTCTTAGCCAACTTCTTCTTTTTATGTACAGTTTTACGTTGTACTTTTCGGGATGCAGAAGGAGAAGAAACCTTTCGTGAAGCAGTAACCTTACGAGTTTTCTTGGGGGTAGTATTTTTATTCGTTGTTTTAATAGCCATAGTAAAGTAGTGTCATTCTGAACAAAGCGAAGAATTTATATACATTATGTTTGTAGATTCTTCACAACGTTCAGAATGACACCATCATATAATTCAATCAGATTGATTACTTAGTTTGTTCCAATTGCAAAGTCTTTGTCGGTTCGTCACAAACTTCAGTTGGGCCAAAGTATTGGATAGGACCTGGGTATACATAACATGTATTCTTAGCCCATTCATCACGATTAGCAGCAAACTTCTTGAAAGGAGCACCATCCAACTTAACGAGAGCCTTTTGGATAACCGGTTTCATTTCGCCATGACGACGTTCCATGTTCATCATCATTGTGATGGGCACACCACCTGCAATCCATTCTTCGGCAGGAGCTGTTGTGTTACGTACAGAAGACATATAACCTGTCTTTCCGTTAGCAATCAACATAGATGCTGTATAACCCAATGAGTAGCAATAGTCTGCATCGAAGTTAGAAGGAGCAGCACAACGGCCTTCATAACCAAAGAAGTGATGTTGAGCAGCAAACTTACCTACATACTTGCCTTCTTCCTTCCACTGAGCCAACTTAACAGCTACCATGTCTGACAACAATTTTTCTGTTTCAATCAATGATACCTGTACGTTACCGTGTGGGTCACGATCAAGTGTCAACTGACGGGCAACACCTTCTGGCAATGAAGCGTAGATATCAGCATTTTCCTTCGACAACTTGCTGATGATGTATTCACGTTGTTGTGACTTCTTAACCATAGCAAATTCAGCAGCATTATGAGCCAAGAAATCATTCAATTCGGCAATCAACTTCTTCATGGCAGGAATGAATTCAATCAAACCTTCAGGAATCAATACTGTACCATAGTTGTTACCATCAGCTGCACGATTAGCTACAGCTTGAGCAATATAAGTTACCACATCGTCCAAAGACATGTTGTTGGCTTCCACTTCTTCTGATACAATACAGATATTAGGTTGAACCTGCAAAGCACATTCCAAAGCAATGTGAGAAGCTGAACGACCCATCAACTTAATGAAGTGCCAATATTTGCGAGAAGAGTTACAGTCACGTTGGATATTACCAATCATTTCTGAATAAGTCTTACAAGCAGTATCGAAACCAAATGATGTTTCAATCATTTCGTTCTTCAAGTCACCATCGATAGTCTTTGGACAACCGATTACTTGTACGCCATACTTCTTGGCTGCATAATATTCAGCCAATACGCAAGCATTTGTATTAGAGTCATCACCACCAATTATAACCAAGGCATTGATACCTAATTCCTTGATAATTTCATAACCCTTTTCAAATTGCTCTTCTTTTTCGAGTTTGGTACGTCCTGAACCAATAATGTCAAAACCACCTGTATTGCGATATTCATCAATGATATCAGCAGTAAGTTCCATATACTTATGGTCTACCAAGCCACCAGGACCCAAAATAAAACCATAAAGTTTACTATCCTTGTTCAATTTCTTGATACCATCAAACAAACCTGAAATCACGTTGTGACCACCAGGAGCCTGACCTCCCGACAAGATTACACCTACATTAATTGCAGGATATTCTGTGGCTTGGCCTTCAACGAATTGAATCAACGGCATACCGTATGTGTTAGGAAACAAAGCTTTGATAGCTTCTTGGTCAGCAACCGACTGTGTTGCTTCGCCTTCCTTTGCAATAACAGCGCCTTTCAACGCTTTAGGAAGTTTTGGCTGATAAGCAGCTCTGGCAATTTGCAATGCACTTTTTGTCATATACTATTTAATTAAAGGTGTACTTTTTATTAATTGCAGTGCAAATTTCGCTCTTTTTTTGCAAATATGAAAACGTAACCAAATAAAAATGCTATCTTTGAACCGAAATTGATTATTCATTAACTAAAACATTAAGATTATGGCAAGCAGAAAAGATTTGAAGAAAAGAATTCAGTATATAGCAGGTGACTTATTCCTGGCAAGTTTATTTGAAGGTGTAAACCGTGAAGTTGTTATAGAAGCAGTTCACAATGTATTGGCATTGATTCCACGCATCAGCCATACAGAACTGGGCAACGTAAAAGGTTTTTATAAGAAGTTGCGCGAAGACTTGAACAAAGAAGTAGAAAAGGTTTCTGCTGAATTAGCCAAAGCCTAAACGCCTATGAAAAAAGCCCTTTTCGGTTTTATTTATTATAAAGTTTTGGGATGGAAAACAAAAGTAACCACCCCCGACCTTGATAAATACATTATTTGCGCTGCACCTCATACCAGTAATTGGGACTTGTTTATTGGAAAATTGTTCTATGGAGCTATTGGACGAGATACAGGTTTTATGATGAAGAAAGAATGGTTTTTCTGGCCATTAGGACCATTTTTCAGATGGATGGGTGGTATAGCTGTAGATCGTGGACGACATACATCATTGGTAGATCAGGTAATTAAAATAGCCAAGGAAAGCAAAACATTCCATTTGGCCATCACTCCTGAAGGAACCCGTAAAGCCAACCCCAATTGGAAAAAAGGATTTTATCACATAGCTGTAGGTGCTGGTATTCCCATTATGCTGATAGGCATTGACTATACTAAGAAATGCATATATTCAGAAAAAATGGTATACCCTAGTGGTGATATAGAGAAAGATATGCGCGAAATCAAGTTATACTTTAAAGATTTCAAAGGAAAGATTCCCCAGAACTTTTCAATTGGGAAGATAGAATAATAAAAACAAGTGGATACATAAATTATCGTATCCACTTGTTTTTTTCTTATAAAAAACATCGATATTCTATTTATTTGTTATAAATTTGCAGCTTTCAAATAACAAATTAACATTTACTATATGGATCAGACCAAAATCGTCGGAGAGAAAATCAAATCACTCCGCGAAACAAAAGAAATTAGCATAGCCGAATTGGCTGAACGTACAGGACTTGCTGAAGAACAGATTAATCGTATTGAAAATAATGTGGACATTCCTTCTTTGGCTCCACTAATCAAAATAGCCCGAGCTTTGGGTGTTCGTTTAGGTACATTCCTTGATGACCAAGACGAAATGGGTGCTGTAGTATACCATAAGGATGAAGAAATGAAAGAAACAATCAGCTTCTCTAACAATGCTATGGATACACGCACACATATGCGTTACCTATCTTTGGCGAAATCAAAATCCGACCGCCACATGGAACCTTTCATAGTTGACATTGAAGCTACCAACGATACTGAATATAGCCTTTCTTCTCACGAAGGTGAAGAATTTATCTATGTAATGGAAGGTGTCATTGAAGTAAGCCACGGCAAAAAGAACCATGTAATCAAGGCAGGCGATACCATTTATTATGATTCTATCGTTCCGCATCACGTTCATGGTTATAATGGTCAGGCTGCTAAAATATTGGCAGTTGTATATACTCCTATCTAATTTATCAGCCTATGGAATTATCGAACAGAACACTTGGCGATTGGTTAGAGCATTGGGCAACGACCACTCCCGATAAAGAATACATCGTTTATTCAGACAGAAACCTACGTTTTACTTGGGGTAAGTTTAATGAACGTGTAGACAATATGGCCAAAGGTCTGCTCTCTATCGGAGTAGAAAGAGGTACCCATGTAGGGATATGGGCAGGAAACGTACCCGATTGGTTAACCTTCCTTTATGCATGTGCCAAGATTGGTGCGGTAGCTGTAACCGTAAATACCAACTATAAACAAGCCGAATTGGAATATCTCTGCCAAAATTCAGACATGCACACCTTGTGTATTGTAAATGGTGACCGTGGTAGCGATGATTATGTTAACATGGTTTATACCATGTTGCCCGAATTGAGAACTTGCCAACGCGGATACCTTAAAAGCAAACGATTCCCCCGTATGAAGAATGTCATTTATATAGGACAAGAAAAATACAGAGGGATGTACAATACCTCGGAAATTTTGTTGTTGGGTAACAACATAGATGACGATGAATTAATAGAAGCCAAGAAGAAAGTGAATTGCCACGATGTGGTAAACATGCAATATACCTCAGGTACTACTGGATTCCCAAAGGGTGTGATGTTGACACACCATAACATTGCAAACAATGGTTTCTTGACAGGTGAGCATATGAAGTTTACTTCGGAAGACAAACTTTGTGTATGCGTTCCTCTTTTCCATTGCTTTGGAGTTGTACTGGCCACCATGAATTGTCTTACCCACGGATGTACCCAAGTCATGGTAGAACGTTTCGACCCATTGGTGGTTTTGGCATCCATTCATAAGGAAAGATGTACTTCTGTATATGGTGTACCCACCATGTTTATTGCCGAATTGAATCATCCGATGTTCGAGATGTTCGACATGTCCAGCCTTCGTGTAGGTATTATGGCCGGTTCACTTTGCCCTATCGAACTGATGCGTCAGGTGGAAGAAAAGATGTTTATGAAAGTAACAAGCGTATATGGCTTGACAGAAGCATCCCCAGGTATGACACATACTCGTATAGACGATCCGTTCGAAGTGCGTTGTACTACAGTTGGTCGCGATTTTGAATTTACTGAAGTAAAGGTACTCGACCCTGAAACAGGTGAGGAATGTCCGATAGGTGTACAAGGAGAAATGTGTAACCGCGGTTATAATACCATGAAAGGTTACTACAAGAATCCCGAAGCTACAGCCGAAGTAATTGACGAGAATGGATTCCTCCATTCAGGCGACTTGGGTGTAAAGGATGAAAATGGTAATTATCGCATCACAGGTCGTATTAAAGATATGATTATTCGTGGTGGTGAAAACATTTATCCACGTGAAATCGAAGAATTCCTTTACCAATTGGAAGGTATCAAAGATGTGCAAGTAGCCGGAATCCCTTCAAAACGTTACGGTGAAGCTGTAGGTGCATTCATTATCCTGCATGAAGGGGTAGAAATGAACGAATTTGATGTACGTGAATTCTGTGATGGTAAAATCGCCCGCTACAAAATACCAAAGTACATTTTCTTTGTCAAGGAATTCCCAATGACTGGTAGTGGAAAAATCCAGAAGTTCAAGTTAAAAGACTTAGGATTGGAACTTTGCAAACAACAAGGCATAGAAATCATTTGATTCTACTTCCTTTGTAACTCATAACGATTCCCACAGATAAAAAATCATATAATCTGTGGGAATCTTTGTTTTCTGTGGTGAAAATTATATACCTTCGCAAACATAAATTCAATGAATAATGAAACAGATTTTATCCATACTCGCTTTATATATCTGCATAAGCCATATGAAGGCACAAGTTCTTGATACCACTATCCAAGAACGATTGAATAACTATTTTATCAATTACCAAACATCGAATGCAAATATAGGGACTTGCAAACTGGATTCTTTCAAAGTTAATCATGCACAGAAAATGCTTCATGTATATCCGTCTGTACATTTCGGTTATCAACCATTTACATCCGAAATCTGCACTCACATTTATCGGACTTTAAAACAGAATTTACCAGGACCTGTCAACTATTACAATATAACCGTTTATGCCGATGGGAAACCCATTGACGAATTGATTCCCAATATATATAGGAATAAGCCAGACAAAAATAAAATATGGAAGAAAGAATATAAAGGGAAACCATGGACTAAAAACATCTCACGTCCATATGAAGCGAATAAAGGTTTGGAGGGACACCATATCGCTTTGTGGCAAAGCCACGGAAAATATTATAAAAATGAAAAAGACAGTTGGGAATGGCAACGTCCTCGTCTATTTTGTACTACAGAAGATTTGTTTACCCAATCATTTGTGGTTCCTTACCTAATTCCCATGCTCGAAAATGCCGGTGCTGTTGTATTTACCCCTCGTGAACGTGATTGGCAACGAAACGAAGTGATAGTTGACAATGACATGCCTGGAAGCATTTATCATGAAGAAAACAGCAAGAAAGGAAAATGGAAGAACACTTCTATTCCTGGCTTTGCACAAATACGTCAAACTTATAAAGACGGACAGAACCCATTTAAAGAAGGGACGGCACGATATACTACTACTGAAAAGAAAGCCAATCGTGCTTTTGCACAATGGATTCCTCAAATTCCTGAAACGGGCAAATATGCTGTATACGTATCATACCAAACACTACCCAAAAGTATAAGCGATGCCAAGTACATAGTTTTTCATAAAGGTGGAGTAACAGAGTTTAAAGTAAACCAACAAATGGGTGGAGGCACATGGGTATACTTAGGGAGTTTTGAATTTGACAAGGGGATGAACGATTATGGTAGAGTTATATTGAGTAATGAAAGCAAACAGAAAGGGGTGGTATGTGCCGATGCAGTACGTTTTGGTGGTGGCATGGGAAACATAGAACGCGCAGGAAAGACCAGTGGCCTTCCCCGCTATTTGGAAGGTGTACGATACAACGCGCAATGGAATGGAATGCCAGATGATGTCTATAATCGTACTGAAGGTAAAAACGATTATGTAGATGACATCAACACACGTGGCCGAATGATTAATTATTTGAGTGGTGGTTCCATATATAATCCAACAGAAAACGGATTAGGTATTCCTTTTGAAATGACGCTTGGTTTTCATAGTGATGCCGGTTTTTCCAAGGAAGATGAACTGATAGGGACTTTGGGAATATATACAACGAATTTCAATGAAGAGAAATTAAATGCAGGCATATCTCGGTACACCTCTCGTGACTTGGTTGATATGACATTGACACAACTAAAGAAAGATATCAGTTCTCGATTTGGTATAGAATGGAAAAGACGTAGCATGTGGAACAGGAATTATAGTGAGACCCGATTGCCTGCTGTACCCAGTATGATTTTGGAGCTTCTCTCCCATCAAAATTTTGAAGACATGAGGTGGGGACATGAACCTGAATTTAAATTTACCGTTGCCAGATCGGTATACAAGGCTATCTTAAAATACATAGCTACCATGCATCAAGATGAATATGTTGTACAACCATTACCCATACAAAACTTTGCCATACACGAAGGAAACAAAAATACCTTCCTACTAACATGGCAAGGAACATCTGATAATATGGAACCGACAGCTCGTCCTAAAGGATATATTGTTTATACAAGGTTAGGTTATGGAGGTTGGGACAATGGAACCTATGTAGAAGGAAACTCATACTCTTTTCATGCAGAGCCAGGATTAGTCTATAGTTTCAAGATAACTGCCGTAAACGAAGGTGGTGAAAGTTTTCCTTCAGAAATATTGTCAGCCTACCATGCTAAAGACAATCATGGAACTATACTGATTGTCAATAGTTTCAATCGGACAAGCGGTCCTGCATCATTCAACACACCTACCTATCAGGGATTTGATTTAAATGGAGACCTCGGTATACCCTATATAAATACTCCAGCTTATTGTGGTGCACAATTAAACTTCAACCGTCAAGGGATAGGTAAAGAAACCGAAGATGGATTAGGTTATAGCGGAATCGAATTAGAAGGGATGTTAATAGCAGGAAACACATTCGATTATCCATTCATTCATGGGAAAGCGATTCAAGCTGCAGGAGGACATTCCTTTATATCTTGTAGTGACAAAGCCATAGAACGTGGATTTGTCAATATAAACGATTTTCCTATTGTTGACATCATTCGTGGAGCAGAAAAAGCACCTTTCAGCCCAATTATGCAAGAACATCTTACGAACTACACCAATAACGGCGGTCGATTATTGATAAGCGGATCTTATGTAGGTAGTGAAATGAATAGTCCCGAGGAAATAATATTTACAGAGAATATATTGAAATACACCTATGGAGGTAGTCTGAAAAACATTACGACAGGCGAGGTACAAGGGGCAGGAAGTAGCTATAATTTTCCCATCCGTCCTAATGAAAAGACCTATGCCGTTCCAGCTCCAGACTGTTTGCTTCCTGTAAACGGAGCTTATTCAACTTTCATATATACACCAGGTAATTATAGTGCAGCCATAGCTTACAAGGATGATAAATACCGTACTTTTGTATTCGGTTTTCCTTTGGAAAGCATAGTTGGAGAAGAAAAACGAACTCGAATAATGAAAGCGATATTGGGTTTCTTTGAATAAAAATGGTAAGAAAAGAATCAATATTTCATAAAAAGCCCTAACTTTGTCATATAAATCATAATACAAAGAAAATGTATACTATACAGACAAACGCTTCGGGAACCCGAAGCATGGAAATATCGGAAGAAAACTTGCAAACCATTCAAAATTTTGCACTCTTCCAGCATCTGATTGACAGCAACGGAATTGTGGATGAATCTGTTCTTGACAAGCTTAAACTGAACATTCGTTCACTCATAGCATCCGCTGAAGGGAATTGCAAGGAATTACTTGATTTATGCATCGATGTAATATACCATAACAACATGAAGGCCTTTGGTTTACATCAGCTTATTCTTTTATATATCCGTTGGGAAAAGGAGAATCAGGAAGTAAAAGAAGAAGAATGAAAGAATACAGACTGACCGATTGGCTACCTACCACCAAGAAGGAAATGGAACTTCGAGGATGGAACGAACTGGACGTTATTTTATTCAGTGGTGATGCTTATGTAGACCATCCATCCTTTGGTGCAGCTGTTATCGGCCGGTTACTCGAGGCTCAAGGCTTAAAAGTAGCCATTGTCCCCCAACCTAATTGGCGTGATGATTTACGCGATTTCAAGAAATTGGGTAAACCACGTTTGTTCTTTGGTATATCAGCGGGATGCATGGATAGTATGGTCAACAAATATACAGCCAACAAGCGTTTGCGAAGCGAAGATGCCTATACTCCAGATGGTAGACACGATATGCGTCCTGAATATCCAACCATCGTATATTCACAAATATTGAAACGTTTGTATCCGGATGTTCCCGTGATTATAGGAGGTATTGAAGCTTCACTCCGCCGATTGAGCCACTATGATTATTGGCAGGATAAAGTACAACGGAGTATATTGATTGATTCAGAAGCTGACTTATTGATTTACGGTATGGGAGAAAAGCCGATAACTGAATTGTGCAAACGAATGAAAGAATGTCCTGACATTCCTCACGACATCCCTCAAACCGTATATTTAATTAGAGGACGACAATCCATTCCTCCCAGTATCAGCCAAAAGGAAGATATCTATTTGCATTCCCACGAAGATTGTTTGGCCGACAAGAAAAAGGAGGCCGAAAATTTCCGATACATAGAAGAAGAATCAAATAAGTACGAAGCTGCACGCATCCTTCAACCGACGGGTAACTGTACAGTAGTGGTCAATCCTCCTTATCCACCCATGTCACAAGGAGAATTAGACATGTCGTTTGACTTACCATATACACGTCTTCCCCATCCCAAATATAAAGGGAAACGAATACCGGCTTTCGATATGATAAAGTTCTCCGTTAATTTACATCGAGGGTGTTTTGGTGGATGTGCTTTTTGTACCATTTCTGCCCATCAAGGAAAATTTATCGTCAGTCGTAGTAAAGAAAGTATCTTACGGGAAGTAAAAGCTATCACAGAAATGCCTGACTTTAAAGGCTATCTGAGCGATTTGGGAGGACCCAGTGCCAACATGTATGACATGCGTGGTAAGGATGAAGAAAAATGTCATCAATGTAAACGACCTTCGTGTATCCATCCAAGGATATGTCCCAATTTAAATACTGACCACCGTCCGCTGTTGGACATCTATCATGCGGTAGATGCATTACCCGGAATTAAAAAAAGCTTTATCGGAAGCGGTGTACGATATGATTTGTTACTCCATGAAAGTAAGGATTCCGCTATCAACCAAAGTACTCGTGAATATACCCGAGAATTGATAGCCAAACATGTTAGCGGACGACTAAAGGTAGCTCCCGAACACACCAGCGACCGGGTACTAAATATCATGCGAAAACCATCGTTTGCCCAATTCTATGATTTCAAGAAAATATTCGACAAGATAAATAGAGAACTGAATTTAAAACAACAAATCATTCCCTATTTCATCAGTAGTCATCCTGGGTGTACTCCAGAAGATATGGCAGAATTGGCCGTTATAACCAAACGTCTGGATTTTCACTTGGAACAAGTACAGGACTTTACACCAACTCCCATGACTGTAGCTACGGAAGCATGGTATACAGGTTATCATCCCTATACCCTACAATCCATTTTTTCAGCTAAGACCCAACGGGAAAAATTGGCGCAACGCATGTTTTTCTTTTGGTACAAACCTGAAGAACGACGCTCCATCATTCAAGAATTAAAACGGATTGGACGATCTGATTTGATTGACAAACTATATGGCAAATAATAAGAAATCCTCCGAATTCGGAGGATTTCTTATTTATTATTTTGGTTGTTTCAAATCATAAGTTTTATGTGGACGTTGTAATAAAATACGCTTTCCATCCAACGGATTACGGGAAACTGATTTAAACGGTACACCTATAATTCTGATAGCTGCACGTGATGTTCCCTTATTATCTTCTATAGGAGTAAAATTTGTATAACCAGCTTTAGTCAAGGCTTTACGTAAAAGTGCTTCACGATCATCTCCTAAATCATAAGGTTCATAAAATCGATCAATCACCTCTATATCTGGAATAAATCCATTGGGCATACAAGGGCAATTACCATTCTTATCCGCATAGCGACTAACCATTACATATATGCCCCAATTCTTAGCGTAAGTTTCCCACTTTTGATATTCTTCATAATCAGCACCAGCCTTGAAGAAATCTTTATTTCCCTCAAACCAATCAGTAGCCGAAAGTATCCAACCTGTACAATACTTGCCGTGAGTCTGTTCGCCAATAATTTCAATATTCATATAAGGCAATAACCCAACCAATACAGATTCGGATGCTGAAGCACTACCACTAGACACCAATGCATAGATTTTATTCAGCCCTAAATTGTAATCTTTGGTAGAATATGAATGATCTTTTTCGTTATGGTCCTTGAAATTATACTCAGTTTCAAAATAAGTATTCAAGTCTACACCTTCTTTTTTATAATAATCCATGTAATCCTTATTATACACTTCAGTTTGGAACACCTCCTTGTTGGTTACCTTATCTTGCGGAGCCAACATCGAAGCCAATAATTGTTCTGTAATCACATATCCCCCTCCATTATAGCGAAGGTCGAGTATAAGTTCAGTAACTCCTTGTTCCTTGAAGGATTTTGCTGCTTTAATCAAATCCTCACATGAATCGAGTGTAAAGCTCATATAGGCCAAATATCCTACTTTTTTACCACCACAATCAAAGACTTTCGTCATCAAGACCGGATTTTCATACATGTTTACAGCAGTCATAGAAACGCTCTTTCCTGTTTCAGTATAAACTTTATTAACAGGATTATAGACGGCCAGTCCCAACTCAACAGAAGGACTATTATACAAATCCATATAATTGTTCAAATTCAAAGTCTTTCCATTATTTTTCACCACTACGTCACCACGTTTTAAACCAGCATTGGCAGCAGGACTATCCGGATAAGTATAAAGGACAAAAGCGACAACATCATCGGAGCCTTCCTTTTTTAGATAAAATTGGTATGATACCCCAAAAGTAGTAGTAACAACTCCGTCTACCCCTCCAATGAATTTTTCATAATCATTGGTCAATTGTGTCCATTTGTCTACATAAGTGCCATTTTGTTTATATCGAATGGCATCCACCTTCTTGATAGGATCTTCGTCCATCTTCCAATTAGACAGTGAAGAGGCTATTTCATCTTTCCATAAATAGTAAACACTCATTACATTAAAAGCAAAAAATCCTGCATAATAGTTAGGATCAGTATAATAGCTGACCGTAGGATTCTGTGACGTGGAATCTTTAGGTTCATCTCCTCCAGGAGTAGGATTAATAATAGGAGTCTTATTACGATTATATTCATCATCATCTGAACATGATACACATAATAAGGAAGGGAGTACCATGACGAAACATATAATTTTCCAAAAATTCTTCATAATTCTTTCTACATTTATAAATAACATTTCACAAATATACAAACATTAATTCAAAATCAACTCATTTCCGCATCATTTAATAAATTTTTACCTACTCAATAAAACACCTTCTGTATTAAATTGGTTCTCAAGATATCAACAACAAAGAAAATTTATAGGATTAAATTATAACAATCTGCACTTTCTTTTTTAAATTTGTAGTATAAATTATTATCAAATCAACCATGAAGAAAGCGAACGTATACTTTACCGATTTCCGTACACCAATGAACGGAGACAGTCTTCCTACCAAACTTAAAAAATTAATGAAGAAGGCAGGTATAGCCGAACTTGATTTAGACGGAAAGTTTGTGGCTATTAAAATGCATTTTGGAGAATTAGGGAATTTGAGTTATTTGCGACCCAACTATGCAAAAGCTGTAGCCGATGTTATCAGGTCATTAGGAGGAAAACCTTTCTTGACAGATTGTAACACCATGTATCCCGGATACCGTAAGAATGCCATCGACCATTTGTATTGTGCATGGGAAAATGGATTTACCCCACTAAGTGCCGGTTGTCCTATCCTTATAGCCGATGGTTTGAAGGGTACCGACGAAATAGAAATACCTGTTGAAGGTGGTGAATACGTCAAGAACGCTAAAATAGGTCGTGCCATCATGGATGCCGATGTATTTGTCAGCCTTACTCACTTTAAGGGACACGAGATGACTGGATTTGGTGGCACCATTAAAAACATTGGTATGGGATGCGGTTCCCGAGCAGGGAAAACCGAAATGCACATAAGCGGTCAACCTCAAATAGATACAGAACTTTGTCGAGGCTGTAAAGCTTGTCTAAAACAATGTGCCAATGAAGGATTGATATGGAATGCAGATACTAAAAAGATGAGTGTTGACAAGGAACATTGTGTGGGATGCGGCAGATGTTTAGGTGCATGTAATTTTGACGCCATCCAATTCGAAGACTATCATGCACCTCAATTACTCAATCGTAAAATAGCCGAATACACAAAAGCAGTAGTTAGCGGAAGACCACAATTCCACATATCATTAGTGGTTGATGTATCACCCAATTGCGATTGTCATGCCGAAAATGATGCTCCAATCCTACCAAACATCGGTATGTTCATTTCAACTGACCCGCTTGCCCTCGACCAAGCATGTGTAGATGCTTGTTTAAAAGCTACTCCACTTGCCAACAGTCAATTGCATGACCACATTACATCACCCGATTTTTGTGAGCACCATGACTACTTTACCAATTCTACTCCAGAATCAGAATGGAAATCCTGTTTGGAACATGCCGAAAAGATAGGTCTTGGCACTCGTAGTTATGAATTGATAAAAATGTAAAAAAATAAGGGGATTAATTCCCCTTATCTTATTTTAATGCATTCAAGTTTTCTTGATTCATCAGCTGCTTACCTTCGGGAGTAAACAAGTAATCAATACGAGCTGCATAGGCTTTTTCGATTTTTCCTCGAACCATTTTCATTGTACTGTTAATCATCTGGTTTTGTTCAGTAAATGGCTCTGCCAATACACCAAAAGTACTAGGCAACCAACGTTCGGGGAACATACCTTCAAAATCGCCACCCTTCTTATACTTATTCAGTTCTTTTTCCAACTTCTTCAAGGCATCCTTGCGTCCTTCTTCAGTAGCCAAATCATAACCTTTACGCTTCAAGTTATCCTTGTTTGGTACAATCAACGCAATGGTGTACGGTGATTGATTATTGTAAAGCATCACTTGGTCGATGTATTTGGATTGTCCTACCAAGGCTTCTTCAATACCTTCCGGACTGTACTTTTCGCCATCACTACTGATGAGGAGGCTCTTGAAACGGCCCTTAACGTAAAGCAAACCTTCATTAGACATGTATCCCAAGTCACCAGTATAAAGCCATCCGTCCTTTACTGTATCAGCTGTTGCTTCGGGATTCTTCCAATAGCCGGCCATCACGTTTTCACCCTTCACTACAATTTCGCCTTGTTCACCCACAGGAAGTTCCTTTCCGTCATTATCACAAATCTTAAGTTCGATAGGCTTAACCAACTTACCACTTGAGCCGAAACGATACTTTTCAGGTCCGTTCGATGAAAGTACGGGGGTAGCTTCAGAAAGTCCATAACCCTGATACATAGGTATGCCGATACCTACATAGAACTTCTGCAAGTTCTTGTCAAGCAATGCGCCACCACCGATAAAGAACTTCAATTCACCACCGAAGTTTTCACGAACCTTCGAGAAGATAATCTTGTCGAACAATACCACCAATGGTTTGAGCAGATAGCGCCATCCCTTGAAATCCAAGTTGCTGTCGCCATAATATACTTGGCGGAGCTTCATACCGAAGTTAAACAGTCTTACGGTTGTTTTACCCTTTGCACGGATACCATTTTCTACATTCTTCTTGAATGTCTTGGCAAGTGCAGGCACACTGAGGATAAAGTGCGGTTTCACTTCCTTGATGTTCAAAGGTATGTTCTTAAGCGATTCAAGTGGAGTACGTCCAACTTGTACGGTTGCTACGGTAGCACCACGTGACATCATGATGTAGAATCCTACCACATGAGCAAAGCAGTGGTCAAGCGGAAGAATGATAAGCGTACGCCATGTCTGGTCAATATTAACCAAAGTCAATGATTGCTCTACATTCGAGGTATAATTACGATGAGTAAGCACTACCCCTTTCGGGTCAGCAGTGGTACCACTGGTGTAGGTAATGGTAGCGATATCATCATTCTGAATGGACTTTGACACGCTCAAGAATTCTTCGAGTGTATGTTCCTTCAAGAACTCCTCTCCCATCTTCACTACATCACCGATGAACAATTCGTTTTCTTCGTAGTGGTCCTGTTCATCGAATACGATGATTTTCTTTACCTCTGGCAATTGTTCCTTGATGAGACGAATCTTCTTTAATTGAGTACCCGAAACCATCACAAACTTTACATCACCATGGATGAGGCGGAAAAGCAAGTCGTTACTTTCTTCCAGTTTGATGGACAAGGGTACATTGATAGCACCTGCATAAAACATGGCAAGTTCGCCAATAATCCACCAGTTGCGTCCTTCACTCAAGAGTGCCATGTTATCACCCTTTTTCACGCCTAATGCCTGAAGTCCGGCACCCAATGAATATACCTTTTCCTTTACTTGTGTATAAGTAGTAGGTTCAAATACTTTCTTTGTCTTTTCCAACAAGAATGTATTGTTGGGATAAAGTCTTACCGACTCTTCAAACAAATCTACAATTGTCTTTTTCATTATTCTTTCATTTAGCCGACTTCACAAAGCCGGTCAATTAAAACCGGTGCAAAGTTAACAAAATAAAATTACATATGCAAGAAGTGACTATCAGTCAGGTACTTTCTATGATTTTTGGGGCCTTACTCAACCGGTAATTGTCATCAGCTCCATTCCACATAGAGTTCTCTGGACAACCTGGAAGGGGGTTAGGATTTCCGGACGTCAAGGAAGAATCAGAACCCGTCATTTCAAAAGGAAGAAAACGTCGTTTTACGGCCGATAAAACATCGTTTTACTTCATTCAAAATTTTGCCTGCCTATAATTGTCAGTTATAGTCATCTTCGTCTACATTGCAAATATACAATTTCACAATAGCGGTTGTCAAGTATTTCGGGAATTATTTTCAAAAAAAAATAACAATCGCCATTTCCAAAGTGAAATGCATTGCAAGTTGCGGGTTGCGGGTTGCGGTTGCGCCAATAATCCTGCCTGTAGCATATTGTAGGGGCGATATTTACCAAAAACGCAACCCGCAACCCGGTTGCGCTTTTGATTTTTTTTCTGTAAATGTGTGTTTATCTTGGTCCTATAGGTTGCAACCCTGTAAGGTGGTTCTTTTTTTTTATTTTTATTATTTATTATATTATATAATATATATACTATATATAAATATATACATAATATATACCAATACAGATAGATGGAATACACACAAAAAATAAAAAACCAATAAAGGTTGCGGGTTGCGGGTTGCGTCCGGAATCCTTGCTACAACATGCTGTAAAGGCAAAACAAAACGCAACCCGCAACTCTGCAACCCGCAACTTTTCTTGAAAATGAAACAAAAAAATGTGGATGCATAAATTTACGCATCCACATCATTTCTTATTGTAATTGTCAGGTTATTATCAGATAAGTGAATAAAGTACAAATACCCAATGAGCAACAAATGCTGCTACCAAGCCACCCACTGTGTGAGCAAGAATTGCCTTCGAGGTCAGTTCACGATAACCCAATGAATCAAGCATAGCTGTATGTGTACTCAAATATCCACTCCAACACATACCGATAGCGGTAAATACTGCAATAGCATTACCATCAGCCCAACCTTCGGCCACAAAACTCGGGACCAAACCAAGTGCAGCACCTACAGCACCTAAAGCTGTAATAGGGAATGCCACAAGATGTGGATCTTTGAAACCAAACAACCATTCAAAGAGAATATTAATCTTGCTTGCCAACCAAGGCAACAATTCTACACCCTGATAGGCTGCACCGGTATATGCACCATCAGCAGATGCACCAAAAGTAAGCATCATAACCAATGTAGAGATAATCAATACACCAGGAATAATGGCCATACCTACATCAACCCCTGTCTTACCACCATCGAGAAGTGAATTAAGGATACGTGTAAACATAGACTTCTCTTCTATCACTTCTTCTTCTTGCTTTTCATCAATCTTAGCATCGCTGGCATTTTCAACGGCATAATTAGGATATGCCTTCAATACGAAACGTTGCATCAATCGTGTGGAAACGATACATCCACAGAATGCAGCAAAGAAACCAATGAACGGTTCAGCAAAATAACCTTGACCCATCATAAAGACAATTACAATCAAGCCCATACCAAATGCCGTACCGAAATTAGTAAGAGAAATAAGTTGGTATTTCTTAAAATAGCCACTGAAATTCTTGTCACGAGACAAAGAGATAATGGCCGGATTATCTGAAAGGAAAGTCATTACAGCACCCAAAGAAGCTACACCTGGCAAATTGAACAACGGGCGCATTAACGGACGCAACAGCTTTTCCAACAACGAAACAACTCCAAATTCTACAAAGATTTTACCAAGGGCACCTGTAATCACACAAATGGCCATAAGATAAAAACAAGTGTTCAGCAACAAATCGTGTGCTGTGTTCATAATCGTATTCAACATATTGGGTACACCCATAATTGAACCGATATAAGCAAACATACCAAATACAATGACCAAACATGGGATGCCGGTCGGGATAAATTTCCAGAGGTTGAACTTTTTGTTACTCATAATTATTTAAAGATTTTATTAGTTATCGAGAGAATGTCCACTTTCCACTTTACACCCACATCGAACAAAGTTTGTTCGGGCACCACTGTACCATTTTCGTTGGTGTTTTTGCCCCATGCATACGAGCAGTTGGCATGAAAACGGATGTTGCGATTATTGCCTAATGGATAGTATTCAACACCAGCTCCTACTTTAGTCATTTCAGTACCGGGGAGTACACAATAGTCACCAACACTATTCGTATTATTCACATCATAGGATACTTTACCAAACAAGTTCAACTTATTATTGACCATGCACGAAAGTTCGCCCATTACCGAGCAATCCTTAAAGAAGAAAGCATGTTGGTCGGTAGCACGATTCATGAAATCGAGCTGAAGCTTGGCATTACCGAATTTGAATTCATTACCCAAAGCTATGTAATAAATGAACTTTCCGGGAGTGTATTCCTGCATGTTCACCGACCAGATAGTACCATAATTACCATGTGAGCCATACCACATCAAGTTATAAGCATAAAGATCCTGACTAAGGAAATCGAACGGGCTTTCGCAAATCTGGGCCATAATCTTATCCTTTCCCTCGTTCATGCTATAAGTAGCGCTTACACCCAACTGATAACAAGGTATATTATTCCAATATTCCGAAGTAATGTATAAGTCAATAGGGGCACGGTCATATTCATAACCACCTACACCTACCACCTGTTTACCGCCTGAAAAACTCCAGTTATCATTTGCCTTATAAGTAAGGTATACCCAATCGGTAGCATCGAAAAAGCTGGCATCTTTGTGCGCCTTATTCAATCGCTGACGATAGGCGTAAGAAAAGTGATCATTAATAGTACCATTCAGAATAATGTTGAGGTACTTTCCTTTGAATCCCGAATTTGGTTTGACTGCATCACCATCAACATATTCACGTTGATAATCCATTCGGACTTCTGCCTTCAAATCAAGCAGATTTTGTTCCTGTGCAAAAGAATAGTTTGTACATATTGCAAACATGAGCAATGTACCTAAGATTTTCTTCATAATTCCTAATTCTTAATATAGGCTAACCAATAAAAACTTAAATATACAAATTTTATGCAAAGGTAAGACATTTAATTGATTTACGTTGGTTATTTCTCTAAAAATATCTACTTTCGCAAACAACTTTTAATAAATTACTCATGAAAGCAAGAAATATCCTCACCACCGCACTCTTTTTTGCGGCTATGGGCCTTAATGCCAAAGTCAAACTGCCCAGCCTGATAGGCGACAATATGATTCTTCAACAACAAACTTCCGTAAACCTCTGGGGCGAAGCATCACCAAATGCCACAGTAAAAGTCATCCCCTCATGGAACAACAAGGAATATAGCTGTAAAGCCAATAATAAGGGGGAATGGATATTGAAAGTTGAAACTCCGGAAGCAGGATACACTCCATACAGCGTGACATTCGACGATGGAGAAAAAATAAAAATTAATAATGTATTGGTAGGCGAAGTGTGGCTTGCATCGGGACAGAGCAACATGGAAATGCCGCTTAAAGGGTTTGGCGGATGCTGCATCATGAACGGAATAGAAGATATAGCATACTCTGCCGAGAACAAGGGGGTACGTATGTTTACCGTACCCAAGCGCCAATGTTACGAGCCACAAACCTCGTGTGGAGGCCAATGGAATATGGCCTCACCTTCCACAGCCGGTGATTTCAGCGCTACAGCCTATCATTATGCCACTTCGCTCAGTCGAGTGCTTCAAGTCCCCATAGGAATAGTAACTTGTGCATACGGCGGTTCATCTGTAGAAAGCTGGTTACCCAAAGAAATCCTTCAGAACTATAACGACATACCACTCGACAAGGCAGGTATTGAAACATGGTTGGAATGGGCACGTCCACTACTGATGTACAATGGTATGCTTAATCCCGTCAAGAATTATACAATCAAAGGATTCATTTGGTATCAGGGTGAAACGAACGTAGCACGCTACGACACCTATGCCGAACGTTTTACTACCATGGTAAAGCACTGGAGAGAAATATGGGGACAAGGAGATATTCCTTTCTATTATGTAGATATTGCTCCGTATGATTACGATCAGGGACATGAAGACGAAAAGTCTCCATACCTACGCGAAGCCCAATTCAAGGCACAAAGTATGATTCCCAACAGTTTTATGGTATGCATCAACGATTTGGTTGAGCCCTATGAACGCATGAACATCCACCCACGAAATAAAACAATGGTAGGACGCCGTTTGAGCTTTGCTGCATTAAATCTTACTTATGGATACAAGCAATTCCATATCGAACATCCGCAATACAAAAGCTTACGCATAGAGGGTAATACGGCTTATGTAGGCTTTGACCATATCGGAATGGGAATTTGCCGCAATTACGACATTCAAGGTTTTGAAATTGCAGGAGAAAACAAAGTATTCTACCCGGCCGAACAGATACGTTTCCAATGGGAGACTAATGAGTTTGTCATATCCTCCTCAAAAGTCCTGAATCCCGTGGCCGTTCGTTATTGTTTCCACGACTTCCAAATAGGAACCATCATTGGCGGCAATGAACTTCCAGCCATACCATTCCGTACCGACAATTGGTAATATACTACAACATTATAAAAAGAAAGTGGGTGTGTTGAAATGCACATCCACTTTCTTTTTATAATGATTCTGCTTTCATTTAAAATAATAAAGGAATACCGCTACACCTTCAACAGCCGGTTTTCTTTGGTCTTTGATTTCTATCGTAAATTTTATTTCAGCTTTAGCTACTCCACGAAGATTTTGCAAGCTTTGTAAAACAGTCTTCAAACGAATACTCTGTCCCGACAATACAGCCTGCCCAAACTTCATCTTGTCCATCCCATAATTGATCATCATTTTCAGATTGTTCACTTCAATTATCTGATTCCACATATAGGGAAGCATAGAAAGAGTAAGGTAGCCATGAGCAATTGTACTTTTAAAAGGACTTTCAACGGCTGCTTTTTCTGTATCTACGTGAATCCATTGGTGATCAAGTGTTGCATCAGCAAATAAATTGATACGCTCTTGATTCAATTCCACATAATCAGAGACTCCTAATTCTTGGCCTACATATTTTTCAAAATCTTCGTAAGAATTAATCACTAACTTTGCCATATTACTTAATAAATTATTTAAAACTTCACTTTTACTTTTTAGAACTGCGCAAAGTTAGCAAAAATGTGCAATATTCAAAAGCTTATCAACTAAAAACATTATATCTAAAAAGGAGCCGGCAACTCTATTTTTACTATTTTTTCAGTAATAGGATGCTTAAATTCCAATTTGTCAGCATGCAGGTAAAGCCTGTCTTTACGTTGGCCATAAATGCCATCACCTAAAATTGGAAGATTCATACCCAACGGATGGGCTGAATGCACACGTAACTGATGTGTACGTCCCGTCTGCGGATAATAAGCAATACGAGTTATCTTATGAATGGTTTCTGATATCTGTATTTGTTCTACACCAAGGACTTCATAACGGGTAACAGCAGGCTTACCTGCTTTAAAGTCAACCAACTGATAAGGCCGATTTGTATAATCTGGAGAAAGAGGTAATCTAATGAAGCCGTCTGATGAAGACTCTATAGGCAACTCACCATCCAATAAAGCGATATATCGTTTCTTGACTTTACGACTTTCAAATAGATTCTGCAATTGTTCATGAACTTCCTTATTCTTAGCAACAAGCAACAATCCGGATGTATCCATATCAAGACGATGAACTAATAAAGGTCCAGATATATCTGGGTATTTTTCCTTAATATAATCATATACAGATGGTAAATCTTCTTTTCCTGGTACAGAAAGCAATCCTGACGGTTTATTTACAACCATCAACCAGTCATCTTCATATACAACTGAAATTTCAGTTACTTCAACGTCACATTGTTGAAGCGGATTTGGTTCCACGTCAAGTCCTTTTAGCATATGTGCCAATATAGGACCGCATTTTTGTTTACATGAAGGATAATAATTACCTTGTATACGAACTTCAGACTTCGGAGACTCACCCCACCAGAACTCTGCCATAGCCAAAGGCTTCAATCCATTGTTATAGGCATATTGCAACAACTTGGGAGCCGCACATTCGCCTGTACCGGCAGGCGGTATTTGTTGGGGAGTTTCACGAAAGATATCACACAAATTACGCTTTTCGCCCAATGCATTATACAATTGATATTGTTCAAACAATTTCATCTGCAAAGAATAAGAAGCTTGTTTGCGTTCATCCTCAAACACCGTAATAGGCATCCGGAAAAAATCCAGAGCCCCCTGAAGCTCATTGATACGTTTTTTCCATTTTTCATCCAATCTTTTGTATTCAGCACTCATGTGCTGGCTTTCGCGTATCAATTCCGTTTTTTCCTTTTCTGACAAATCACCTTCAGTACGTCGTCTACTGCGTTGTTCCTTAGCAAGATTCATGTTCTCCTTAAATGCAAGAAGTTCTGTTTCTGCCTTTTTACGCATCTGTTCCAGTTTTGCTTCCATCTTATTTTCGTAGGGCAGCATTTTGGCTTTCATTTTTTCAATTTGCTTGCTCATCGAAGAAATCTTTTTTTCCTCTTTCTTAAAGAAGCTGTCTGGAGACAACAAATCGTAAACGGGTGGAACAAAATAATCATGACGATTGCTTCCACATAGCAAACCCGAAAAAGCGGCTAAAAAGCCAATATCCTTTTGAGGTGTTTGAACAACCAACACCCCAAACATCTTCCCCTGTTTAAGTTCATCAGCCCAATCATCACGTTTCTGAATATACTTTTGAGTTTCAAGGGCTGCTATTTCGCATAAAGGATGAGGTGTATAACAAAAAGGATATGTAAACCTCAAAGGCAATTCTACTCCTAGTAGTTGTTCTTGTTTGAATAAATGTATCATTTATGCAGGTAATATTAACACAAATTCTGAACCTTCCCCTAAAGTTGAATGTGCAAAGACTTCACCACCAAGTAAGTCTGCCAAATTTTTACAAATACAAAGTCCTAATCCTGTTCCTTGTTTCGATGAATGTATCTTCTCAAAACGGTCAAACACTTTGGTTAAATTAGCTGCCGAAATGCCACATCCAGTATCCTTTACAGATATACTAACATGACCTTCGTCAATCCGTTCCATACTCAATGATATTTCACCCTTCTCTGTATATTTTATGGCATTCGACAAAAAGTTTGTAACAATTTGGGATACACGACTTGCATCGGTTACCACCTTCAACTCATCAGGAATATTTATATTAAGTTTAACTTCTTTATTTAGCTTAGGTTCTTGACTTCTGCCTAACTGACGAATCAATTCGGCCAGCTCAACATGAGCCATCACAATTTCAGTTCTACCAGCTTCTATACGTGACAAATCAAGAACATCATTTATCAAATTTTGTAGCTGTTCGCTATTCAATTTTATTATTTTCGCGAACTCTTTACGTTCTTCTTCATCAAAATCGGGTGAAATAATGTATTCCGAGAATCCCACAATAGCATTTAACGGTGTACGTATTTCGTGACTGATATTTGCCCAAAATTCAGATTTCAAGCGGTCGGACTCTTCAGCTTTCATTCGTGCTTCAAGCAATTCCTTTTCTCTCTCCACTTGTATACAAATATCACGAATCAGCACCAAAACATTTTCCTCGTCATATGGAGTTAGACGTGCTTCATAGTGACGCACTCCCTTATCACCAAAATCTACAGAATATTCCATTAAGCGCAATTGTCCATCAGACAAACAACCATGAATATTTTTAATGAACATTTCTGATACTTCCGGTGAATAAATCATCCTTCCGCTAGATCCAATCAATTCTTCACGGGTATGAAATAATTCCACATAATCAGACTTCATTACATCCGTAAAGATAAAGTCTCTATTGAAGACAAATATAAATTCAGGCAATGCCCGTACAATCTTTGAACTGAGTTCCATAAAACTCCTCCCAAACAATAAATAGTTTAAAGTTACATTTAAGGTTTATAGTTTAACTATTGGCAAAAGTAAGGAATGCAAATAACAAAAACAAGAATTTCAATGAATAAATCACAATAAGTACCATATAACCACGCTACTCTTAAACAATTAGACCTTGTTTTACAAAAAACGTCCAATTACAAAATATAAAACTATGTATTTATCATAAGTGTCCACTAAAAAATCGAAATAGTTCTTTGAAATGATTGATATTTAATTTGTTACGAAGTTTTTTGATGCGCAACGATTTGAAATTACTTTTGCGGTCATAATCAGAGCGTTATGAATAAAGACAAATACGTTTTCGCTCAATTAGATATCAACAATGTCAATGAACGATTCGGTTCTAGTGAACCAAGTTTATTTAATTTTTAATCGTCCACTTTTTTAGTGGACACTACTGTGTATTTATATATAATAATAAAAGACAACCTAAAAAACGTATGTTTTATATCTAACAATTCATTTTAAATTCGTAACTTTGTAAGCTATAAAAGAATTAAATCGAAAATTAATAAAAGTATTGGGAATATGATAAAAAAACTATTTTCGTTGTTATTGTTTGCCTTACTTGCAAATGGAGCTATATTAGCTCAATCTATGAGTGATGAGCAAGTGATAGAGTATGTTAAAACTGCTAGTGCAGCTGGTAAATCACAAAAACAAATTATTAATGAATTGGCATTAAAGGGTGTTACACGTGTACAGGCAGAGCGTATTAAAAAGCGTTATGATGAACAACAATCAGCCAAGTCAAACATGGGTGCAATAGCTAAGAACCGTATGCGACAGACAACAGAAGTTTCTGACATGATGGTTGAAGGAGAGATGGATGCCATAACAGCAGACATAACAGATCCTACAGAACAAGCTACAGAAACAGCTGCACGTTTGGTTTTTGGACGAAATATTTTCAACAATCGCAATTTAACATTTGCTCCTAGTCAAAATTTAGCGACTCCTGCAAATTACAAATTAGGTCCTGGAGATGAAGTTATCATTGATATATGGGGAAGCAACCAAACAACCATTCGCGAAATAATTTCACCTGATGGCAATATTAACATTGAAACCATTGGATTAATTTATTTAAATGGAATGACTATAAAAGATGCTGAGAATTATTTACGCCGAGAATTAAGTAAAATTTTCTCTATAGGTAATGATAATAGTTCTACATCAGACATCAAACTAAGTTTAGGTCAAATACGCACCATTCAAATTAACATCATGGGTGAAGTAGCTATGCCAGGTACTTATGCATTATCTTCTTTCTCAACTATATTTCACGCTTTATATCGTGCAGGAGGTGTAAGTAATTTAGGTAGTTTACGAAATATAAATTTAATTCGAAATGGGAAAAAAGTTGCTTCCGTTGATGTATACGATTTCATTTTAAAGGGTAAAACGATGGATGACATTCGTCTTCAAGAAGGAGATGTTATAATAGTTCCTCCATATGAATTATTAGTTGATATTCAAGGTAACGTAAAACGTCCAATGTTCTATGAAATGAAAAATGGTGAAACTGTACAAAACCTTATAGAATATGCAGGTAATTTTACAGGTGATGCTTATACTAAGAATATAAGAATGACTCGTCAAAACGGACGTGAATATCAAATCTATACAATAGATGATATGGACTATTCTATATTCAAACTAATGGATGGTGACGTACTCAGTGTAAGTGCCATGCTTGATAGATATGAAAATCGTATAGAAATTAAAGGTGCTGTATATCGTCCTGGTATTTACCAATATAGCGGCCAACTTAACACTGTACGCCAATTAGTACAAAAAGCTGAAGGGCTCAAAGGAGATGCTTTTATGAATCGTGCTGTATTACATCGCGAACGCGAAGACTTAACCTTAGAAGTAATTCCTGTTAATATAAAAGGAGTAATGGATGGTAATATTCCAGACATTGCTTTACAACGTAATGATATATTATATATTCCAAGTATTCATGATTTGCAAGACATTGGGATTATCAGCGTATATGGTGAAGTAGCTCGTCCTGGTTCATTCCCATATGCAGAAAATACAACAATAGAAGACATTATTATTCAAGCGGGAGGATTAAAAGAGTCAGCCTCTACTGTTCGAATTGATATTTCCCGACGTATCAAAAATAGCAAAGGCACTACCACTACAGATATAATAGGTGAAATGTTTACATTCTCACTTAAAGATGGATTTGTCATTGACGGTGAACCTGGATTTGAGCTTAAACCTTACGATCAAATATTTGTTCGTAAAAGTCCTGCATATCAAGAACAGATTAATGTGGGTGTTAGTGGGGAAGTTATGTATTCTGGTACATATGCTTTGACACATAAATCAGAACGTGTAAGTGATCTTGTTATGAAAGCAGGTGGAGTAACTCCATATGCATATATTAAAGGAGCTAAAATATCCCGCCGAATCAATACAGAAGAACGCCATCGTATGAACGCAGTACTTAGTATAGCAAGAACTACGGCTGACAAGGATTCAATTGATATTACAAAATTAGAATTAGGTGATATATATTATGTAGGAATTGATCTAGAAGCGGCATTAAAGAATCCAGGAAGTAATGCTGATATTGTACTCAGAGAAGGTGATCAATTGATTGTACCTGAATATAATAATACAGTACGTATTAGCGGTGAAGTTATGTACCCTAACACTGTAAGTTATGTGGAAGGTAAAAAATTAAGTTACTATATAGAACAAGCTGGTGATTATAGTCAAAGTGCTAAGAAAAAACGTGCATTTATTGTTTATATGAACGGACAAGTAAAAAAAGCCAATAGATACAGCAGTAATTTAATCGAGCCTGGTTGTGAGATAATTGTACCTACTAAACAAAAAAACAGTTTCCAACTCCAGAACATGTTAAGTATTGCAACAACAAGTGCATCGCTTGCCACTATGATTGCAAGTATAGCTAACATATTAAAATAAAATAAAATGGTAGAAAATAAAAATTATACAGTTCCTTCTCAAGTTGAAGAGGAATTAGAGATTGACTTAATGGAATATGCACGTAAACTTTGGGCAGCTAGAAAATTATTGTTGAAAGTAGCAGGAATAGCAGCAATAGTAGGAATAATAATAGCATTTACTACTCCTAAAGTTTATACGGTAAGTGTTACACTTGCTCCTGAATCCTCAAAAGGTTCTAGTAGTTTAGGAGGTATTGCATCTATGTTAGGTGTAGGAGGTTTAAATATGGGCAATGATGCTGATGCATTAAGTGTAATGTTATATCCTGATGTGGTTTCATCTACTCCATTTATTATCGACTTGCTAGATACACCTGTAAAATCTATTGATGAAGATATTCCTGACACCACACTAATTGGTTATCTTAACGAATATCAAAAACAGTCATTAATAGGTTCAATTATTTCTATACCATTTAAGGTTATTGGATTTGTCAGTAAATTATTTTCATCAAACGATGATGAAAATAATCAAGATCCAACATTTATTAACTCTTTCCATTTATCAAAGGAACAATCCCAAGTTATAGGAGGACTTAAAAAAGTAATTATAGCAAATGTAGATAAAAAGACAGGTGTTACTACTATTACAACTACTATGCAAGACCCTTTAATATGTGCAATTATAGCAGATACAGTTGTTGTGAAACTACAAGAACGTGTCACCAGCTACCGCACCAATAAAGCTGAGAATGACTGCAAATATTGGGAGCAAATATATAACGAAAGACAATCTGATTATTATACTGCACAACAAGCATATGCTAACTATGTAGATGCTAATAAAAATGTTGTCCTACAAAGTGTATTAACAGAACGTGAGCGACTACAAAATGAAATGAATTTAGCATATCAAGTATATAGTAATGTAGCAACACAACTTCAATTAGCTAGAGCTAAAGTTCAAGAAGCAAAGCCTGCTTTTGCAGTAGTAGAACCTCCTACAGTACCATTACTCCCATCAGGAACAAGTAGAAAAATAATATTAATAGGTATAATTTTTTTAGCTATAGCAGCAACTTCAGCATGGATTCTTTTTGGAAAAGACATGTGGGGAAAGATTAAAAATGAATTGAAAGTACAACCCAAAGAAATCTCAGAATAGAACAAACGAGCTTAAATTTGAAAATTCAACAATTAATATATTATATGAGAAAAGTAGCGTTAATTACCGGTATAACCGGACAAGACGGCTCATTTTTAGCCGAATTTTTAATTGAGAAAGGATATGAAGTACATGGCATACTTCGCCGATCCTCATCATTCAATACAGCTCGTATTGAACACTTATATTTGGATGAATGGGTACGGGATATGAAAAAGAGTCGCTTGGTCAATCTCCACTGGGGAGACATGACTGATAGTAGTTCTCTTATTCGTATCATCAGTGATATCCATCCGACTGAAATATATAACTTGGCTGCACAAAGCCACGTTAAAGTTAGTTTCGATGTACCCGAATATACAGCAGAAGCTGATGCAGTTGGTACACTCAGATTGTTAGAAGCTGTTCGAATATGTGGATTAGAAAAGACTTGCCGTATCTATCAAGCTTCGACTTCTGAATTATATGGAAAGGTACAGGAAGTTCCTCAAAAAGAGACAACCCCCTTCTACCCCCGTTCTCCATATGGTGTAGCTAAGCAATATGGTTTCTGGATTACCAAGAACTATCGTGAAAGTTATGGAATGTTTGCGGTAAACGGAATTCTTTTTAATCACGAGAGTGAACGCCGTGGTGAAACATTTGTTACCCGTAAGATTACATTAGCTGCAGCCCGTATTGCACAAGGTTATCAAGATAAATTGTATTTAGGAAATTTGGATTCTTTACGCGATTGGGGATACGCCAAAGATTATGTAGAATGTATGTGGTTGATTCTTCAGCACGAGACTCCTGAAGATTTTGTCATTGCCACTGGTGAATACCACACCGTACGCGAATTCGCTACCTTAGCTTTCAAGGAAGTGGGCATTGAACTACGATGGGAAGGTGAAGGTGTGAACGAAAAGGGTATTGACACAGCTACAAACAGAGTTTTAGTAGAAGTAGACCCCAAATATTTCCGCCCGTGTGAAGTCGATCAATTATTGGGTGACCCAACCAAAGCAAAGACCTTATTGGGATGGAATCCCCAAAAGACTTCTTTCCCTGAATTGGTACACATCATGGTTGAACACGATATGCGTTTTGTGAAGAAACTTCACCTAAAAGCACAATTGGATAAGGAATAATAACGATGAACAAAGACGCTAAAATTTATGTGGCAGGACACCGAGGAATGGTAGGTTCTGCCATTATTCGTGAATTGGAACGACAGGGATATACCCACATTATTACCCGTACTCATAGCGAACTCGACCTTTGCCGACAAGAAGCTGTAGAACGTTTTTTTCAAGAAGAAAAGCCTGAATATGTATTCCTTGCTGCAGCAAAAGTTGGTGGCATCATAGCTAACCAAAGTGCATTGGCCGACTTCATGTACGATAACATGATGCTCGAGATGAATGTCATTCACGAAGCCTGGAAAAACGGATGCAAGAAACTTTTGTTTTTAGGATCAAGCTGTATCTATCCTCGCTTGGCTCCCCAACCCATGCCCGAAAGTTGCTTACTTACCGGCGAATTGGAAAAGACTAATGAAGCGTATGCCTTGGCCAAGATTTCCGGATTGAAATATTGTGAGTTCCTGAACAAGCAATACGGTACTGACTACATCAGTGTCATGCCGACTAACCTCTATGGACCGAATGACAACTACCACCCTACCCACAGCCATGTGCTTCCGGCCCTCATCCGTCGCTTCCATGAAGCCAAGGAACAAGGATTGGATACCGTTACCTGCTGGGGAGACGGTAGCCCATTACGCGAATTCCTGTACGTAGACGACCTCGCCAATTTATGCGTATTCCTGATGAATCACTATAGCGGAGATGAAACGGTGAATGCCGGTACAGGAAAGGAACTGAGCATCAAGGAACTGACAGAAATGGTGGCACAAGTTGTGGGCTATCAAGGAAAAATTCTATGGGATACGTCCAAGCCCAACGGAACCCCGCGGAAACTACTTGATGTCAGCAAAGCAGAAAAGTTAGGATGGAAATATAAAACTGAATTAAAAGAAGGTATCCAATTGGCATACAATGATTTTTTGAATAATCCAATGAGAGCTGAAAGATAAAGAGAATATTCAAATTATTAAGCCATTCATAAAATAAAGTGAAGAATCTACATAGTATAAACTAATTCTTCACTTTATTTATTGATGCTATTTAGCATTGCAAACATAGAACTAACAATTCGAATGCAAAATATGGTTTTGTGTTAAAGAGGTATAATACTCAGAAATAAATACATCCCCTGATTACATTTGCATCGGATGAGTGAAAATAAACCTTGCACCTGCTTTATAATTGGTATCCACCCAAATTTTTCCGCCTAATTTCTCTACAATAAGACGTGAAATGGAAAGGCCCAATCCAGAACCTTGTGCAAATTCATCTAATTTTTCAAAGCGTTCAAATACCTTCTCTGCTTTTTCTTCAGGTATACCACATCCAGTGTCTGTTACAGCAATACGTAATAACTGTAATTCTTCATCCACCTCCATTGATACAGTAATAAAGCCCTCTTTAGTAAATTTAATTGCATTCGACAACAAATTAACCAACACTTGTTTTAAACGATAAGCATCTGTCATTACCACTAAACTATCATTTGATACATCAATCCGAATTTCTGCATCTGTTTTTTTAGTCTGCTTAACTGTTAAAACAGAATGTCTAATTACTTCAACAACATCAGCTTTTTCAAGTGTCATCTTAATATGTCCAGATTCCATACGTGAAATATCCAATATATCACTGACCAATACTAAAAGTGAGTCTGAATTCTTTTTAATAATATTACAAAATTCTTTCTGCTCTTCTTGTGAAAATTCACCACTGGTTAGCACTTGTGAAAATCCGACAATAGCATTCAAAGGAGTACGGATTTCGTGACTCATATTAGCCAAGAAAGCCGATTTCAGGCGATTGGCTTCCTCCGCCTTGTCTCTGGCTATTACCAATTGTTTCTGCGAAGCAATCAAACTATTCTTCAACTTACGAATATAAAGAGCATAATAACTAGTACCCAACAAGCACAATATAAGAATACTCAATACAGTTATCGATATACGAACCAAAGTTCTATGTTGTTCAAAGAAATTCAAAGGCTTATTTACAAGTTCTGCATGTTGGGGTAGTTCCAAATCTTGCAATCCAAATTCTTCTATTTTCTGTACATCAAAACGATATCCACCATTCACTTTAATCAATTTGGCAGCTGATTTATCACCTTTATCCAAATAATGATACACCATATCAGCCATTTCGTATCCCAAATTATGATAATATGGAGTATAACCACCCAACACCCAATGGCCTAAACCTGTTGTTGTCAATGAAAAAGCAGGAATTGAAGCGTTAGCATCATGTAGAATATAAGTTGTATTACCCATTATATAATTTTCAGAACAATCTACTCTCCATGTCCCCATTAAAATACACGTATTGTTAGGAAGCTTACTTATCTTTTCACTAACCTCCATAAAGGAGTCTCTTCTGCCATCCAACAATATAAGATCCAATTCGGGGTATTTCTTCATGGTTTTCCTAACCAGCGCTTGCATGGCAATTCCTCCATACGTATTATCAGAAATGAAAGCTATTTGTTGCGTTTTAGGAAAACACTTCAGTATCAAATCAATATTCTTCTCAACATCATATACATAAGCTATACCGCCTAATATATTACGAGACCAATTATTTTCAAATGGATTCGTACTATTCGGATTCCAATTCACAAGATTCATCTTTTCACTAGGAATAGGCACTGCATTTTCACTGATAATTGTCCCAATTACTGGTAGATTTTTCACCCAATCTTCTTCTATAGACAAATAAGATGCCCACGCCTCTTGTCCCATAATAATAACCAATGATGGCTTATCATCACCATAAGCATGTTCTTCTAATATATCGAGAATCCTTCCTTTCCAAGCATATAACTCCGAAAGGTTCTTGCAATTGATACTTTCTACTATTATATGGCTTTGACCACCCATATAATTATATTCATCGACAAAAGCGCTCAGATGAGAAGCCATAGATTGAGTATCAGGATTATAGGATGTTATGACTAATACTTTATGAGATACACTTTCAACGGCCCTAAGAGAAAAGGGCAATAATAGCCATCCGATAATCCACAGAATATATTTACTTATACCTAATCTTTTTATCATATCCTAATAAAGGATTACAACCAAAATTGCAACAAAGATACAAATTTTATGCTATACTCAATAAAAACTCAAAAGAAATACATTAATTTTGTAGCAAAGTTCATAATGAACAACCTTTAATTTTTATACAACTAACCCATAAACTTAAAATGCAAAACGAAAAATTTGGATATTTCGACGATCAGAACCGCGAATATGTCATTACCAATCCCCAAACTCCTTGGCCATGGATTAATTATTTGGGAAATGAAGACTTCTTTTCACTCATATCGAATACAGCCGGTGGGTATTGTTTTTATAAGGATGCCAAATTCCGTCGTATAACCCGCTATCGATACAATAATGTTCCGATGGACAACGGAGGACGCTATTTTTACATCAACGATGGTGAAACCGTTTGGTCACCTGGATGGAAACCTTGCAAAACTCCACTCGATTTTTACGAATGTCGCCATGGAATGAGTTATACTCGTATTACTGGTGCCAAAAACGAGTTAGAAGCCAGTGTACTCTTTTTTGTTCCTTTAAATACTTGGGGCGAAGTACAGAAGCTTACCCTTAAGAATCTATCATCAGCTAATAAAGTATTCAAGTTATATTCATTTGCTGAATGGTGCTTGTGGAATGCTGCTACCGACATGGAAAATTTCCAGCGTAACTTCTCGACAGGGGAAGTGGAAGTAGATGGTTCGGTGATTTATCATAAGACCGAATACAAAGAACGCCGCAACCATTATGCATTCTATAGTGTTAATGTTCCTATACAAGGATTCGACACTGACCGCGAAACATTTATTGGCTTATATAATGAATTTCGCGATCCTCAAAAAGTTATGGAAGGCACTACCGGAAAAAGTATCGCACATGGATGGAGCCCCATTGCATCCCATTACATAGAAATAGAGCTTCAGCCCGGTGAAAGCAAAGATTTCATCTTCTTATTAGGATATGTAGAAAACGAACAGAATGATAAGTTCGCAGAAGCAACTCCCGGATTGTTGCATAGTGGTTCATCGCCTATTATAAACAAGGCGAAAGCCAAAGCCATGATTGAATCGCTTAATACAACCGAAAAAGTGAACGAAGCATTTGCCAAGCTGAAAGCATATTGGGATAAGCTATTGGATATCTATGTACTTACCAGTCAAGAAGAAAAATTGGACCGTATGGTAAATATATGGAACCAATATCAATGTATGATTACCTTTAATATGAGTCGTTCGGCTTCGTTCTTCGAAAGCGGTATCGGACGAGGTATGGGATTCCGCGACTCTAATCAAGACCTTGTAGGATTTGTACATCAAATTCCCGAACGTGCACGTCAACGTATTATAGATATTGCATCAACCCAATTCCCAGACGGAGGATGTTATCACCAATACCAACCTCTCACCAAACGAGGTAACAATGACATTGGTGGCGGATTTAATGATGACCCTATGTGGTTAATCTTTGGCACAGTAGCTTATATCAAGGAATCGGGCGACTTTAGCATCTTGGATGAAGCGGTTCCTTTTGATAATCAAGAAGGTTCAGAAGTATCACTTTTCGAACACTTACGAATATCTTTCAACCATGTGATTGAAAATCTAGGACCACACATGCTTCCGCTTATCGGACGTGCCGACTGGAACGATTGCTTGAATCTGAATTGTTTCTCATGGGATCCGAACGAATCTTTCCAAACTACCGAAAACAAGACAGAAGGTTCTAAGGCTGAATCATTAATGATTGCCGGTTTGTTTGTGGTATGTGGACGTGATTACGTTGAACTCTGCCAACAAATAGGAAAGAACGAAGAAGCTCAACGTGCACAACGATTTATTGACCAAATGGTAGAAGCCGTCAAAAAACATGGTTGGGATGGTGAATGGTACTTACGTGCATACGACTATTTTGGCAATAAGGTCGGCTCCAAGGAAAACGAAGAAGGTCAGATATTCATTGAATCACAAGGTTGGTGTACCATGGCTGGTATCGGACTAGAGGATGGTATGGTAGAAAAAGCCCTAAATTCCGTTAAAGAACGCTTAGATTGTGAACATGGTATTGTTCTCAATAATCCGGCTTTCACAAAGTACGTAGTAGAATATGGTGAAATATCCTCTTACCCTGCCGGTTATAAGGAAAATGCCGGCATCTTCTGCCACAATAATCCTTGGGTAATCATTGGCGAAACAGTTTTAGGACGTGGAAACTATGCATGGGATTATTTCCGTAAGATATGTCCTTCTTATACTGAAGAACATAGCGCTCTTCACAAGGTGGAACCCTATGTTTATTCACAAATGATAGCCGGTAAAGATGCCGCTCGCCCAGGTGAAGCCAAGAACAGCTGGCTTACAGGTACAGCTGCATGGAACTATTATGCCATTACTCAATTCATTCTTGGTATAAAACCCGCCTACAACGGTTTGGAAATTAACCCTTGTATTCCTTCTGAATGGAAACAATATAATGTGAAGCGTAAATTCCGTGGCGCCAATTATGACATCACCATTTATAATCCCAACGGAGTATGCAAAGGCGTTAAGAGTATCACGGTAGACGGACAAGACATTGAAGGACAAGTGGTTTCACACGCTATAGGAAACCACAAGGTAGAAGTAGTGATGGGCTAAATGCTCCCGTGATAAGACGCAATATATAAACTAAGGCACGGATTACACAGATTTATACGGTTTTAGCATATTAAATATCAACTAAATCCTTGTAATCCGTGTAATCCGTGCCTAAATTTTTACTCCAATTCTCCTGTTGTCTTTTCCTTATATTTCTTCAATTCCTCAGAGACTTCTTTCATGGCCCAAACGGCTATAGACACATCGTCAATCAATCCACCAGGCAAGAGATCAGGAAGGAAATCAAAAGGAGAAACTACATATACAACAGCCGCTACTATCAGCAACATTTTACCAGTATTATAGTCTTTATAATTACCAGTCGTTACATCACGTAAATAATCACGCATCAGCAACAAGGAATCTTTTATACCACGCAATCCTTTCCGTGAAAGACAAGCCCCCAATTGAGTAAGCAAGGTTTTCATCTTTTGAGGATTATAGGCATAGACTTTTGCCTTTTTCAGCCAACCACCTTTTGTAAATGCAGTTATAAAACTCATTCTGTTATTTTCCTATACAATGATAAATAAATCCGTTTTCTTGTACATCATCAGAATCAAAGATATTTCGTCCATCAAATACTACCGGCTCATTCATCACTTTCTTGATAACCTTCCAATTAGGCATACGGAATTCTTTCCATTCAGTAACAAGCATCAGCGCATCAGCTTCAAGCACAGCATCATAAATGTCAGTAGCATAATAAATAGTATCTCCAATTCTACGTTTGGATTCATTGATGGCTACAGGGTCAAATGCACGAACATGACAGCCGGCCGCTTTTAGTTTTTCAATCAACACCAATGATGGAGCCTCACGCATATCATCTGTACCTGGTTTGAAGGCCAATCCCCACAAAGCAATGGTCTTGCCTTTCAGTTCTCCTTCGAAATGACGGTTCAGTTTATCAAACAAGATGCTTTTTTGGCGCTCATTGACATCTTCAACGGCCTTCAACACCTTCATATCATATCCATTCTGTTCGGCAGTCTTTATCAAAGCCTTTACATCCTTTGGGAAACAAGAACCACCATATCCACAACCGGCATACAAGAACTTGCGGCCAATACGACTATCCGACCCTATACCATCGCGAACAGCTGTTACATTAGCACCAACCAGTTCACATAAATTGGCTATATCGTTCATAAAACTGATACGGGTAGCCAACATGGAGTTAGCAGCATACTTAGTCATTTCAGCCGATGGAATATCCATAAAGATAACACGGAAATTCACATACATAAAAGGCTTGTAAAGTTTGGACATCAACTTCTTGGCACGTTCACTTTCTACGCCCACCACTACACGGTCAGGACTCATAAAGTCATCAATGGCATTCCCCTCCTTTAAGAATTCAGGATTCGATGCTACATCAAACGCTACATCTACTCCTCGTTTATCCAATTGTTCCTGAATGGCAGCCTTTACTTTTTTAGCAGTTCCTACAGGTACAGTACTCTTGGTAACTACCAATGTATACTTGTTGATGTGCTTACCAATGGTACGAGCCACTTCGAGCACATATTTCAAATCAGCACTACCATCTTCATCAGGAGGTGTACCTACAGCACTGAATACAATTTCAACATCATCCAGACATTCAACAAGCGAAGTCGAGAAATGCAAACGGCCTGCCTTCACATTTCTTTCCACCATATCTTCAAGGCCAGGCTCATAGATGGGAATAATTCCTTCTTTCAGTTTAGCTATCTTCTCTTCGTTTACATCTATACAAGTAACATTGGCACCTGTTTCAGCAAAACAAGTACCGGTAACCAATCCTACATATCCGGTTCCTACAATTGCAATATTCATAATTAATTTAGTGTTAGATTAGTCCAATTAAAAACTGCGACAAAAATACAACAAATATAATCTTTCTTGAATTTTATTCGTCTAAAAATGCAAAGAAATGGAATAAAAAGCTTAAATTTGCACTATGATTGAACTGGCTAAACATATAGAATATTTGCTTTTGGATAACGATTGTGTGGTGGTTCCCGACCTTGGTGGATTCATAGCGCATAGTCAATCGGCTCATTATGAAGAAGCTGAAGGCCTTTTCTTTCCTCCTACCCGTACCATAGGCTTCAATCCGCAACTTACCATGAATGATGGTATGTTGGTTCAATCGTACATGCAAGCCTATCATACAGACTTTCCTGATGCTACCCGTAAAATAGAAATGACAGTTAACCAACTGAAGGAACAATTGTATGATGAAGGAATCGTTGAATTTCATGGTATAGGTACTTTGCGATATAATATATATGGTATGTATGAATTTGAGCCCAACGAAAGCGGTGCTCTCTCTCCTTCCCTTTACGGATTGGATAGTTTCTCCATACCATTATTAACAGAAGAAGTGGTATCTGAAGTAGAAAAAGAAGCCACAATCATTGAAATGCCTCAAAAGGCGGTATCCAAGCCAAAGGAATACCGACTGAATACCCAACGTTGGTTGGGCAATGCTGTAGCTGTAGCCATAGCAGCCATCATGTTCTTTATATTGTCTGTACCCGTAGAAAATACGTACATAGACAAAGGAAACTATGCATCATTAGGAACAGATTGCTTGTTCGACGCCATTCGTTCACACTCCATGGCAACTACACTGACCACTTCCAAGGCAAATGAAATGCCACAACGAAGAAAAACAGAAGAGCCCAAGCCTATTGTAGTAAAAGTAGAGAAAGTAGCTCCGCTTCCTAAAGCAGAAGAGCCCAAGAAGATAGAAACAAAATCTGTTCCCGCCAAGAAGGAAGTACAGAACGTTTCGACTCCTGCACCAAAGAAAGAGCCTATTGCTCCCGTTAAGCAGAACCTAAAGAAATATCATATTATTGTGGCCAGTCTGGCAACATCGGCCGATGCCAAACAATACTTGCTATCATTTAAGCAAAAGGGTTACCAAGGAGCATCAATTGTAGAAGGGAGCGGACGTTTCCGCATTTCATTATGCAGCTATACAGACAAATCGGTGGCCAATCAAAAACTGAATGAACTGAAGCAGAACAATGCCTTTCCAGGTGCATGGTTGCTGACTTCCAAATAATTCCATCCATTATGAAGAGAATCCTTTGTCCCAAATGCGATAACTATATCACATTCGATGAGACTCAATATTCCGAAGGCCAATCCTTGGTCTTCATTTGCGAACATTGCAAAAAACAGTTCAGCATCCGCATAGGAAGAACCAAACTGAAAGCTACCCGCAAAGAAGAAGTGCTTGATGAACAAGAAAACAGCCAGGATTTTGGAAGTATTGTGGTAATAGAAAACGTATTTGGATACAAGCAGGTACTTCCTTTGAAGGAAGGAGACAATATCATAGGCCGTAGAAACAAAGGTACAGAAGTAGATGTATCAATCGAGACTTCCGACCCCAGTATGGATCGCAAACATTGTGTATTGAATGTTCGTCAAAACAAACAAGGGGAAGTGATTTATACTCTCCGCGACAATCAAAGCATCACCGGCACTTTCCTTATGAACGAGATATTAGGCGATAAAGACCGGGTCCGCATTGAAGATGGTGCCATCTTTACCTTAGGGGCCACTACACTTATTTTACGAGCCGCAGAAAAGAAATAATGGAAATCCTACTCTTTATCATTGCATTCGTTTTGATAGTGCTTGGCATTGTAGGATGTATTGTTCCTATGCTTCCAGGTACTCCTCTATCGTATGCAGGTATATTATTGCTACACTTCACCAATCAAGTGCAATTTACCACTACCCAATTGATAGTATGGCTGATAGTAGTCATCGTCCTACAAGTATTGGATTATATCACCCCCATGTTAGGCAGTAAATATAGTGGAGGAACCACATACGGTAACCGTGGTTGTATAGCAGGTACCATCGTAGGTCTTTTCTTTATGCCATGGGGAATCATTATGGGACCCTTTTTAGGGGCGGTTATCGGCGAAATGTTGGGAGGAAGAGATTTGGGACATGCCCTAAAAGCAGGAATCGGGTCGATGATAGGATTTGTCTTAGGTACCTTGTTGAAAGTGATGGTAGGGTTCTATTTCTTGTACGAAGCGATAGCAGCCTTCGTCTAATTCCACCACTTCAAAAGCTCGGTCTCACCCCAATACAGATGTCCGAAGCAAGCTATCACGTTCTTATACCTTACGATTGAATCGGTGGCAACACCATTGGGCAATTGAAAATAACGGTATTCATGTCCTTTCAATTCCACATCCGCCATGGAATATTTTCTATATTTGGTTTGTAACCGATTGTTTATCAACTCAAAATCATAAGGTAAAATATCACTCATAGCATATGCCGTCCCCCCTTGTCGGGTAGTAAGCGATTTTCCCAATAACACGGTTCCACCACCTTCGGCCAATATTTTACCACCTTTTTCCGCAAAGGTCTTCAAATCATCCATCAGTTTACGACGACGATGCAACTGGCGGGCAAAGAGTTCAGGGAAACCACCCGGTAAATAAACCAAATCGGCTTCGGGCAAATCACTACCATATACAGGGCTGAAATAGGTTATCTCCCCTATCCGTTTCAAGCTGGCTATATTTTCCCGATAGGTAAAGTTAAACGCCGCATCACGGGCAATGGCTATCTTAATCTTGCGCATGGGAGCCACAAACGAATCGAATTCCGTATCCGAACTATAAGGCAACATATATCTACAAGGAAAACCACCATTGCATTTGCTCAACAAGCGCTGTATATCTACTTGTTCTGTTATCTGTTCGGACAACTTCTCTACCTTATCATCCAACTCCTTCTTTACGGTCAAAGTAAGTCCGGTATGCTTGTTTGGCAATTTCCATTCTTCCGAAAAAGAGAGAAAGCCCAATGTATCTACTCCGGCATCCAGACAGGCTTCTTTCAATAAGGCATAATGGGCTTGTGAACCCACTTGATTAAAGACTACACCGGCTATCTTCATAGACGGACAAAATTTCTTGAATCCATAAATAATGGGAGCCACAGAATAACCGGCCACACGGGCATTTACCAACAATACCACGGGTATATCGAGCAACTTGGCCATATCTATATTACTTCCCTGCATCTTCCGGAAACCATCATACAAGCCACCGCTTCCATCCACCACACACACATCTGCCTTTTCACCATATTTATTATACAAGTGCTGTACATGGGTGTACGAGGCAATCCAAGTATCAAGATGCACCGTTTCATGGTCGGCTGCTAAGGAAAGAAACTGCGCATCCATAAAATCAGTTCCACACTTATAAGGCTGTACTTTCAAACCACGTTTCAGTAATGCACGCATCAATCCCATAGCGAAAAGTGTTTTTCCGCTACCGGCAGATACTGCTCCTATCATAAATTGTGGTTTCACGATGTTCTTTCTTTAATCCGATGCAAATATAGAATTAAAAACTGATTCACGACCAAACTTTCCTCTTGTTTTCTTCTAACTTTTCAAGGTTTCTTCCCAATAAACAAGAAAGCATTGTACTGTGAGGAAGAAAATAATGTTCTTTTACTCATTAAACAATGTTCTACGAGCCATTAAACAATGTGTATGTTTTATTAACAAATAACCATTCACATCCTTCATCAAGTTTCAGGATAGAAAACGTCGTTTTCTTCCACGTAAAACGCCGTTTTACTATCACTAACTCGACGTTTTACAAAAACCGTATGAAATAACTAAATTCAACTTTGAATGTAAAAGTTAGAGATATTAAAAAAGCGGATGTTTTCACACCCGCTTTTCTTATGTATTTATCCGTATGGATTAGAGAATGCTCTTAACAGTTTCAAGCATACCCTTTTCTTGAATAGAATTCAAGTTAGCTACGATAGCATCTGTCAAACCTGGGATGTTGTTCAAGTTTTCCCCCCAAATAGATTCAGCTGCCAATACACCTTCGGCCACCTTCTTAGTGCAACCAGTAGCCCAAAGTTCCTTCAGCATGTTCATGATTTCAGGAGCATCGTTTGGAACGATTTCAGCACCGTCTTCGCGTACACCACCCTTATAATAAGTGATGATAGCAGCCAAGCCAAGTACCAAGCCCTTTGGCAATTCACCCTTACGTTGCAAGTATGTCTTCAAACCTGGAAGGTCGCGAGTTTCATATTTCGGGAAGGAATTAAGCATGATAGAAGTCACTTGGTGATCAACAAACGGATTGTTGAAGCGTTCCAATACATCTTCGGCAAACTTCTGAAGTTCATCCTTCGGCAAGTTCAATGTTTCCATCAATTCGTCGAACATAACCTTATTGATATACTTACCAACCACTTCGTGCTGACAAGCATCGCGTACGATGTTGATGCCCGACAAATAAGCTACCGGTGAAAGAACGGTATGAGGACCATTCAAGAGAGTTACCTTTCTTTCGTGATATGGTTCTTCTGATGGTACGAACAATACGTTCAAGCCAGCCTTGTCTGCTGGGAATTCCTTAGCCACTTCTTGTGGAGCTTCGATAACCCAAAGGTGGAAGATTTCACCTTGAACTACCAAATTATCATCGTATTGCAATTTTTCTTTGATAGCATCGATTTCCTTGCGTGGGAATCCCGGTACGATACGGTCAACCAATGTAGCATATACACCACAAGCACCTTCGAACCACTTCTTGAAGTCTTCGCCAAGGTTCCACAATTCGATGTATTGATAGATAGTTTCTTTCAACTTATGACCATTCAAGAAAATCAATTCGCATGGGAAGATAATCAAACCCTTGCTCATATCGCCATTGAATGTTTTGTAACGATGATACAACAATTGAGTCAACTTACCTGGATAAGAAGAAGCGGGTGCATCATCGAGCTTACAAGCCGGATCAAAAGCAATACCAGCTTCTGTAGTATTCGAAATAACGAAGCGCATTTCGGGTTGTTCGGCCAACTTCATGAACTCATCGTTCTGTGTATAAGGATTCAAGGCACGGCTAATGACATCAATCTTAGTCAAACTATTGACTACTTCCCCTTTATCCAAACCTTGGAGGTTGACATGATACAGACAATCTTGGGCATTCAGCATGTCTACCATACCTCTGTCAATAGGCTGTACAACCACAACACTGCTGTTGAAATCGGTCTTTTCGTTCATATTATAGATAATCCAATCTACAAATGCACGCAAAAAATTACCTTCACCAAATTGAATGATTCTTTCAGGGCGCTGAGTTTTAGCGCATGTTTCCTTGTTCAATGCTTTCATAAAATATTAATTAATGTGTAATTCATAATTTATACCGAACACTCAAAGCATTTAAAATCTTTAAATATTCGGCACAAAGATACAAATAATTTTGTTATTCCAAGTAAAATATCTACTTTCGTGTTCGATAACGGTTAATAAATCTAAAGAAAAGGGGCCTTCTCTCCTTTTAGAGTTTTTAACGATTACGACCTTTTAAAATATTAACAATTTTAACGAATACAAGTATGAAGAACTTTATGGATGAAAACTTCTTGTTGCAAACCGAAACTGCACAGAAGTTGTATCATGAACATGCGGCCAAGATGCCTATCATTGACTATCATTGCCACTTGATTCCCCAAATGGTAGCCGACGACTATCAATTCAAGTCATTGACTGAAATTTGGTTAGGTGGTGACCACTATAAATGGCGTGCTATGCGTACCAATGGCGTAGACGAACGCTTCTGTACAGGTAAGGATACAACCGATTGGGAAAAGTTCGAAAAATGGGCTGAAACAGTACCTTATACTTTCCGTAACCCATTGTACCACTGGACACACTTGGAATTGAAGACCGCTTTCGGTATCGACAAGATCTTGAATCCAAAAACTGCACGTGAAATTTACGATGAATGTAACGAAAAGCTTCAAAAGCCCGAATATTCAGCTCGCGGTATGATGCGTCGTTATCACGTAGAAACCGTTTGTACCACCGATGATCCAGTAGATTCTTTGGAATATCATATCAAGACCCGCGAAAGCGGATTCGAAGTGAAGATGCTTCCTACATGGCGTCCAGACAAGGCCATGGCTGTAGAAGTTCCTGCTGAATTCCGTACATACATGGAAAAATTGGCCGAAGTAAGTGGTGTAACCATCTCTACTTTCGATGATATGGTAGCTGCCCTCCGCAAGCGTCATGATTTCTTCGCTGAACAAGGATGTAAATTGTCTGACCATGGTATTGAAGAATTCTATGCTGAAGATTATACCGATGCCGAGATCAAGGCTATATTTAATAAGGTATATGGTGGCACAGAATTGACTAAGGAAGAAATCTTGAAGTTCAAATCGGCCATGATGATTGTATTTGGTGAAATGGATTGGGAAAAGGGTTGGACACAACAATTCCACTATGGTGCTATCCGTAACAACAACACCAAGATGTTTAAGCTTCTCGGCCCTGATACCGGTTTCGACTCTATCGGCGAATTTACTACAGCTAAGGCTATGGCTAAGTATCTTGACAAGCTGAATACAGCCGGCAAGTTAACTAAGACTATCCTTTATAACTTGAATCCATGTGCCAACGAAGTAATCGCTACTATGTTAGGTAACTTCCAAGACGGTTCAGTTCCTGGAAAGATTCAATTCGGTTCAGGTTGGTGGTTCCTGGATCAGAAGGACGGTATGGAAAAGCAAATGAATGCTTTGTCTGTTCTTGGTTTATTGAGCCGTTTCGTTGGTATGTTGACCGACTCACGTTCATTCCTCTCTTATCCGCGTCATGAATATTTCCGTCGTACCTTGTGTAACTTGTTGGGTAAGGATGTAGAAAACGGTGAAATTCCTGCAAGCGAAATGGAACGTCTCAACCAAATGGTAGAAGATATCTGCTACAACAACGCAAAGAACTTCTTCCAATTCTAATTGGGAAACAATACAGAGTGGATGTGCCAAACGCACATCCACTTTTTTTATGTCTTATCATTCGTATTCCTTTACTTTTTATTATCTTTGAGTAAACCTCGAAGATACTTACACTCGCTGGAAAAAAAATCAAGCAAGCTTGATATTTCTTGCTCGTTTATTCGTATCTTTGTAACCTTTATCGCCGATAAAACTCGGCAACCAACGAAATTAAGAAAGTAACAGAATGAAAATAAAATTCTTAAGTCTTGCAAGTGGTAGTAGCGGTAACTGTTACTACTTGGGGACAGAAACATACGGAATACTCATTGATGCAGGTATTGGGGTACGTACCATCAAGAAAGTATTAAAAGAATACGGTTTGAATTTTGAACAGATTCAGGCTGTATTGGTTACTCATGACCATGCAGACCATATCAAAGCCGTAGGAACATTAGGCGAGAAATACGGCATCCCCATCTATGCCACTCCCGAAACCCATAAAGGTATCAATAAAAGCTATTGCATGACCGAAAAGCTCTCTACCAGTGTACGCCATTTATACAAAGAGACTCCACTGGAATTGAAAGACTTTAAAATTACCCCTTTCGAAGTTCCACACGACGGAACAGACAATGTAGGATATTGTATAGAGATAGACGGTAAAGTGTTTTCTTTCCTGACGGATATGGGATACATTACACCTATAGCAGCCAAATACATCTGCAAAGCCCATTACTTGATTATAGAAGCCAACTATGATGAAGAAATGCTACGCATGGGGCCCTATCCTAAATATTTAAAGGAAAGAATCACCAGCGAAATCGGCCATATGTGCAATAAGGATACAGCTGAATTCTTAGCGGAAAATATCCATGAAGGTTTAAAATACATCTGGCTTTGCCATTTAAGCAAAGACAACAATCATCCGGAACTTGCTTATAAGACCGTAGAACTTTCATTAAGGAGTAAAGGTATATTGGTAGGCAAAGATGTGCAACTCGCTGCTTTAAAGCGAAGTACGCCTTCCGAGTTTTATACGTTTGAATAAAATTCGATGAAAAGGCAAAAAAACATCAAAAAACATTTGGTGAATTCAAATAAAACACCTACCTTTGCAACCGCAAATGAGAAGATGCACTCTTAGCTCAGTTGGTAGAGCAACTGACTCTTAATCAGTGGGTCCAGGGTTCGAATCCCTGAGAGTGTACCAAATAGAGTTTGCATTTGCACTCTTAGCTCAGTTGGTAGAGCAACTGACTCTTAATCAGTGGGTCCAGGGTTCGAATCCCTGAGAGTGTACTAATAGAGATAACTTGGTTATCTCTAATTTTTTTGCAATTCAAACAACCTATTGTTCCTTATAAATTTATACCAATAAAAAATCCTTGAATCGTTTGATTCAAGGATTTCTTTTTTTATATCAGGTCATTTTATTCCTTACCAATCACTTTCCACACCAATGCAGAAAGAGCAGCACCAATGAATGGACCTACAATAAACACCCATAATTCACTCAAAGCTTTACCTCCTTCAAAAATAGCAGGAGCAATACTACGAGCTGGATTTACAGATGTACCTGTATAATGGATACCTACCAAGTGGATAAGAATCAATGAAAGACCAATTGCCAAACCTGCAAAGTTTCCTGCACCCTTCTTAGCATCTGTAGTACCCAATACTACCAGCACAAAGATAAAGGTTAATACGATTTCTGCAATCAAACCATTCATAACATCTCCAGAACATGCATTGGCACCTGTAGCAGTTCCTTCAGGAGTCAAGCCACTAACCAATACAGCCAATAAAGCAGAACCAATAAATGCACCAATTACCTGGAAAATCATATACATACCAGCATCCTTACCACCGATACGTCCACTCAACAAACAACCTAATGTTATAGCAGGATTTATGTGACAACCACTGATACCACCAATGGTATACGCCATAGCAACTACCGCCAAACCAAATGCTATTGCCGTACCAACTACAGAAGCTGGATCAACACCACAATTAAGACTAACGGCTGTGCCGCATCCCATGAGTACAAGAACCATTGTACCAATCATTTCTGCCAAATACTTTTTCATGATAAAATTATTAAATGTTAGTAAATTATTGCCAAATGTATAAAAAAAGAAGAAAACAGACAAAATATCCGTTCATTTTTAAGTTTTATCCAAATGGATTTTAATTTTTTCAAGCAATACAATACCTCCTTGCATCTTCGGATTTGAATAACATACAAACGCTTGATCCAAAAGAGCCAACACTGTATCTTTCAAATCGGGTATATATGTAGATTTATCCAATTGCAAATCTATTGGTAGTTCATGTGTATCAAACCATTCCTTTAATTCATTTAGTTTTTCTAACGTATAGGGGCCCATAATTATATATATTATTGTTTAGAAAGGATATCCAACTGCAAAATGGAAAGCAAAGTCACGCCCCATACGAGGACGCAAAAAGGGATACTTGTCTTTTCCCGAATCCATAGGATTCACTGCTTTCATACCTCCATCAAAACGAAGAATCAAGTAATCCAAATCAAGACGAAGTCCCAAACCATAAGCAACCGCCAACTGCTTATAAAAGGTTTTCATCCGGAATGTACCTTCTTCTTGTCCTTCATATTCGTGTATATTCCATATATTACCTGCATCAACAAATGCTGCTCCATGAAATTTCCAAAACAAATAAGTGCGATATTCTATATTCAAATCTAATTTTATATCACCTGCATGATTAATATAATTCATGCCTCCATCAGCTCCCTTATATGATCCAGGACCTAATGAACGTACCGACCATCCACGCACACTATTGGGGCCTCCAGAGAAATAACGCTTTTCAAAAGGAAGCATTTGAGAATTTGCATACGGATATGCTATACCCATCCCTATATGAAAAACCAAAGAATTTCGATTGTCAATATTGAAATGATGGGCATAATCAAAGTCTCCTTTAACATACTGCGCAAAAGGTATATTGGCTATTTCATAGCCTGAATTTCCTTTAGGTTTATCGTGTACCAATTTAGATGCAACATACAATAAATTACCGGATTCTTCAATATTTACACGGATAGAATATGTATTCCTACGCTTTTTAGCTTCAAGCGGATTATTGGCACTATTATATGTATATGAATAGCCCATCTTTACAATCAATTGGTCTTCATAACTCTTTATCAAGATAGAATTACGGTCTGTCAAGTTTTCAAGATATTCAGTAAATGTCTGAGATTTCCAGGGTACATAAATATAGTTAATATCCAATAAATCCAGACGATGTTGGGAACGTATCTTATCCGTCCATCGATAACTCCACGATGCAGAAGCCAATGTTCTTGTAAATTCTGGTCTTAGTTGCGAATTGAACTTTGCTCCCACTTCAGAGGTTGCTCTAATTCTACTCTTAAATTCAGACGACAAGAAAGGGAACATAAATTGAGGGAAATTCAAACTACTTTCAATACCATATTCTTTATAGTCATCATTTTCATATCCTTCTTCCAAGCCTGTAATTGCCTCATATGCTCCACGCACCTTAAACGTAAAGGTTTCTGACCCTTTAAACAAATTACGGTGTTGAAAAGTAACTGATGCTGCAGCTCCCAAGTCACCTGCCGAATTTGTTCCTTCAACTTCAAAAGACAATGATTTATCCTTTCCTTTAGTCAAAAGGATATTAGCATCCAATTGATTATCGCTATCTGCCAGCTCATCAAAACGTATATTAATATATTTCAAGGCGCGCAAACGTCCCATTGACGAATAAGTATTCTGCACATCCTGCTCATTAAACAATTCATGCGGTTGAATATAATTGAAGTCAACCAAAGTACCTGGACGCAGATAAGTCTTACCCTTATAATAAATATGGTAATCTTTATAACTCAAAGAATCATATCCCGTAAAATTGTTGTCGACACGAGCGATATCATTATCCACCAAAAAATTCACATTCCTAATTGTATAACGTTGATGAGGTGTTGGCAAATCTTCTTTCCTACGCTGGTAAGGCAACAACTTCATCGTTAAATCTACAAGACGAGAATTTCTTATCGTATCAGCCTGATATACTATAAAATCTTTATTGAATTTATAATATCCACTATTTTGTAGTTGTTTGGTAATTCGTTGACGTTCATTATCCAATATCGTCACATCCAAAGGCATACCTTCATACAGATATGATTGGATGGAATCCGCTTCAATTATATCGCTAATCAAATGGTCGTTAATATCATAAGCAATATGCTTAACCATATAAGGATTACCTGCTGCAATATCGTACGTCAGTTTCAGTTTCTTTTTCTTTATTTGTTTGTTCATGCTAACATTCGCCTGCATATATCCCATGTTCCTTACCGCTTTTTCTATCTCCATTTGCGTTTTCAAAGCGATTTCTTCATCAAAAATTTCAGGAGCATCACCTATGTTTCGAAAAAAGCGATTGATTCGCTTGGTAGAATCTTTACCCGAGATACAATAGATACGCAAAGGCACTTTGACCAAATTAAACCATTTGGCATTAGGATTCTGTCGGATATAGCTGGAAAACTGAGAGGGATTTACTTCTTTTGTATCAGATTCAATGTTAACCTCATCCAATAAATAGCTTCCGTCAGGAATAAATTTATTGACGGAACAAGAGCATAACAATGATACACAAAGAATATATATATAAAGTGGTAAACTCTTCATCATACCTTAATGGTTCTCATAATTTTTCCACAAATATAGCTATAAATTAAAAATATCTTTTTAGCTTTGCCAATAATAATTGTATTTTGAATAAATTTATGCTTAGCAAAAACAAGATTAAATATATCCACTCATTAGAATTAAAGAAAAATCGTAAGGAAGAAGGAGTATTTATAGCCGAAGGACATAAATTAGTAGGCGATTTATTAGGTCATTTTCCTTGTAAACTCATTGTAGCACTTCCCAATTGGTTAGAAAAGAATCCCAAAGTTACTGCAGATGAAATCATTGAAGTAACACCCGATGAATTATCTCGCGCCAGTTTATTGAAAACGCCACAAGATGTTTTAGCCATATTTGAGCAACCACATTATGAAACGCCAACAGATATAATGAAACATTCCCTATGCCTTGCATTAGACGATATACAAGATCCAGGTAATTTAGGCACCATCATTCGATTGGCCGATTGGTTTGGTATTGAAAATATTTTCTGTTCCCATGGTACTGTAGATGTATATAATCCTAAAGTTATTCAAGCGACTATGGGTGCTTTGGCACGTGTCAAGTTACATTATTGCGATTTGGTTAAACTCATTACATCTGTAAAGGATATTCCGATTTTCGGGACATTCCTTGATGGCAACAATATATACGGAGAAGACTTATCCAAGAATGGACTTATCATCATGGGAAATGAAGGGAACGGAGTAAGTAAAGAAGTGTCGAAACTAATCAATAAGAAACTATATATACCCAACTATCCAACTTCTAGAGAGACCTCTGAATCGCTGAATGTTGCCATAGCAACTGCTATCGTATGTGCTGAATTCAGAAGACGATCAATGTAGTTTTCTTAAAATACTTTGAGGATTTATATCCTCTTTGGTAAAATCGAAATGAGATACATGCCATGCATATAAATGAGAATCATTTTTTTCTCGAAAAGCATCATTAAGCAGTGTTTTGAAATCTCTTGCCATACTTAATTCTATCATAGGAGAAAGAATAATCACCCCTCCTATCCATTCAGTATGTCTTATTTCTTCGTCCAATAATTGAAAAGAAATTACCTCACCTCTATCATTGACACTAACAACAGACTGCCCTTGACAGGAATCTATATTCCAATAGAGCTTATGACACGCAAATTTCTTTATGTCATTCATTAGGTAGTGTTCTTTGTAATTTGATAGGTTTATCAATCAGCTTATTCTTTGATCGGGGTAGTACATTGACAGAATCCTTCACTAAAGATGCATTTATACTATCTTGTAGTTCGCTGACAATTGAATCTTTAGGAGCATGATACTTAGTCAATGATACATCATTAATCAACACATTAGGTTTCTGTAAAGAATCTCCTGATAAATAAAAGAAACCGTTAATCTTCTTTATTTGATAAGTAGAATCAGTATGTAAATATATACTATCCATTCCAGAACGTACTATTTGCTTACTTTGTCCAATAACAGAATCATTATCATACTGCACATTCATTGCCATAATTACACTACCTTCAGATAAAAAGGTATAATTGGCTTTCCATAAAAAAGCGTCTTTCAAATGAAAATTAGTATCTGGTTCTATTTCAAAGACAAACAAATTATTCATTGGATTATCAGCCAACCAATACAATTTACGATATGGCCACGCATCAACAGTATCACCAGGTAATGACACGAATTCCTCTTCTCCTCTTGCATTCAAGAACATTTCAATACGTTGTTTGTCCTTCTTGAAACGCTCACTCAAGTTTGAATAGATAGCTGCCAATTCACTTGTATGACGCGTATACCAAACCATGGACGAATCAAACTCAGCTTCTGTTACCGAATGCTTCTGAAAGATATAATCTTGATAAGCTTTTCTCTTATAATATTCATCCGATTTCAGATTATTGGTCATACTTACAGAAAGATGGTAATCATACAAAATCTCCTCCATTTGACTGGGTTGGATAACATCACTTGGTATCTGTTTTCCACAACCAACAATCAAACAGCTCAACAATACTCCGACAAGCCAATTATTTATCCGCATCTGTTTCATTCTTTTCTGCCGAATGATGCATATTATCATTCAGATATTTACTATAAAACAAAATCAAGGCAATAATACCGCAACTGATAGCTGCATCGGCAAAATTAAAAATAGGACTAAAGAATATGAAATGTTCTCCCCCAACAAAAGGCATCCATTCTGGCCAATTTGTATCAATGATTGGGAAATAGAACATATCTACCACCTTTCCATAAAACCATTCAGAATAACCTTCACCTATAGGTACAAAAGTAGCTAAAGAGCTATGTGTGCTTTCACTGAACAATACCCCATAAAACACACAATCAATAATGTTACCGATAGCGCCAGCTAAAATCAATGAGATACAAACAATATACCCGGTCTTTAAATTCTGCTTCACTATCTTTATCAAATACCAAATAATCAAAACTACAGCTATGATACGGAAAGAAGTAAGAAATAATTTTCCTATTATTTCCATACCAAAAGCCATGCCATTATTCTCTGTAAAATAGATAAAGAACCAATCGGTTATACGGATACTTTCATGCCAAAACATGTTGGTTTTTACCCATATTTTTATAATTTGGTCAATGATAAGTACCGAAAATATAATAAGAATTGAGAGTTGTCCTTTGGAAAGAAATTTATTCATTATTCAGTTTTTGTACAAAAAATAGTCATTCTGAATAGAAGATACTATCTCCATTCAGAATAACCAATAAATCATCATTATTTACTTCCAGATTGTTTTGCTTCAATACTCAAAGTCGCATGAGGAACCGCACGAAGACGTCCAGCAGGTATCAATTTACCTGTTTCACGACAAATTCCATAGGTCTTGTTCTCAATACGAATCAAAGCAGCTTGAAGGTTCTGGATAAATTTTTGTTGACGTGCAGCCAAACGGGTTGTTTCTTCTTTAGAAAGAGTGTTTGCACCTTCTTCCAATATCTTATAAGTAGGTGATGTATCGTCCACACTATTTCCATCCTTGTTCATAATAGTACTTTTCAGTCTATCATATTCACGTTGTGCCACTTCGAGTTTTTCCATGATGATGGCTCGAAATTCTTCTAATTCCGCATCAGAGTATCTTGTCTTTTCAGCCATAACATTGTATTTTTAAAGGTTAATATTCTTTCACTACATTTATATAAAGCGTAAATTCATCAAATACTAATTCTGTACCTTCCACATTATCAGCCAACTGTAAGCTATTAGCCAATACTTGGTTGCAAATATAAGTATTATATTCATTTATCGCATCATCTGTCTGAGCATTTTTTGAAAGAGTGATGTTAATCTTATCTGTAATTTCAAAGCCACTGCTCTTTCTGATATTTTGAATCTTACTTACTAATTCACGAGCAATACCTTCGCGACGAAGTTCATCTGTCACAACAGTATCAAGTGCTACGGTCAAGGTACCTTCATTGGCTACTACCCATCCTGGGATATCTTCACTGAAGATTTCAACTTCTCCAGCTTCAATTTCAGCAGGCGTACCATTCAAATCGAGAGTAAGTTTACCATTGGTTTCTAATTCTGCAATTTGTTCTTGACTCATAGTAGTTACTGCTGCAGCTACTTGCTTCATCAACGGACCAAACTTCTTACCCATAATCTTGAAGTTACACTTCACCTTCTTCACAAGGATATCAGAAGCACCTTCAACAAAATCAATTTCCTTGATGTTAACTTCATTCATGATGAGTGACTTCACCGCTTCCAAACGTTCTTTGGTCACAGCATCTACCGGAATCATTAACTTCTGAAGTGGTTGCTTCACAATGATGTTGATTTTCTTACGGAGTGCCAAGCCCATAGACGATACCTTCTGAGCCATTTGCATACGGTTTTCGAGTTCCTTATCGATAATGCTTTCATCACATTCTGGGAACTTGGCCAAGTGTACTGATACTACATTATCACGACCTGTAGTTGATACTAAGTTCATATACAATTGGTCGGCATAGAACGGTGAAATTGGAGCCATCAATTTAGCTACAGTTTCCAAACAGACATAAAGCGTTTGATAAGCTGCAAGTTTATCTTGTGTGTAACCTGTACCCCAGAAACGTTTACGACAAAGACGAACATACCAGTTAGAAAGATTATCGTTCACAAAATCATTAATCAATCGGCCCGCCTTAGTTGGTTCGTAATCTGCATAGCAAGCATCTACATTCTTAATCAATGAATTAAGTTCAGACAAAATCCAACGGTCAATTTCAGGACGTTCTGCAACTGGCACTTCTGCCTCAGCATATGTAAATCCATCAAGGTTAGCATACGGAGCAAAGAACTTATAGGTATTATGAAGGGTTCCAAAGAACTTACGAGTTACTTCCATTACACCTTCCACGTCAAACTTCAAGTTATCCCATGGAGAAGCGTTAGTAATCATATACCAACGCAATGGGTCTGAACCATATTGTTCGATAGCACCAAATGGATCAACCGCATTACCCAAACGCTTGGACATCTTATTACCATTCTTGTCCAACACCAAACCATTTGAAATAACGTTCTTGTACGATACACTATCAAATACCATGGTAGCAATAGCATGAAGTGTAAAGAACCAACCACGAGTCTGGTCTACACCTTCAGCAATGAAATCAGCTGGATAATAAGAACGATTGTCTACTATTTCCTTGTTTTCAAAAGGATAGTGAAGCTGAGCATAAGGCATAGCACCCGAATCAAACCACACATCGATAAGGTCAAGTTCGCGTTTCATAGGTTTACCCGATGCAGATACCAAAGTAATATCATCTACATAAGGACGATGAAGGTCAATCTTATCGTAGTTCTCCTTATTATATACTCCCGGTTCAAATCCCATTTCCTTATATGGATTGGTGGTCATGTAACCAGCAGCAATTGATTTTTCGATTTCGTTATAAAGTTCTTCTACCGAACCGATGCAGAGTTCTTCGCCTTCTTCGCTACGCCAAATAGGAAGCGGAGTACCCCAATAACGTGAACGGCTCAAATTCCAGTCATTCAAGTTTTCAAGCCACTTACCGAAACGGCCAGTACCTGTTGATTCAGGTTTCCAATTGATAGTCTTGTTCAATTCCATCATGCGTTCCTTGGCGGCAGTAGAGCGGATGAACCAGCTATCGAGCGGATAATACAATACCGGCTTGTCCGTACGCCAACAATGTGGATAGTTGTGCACATGCTTTTCAATCTTGAAGGCCTTGTTTTCACCCTTCATGTTGATGCAGATGAACACATCAAGTGATTCAGCTTGCTGAGCAGCCTTTTCATCATACTTACCATCTACGGTGAACTGAGGATCATAAGCATTCTTGACCCAACGGCCTTCATAATCCTTATAAAGTTCCTTGTTCACGCAAGTATCCAAGAATGTTTCATCAAGTTCTTCCATCAAGTAGAACTTACCGGTAAGGTCTACCATCGGACGTGTCTCGTCCTTCTTGTTTATCATAAAAAGTGACGGGATGCCGGCAGCTTTCGCAACAAAGGCGTCGTCCGCACCGAAAGTCGGAGCGATGTGTACGATACCTGTACCGTCTTCGGTAGTTACGTAGTCACCAGGAATCACACGGAAAGCCTGAGCAGATGCGTCTTTCCATTGGCCGTTTTCGTCCACACTTACCGGCTTAACCCAAGGAAGGAGTTGTTCATATTCCATGCCCACAAGGTCAGTACCCTTATATTCTCCTACCACTTTGAATGGAACAAGCTTATCACCGGGCTTGTAGTCTTCAAGAGCAAGGTCAGCAGCCTTCGGGTTGAAGTGCATATTCAAAAGAGGCTTAGCCAATACTACGGTCATCTTTTCACCAGAATAGCTATTGTAAGTCTGAACAGCTACATAGTCAATCTTCGGACCCACACAAAGAGCCACGTTTGAAGGCAATGTCCAAGGAGTAGTGGTCCAAGCAATAAAGTACGGAGTACCCCATTCTGCCATTTCCGGTTTCGGGTTCTTCATCTTGAATTGACCGATAACAGTAGTATCCTTCACGTCACGATAACAACCTGGTTGATTCAATTCGTGTGAGCTAAGGCCTGTACCTGCAGCTGGAGAATACGGTTGGATAGTGTAACCTTTATAGAGCAAGCCCTTGTTGTAAAGTTGCTTCAAAAGCCACCATAAAGTTTCAATGTAACGGTTATCGTAAGTGATATATGGATCGTCCAAATCCACCCAATAACCCATCTTATGAGTAAGATCAGTCCATTCTTTGGTAAACTTCATGACGTCTTTACGACATGCAGCATTATATTCGGCTACAGAAATAGTCTTACCAATATCTTCTTTAGTAATGCCCAATGCTTTTTCTACACCAAGTTCAACAGGAAGTCCATGGGTATCCCATCCTGCTTTACGCTTAACTTGAAAACCCTTCATGGTTTTGTATCGACAGAAAGTATCCTTAATGGTACGTGCCATTACGTGGTGAATACCAGGCATACCATTTGCAGAAGGAGGACCTTCGTAAAATACGAAAGACGGACATCCTTCACGTTCTGTCATACTTTTAGAGAATACATCATTCTCATCCCATTTAGCCAACACTTCCTTGTTTACCTGCGAAAGGTTGAGTTGCGAAAGTTCTGCAAATTTCTTACTCATATTATGTAGTTTTTTTCTTAATCGATTAAGTTTCTGGAGGCACCTCCAAATTTTAAATTGCAAAGGTACAAAAAATTAGATAGATAGAAACATTTATCCCTTTGTTTTTTGCAAAAAGTATATAAGGTTAAAAAGAAGTGACTCTACAAGCCCGTTTTATTGGCGGAAACATTTGGTTAGTACTGCATATCCACAGCGTTGACACATGGTCTCTACTGCTTTATGATTAGTAAAGCCATCGTATATGGAACAAGCACGAGTTGATGACAATATTTCTTCAAATGACTGTTCGAACAAATTTCCTAAAGCCATATCACCTTCATGATCTAAACAACAAGGAACAACGCTCCCATCCACCAATACTCCTATCTGGTTACGAAGCGCATAACAAAATATATTGTTATCAGTATAAAAATCACGACTTTCATCCGGCCATTCGAACATCTTATCAAATTCTATATAGAGATTATCAGTCAATTTCCATCCGTCATTCCGTTTCGTCCAGGGGTGTGGCAGAAAACGTGCTATCAATTGAAGAATCTGTTCATTCGCAGAATCATACCCGCCTTCATTCCATAGACGAAGTATTATTATAATTCCTTGATTTGAAGCTTTCAGAGCAAAGTTCATTACTTCTTCAATATAGGTTTCAGGAGATTCCTTTCCATTTCCTTCGTGCGAATGCAAAGAAATCTGAATTTTATGTGGATGAGCAGCAATAACATCTTCAGCATCCGATAAGAGCGTACCATTGGTTGTCAATACCGGTACAAATCCTTTCTCCTTAGCTACATAGATAAATTGTGACAATTGAGGATGAAGAAAGGGTTCTCCCATCAAATGGAAATACAAGAATCGGACATGCCCTTTCAACTTATCTGTCAACGTTTCGAATTCATCCATTGTAAGCCTATGCTTTGTCCGACGAGTCTTAGGACAAAACACACAATCAAGATTGCATACATTCGTTATTTCAAGATAACATCTGGTAATCATAAGAATGAAAATAGAAATATATTAATCAGCGCAAAGATAATGCAAATCAAGAGTTGAAACAAATGCGTCCACTAATATCTATTTCCAAAGAAAAAACGTATATTTGCAAAAACAAGTAAACTCTCTAAACCATGATGGAAGGAAGAATAGTAATTAAATATCTAAGGGTCACTTACGAAGAGTTGTCTGCAATAGAACAACACTTGATAGAATGCGCCCGTCGAGCAACAGATAAGAGTTATTCTCCATACTCACATTTTTCTGTGGGAGCAGCTGTCCTATTAGCAAACGATGAAATCATTACAGGTAGCAATCAAGAAAATGCTGCTTATCCATCAGGTATTTGCGCCGAGCGTACCGCTTTGTTTTATGCCAACAGTCAATATCCCGACCAACCTGTAAAAATGCTGGCCATAGCAGCCAAATCTCAAGAAGGATTTACTCAAACACCCATTACCCCCTGTGGGGCTTGTCGACAAGTAATCATGGAAACCGAGAAAAGATTCGGGCACCCCATAAAGATTCTATTGTTTGGAGAAAAGGAAACAATTATTATAGAAGGTGTAAAAGCTCTACTACCTTTTTCATTTGATAATAACTACTTATAACATTTAAAATGATATATATTAAAAGAATTTATATCCAATATAATAAAGAAAGGAGTCACTAAATTATTAGTGACTCCTTTCTTTGTGATCCGCTTGGGGCTCGAACCCAAGACCCCAACATTAAAAGTGTTGTGCTCTACCTGCTGAGCTAGCGAATCAAACCAATTCTCATTCTTCCGAATGGCGGTATGGACGGGACTCGAACCCGCGACCCCCTGCGTGACAGGCAGGTATTCTAACCAGCTGAACTACCACACCATTGGGCATCGTTTCCGATTGCGAGTGCAAAGGTACGCATTATTTTTAATTTCGCAAGGGTTTTGACGAAAAAACATCAAATAATTTCATTTACCAACAAATAATGAGAGTTAAGCAAAACACTCATTTGTCATTATTTTCATCTTTTTTGCAAACTTCTTGCTCAAAAATATAGTTAATTAGTAATATTTCGCTATTTTTGCGCCTTCAAAAGATAACAATCGAATAAATAAGATGAATACTACAGCTAAATTATTGTTGCATTGTCCCGACCAACCAGGAATTTTGGCCGAGGTAACCAACTTTATTACTATAAATAAAGGTAACATTGTATATTTGGATCAATACGTTGACCATGCCGAAAATATTTTCTTCATGCGTATAGAATGGGAATTGAAGGATTTCTTAATTCCTAAAGACAAGATTCAAGACTACTTTGATACATTATATGCCCAAAAATACAACATGAAGTTCAAATTGTATTTCTCGGACATAAAACCTCGTATGGCCATATTTGTTTCAAAGATGTCACATTGCTTGTTCGATATGTTGGCTAGATATACCGCCGGTGAATGGAATGTAGAAATTCCACTTATCATCAGTAACCATTCTGATCTGCAACATGTGGCCGAACGCTTTGGTATTCCTTTCTACCTCTTCCCTATCACCAAAGAAAATAAAGTCGAACAGGAAAAGGCCGAGATGGAATTGCTGAAGAAGCACAAAGTGAGTTTCATTGTGTTGGCACGCTATATGCAAGTAATCTCCGAACAGATGATTGAGGCATATCCTAACCACATTATTAATATACACCATTCATTCTTGCCGGCTTTTGTAGGTGCCAAACCCTACCATGCTGCATTTGAAAGAGGGGTAAAAATTATTGGTGCCACCAGCCATTATGTCACTACGGAGCTTGATGCGGGTCCCATCATCGAACAAGATGTAGTAAGAATCACACACAAGGACACCGTTCTGGATTTGGTGAGCAAAGGTAAGGACTTAGAAAAAATTGTGCTTTCGCGTGCCGTATTGAAACACATCGACCGTAAAGTATTGACATATAAGAATAAAACTGTTATCTTTAACTGATGAACATAGCTATCGTAAAATACAATGCAGGGAATATCTACTCGGTAGATTATGCCTTGAGACGCTTGGGTGTGGAAGCTGTTATTACCGCCGACAAGGAAGCATTATTGAAAGCCGACAAGGTGATTTTTCCAGGAGTGGGTGAAGCAGAAACAACCATGAACTATCTTCGTGAACAAAAGCTCGATTTGCTTATTAAAGATTTGAAACAACCGGTATTGGGCATTTGTCTGGGGATGCAATTGATGTGTAGCCATTCGGAAGAGGGTGATGCCGATTGTTTAGGCATCTTCGATATTGATGTAAAGAAATTCCAACCGACACGCCACGAAGAAAAAGTGCCTCACATGGGATGGAACACCTTGACAAATACCCATAGTGCATTGTTCAAAGGCTTCGAGAAAGAAGAGTTCGTATATTTCGTCCATAGCTTCTACGTACCGTTGAACGAGCATACAGCTGCACAAACGGAATATATACTTCCTTATAGCTCGGCCTTGCATAAGGACAATTTTTATGCCACTCAGTTTCACCCTGAGAAGAGTGGTAAGGTAGGTGAACGTATTTTGCGCAATTTTATAGAACTATAATATAAGGAGAAGAATTATGATAGAATTGATTCCTGCCATCGACATTATAGACGGAAAATGTGTTCGTTTGTCGCAAGGCGATTACAATTCAAAGAAGATATACAACGAGAATCCGTTGGAAGTAGCCAAAGAATTCGAAGCACACGGCATCCGTCGTTTGCATGTTGTCGATTTGGATGGTGCCGCTTCTCATCATATCGTCAACTATCGGGTATTGGAAACCATAGCAAGCCGCACTTCACTGATTATAGATTTTGGAGGGGGCATCAAGAGTGACGAAGACTTGATTATCGCTTTCGAGAATGGTGCACAAATGGTTACGCTTGGAAGTATAGCCGTCAAGAATCCTGAATTGTTCAAGAAATGGTTGCATCAATATGGAGCCGATAAAATCATTTTGGGAGCCGATGCTAAGGATAATCGCATAGCCGTAAGCGGATGGAAGGAAGAAAGCACACAAGAATTGTTGCCTTTCCTCGAAGGATATACCAAGGAAGGCATTAGAAAAGTACTTTGTACAGACATCAGTCGCGATGGCATGTTGCAAGGTCCTTCCATTGAATTGTACAAGCAAATCATGCAACAATTTCCCGAAATGCACCTCATAGCCAGCGGTGGGGTAAGCTCGATAGACGATATCATTAAACTTCAAGAGGCCAAGATTCCCGCCGTTGTATTTGGGAAAGCACTTTACGAAGGAAAAATTACAATGAAAGACTTGAACCGTTTTATGTAAAGGAAGCCTATGTTAGCTAAAAGAATCATACCATGCCTCGACATCAAGGACGGGCAAACCGTAAAAGGAACCAATTTTGTAAACCTCCGCCAAGCGGGAGACCCCGTAGAATTGGGGCGAGCCTATAGCGAACAAGGAGCTGATGAGCTGGTTTATCTCGACATAACTGCCAGTCACGAAGGCCGCAAGACCTTTACCGATTTGGTAAAACGGGTGGCCGCCAACATCAGCATCCCCTTCACCGTAGGAGGAGGCATCCACGAGCTGTCCGATGTTGACCGTCTGTTGAGTGCCGGCGCCGATAAAGTATCCATCAACTCATCGGCCATCAAGAATCCGCAATTGATTGACGAGATAGCCAAACACTTTGGCTCACAAGTTTGTGTAGTAGCCATCGATGCCAAACAAACGCCCCAAGGATGGAAATGCTATCTGAATGGCGGACGCATAGAAACCGACAAATACCTGTTCGATTGGGCCAAAGAAGCCAACGAACGTGGTGCCGGTGAGATTCTCTTCACCAGTATGGATCACGATGGCGTGAAGACCGGCTATGCCAACGAAGCCCTCGCCCACCTTTCCGATATACTCTCCATCCCCGTCATCGCATCGGGAGGAGCCGGAAAAATGGAGCATTTCAAAGATACATTCATCGAAGGGAAAGCAGATGCCGCACTGGCCGCCAGCGTTTTTCACTTCGGAGAAATAAAGATTCCCGAATTAAAGCATTATCTTTGTGCCCAAGGAATCAATGTAAGGCTATGAGTTCTCCTCAAGAAAACGTCGTTTTACGAAGAGGAAAACATCGTTTTACACACAAGAAAACATCGTTTTACGAATTTAGGAACCATTAGAAAGAATAGATACAATGAATTTGGATTTCGAAAAGATGAACGGACTTATCCCCGCCATCATACAAGACAACTATACACAGAAGGTGCTCATGCTCGGTTTCATGAACGAAGAGGCCTACCAAAAGACTTTAGAAACAGGTAAGGTTACCTTCTTCAGCCGCACCAAGAACCGCCTCTGGACAAAAGGCGAAGAAAGCGGAAACTTTCTGAACGTAGTCGACATCAAAGTGGATTGCGACAACGACACCTTATTAATAAAGGCGAATCCGGTAGGTCCCGTATGCCATACAGGCGCCGATACTTGTTGGGGAGAAGAAAACAAACAAGACATCATGTTCATCAAAGAACTACAAGACTTCATCTGCAAGCGCTATGAAGAAATGCCCGAAGGCTCGTACACCACCAGCCTCTTCAAAAGTGGCGTAAACAAAATGGCGCAAAAAGTAGGCGAAGAAGCCGTAGAAGCGGTAATCGAAGCTTGCAACGGAACCGATGAACGACTCATTTACGAAGGAGCCGACCTTATCTACCACCTCATCGTGTTGCTTACTTCGAAAGGATATCGCATCGAAGACCTCGCCCGCGAATTGAAAGAGCGTCATAGTTCAACGTGGAAAAGACATTAAACCATATTTATGAGTGATATACTGATTCGATACAAAGACGTACGCATCCAGCAACAAGACAACGATATCTTGGAGGATGTCAATCTGGAACTGAACAAAGGGGAATTTGTCTACTTGATTGGTAAAGTAGGCTCCGGCAAGACATCACTATTGAAAACCCTTTATGGAGAATTGGAAGTGAAAGCTGGCGAAGCCGAAGTCATGGGATATAACATGAAAACCATCAAGCAAAAGCATATTCCTGAACTTCGTCGACGCATCGGGATAGTCTTTCAAGACTTCCAATTGTTGACAGATCGTACCATCTACGCTAATTTGGAATTTGTACTTCGAGCTACCGGTTGGAAGAACAAGCATGAAATAGATTACCGTATCGAAGAAGTTTTGGAACTAGTTGGGATGACCGGTAAAGGGAACAAAATGCCCAATGAGCTATCGGGTGGCGAACAACAACGCATCGTGATTGCTCGCGCTATCCTCAACAAACCAGAATTGATATTGGCCGACGAACCAACAGGGAACCTCGACGTAGAAACAGGACGAAAGATTGTTGAATTGTTAAGAGACATTTGCGAATCCGGCTCTGCTATCTTAATGACTACACACAACCTGAATTTACTTAGCGAATACCCAGGAAAAGTATATCGGTTTGCAGACAAACATATTACTTGTGAGTCATCTGCGTGTCAATCTGAGGAAATGATACAATAATTAAATACGAATTAAATAATTTAAAATAATAGATAAAATGAAAGTATTGAAGTTTGGAGGTACATCCGTAGGTACTCCACAACGTATGAAGGAAGTAGCCAAGTTAATTACCGATGGTGAACGTAAGATTGTTGTCCTCTCAGCCATGTCGGGCACAACCAACACTTTGGTTGAAATCTCGGATTATCTGTACAAAAAGAATCCGGAAGGTGCCAATGAAATCATTAATAAGTTGGAAAGTAAATACAAACAGCATGTAAATGAGTTATATAGCACTGAAGAATACAAACAAAAGACATTGGAATTCATCAAGGCACAATTCAATTACATCCGTTCGTACACCAAGGATATTTTCACTCTTTTCGAAGAAAAGGTTATCTTGGCACAAGGTGAACTTATCTCTACCAACATGGTTACCAACTACTTGCAGGAGCAAGGAGTTAAAGCTGTATTGTTACCTGCCCTGGAATTCATGCGTACTGATAAGAATGCCGAACCCGATCCAACTTACATCAAAACCAAATTGGCCGCACAACTTGAGCTTTACCCTGATGCAGAGATCTACATTACTCAAGGATTTATCTGTCGTAACGCATATGGTGAAATCGACAATCTTCAACGTGGTGGTAGCGACTATAGTGCCTCTTTGATTGGTGCCGCTATTGGTGCCGACGAAATCCAAATATGGACAGACATCGATGGTATGCACGATAACGATCCTCGTATTGTTGAAAAGACAGCTCCCGTACGTCAGTTGCACTTTGAAGAAGCAGCCGAGTTGGCTTATTTCGGTGCCAAAATTTTGCACCCTACTTGTATTCAACCGGCCAAGTATGCCAACATTCCAGTGCGTTTGCTCAACACCATGGAACCTACAGCTCCTGGTACATTGATTTCCAACGATACAGAAAAAGGAAAAATCAAAGCCGTAGCTGCCAAGGATAACATTACCGCAATCAAAATCAAGTCAGGCCGAATGTTATTGGCTTATGGTTTCCTTCGTAAGGTATTCGAAATCTTCGAAAGCTACCAAACATCCATTGACATGATTTGTACATCAGAGGTCGGTGTTTCTGTATCTATCGATAACACCAAGCATCTGAACGAAATATTGAATGATTTGAAGAAATATGGTACCGTAACCGTAGATCACGACATGTGTATCATTTGCGTAGTAGGTGATTTGGAATGGGAAAACGTTGGTTTCGAAGCTAAGGCCCTCGATGCTATGCGCGACATTCCTGTACGTATGATTTCGTTTGGTGGTAGCAACTATAACATTTCCTTCCTTATCCGCGAATCGGACAAGAAAGAAGCATTGCAATCACTCAGCAAGCATTTGTTCAATCATTAATCTGTGAAGTATCATTTATAATTAGGCACGGATTACACAGATTAACACGGTCCTTATAAATAATAGACATCATCTTATTCCGTGAAATCCGTGTAATCCGTGCCTAAAATAGAAATCAGCGCATATACTTATCACACATAATCAATTATTTATATGATTAAAGGAACATTTCCCATTGAAAAGTTCAAGCAAGTAGAAACCCCTTTCTATTACTACGATTTGGATGTATTACGTAACACACTAAGTACCATCAATCGGGAAGCAGGGAAATACGAGAACTTTGTGGTACATTATGCCATCAAAGCCAATGCCAATCCTAAAGTATTGAAGGTGATACGCGAAGCCGGATTAGGTGCCGATTGTGTAAGCGGTGGCGAAGTAAGAGCCTCGGTAGAAGCAGGTTTTCCAAACAAGAAGATTGTATTTGCCGGTGTAGGAAAAACTGATAAGGAAATCAATTATAGCTTGGATCATGACATATTCTGCTTCAATGTAGAATCAATTCCCGAATTGGAAGTGATTAATGAATTGGCCGCTGCTAAGGGAAAGATTGCTCATGTAGCCTTCCGCATCAATCCTAATGTGGGAGCACATACCCATGCCAATATCACCACAGGGTTAGCCGAAAACAAGTTCGGCATCACTATGGACGATATGATACCGGTTATCGAGCAGGCTCAACAAATGAAGAACATAAAGTTTGTGGGCCTTCATTTCCATATCGGTTCACAAATATTGGAAATGGATGATTTTGTAGCGCTTTGTAATCGTGTGAATGAATTGCAAGATAGATTGTTGAAACACCACATTGTATGTGAACACATCAACGTAGGCGGTGGTTTGGGAATTGACTATCATCATCCGAATCATTTCCCTATCCCGAACTTTGCCGATTTCTTTGCTACTTATCACAAGCATTTGCATTTGTTGCCAGGTCAAACTCTTCATTTTGAATTGGGACGAGCTGTTGTGGCACAATGTGGCAGCCTCATCAGTAGAGTGACTTATGTAAAGCAAGGAACAGGAAAGCAATTTGCTATCCTCGATGCAGGCATGACCGACCTTATCCGCCCTGCCCTCTATCAAGCCTATCATCGTATAGAGAATCTTACTTCCAATGAGGCCGAGGAGACTTATGATGTAGTTGGTCCCATCTGCGAATCGAGTGACGTGTTCTTAAAATCAGTTGACTTAAACAAGGTTCACCGTGGCGACCTATTCGCCCTACGTTCGGCCGGTGCTTATGGCGAGATTATGGCATCACGATATAATTGTAGGGAACTTCCTAAAGGAATTACATCAGAAGAATTAGCATAAATGATTGTGGGTGTGTAGAAATACGCATCCACTTTTTTTAGGCACAGACTCATTAATTATATATACAACACATCTTCACATAAGTATACATCCTCAAAACAATCTCATAAATAAGTTTGTTATAAGTAAACAGTTATTAAACAACCACTAAACAGACTATTTATGGAAGAGAAATTCCTTACCCACGAGAACGGGGCACCGGTAGAAAACAATACCCATTCGCTTACCGCCGGACAACGAGGCCCAATAACTTTGGAAGATACATGGCTCATCGAGAAGTTAGCCCACTTTGATCGCGAAGTCATCCCTGAACGACGGATGCATGCCAAAGGTAGCGGAGCTTTCGGAACTTTTACCGTAACCCAAGATGTAACACTTTACACCTCTGCCAAACTCTTTTCTGAAGTGGGCAAGCAGACGGATGTATTCGTACGTTTCTCTACTGTAGCAGGTGAGCGAGGTGCTGCGGATGCAGAGCGCGATATCCGCGGATTTGCCGTGAAGTTTTATACAGAAGAAGGAAATTGGGATTTAGTTGGTAACAATACCCCTGTATTTTTTATTCGCGATCCGCTTCAATTCCCAGATTTGAATCATTCCGTAAAGAGAGACCCGCAAACCAATCTCCGTTCTCCACAAACCAATTGGGATTTTTGGACAATGTTACCCGAAGCTCTCCATCAAATCACAATTGTTATGTCCGACCGAGGTATTCCTGCCAGTTATAGACATATGCATGGTTTCGGTTCTCACACCTATAGTCTTATCAACAAAGAAGGAAAAAGGTTTTGGGTGAAATACCATTGGCGTACCCAACAAGGAATTAAGAACTTAAGCAATGAAGAAGCCGCTGCTATTGTTGCAAACGATCGCGAAAGTCACCAACGCGACTTGTTCAATGCCATAGCTCAAGGGGATTATCCACGATGGACACTCTACTTCCAAATCATGACCGAAGAACAAGCCGCAACATATAAGGAAAATCCATTTGACATTACCAAAGTATGGAGTCATAAGGAATTTCCGTTGATAGAAGTCGGCGTCATGGAACTGAATCGTAATCCAGACAACTATTTTGCCGATGTGGAACAAGCGGCTTTTAATCCAACGCACATTGTACCCGGATTAGGACTTTCACCCGACAAGTTACTACAAGGAAGATTATTCTCATACGGCGATGCACAACGTTATCGGTTGGGAGTAAATCACGACCAAATACCAGTAAATCGTCCACGTTGCCCCATGCATAGTTATCATCGCGACGGACAAATGCGGGTAGATGGCAACAATGGTGCAACTAAGGGATATTCACCCAATAGTATCGGAGAATGGAATACAAAGGCCGGCACTTCTTATCCTACATCACCTACCGAAGGATTGTCTATGCGACACAATCCCTATGAAGACCGAACGGACAATTGTTTTTACCAACCGGGGAACCTTTATAGATTGATGAAAGAAGACAAGCGTAAGCTATTGATACAAAATACCGTTGCCGACATGAAACCCGTAACGTACAACATCAAATATCGCCATGCAGCCCATTGCTACTTAGCCGACAAAGAATATGGCACTCGATTGGCCGAAGCCATGAATCTGGACCTTGTATGGGTAGAACATTTGGCTTCACTCAGCGAAGAAGAACGATTGAAGATTACTTCCGAGTGAATCTTTCAAGGGTGTGACATAAATAAATCTTTCATAATGTATCATTCTGAGCATGTTCAGAATGATACATTGTATGATAGACCTTTATTATTTTGATACATTCACTCAAAGCATTATCTTTGTAACATGAATACTACTGTTACTATCCATTCAAAGGCATCGCTCGACTTTCTAGCGTTCAAGGAATATCTGGATATTCCCGAATTGCAACTCAGACATCATTTCGAAGTACCCGGTGAAAGCATTAACTGGTACTTTTATCGAGAAGGCAAGTCTACTACCTTATTTATAATAAGTTACAATCTAAAAGACACTTATACCATCAGCATAGACAATCTGGCTGCTTATGATGACTTGAAGTTCTTTCCTTATCTGGTAGATACACTGACCAAGTATCTGGATGGAAACATGAACATAAATCACATCTACCAACAGATGAACGAAGAATGGGTAGAAAATACCATTTCCGAAGAAATAGCCCGATTAAAAGGAACACTTACTGTAGTGCCCCGCTACTTCTTTTCACAAGCCTTTAACGACTTCCATTATGTATCAGAAGATATTCTTTATCCATTTGGTGTAAATCTCCATTCATCTACCCCACGTATCTACGGCTATATACAATACATGCTTAGAAATAATTTACTTCCCAGTTTCGATGATTGGGATGAGATTCCTATCGACAATCTTGATGAGGAAGTGGAAGTGGATATTCCTCAACATGTGCCCATTGGTAGGGTAAAGTCCTGGCAATTGGATGGTTCTGAAACTTATGAGACCTATTCACAAGAAGATGTAGATCATTTACTTGAATTAGTCGATGAATACGATAGTGGTTTGCAATTGCAGGGAGTAGTACTCAACGATATAGGTACCATTCATCAAGAAGGCATTGGAATACCTATAGATGGTGAAGAAGCCATTTATTGGTTTACAGAAGCCTATAAAGCTGGCGATACCCTTTATGCCCCCACTAATTTGGGCGACCTCTATCGTAAAGGTTGCGGTAAAGTAAAGCCCAATTTAAAGAAAGCTTTCGAAGCATACCTACTATCCACCGATCCTTATGCACATTACCGCATCGGACAAGCCTATGAAGAAGGATGGATAGGTGAGCACAATATAGTATTAGCTATGAAATGGTATCACAAAGCGGCCGAAGAAGGACATCATTTGGCAATCAAACGATTAGGATAACTATTCAAAACGAATGGATTTGGCCGGATGGATGTGTGCAATGAGATAGGACGGGCCTACCAGCATCAGGACAGAGACAATCAATGTACACACATTGAGCAACAGATATAGCCATAAGTTGAACTCTACCGGCACATGGTCTATATAATAAATGGAAGGATCTAACTTAAAGAGATTGAATTGCGATTGTATGAGAATGAACAACAATCCAATGACATTTCCCCACACCATACCTCGACCTATCAAGAAAACAGAGAAGCTGAGGAACACCTTTCTGATAGCTGTATTGTCTGCACCCAAGGCTTTCAGCACCCCAATCATGTTTGTACGTTCAAGGATAATGATAAGCAAGCCCGATATCATAGTAAAGCCCGCTACACCTGTCATTAGGATTAGAATCACCCATACATTCAAATCAAGCAAATCAAGCCATGCAAAGATTTGAGGATTGGCTTCTTCTACCGTCTGCACATAATAAATGCCACCATATCGGTCAGTCTGCATACCCACAAGGCTACTGATGCCTTCCTTCATTTCTTCCAACCGATTATAATCGGTAATGGCCACTTCCATGCCGCTTACTTGGTCGGTCTTCCAATTGTTCAATCGGTTTACTGTATAAAGGTCAGTGATAAGGAAAACATCATCATAAGCCGTAAAGTTAGTCTGATAGATGCCTGCTACCTCCAATCTACGGGCACGCACCTTCTCTCCCTCTATATAATAGGTATATAGTTTTTCACCCGTTTGCAAATTGAGTTTGTTGGCGATGGTTTTCGACACCAACACTTGATTGGTCGATGCCGTATCCGAGAACAGGGGTATCTCCCCTTCCAACAAATGCCCCTTCAAGAAAGTCCAATCATACTCATTGGCCACTCCCTTCAAGACCATGCCCATGAAATTGTCATCGGTCATAATCATACCAGGTTTGGTAGAATAGCGCTGAACATGCTTCACACCTTCTACCGAACGTAATTGGGCAAGCACACTATCGCCCGCCACTATAGGAACTGTTTCATAAGATTTTTGTTGGTCGAAATTGGTGACCAATACATCGGAGCCAATGCCTACCACTTTGTTGCGCACCTGATGCTTGAAGCCGATAACCACAGCCACGGCCACAATCATCACCGCCAAGCCAATAGCTATCCCTGCCATAGCAATGCGGACGGCCGGCTTGGATATTTCCTTACCGCCCTCCTTGCTACGATAGATGCGACGGGCAACAAAGAGTTTCCAGTTCATTGCTTACTCCTCCACTCTGCCCGGATAGGCTTCGAGAGCCTTACGAAGCACGAACAAGGCACGCACCAAGTCTTCTTTCTTCAGTACGTAAGCAATACGGACTTCGTTCTTGCCGGCACCTGGAGTGGTATAAAAACCAGTTGCAGGAGCCATCATAACGGTTTCGCCTTCGTAATTGAAGTCGGACAAGCACCATGCACAGAACTTCTCGCAATCGTCTACAGGAAGTTTGGCTACAGTATAGAAGGCACCCATGGGGATGGGCGAATATACACCAGGTATGCGGTTCAATCCATCAATCAAGCACTTACGGCGCTCTACATATTCATCGTATGTATCGCGTGCATATTCTTCAGGAGCATCGAGCGAGGCTTCTGCAGCTATCTGCCCAATCAATGGAGGACTCAAACGAGCCTGACAGAACTTCATTACAGCCTTGCGTACTTCTTCGTTCTTAGTGATGAGAGCACCAATACGGATACCACATTCTGAATAACGCTTTGATACAGAGTCAATCAGCACCACATTCTGTTCGATGCCTTCCAAATGGCAGGCCGAAATATAAGGCGAACCGGTATAAATGAATTCACGATATACTTCATCGGAGAACAAGTAAAGGTCATACTTCTTCACCATATCGCGTATCTGATTCATTTCCCGACGGGTATACAGATAACCGGTTGGGTTATTGGGGTTACAAATCAAGATGGCTTTGGTGCGTTCGTTGATGAGTTCTTCGAACTTTTCTACCTTAGGCAAGGAGAAACCCTCTTCAATGGTAGTAGTTACTGTACGGATAACTGCACCAGCCGAAATGGCAAATGCCATATAGTTGGCATAAGCAGGTTCGGGCACAATGATTTCATCACCCGGATTCAGACAGCTTAAGAAAGCGAACAAAACGGCTTCCGAGCCACCGGTGGTAATGATGATATCGTCGGCGGTAAGATTGATGTCATACTTCTTATAATAGCCCACCAACTTTTCGCGATAACTGCGATAACCTTGGCTGGGGCTATATTCCAAAACCTTTCGGTCTATATTATGAATCGCATCGAGGGCCGCTCGTGGAGTGGGAAGGTCGGGCTGACCGATATTCAAGTGATACACATGAATTCCCTTTTGCTTGGCAGCATCAGCCAGCGGAGCTAATTTCCGGATAGGCGACGCCGGCATCTCGTTTCCTCGTATGGATATTGTTGGCATATTGTTATTGATATATTTAAAATGAAATGCAAAGATACAGTTTCATCGGCAACCAAGCAAACAAATCTTTGGTTAATTGAGAAAAAAGCCTTAAGTTTGTCGCATGAAAATAACCGAACCACTCACCATAGGTACCTACAAGGACAAACAGAAGATTTACATCAAGCGTCCCTGTAAGGAGTTTGCTGCTATTGAGGCGTATCGTCGTGCCTTTGCCGAAGAATGGGAAACAGGAAAGCAATGTACACACCCTAACCTGTTGCGCTATCTTGCGATGGACAAGGACGATAAGGGGGAATACATCGCCATGGAATACGTAGCCGCCCTACCGCTCCATAGAGCCGTGGTAGAGGAGTCGATTAACCTTCACACCGAATCACAAGCAAGGAAGATCATGATGCAATTGCTCGATGCCGTGGAATATCTGCACAGCAAAGGTATCAGTCATCTGAACATTCGACCGGAAAACATACTTATCACCCGCCGGGCACTTGATGTGAAGTTGGCCCATCCTGCAGGTTCCTACCTCAATTGCGAACCTTCCTTTTTTCTGATTAAAGAAAAATATTCTGCTCCAGAATTGTTCCATCAAGAAGAGATACAACAGCCCACCGCTTGCGATATCTATTCATTGGGGAAGGTCATGGAGTTTCTATTCAGTTTCTCCCACCTCTCTATCGGCATACAACAAGTCATCCGTCGGGCAACTGACAAGCATCCCGAAAAGCGATATGCCACCGTGGGACAATTGCGAAAAGCTTTGAAGCAATCTTGCTATACCGATTGGGGAGTAAGCCTTCTGAAGGGAGTTGCCGTTATAGGTGTACTTACATTGGTATATCATGGCATTAAGGACGAGAACACAACGGAAGAAAGCATCCATTTTGCCCAAGAAGTGGAAATGCACCGCAAGGAACTTCCACCCAGCAACAAGGCTGAGTTGCCGGACGAAGCAACTTCCTACACCCTATCCACTTCCACTGATTCCATACTCCGACGCCAACAAACGCCAAACGCACACGATGAAAAGGCTGCAGAGTATCAGCAAACTGCTGAACGAATCTTCAAGAAAGAATTCCGCAAACGGGCAGAAAAAGTCATCAACGGCATCTATACAGCCCAGAACATGACATTGGATGATGCCGACTTCCAAAAACAGAGCCTCACAAGCTTCAGCCAATTGGACAAAATCCAACGGGAACTGGGTGAACAATATCACTTGGATCCGGCATTAAGCATGCGCCTCTCATCAGAAGTAATTTCAGAACTTACCACCGAAAGCATGAAACGATTGCAAAAAGACTGATAGGTAAATTGGTGCATCCATTCGACAAATGGCTGGCATTATTCAGGGAAGTATTCTTTTTAATTACAAATATTAATTTTTAGATAATTTCTCTACATCTCTACAGCGAATCTGATAATCAATACATTACGCCATGTAGAGAACATGTAGAGAAAAATTTATCTACATGAATAAATGTTCTTGCTTTAATAAACAGATACAAATATCTGTATTTTGTTGATTATCAGCATATATTTTATATTTAAAGCACTTTGAATATATAAATATAATGCTTTGATTATATAGTTAATACATATCGATTATATAGACGATGTATTTTGAATATAAGATTCGAACGGAAACGAAAGGTTTTAAAATGTAGAGAAAATACCTTTTTTCGCTTTATTAATCGATATTTTATGGATTATCCGTTGAGTTTTTAACTGTTTAACTTCGGTTTTGGGTCAATATTCATGGATGAATACCCACTTTGTACCTGTTCTCAAAATGTGGAATTCAAATCCGTATCATTCAGGGCGGACAACAGTCTATTATGTACTTTACAAAGAATGGATAGTTAGTCAGATTATACCACTTAATTAGATTATAGTACAATAACTCCATAATTTTAGCATAGTTTTTATGCTGAAAACTTGACCAATATATTGATTAATTATATCTTTGTAATATAATTTGTAAAGAAATGGCAGCAACAAGAGTACATATTAATCCTGACATTCTGACTTGGGCGATAAAACGAGTTGGAAAAGATGTTGATGAATATGCCCAAAAGGATACCAATTTCCAAAAATGGATTGAAGGTACCAAACTGCCAACAATGAAGAATATTGAAGACTTCGCCAAGAAGTTCTATGTACCTTTGGGATATATGTTCTTGGACACCCCACCACAAGAAGAATGCCCGATACCCTTTTATCGAAGTACAACCAATGAACATAACAACATCAATGTTTATGATACGGTTTTAACGATACAAGAACGCCAGGAATGGTTATCTGGTTATCTTCGCACCGAAGGTTTTGACAAGAACCTTTTTGTCGGATTAATCAAAGATTATTCCAATGTTGACGAAGCCTGTAGAACCATTTATGAGATTTTAAATCTACCGATTAATTGGGCTTTCGATTTTACAAAGGTTGAAGATGCATTGA